>JBGCFD010000008.1:0-8001 GCA_045106765.1 Saprospiraceae bacterium | reverse complement strand
AACTAGAGAAAATCTAAAAGGATGGTTTGATGCGGGGGTGACTTGCGTAGGAATGGGTTCAAAATTAATATCTAAAGAGATTTTACAAGTTAATGATTTTGATTTATTAGAAAATAAAGTTAGAGAAGCGTTGTCTTTAATTCAAGAGTTGAAAAATTAGTAACAATACAATTACAAAAATGAATTTTTACAAAAAGTTTAAAATTCTTGTTGGTCTGATTTTATGTTGTTGTTTTTTCTCGCAATGTGGAGAAATTTCAAAAACCAAATATTTGAAATTAGGACACGCCTTAAATATCGACCATCCTGTTCATAAAGGCATGGCATTTATGGCAGAAAAAGTCAAAGAAAAATCAGGCGGAAAATTACAAGTTGAAATTTATCCAAGTCAACAACTCGGTTCGGAAAGGCAATGTTTGGAGTTACTCCAAATAGGAAGTTTGGCGATGACCAAAGTATCTGCTGCCGTCTATGAAAATTTTGCACCCGATAGTAAAGTGTTGAGTTTGCCTTATATTTTCAAAGGAAGAGAACATGGTTACAAAGTGTTGGATGGTCCGATTGGAAAAGAAATGTTATTGCAAGGTCAAGATTTTTGGTTGCGAGGATTGGCATATTTTGATGCAGGACAACGGTCATTTTATACTAAAGACAAACCTGTAAATACGCCCGATGATTTGCAAGGTCTAAAAATCAGAGTGCAAGAAAGTGTGACGGCAATGAATTTGGTAAGGTCATTGGGTGGCGCACCGACGCCTATTTCTTGGGGCGAACTTTACACCGCACTCCAACAAGGTGTAGTTGATGGTGCAGAAAATAATCCACCAAGTTTTTATACTTCTCGTCATTACGAAGTCTGCAAATATTATTCGTTGAATGAACATACGGCAGTTCCAGATTTATTAATCATAGGCACGGTGGCGTGGAATAATTTGACTAAGCAAGAGCAAAAATGGTTACAAGATGCTGCCAATGAAGCGGTGACGGAACAAAGGAAACTTTGGATTGCCGCAGAAGAAGAAGCACTTATGGAAGTTCAAAAAGCAGGTGTACAAATTATTCGTCCCGACAAAACACTTTTTTCAGATAAGACAAAAATGATGTTGGAAGCATACAAAGAAGATAAAGTAGTTTATGATTTGATTAAAAGAATTCAAGCTGTAGAATAATGAAAGATACCATCAATAAATATTTAGGATACTTTTTGATTGCGCTCATGTCGCTGATGACCATCGATGTTTTATGGGGCGTATTCACTCGATATGCCATTGGTGCACAAGCCAGTTGGTCGGAAGAGTTGGCTCGATTCCTTTTGATTTGGATAGGAATATTGGGCGCAGCTTATGCCTCTGGACAGAAAATGCATCTTGCAATTGAGTTGTTAAAACCGAGTTTAGATAAAAAAAATCAAGAGCGACTTTCGATTTTTATTAACCTGCTGATAGCCTTTTTTGCATTGACAGTTATGGTGATTGGAGGAAGTCGGTTGATATATATTACTAAAGTGTTGGGGCAGATTTCACCAGCATTGCAAGTGCCGATGTATGTGGTGTATGCAGTAATTCCGTTAAGTGGCTTGCTAATTATTTATTACAAATTAACGGATATAAAATCTGCTTAAGTTAAGAGTTAGGTATCCAATACCTAACTACCTTGAACTAAAAAAAACAAAAAGAAAATGGAAGTATTTATCCTAGTGATATCATTTATAATTCTTTTAGGAATTGGAGTTCCAATTGCTTGGTGTATTGGTTTGAGTAGCATCTTTACGATGCTCATAAGTATTCCGACTTTGTCAGCTTTGACAACAGTTGCGCAGCGGATGGGAACAGGTTTGGATAGTTTTTCTTTATTAGCGATACCCTTTTTTGTATTGGCAGGAGGGATAATGAACCGAGGAGGCATCGCCAAACGGCTGGTCAATTTTGCTAAAAATTTAGTCGGTTCGCTTCCGGGTGGATTGGCGCATGTGAATATTATAGCGTCGATGTTGTTCGGTGCCATTTCGGGTTCGGCAGTTGCAGCGGTTTCTGCGATTGGTGGAATGTTGGGAGAGTCGATGGAGGAAGAAGGATACAGCAAAGAATTTTCGGCAGCCGTCAATATCACTTCGAGTACGACAGGTTTGGTGATTCCACCAAGTAATATTTTGATCGTTTATTCTTTGGCGAGTGGTGGCGTTTCGATAGCGGCGCTTTTTGTAGCAGGATATGTCCCAGGGATTTTGACGGGTTTATTATTGATGATAGTATCTACTTTTTTAGCTAAAAAAAATAATTACCCTGTCGGAAAAAGAAGCAGCTTGAAGGAAGTTGCAAAATCATTTTTTGATGCTCTACCAAGTTTGTTTTTATTGTTTGTAGTGATTGGTGGAATAGTCGCAGGATGGTTTACGGCAACGGAAGCTTCAGCAGTAGCCGTTTTATATTGTTTGATATTGACAGCAGTTTATCGAGAAGTTTCTTTTAAAGAATTACCAGATATTATTTTAGCATCAGTAGGCACTACCGCAATTGTAATGTTATTAATTGCCACTTCGATGAGTATGTCGTGGATTATGGCTTATGAAAATATCCCTCAAAATATTACCGAAGCACTACTCTCCATAAGTGATAATAAATATGTGATTTTATTCCTTATCAATTTGATTTTACTTTTTGTGGGGATTTTCATGGATATGACTCCAGCGGTTTTGATTTTCACGCCTATCTTTTTACCAGTCGTTACAGCACTAGGAATGGACCCCACTCATTTTGGAATTGTGATGGTCATGAATTTGTGTATTGGTTTGTGTACACCACCTGTTGGAGCCGTATTATTTGTTGGAGTGGGAGTAGCAGGTACGACGATACAAAAAGTTGTAAAACCATTGTTGCCATTATTTATTGCGATGTTGATTGCCTTGATGTTGGTGACTTATATTCCAGCTATTAGTCTTTGGTTACCTAATTTATTTGGTTTGTAAAAATATTGTTACAATGAATAATAATGTATTAAAAGTTCATCCATCTGATAATGTCATTGTTGCGTTACAAGATTTTGAAGCAGGAGATGAAGTTAATTTTGCTGGGCAATTTTTTCAGCTATTAGAAAAAATACCGACCAAGCATAAGTTTTCAGAAAAAGACTTTGCCGAAGGCGAAATCATAAAAATGTTTGGTGTCACAGTCGGAAAAGCGCTTCGCCCAATTCCAAAGGGAACTCGTATTTCGATAGAAAATGTAGCCCACTTTTCCAGTAATTATCAAATTGAAACAAGACAAACCGATTGGGAACGACCTGATATTTCGAAATTTGAAAATAGAACCTTCAACGGCTTCCATCGAGCAGATGGAAAAGTAGGTACACGGAATTATTGGTTGGTCATTCCTTTGGTTTTTTGTGAAAATAGAAATATCAAAGTCATCCAAGAGGCTATGTTGGAAAAATTGGGTTATGCAACAGATCGAGATTTTTCAGTCAATGTCGAAGCACTTATTCAACAATATAAAGACGGAGCAAACTCCGATGATATTTTAAAAACAAAAATTTTACAATCTGGAAGCGACACACGTCGCCATCGAATTTTCCCTAATGTTGATGGCATAAAATTTTTAATGCACGATGGAGGTTGCGGTGGAATTCGACAAGACTCTGAAACACTTTGTAAATTATTGGCGGGCTATATCACTCATCCCAATGTTGCAGGAGCAACGGTACTAAGCTTGGGTTGTCAAAATGCTCAAATTCCAATTTTGGAAAATGCCATCGCTAAAATGGATGTTGATTTCCAAAAACCTATCTACTTCTTGGAACAACAAAAAAGTAATTCCGAAAGGGAATTTATCGCTAAAGCAGTAAAAGAAACTTTTGTTGGATTGATGCAAGCCAATCAATTGGAAAGAAACCCCGCCGCCTTAAGTCATCTTTCTTTGGGATTAGAATGTGGTGGTTCCGATGGTTTTTCGGGTATTTCTGCCAATCCTGCTTTGGGTTATACTTCTGACCTTTTGGTAGCATTGGGAGGCAAAGCGATTCTCTCAGAGTTTCCAGAATTAAATGGTGTGGAGCAAGAAATCATCAACCGCTGTGAGACGCAAGCTGATGCTGAAAAATTTTCCAACATTATGCGTACATATGCACAACGAGCCATTGAAGCAGGTTCTGGTTTTGATATGAATCCCTCTCCTGGAAATATTAAGGACGGATTAATTACCGATGCCATGAAGTCTGCAGGTGCTGCGAAAAAAGGTGGCACTTCTCCTGTCGTTGAAGTGTTAGACTACACAGAGCAAGCAACCAAAGCTGGATTGAATTTACTCTGTACTCCTGGAAATGATGTTGAAAGTACGACTGGCTTGGCAGGTTCGGGGGCTAACTTAATTGTCTTTACTACTGGACTCGGTACTCCCACGGGCAATCCAATTGCTCCAACTATAAAAATGTCTAGTAACACTAAACTTGCTCAACAAATGGAAGACCTCATTGACATTAATGGAGGAACTATCATCTCTGGTGAAGACACTATCGAAACTAAGGGAGAGGAATTATTGGAATTACTCATCCAAGTTGCAAGTGGTCAAAAAATGACTCATGCAGAACGTTTGGGGCAAGATGATTTTATTCCTTGGAAGCGAGGCGTGTCGCTTTAAATTGATTTAATTAAAAATAAAAATGAAAGAACTCAATAAAAATAACAATAGTATTACAAAAAACAATACGGAAAGGATTTTACAATTTGGAGGAGGTAATTTCCTGCGAGGATTTGTGGATTGGATAATAGATGTCTATAATGAAAAGACAAATTCAGCTCTTGGAGTATGGGTGGTCAAGCCAACCGAAAGAGGAGATTATGAAACATGGAAACAACAAGACGGACTTTTTCATATACTGACCAAAGGAATAAAAAATGGAAAATTAGTTAACGAAAATCGCTTGATAACTTGCGTTAATCGAATCATCCATCCTTATCGAGATTGGGAAGGATTTTTGAAATCTGCAGAAAATCCTGAGTTACGATTTATCATTTCTAATACTACGGAGAGTGGAATTAAATTTAATGTTACGGATAAAAAAACAGATACACCTCCACATGAATTTCCAGCAAAATTGACTTTATGGTTATATCATCGCTATCAATTTTTTCAAGGAAAAAAAGAAAAAGGTTGCGTGATGATACCTACCGAATTATTAATTGATAATGGACTTTTGCTTAAAGAGTGTATTTTAAAAAATGCAGATGCATGGGGATTGGAAACAGGATTTAAAACATGGATAGAAAAAGCTAATATTTTTTGCAATACACTTGTAGATAGAATTATTCCAGGAGTGAACAAAAATAAATTGGCTGAAGTTTGGGAAGAAATAGGATTCGAAGATAAAATGGTCACACAAGGAGAACCTTATCATTTTTTGGCAATCGAAGCGCCTCAACCTGTTAGGGATGAATTGCCTTTGGATAAAATTGGTTTGAATATAATTTATGCAAATGACCTCACTCCCTATCGAACTCGAAAAGTTCGGATTTTGAATGGTGCACATACGAGTATGGTACCTGTCGGATATTTGTACGGGATTGAAACAGTAAGAGAAACCATTGAACATGAGGTCATGGGTAAATTCGTTCATCAATGTATTTTCAATGAAATCATTCCAACACTTGATTTGCCTAATGAAGAATTGCATCAATATGCAAATGATGTGTTAGACCGATTTAAAAATCCATTTATCCATCATGAGTTGATAAGTATTTCATTGAATGCTACCTCCAAATTTACAACTCGAGTATTACCTTCAATTTTAGAATTTAAAAATAGAACAGGTTTGCTTCCTAAAGGCTTGGTTTTTTCAATGGCGGCATTGATTCATTTTTATAAAGGGGAAAGAGATGGCGTAGTCATTCCAATCAAAGATAATGGAGTTGCAATCGATTTTCTAAAAAATAGATGGAATGAATGTGATTGTACTTTAGAAGGTTTCGAAAAAATGGCAAAACAAATTTTAGCATGGAAAAAAAATTGGGGAAATGATTTGAGCAAAGATTCTAGATTTGTTGACCAACTGGCGGAGCAATTATTTTTCATAGAACGGGATGGGATCAAAAAAACGGTGAAAGAGATATTGAAGTAATATTTTTAAATCTTGACATAGCTATTTGAACAGTCTTGCTTGTAGGTTTCGAAACACTATATAAAAGTTGAAGATTTAACCCTGAAATGAGGCTAAAAAAGTTAGTACCCCACCCATTCATTGAATCTAAAAGAAATGGAAAGAATAGTAGTGATATTTTAATTTGTTGTACCTATGTTGTACCATAAATAAAAAAACCGCTGTAATCTGTTGATTATCAGCGGTTTAACTACATAGTTAGTACCCGAGGCGGTTCTTTGTAAACATATTAATTATACTTTATTTTTTATTTAAAAACCTGACTTACAGCTAATTACGAAATTAAAAATATAATATAAAGTAAAATAAAGCTAAAAAATAACCAAATTGTTTAACCAATGTTTTACCATTAGCACTATTATGCGTATATTTGTATTAAGCAAAAATACGAGAAAACATGGCAACAATAAAACTTATTCTCCGCACCGAGAGAACCAATAAATCTGGTGAAGCTCCTCTTTATATTCGCATGATTAAAGATAGGAAACCTCAATACATTTCTCTAAATTTTAGACTTCCTCCATCCTCTTGGAATAAGGGTGAACAAAAAATTAAAAGCTCCTACCCTAACTCTACTCGATTGAATGCCTGGTTAAAAAAACAAGTTTCTGATGTACTTGGTACTTATGTAGAATTACATACCCAAGATGTCAATGTCCGAACCAAAGATATAAAAGCGTCAATCCTCGGAACTGCTTCTCCTAAATTTTTGGAATACGGATATAACTTTATCGAAAGAAAATTTCAAAGTAAAGGCAAAACTAGGACCTATAAAAGGTTTCGTTCAGCTCTCAATAAATTAAAAGACCATCTCGATGGGAGGCATTTTACGTTAGAAGATATGACCACTTCTTTTCTAAAAAATTACGAATACTTTCTGGTCAAAAAACATGACAATAAAGAAAATACTATCCACACGGATTTAAAATCTTTTAGAAGAATTTTAAATGAAGCTGTTGATGATGAATTGCTTCCATTTGAAAAAAATCCATTTAATCGATATAAATTAAAGTGGGAAAAAACTACAAAGGTCTATTTGACCGAAATGGAATTAAAAGCATTTGAAGAAGTAGAAGTAAATCCTAAACACATGATTTCACTTCATAAAGATGTATTTGTATTTGCATGTTACTCAGGTGGCCTAAGAATCTCTGACATTTGTAGGTTAAAATGGTTGCACTTTAATGGCACTCATATTTGCATTGATACTTATAAAACTAATAGTACAGTTTCAATTAAACTGCCAGAAAAAGCACATGAGATAATCAATAAATATAAGAAGGAAGGACAAAAACCAAGTGACCATATTTTTCCTTTATTAGATTCAGAGAAGGAATATAAAAATTCTGATGAATTATCCGATGCCATCAATTCTAAAAATTCTTATGCCAATACTAATCTAATCAAGTTAGCCAAAAAATCAGGCATCGAGAAAAAAATTAGCTTTCATACCAGTCGCCACACTTGGGCAACAAGAGCATTGAGCAAAGGCATGAAAATCCACCATGTAAGTAAACTGTTAGGGCATGCTTCGGTTCGGACTACTGAGGTCTATGCTAAGATAATAAATAAGGATTTGGATGATGCAATGGATGTATTTGATAACGAAAAACAAAAATTTAAAAAAATGAAAGAGTATTGTTATTTTATAGACTTCAATTTATTTTTCCCAATTAATGATAATAGTTCAAGTGATTTCATCTCAACTTATGTTGGATAAATTAATAAAATAAAACCAGAGGATGAAAATGAAATTCAAACAGGAAAAATAGTATTGAAATTTATCCATATTGGGGAAGCCTTGAATCAGCAAAAAAACATTCATGAGATTTTTGATTCAGAAGAGTATGTTGT
>JBGCFD010000078.1:0-39425 GCA_045106765.1 Saprospiraceae bacterium | reverse complement strand
TTCGCCATTTAAAATATTTCCGCCATTTGTCGCCGTCCATAAATATTCATACTCCATTCCGATTGACCCACTTCCATCTAACATCACTTCAAGTTGGTTGCAATCCACAATCATATTTGCTCCAGCCTCTGCTGTAGGAATGGTGTTGTTAGAAAAAACTTCCACCGTTTCCACGGATGTACATCCATTTTGAATATTCGTTATTTCTAACTGATACATCCCTTCCAAATCAATCTGAGGAAGCAATGTAAAAGTATCCGCCAAGATATTTCCCGAACCAATTACAGTCCATTCATATTCAAAATTTGCCCCAACCGAAGAATTAGAAGCATCAATTATTATCGTATTTTCCAAACAAGTAATCGTATCAACAGGTGACTCCACCACAATCATTGGGCTCACAAAGTCCTGATTAACAGTTACTTGCGAACTAGAACTACATCCTGTCAAATCATTCGTCACGACCAATTCATATACTCCTTCTACATTTATCATGGGGGTCAGGCTAGTTGCACCACTCATGACAGGCCCACCACTAAGCGCATTCCATTCATAAGAAAATTGTCCTCCTTGGGAAGAATTAGTTGCATCTATTTGAACTTCAGGAATAAAACAATTTACCGTAAAATCATTCCCCGCATTTGCTACAGGAAGCAAAGTATCAATCGTTACATTCACAAAATCTATCGTTGTACAATTACTAAAAGTATCTGTCACCGTCAATAAATAAGTTCCTGCTGAATCAATAGTCGGTTCTAACCCTTCATCTCCTAACAATATATTTCCATCAGAAGTGGTCCATAAATAGACAAAAGCACTCCCTTGTGAAGAACTTGATCCATCCAACTGAATCGTCGGATTATTACAATTAATTTCCATATCAACACCAGCTGATGCAGAAGGAAAATTGGTATTTTGTAAAATTAAAACGGAATCTTGAGATACACAATCATTATCATTATTTGTAACACTTAAGATATATGTTCCTCCAGCATTTATAGTTGGAAAAAGAGTAAAAGTATCTTGCGTGATATTCCCATTTATCGTTGTCCATTCGTAGGAAAATTCACTCCCAACAGAAGAGCCATCTCCATCCAAAACAATAGTCAAAACATCACAAGTGATTATACTATCCATTGGAACGGCAACAGTCGGTGCAATCAAATTTTCGATTACCTCCACAGAATCAATCGCAGTACAAACTACTCCTGAATTTATTTGAGTAACCATAAAATAATACCTCCCTCCTTCATCAACTGTAGTTATATTGCCAGAAGTATTTCCCGTAATATTTCCATTATTAGTCGACCAAATATAAGATACTCCTGAACCTCCTGTCGAACCAGAAGCATTCAATTCAATTTCAGGATTAGAACAAAATATAGAATCAGGAGAATCAATAATTACTTGAGGATTTAAAACAGTCAACGATAAATTGATGATACTATCACAACCTAAAATAGTCGTTAAAGTATCAGCATAATTTCCAGTATTAACATGAAAAATATTTTCAACAAAAAAAGTATCTCCTTGACAAATCGTTGCTGAGATGCTTTCAGAAAATGATGGAAGCTGATCCAAAGTCAATTCCACCATTGTATCACATCCTGCCGAAGCAGGCAAAATCAAATTATAAACGCCTCCTGAATTATATTGATTTCCACCAAGGTTATACGTTTCTCCTTGACAAAAATCATCGGCAATAAAAACAGTATCAGGGATTGGATAAACAGTCACTATAAAACAATCATCCGAAATATCTCCACAAAATGGTGCTGTAGATGTCATGATAACTTCCAAATCTGCCACCGAAAGACTCCCATTTGGAGGAGGAATTGAAGATACATCTGTACTTAAATAGGACAGTCCACACACTTCATAAGCTCCCTCAGTATAAGTCGAAAAATTAGGAGTCATTTCATAGCTTTGAATAATAGAATTTTGGGAAATAATATAAGTGTAATCATACTGATTATTCGGTTCTGTTCCGAAACTATAAAATGGATCAATACTTCCAGGATGGTTTTCTCCTATGCATAAATCAATATCATTTACTACCGAAAGATCTCCTGCATTCGCGTCGCAAGCAGTACACCCCATTCCAGTATCATCACAAAACAAAATCGAAAAACCATTAAAATTTCCATCATCATAAACACTACTACCATTCGTCACCGTAATCGTCCAATTGCCATCAACAGGCCCAGTATTAAAATCTTCCAAACAACCTAAATAAGGATAATAAGAACCTGTATAATTGGTAAAAAATGCCCATTGCTGAAGGTTAGTCCATTGGTCATTAAAAAATCCACCACTTGTCATTGGGTCTGGCAAAACAGGATCTCCACAGGGCAAAAAACTAATATCCCAATTGGAAAAACCAGTCGTACTTGGAAAATTATCATAAGGCCCCATCAATGTAACCATCTGTCCTGAGGGCGAGGTCAAGGTGATGGTCAAACTCCAAATATGTTCAAAGGTAACGTCCAAATAAATCCCACAAATGCCTTGTCCAGGATTGGAAAGGTTCGCATTTGTAGCACCAGAAACATTTAAGGTATAAGTATTTGTAGAAGAAATTGGAATTGGTCCTTGGCAACCAACACACTCACAGCCTTGCCCTGACATTTTTCCTTGGAGAAAAATGAAACTAACTATCAAAAGCAAAAACCACTTTTTACTTTGTTTTTTTAAAACTGTTTTGGGAGGTTGGTTCATGTAAAATTAATGTATGTTGTTGCGCAACTTTTCACCAAGATGGTTATATAAATCAAGAAATTGACTACCTATCTATCTCTTAGATTTAAAATTCTATTTATTTAAAAAAGAGGCAAAGATTCCTCAATCTGCTGCTTCTCAAAAAGATCATTTTTTCCAAACTATAAACAACTGACCATCAACGACTTAATCCAAAAAATCACTTTTGGTATCAATGTTTCAATATAAAAAAGAATAGATTAAGGTACTTGAAAATCGAAAGACGTTTCTAAAAATATTAGTTAGGTTAGTATTTGAATAATTGAAATATAATTTTAGGAAAAATTATTGTAGTAATAAAGGTACGATTTTATTTTTTCCCTAAAAAGTTAAGTCAAGAGAAAATTGAATATCGAATCATGAACAAAGATTTGAGATTTAGGAAGTTTGACGATGTTTGTTTTAAATTATATAATCTATCAGCTTATTTCAGGAGTAGTTACCTACGAGGAGTATCGTCAAACTTCTCAAATCCTTGTTCATGATTCGATATTCGATATTCCCTACTGGCTCCAAATTTATAGGAAAATATTTCGTTTAAACTTTTTAAATTTGCCACACAACGGTTATTATTTTAAATTATTAAATTATGTCTCAAAGTCAAAAACATACAAGTCTTGTTATTATTCCATCAATGATTTTTGCACTAACAATTTTATTTTGCATTAAAAAAAATAATGCTGTTGCAGCGAGTCATGAACAAAAAGAATTGGCTTCATCTATGGACGAAGCTACTTTTTATCCTAAGGTCAGCGAGTCAAAATATGATGCAATTTTTGCCAAAAAGCCTAATTTCGTTTCTCAAAAATTTGATTTTCCAGTAGGGAAACCTGATGGTCATAACTATTATAAAGCAAGAGAATTTGGTCAAAGTAAACACCTCGGTGAAGATTGGAATGGCAAAGGCGGTGGAAATACAGATTTAGGTGATCCAGTTTATAGTATTTCAAATGGCTATGTAAGTTTTGCTGAAAACGTTTGTTGTGGTTGGGGAAATATTGTACGAATTGTACATAAATTTCCGAATCATCCTGATTTTCCATACGTGGAATCTTTCTATGCTCATTTAGATGAAATACATGTTAAGGAAGGTGCTTTTATCCAACGTGGACAAAAACTTGGTACGATTGGAACTGCTGACGGAAAATACAGCGCTCATTTGCATTTAGAGGTTAGAAATTTTGTGGACATGGGCGTTGGCCCTGGATATTCTGATGATACTTTTGGATTTTTAGTGCCTACTGATTTTATTGAAAAATATTGAGAATAATCGTAAATGATTAATACCACTATTTTGATACCTAATAGTATTAACCTTTAAATAACCTCGCAGCAAGCTGACGAGGATTTAAAATTTAAAAATTTTAGTTTTGATAGGAACGCAGATTGGGCGGATTTAAGCGGATAAACACGGATTTAATATTATCTAGATCTGTGTTTATCCGCTTAAATCCGCCCAATCTGCGTTCCTATCAAAACATGATTTATTATTCTCTTGAACCCGATTCATGCTTCGGGGAATTCTTTATTATTGAAAGAAACTATTTCTTTACCACCTTGCGATGAATCATTTGATTATCAGATCTTATATGTAAAATATAAGTTGCTGCTGCCAAGTGACTCAATTTATAATCTTTAATTAATTGCCCCGAAGTAAAATCGATTTGCTCGCGGAAAATTTGTTGTCCCAAAATATTGTAAAGACTCACTTCTAATTCATCCATTGGTTGCCCTTCAAGGTGAAGTGTAAAATCTCCATTATTTGGATTTGGATATAAATCGAATTTTCCCAAAAAGGTCACATCCTCTATTCCAGTAATATCAATTAAAATCTCTTGAGTCAAAGTATCTGTTCCACAACCATTGGTTACAACCAACTGGATAACGTATAATCCAGAAGTATCGTAAGTGTGGTTTGGAGAATTTTCCAAACTCATATTTCCATCTCCAAAAAGCCATTCGAAACTATCTCCAAAATTAGAATTATTATTAAAATCGACATTGCCATTCATATTCACCGTAGCTGTAAAATCTGCAACTGGATTTTCATCAACTGTGATATAACTAGTCTGCTCAATCGAACTTGTCCCAGCAGGATTTATTACTTCTAAATTCACATCAAAAGTCCCAGCTGAATTGTAAGTAACTGTTGGATTTTGATCTGTTGAGGTCGAGGGAGTTCCGCCAGGGAAAATCCAATTCCATGCTGTTGGACTGCCTGTCGAAGTATCTTCAAAAGTAACTGTAAAAGGTAAACAACCATTCACTTCAGAAGAAATAAAACTTGCAACTGCTTGTGGTCCGACCACTTCAACTTGTTGTGAAAGTGTTGTTGTTCCGCAGGCATTAGTTGCAGAAAGAATGACGGTATAATTTCTAGGTTCATCATAAATATGAATTGGATTTTCTTCAATACTAGAATTTCCATCTCCGAAATCCCAAAGGAAAGATATCGCATCCATGGTTTGATTGGTAAAGGTCGTAGTTAAATCATCAACACTACTTCCAAAACCTATGATAGGTGCTCCCCCTAAAGTAATATTAATTGAGAACATACTTGAACCAGCCGAATTAGAAGAAGTCAATGTTACCGTATGGGTTCCTGGATCATTGAATGTAATTGCTGGACTTTCCACCGTTGCGGTGTTCGGGGAACCGCCATCAAAAGTCCAAAACCATTCGGTCGTATTGGGAGATGATTCATTGATAAATTGAATTGTCGCTGGTGCACAATCGAAGTTTGTTTCTATAGAAAAATTCGCAACTGGAGGAAGTACAATTTCCACTTCAAATTCTGTTGTTATTGAGCCACAAGCATTCGTAGAAGTCAAAGTGACAATGTAATTTCCATCAGAAGTATAAGTATGAGAAGGGTTTTCATCCATACTTGTTTCACCATCTCCAAAAGTCCAAAAGTAATTAGTAGCATTAGTGGACGTATTAGTAAAATCAACTGTTCCGCCAGTCGTCATTGATGTAAAACTAGCTGTTGGAGTTTCCGCAATTACAATGTAACTCATTTCTGTTTGCATCGCATTAAACCCTGAGTTATTGACTTCCAAAACAACGGAGTAAGTTCCTGGTGTATTATAAATGACTGTTGGATTTTGCTCCGTAGAAGTATTCGGAGTTCCTCCTGCAAAAGTCCAATTCCAACCTGTTACATTATTCGAAGATGCATCTGTAAATTGAACTTCTAAACCTGAACAACCATTGGTTACATCAGCTGTAAAACCAACAGAAACTGGCGTTACTATTGAAATTATTTCTTGAGTTACAACTGTTCCACAAACGTTTGTTGCTTCGAGAGTTACAGTATAATTTCCATCATCAACGTAAGTGTGGGATGGATTTTCATCCATACTTGTTTCGCCATCTCCAAAAGTCCAGAGGTAGGTATCAGCATTTGTAGATGTATTGTTATAATTAATTACATTTCCAGTTTCATTAAATGTAAAATTGGCTGTTGGCACGTCCAAAATAGTGATATAATTAGTCTCCGTCACCGTACTACTATTAAATGGATTACTTACTTCCAATGTCACTTCGTAAACTCCAGGTGTGTTATAATTAACCAAAGGATTCTGTTCGGAAGAAGTAGCAGGTGTTCCTCCTGGAAATGACCAATTCCATCCTGATACATTATCGGAAGATTGATCGGTGAATTGAATCTGCATTGGTGCACATCCTTCCGTATCTTCTGCAAAAAATCCAGCACTCACCGCTGTTCCTACATCTAAATCAATAGTAAAAATATTGCTCCCACAATCGTTCGTTGCAGTCAATGTCACCGTGTAAATTCCAATACCTAAATAGGTGTGCTGAGGATTAGTTTCTGCTGAAATATTACCATCTCCAAAAGACCAAAGGAAAGTATCTCCTAAGGAAGAAAAATTAGTAAAGTCAACTGTCAAACCATTTACATCAGATCCAAAACTTGCAAATGGAACTCCTTCTACTATTATATAACCCGTTTCAATTACCGTACTACTTCCTGTCGAATTAGACGCAGTTAACATCACAGTATAGACTCCTGCATTGGGATAAGATACGATCGGATTTGCCATGGTAGAATTAGATGGATTTCCTCCAGTAAAAGTCCATTCGAAAGAAGTCGCATTGGTACTTTCATTCATAAATTGAACCTCTAGAGGCAAACATCCCGAAGCAACACTTGAACTAAATCCAGCAATTACACTTGAAGTAATTGATACGGTTTGGGTAATTGTCGTAGTACCACAATCATTCGTTGCGCTCAAAGTAACGGTGTATTCCCCATTCAAACTATATTGGTGACTTGGATTCTGTTCATTAGATGTACCTCCATCTCCAAAATTCCAAGAATAGGAATTAGCATTGGTACTTTGGTTATTAAAATTCACCAAAGGTCCATTGACATTCGATGAAAAAGCGGTACTTGGAGTCGTATTAACCACGACATAATCTGTCATGGTAGTAGTATCAGTTCCCTGATTATTAATCGCTACCAAGCTGACAGAAAAAGTACCTGAATTATTATAAACTACAGTTGGACTTTGCTCCGTAGAAGTGGAAGGAGTTCCTCCATCAAAAGTCCATTCCCAAGAAGTTGAATTATTGGAAGATTGATTTTGAAATTGAATGGTCAAAGGCGTACATCCAACACTTGGGCCTGATGTCCAATTTGCCGTAGGCGTATTAGAAATATTTATAGTTTGAGTAAAGGTGATAGAACCACAACTATTAGTCGCTATCAAAACTACATCATACATTCCATCATTGACATAAGTATGAGAAGGATTAGTTTCAGCCGAAGTATTTCCATCTCCAAAATCCCAATTATAACTAGTCGCATTGGTAGAAGTATTAGTAAAATCTACATTATATGCATTAGCATCTGCGGTAAATCCAGCTACGGGAATATCATCGACTACAATATAATTCATTTGTTCCACTTGATTATTTCCAGCGGCATTAGTTACAGTCAAAATCACGGAGTAAGTTCCTGCATTTTCATAAGTGACTGTTGGATTTTGCTCGGTTGAGGAAGATGGATTTCCTCCTATAAATGACCAATTCCAACTAGTTGCATTTGTTGAAGATTGATCAGAAAATTGAACCGTCAAATCTGCACATCCATTCGTAACATTTGCTCCAAAACCTGCAGTTGGTGAAGTGACAATCGTAACTGTTGTCATAGTCGTTACTGTTCCACAATTATTCGTTACTGATAAAATCACCTCATAAGTTCCGTCCATTCCATAAGTATGACTTGGAGAAAGATCAGTAGAAGAATTTCCATCACCAAAGTCCCAATTATAACTATTTCCATTAGTTGAGGTATTGGTAAAATCTACATTTAACCCATTTATATTTTGAGAAAAACTAGCCGTTGGAACATCATTAACCAAAATGAAATCTGTTTGCGTTACGATGCTATTTCCAGTAGCATTAATTGCCTCCAAAGTCACAGAATAAGTTCCTGCATTATCATAGGTGACACTAGGATTTTGCTCTGTAGAGGAAGAAGGATTCCCGCCAGGGAATGACCAATTCCAGCTAGTTGTATTCGAAGAAGATTGATCAGAAAATTGGACTGTTAAAGATGCACAACCACTTGTTACATTTGCTCCAAAACCTGCGGAAGGGGCATTAGAAATATTAACCGTTTGAGTAGAAGTAACGGAACCACAATTATTAGTTGCTGTCAAAACAACGGTGTAGTTTCCATCTGCTCCATAAGTATGAGTAGGGTTGGTTTCCGTTGATATATTTCCATCGCCAAAATCCCAACTATAACTATTTGCATTAATTGAAGTATTGGTAAAGGTAGCCATCAGCCCATTTGTCATTTGAGAAAACCCAACACTCGGAACATCATCTACCGTAATATAATTCGTCAACGTAATCGTATTATCTCCAGTCGAATTACTCGCAATTAAAGTAACACTATATACTCCTGCTGAATTATAACCTATGGAAGGGTTTTGCTCTGTCGAAGTCGAAGGATTTCCTCCAGGGAAAGACCATGACCAGCTCGTCGTATTCGAAGAAGACAAGTCATTAAATTGAACTGTCAAAGCAGCACAACCACTAGTCACATTTGCTTCAAAATTGGCACTTGGCAAAGTACTGATTGTAATGCTTTGTGAAGAAGTGACAGAACCACAATCATTCGTTGCCGTTAGAACCACATCATAATTTCCATCACCAGAATAGGTATGAGAAGGATTAGTTTCTGTCGAAGTATTTCCGTCTCCAAAATCCCAACTATAACTATTTGCATTAGTCGAAGTATTGGTAAAGTCAACAGTTAATCCATTCGTCACTTGAGTGAAATTTGCCGAAGGCACATCATTGACAGTTATATAATCAGTTTGAGAAATCATATCACTTCCTGATGCATTAGTTACTGTCAAATCTACAGAATAAACTCCAGGAGAATTATACGTTACCAATGGATTTTGCTCCATCGAAGTAGATGGAGTTCCCCCTGGAAAATTCCAAAGCCAAGCAGTTACATTAGAAGAAGATTGATCATTAAATTGTACCTCCAATGGACTACAACCACTTGTTGGATTCGCATCAAATCCAGCTACAGGCTGTGTTTCTATTACTATGGTCTGAACCGAAGTCATCACTCCACAATTATTAGTTACAATCAAACTCACTTCATAAGTTCCTCCTGTTCCATAATCATGAACTGGGTTTTCTTCATTACTAGTATTTCCATCTCCAAAAAGCCAAGTGAAGCTAGTTCCACCTATTGATAAATTAGTAAAGATGAACATTGTTCCATTAGCAGTATAACTAAAATTCGAAGTTGGAACATCTTCTACTTGAATATATTGCCCTTGAAATTTTGTATTAGATCCTGCACTATTAGTGGAAACTAATGTCACATCATAAACTCCAGGTGTATTGTAAATTATTGTCGGATTTTGTTGGGTGGAAGATGATGGAATTCCCCCAGGGAAAGTCCAAAACCAAGAAGATGGTGTATTTATACTGAGGTCAGTAAAGTTTACTGTCATTGGAACACAACCTTGAGTTTGCGAAGCGGTAAAATCAGCGACTGGAGGTAAAATCACTTCACAATCACTTGAGACAGTTATATTATCCAAATACAAATTATTCCCAAATCCATTTACATTTTCTAATTTCAAAACTACATTTGTCTGATTAATAAAACTTGACAAATCTAGATTGATACATCCTGCACCAAAACTTCCTCCATAACACCAGTTAGCAGTACTTGTTGGATTAAATTCTCCTTGTGGTGGTGTCGTCGCAAAACTCCCATTTCCATTATCACCTCCTTCAAACAAAGTATTTGGAAAAGTATTTCCACCATCGGTTGACAATTTTATTATCAATGAATCTCGCAAATTCGTATTTCCATTATAAAGTGCGTAAGCATAATCCAAGGATAAATTCACATTCGTAAATCCTTCAAAACTCATTGATTGCGAAACTAAACCATCTCTTTGACCTGATTGATTGAGGTTATAATTATCCATGTATGCTGCTGTACTTCCGAGGTTAGTCCCTCCTACTGCAGCTGATGCCCAAGTTGTATTTCCATTTGGGTTTTCAATAGTCCAATTACCTAATCCATCTTCAAATGCATCAAATAAAATAATATTAGTTCCTCCTGGGCCAACAGTAATATAGCCTGATTGATTTTGACTATTACTTCCATTGCCATTGGTAACAGTTAATGAAACTGGATACGTTCCTGAATTTTGATAAGTAATGATTGGGTTTTCAGCCGTAGAAGAGGCCGGGAATCCACCTGTGAATGACCAAACTCTCGAATTAACTATACCAACCGATTGATCAAAAAATTGTACTTGTGAGCCTTCACAAATATTTTGAATATTCGATATAAAACTAGCTGTTGGTGGCACAGGTGCTGCACATTCTGCCAAACAAGTTCGAGTATCTACAAAAGCATTGATACTATTGACCGAAGTATTTGACCAAGTATTAGAATTATTGACCGAAGGCGCCATGATAAAACCTGAATTGGCTGCATCATGCGAAGCATTAAAATTATGTCCAGTTTCATGAGACACCAAAACTCTTAATTGCCAAGCTGTTGATGAAAAATCTTCATCTATTTGGTATCGATTATTATTACATACTGCGAATAAATAAGCAATACCTATTACTCCATTTCCTGAATTTGGAGTAAATATGTCTCTATCCGTCCACAATTGTGCTAAATCATAAACGACTCCAAATCCTCCACCATTCCCCCAGTTTCGAAATTCTGAAAGTAAAGTATTCCCATTCGTGGTAGTTGGCCAAGGATCACAAGTATTACAATTGGAAATAAACTGAGTCACTACCACAAAGTTCAACTCATCCGCAAACTCATCATCATAATTTCCTTGTACATTATTTAATACTCCTAAATTATGATTTTCAACATCTGTAATACTACTATTATATTTCAAAAACATAGAATGATCAGACGCAATTGCCAATTCCACATCATAACATAAGCCAACTAAATTCTCTTGACCTTGATTTTGTTTTTGATCATGGTCATGGTCATGATTCTCTAATTTTTCTGCTCGCTTATGCATTTCATGAGAAGCACATTTGACATCATCTCTTGGAATTACTTCATGCTCATCATAAACTACAAAAAGATTTCTTGGTGCACTCTTATCATAATACCAAACTGGCTCAATAAAATATCGCTCCCCTCCTGATTCTATATATCCATAAATAAAATCAACATCTACCGTCAATCGAACCTCTCCGCCCAAAGATTGCTCAAACCCTTCAAAAGTCTTATTCGCACTTTTTGAAAACATTTCCCCTGTGGCTGTTCTTATTTCATAATCAGCACTTCGCAGATTATTTGGAAAAAGAGATAACTGCCAATCATGATCTATCCCCCAATCTAAATGAACTTGATTTTCATTCTCTGATTGTTGTAATTGATTAAATAATTCAGCTGTTGCAACTTCGTAAACATTCCATTTTTTCAAATGAACGGAAAGCGCTGAATCATAGGATTTAAAAATTGTATTCGTTTTTGCATCATTTCTTTGAGATTGAGAAGATGATGAAAAACCAATCATTAATAAACTTAAAAGTAGAATTATTCTCATGGTCGTAGCTAGGTTAAATAAGGAAAACTGCTCTGTTTTCCCATTTGTTTTTGGAAATAGGTTGTAAATAAAATGTTTTCAATATGGAGAATTGGCTATAAGGTTGATCTTTCCAATCTTTTAGAAATTGTTATTTTTCCATTCTTCCACAAGATTAGAGAAACAAGATAAATTTGTAGCAATAAACGGTTAGAACAAGCCTAAGGGAAGAGGTTTTTGAAGAAATAAGTTTTATGCTCACAAAATAAGATTTTTTAAAAAAATAAACTTGATTAAAGTTATATTTCTGTCTATTAATTGTCCCTTTTTTAACTTTCACACTATTTTATTTAGTTCTTTGACAATTCTCGTGTTTTAAGTCAGACAAAAATTGAAAATAACACTTCTTCTTGGTCGCTTTTATTTCCAACTTTTGTATGACTACGAGAATTGTCAAAGAACGTTTTATTTAAATCATTCCGCTATTAATATCCTTTTTTGAAAAATTACCAACACTAAAAACTTTACTAACTTTCTTTTCCCCCTTTCTTTTTAATCTTAAAACTCGTATTTTTGACCGATTATTATTAGTTTTTTTTGCAAACCAAATCTCATCCTTTTTTACTTTTTCCAATCAAAAAAGGTATTCCAAAAACATCTATATTCTATTTCCTTTTTCAATCAAGTCGATTAGGAAAAACATTGATTTTTATTCTAGTTCAATAAAAACCATCAACTGATTTTCAAATAAACATTCATTATGAAACACATTTTATTCTCCTTTTGCTTAATCACTACATTTATTTTTTCTTGTAAAAAACAAGCCGTCGTAGTTCAACCTTCCAATCCTTGGGTCGAAATTCCAAACCTTTCTCTTAACTCAACTATTAATCGGTTACATGCAACTGATGATGAAATGTTGATCGGAACTGTTGATAATTTTGCTCGGATGAGTAGCGCTGGAACCATCATCGAACGTCGAACTTTGGAAGTCGAAAAAGGAGTTTTTGGAAGACCAATTCTTTCAGACAAAATATTTGCACGGGTATTAAAAAATGTAGAAAATGAGCGGGAACTTCAATTTCATTTAGTCAAAAGTGTTAATCAAATATTTAGAATCACCGATCGAGAAATTGCTGACAGCGCTGAATTCATCATCTTCGAAGAACTCAATAATGCCTACTCTACAGGAGCTTTTAATGATGATGCCACTCAATTCCTATATGCTGCTCGAAGTCTAAATCCTCAAGAAGCACAATATTCTTTTTTCCTATTTGACATTCAGTTGAATGCTACGGAAACCCAATTTCAAAGTGTAAATGTCGCTCATCGGGTCAACATTCCATCTTCCTTATTAGGTTCAGAGGCGAGTATGATTACTAATGTTAGATTTTTTGATGGGAACTTTTATATCTCCACACTCGGTGGAGCTTATCGAATTCAACCTAATGGAGAATGGCAGCAAATTTTCTCTCATTGGATTTGGGATATTTTTGAATTCGAGGAAAAATTATATTCTACTGGTTTTTATGAAAATCAATTTTACAGCTCAGAGGACAGCGGTGAAAATTGGGATTATGCCAACACCAATACTCCTTTACGAAAAGTAGAAGTAGCTGGGGATAAAATTTTCGGACAAAATCAATTAGGGCTTCCTTACCAATTAGCTACCGAAGATTTCACTACCCTTCAAGAAATATCTTACAACTCTAATTTCTTTGATGATGAACCTACCGCTTACCAAGCCATCGAATTTTTTCAAGGAAAATATTATATCTCCGTTCATAAAAGATTATATGCTGTAGATGAGATTGTTTTGAAGTAAAACTTCTATCATTTTGACCTCAAATATGACATTGCTCATTAGACATTTTATGATCTTTATACAACTGTTTTTGAATAAAAATTTGATCTCAAAAAAGCCAAATGTGGATACGTCTCAATTCCCATTTGGCTTTTTTTAATGTAGAATCTATTTTGGATTCTAATTCTCACTTTTTCGGTTCAATTCTTGTAACATCTTATTAATTAACGATTTACACAATTTATTTTTTTATATAAAAAGTAAAAACAAGAGCAAAGCATTTAAACAAGTCATTTTTTATCAAAAAAAGGTGATACAACCAACCTACTTTGCTCACCAAGTTTCTTCAACCAAAACTTTTAAAAGACTAAATTTTTCCAGAAAAACATAAACCTATTGCCACGATGAGATGGATATCGTGCTTCATCATTTTCTTTTTTTCCTACTCTTTTTTGTGCCAAGCACAAAAAGGAAATGAGAAATTAACTCCTCTTTTAGAACAACTTGAATCTGAAGCAGCAAAAGGTAATTTGATTGCACTTCGAGATTTAGGAACTTTATTAGATAAAAAATCAACTTCCAAAGAAGCTCAAAATATTCTACAGACTTACACTTTCTTCTTAGAAAATGAATTTGACTGGAATCAAAAAATAGATCGTCAAACCTTTCTCGATTTCTTTTATAACTACAAAAATAAAATACGTTTTTTTCATCCTGCGGGAGTATTTTACATTTCAGCTTTGGATGTTGAAAAAGTAGATTATAAAATCGAATCACTTCCCAAAAATATTCAAACTCAAAAAACAATCGTACTCAGAAAAAGCATCAATGCCTTTGAGAAAGCAATTGAAGAAAAGAATGGGAAAAAAGCAGAACAAAAATTAGCTCTTATTATTCAACTCAATACTCGAGAAGCACGTCATTACTTATTGCAGGTTTTGCAAGAAGAAATGCTTCAAAAGAGTACCCTTGATGGAAAAATAAATCTCATCATCAAACTTTCTCATGCGCTTCAAGATTATCCAACTAGAGCAACACTTGAGGAAATTTTAATTAATGTTCAAAGTGGATTTTTACCTTTCAAAGAAGGAAAAAATATTTTGGCTCGTCTTACTAATCACTCCATGGCAGAGGTTGATGATGCTCAATCGGGGATAGAATATTTTGTCAATTTGCTGGATTCATTAGAAACAATGGAAAATATTCGATACATGGGTTATGAAAAAATATTCAATTTTAATCGATTTATCTTTCCTCATGATGTTGATTATTTTGGACGAATTGTCTTCTTAGCAAATGATTATCCTTGGATGAAAAAAAATGCGATTCATGACTTGATGAAAACGGAACATAAGCGGGCTTATCTTTATTTAGCTGCTGACTTTTTTAAAAATCATTTGGCAAAAAGTAAAAATGAAGTGCAGCCAATTATTTCTTCAAAAGAATATGAAGATTTTTTCATTGAATCTAACCAGTTGGTTATCAAAGTATTAGGAGACAATAAAAAGTATAAAAACATATTTGAAGAAATTCAATCTTCTGGCTGTAAAGACGAAGTTTTAAAACAAAATTTTTTATTGTATTGGTTGACTCACCATGAAGATTTTGAATGGAATCAAAACTATGCTTTGTATCTCAACAAACATGAGACACTCGAAAAAACAGAAAATTTAGAAAAACATTTTCGTCGTTTAGTTTCGACAAATAATGAAGCTGCAATGGAATCTTTTCAGCAATTAACTGTCGGAGCACCTACAGAGGTCATGAATTTGTCTAACAAATATCGCCAGCTACTACGAACTTATAACAAGACTCTTCCAAATATTCGACATTTGTATTTAGAGCAATTAGCAGCGCTGACAGACTTCTGTCGAAACAACGATATTGACTATGAACCAGGCTCTAGACTTCGTCAAAAATTAGATCAATTAAGAAACGATATTCCTGCATCGGAACGTTATGATTTGGAAAACCGAATCATCAATAGTTTGGAAATTCAGGAAGTAACTGCTATCGAATATTATGCTTGTCTTCATGAAAACAACAGTAATTTTACTTTTTCAATTGGAAGAATTTTAGATTATTTCTATTCACAACATTGGGAGGTAGTCGTTCAAAATGATAGTCAGCTTCGACTTTATTTGAAGAAGGCCGCATTGTACAAAAGAATTGGAACGATTGGTTCTTGCAATGTTTATTTGAACAAATTAGAAAGTAAATCTAGAGAATTAAATAAACGATTAAATGATCTTTTGGAAGTAGAACCTGATGATGATATTATTTTCTTAATTGAACTTTTATCTCCAAAAGAGGAAGAAGTTTCCAATTCAGATTTGCAAGAATTCATTGATAACCCAATTGATTTTTCCAAAAATGATATTCGAGTTTTACCTGTTGCTAGCAATGAAAACTTCCAAGCGATTATCAATCAAATGAAAGAGGAAACAGATGTTAAAGTATTAAAAAAATATTTGGCATACTTGCGAGCGAATCCAGTAATCCGTGCAGTTCCAATTTACTTCCAACTCATTGATAATCAAACATTTATCACTAAAAAATACAATCTCCCTGTCAATCTTTGTGATGTAATGATTCCAATAATTGAAGGTGCTTATAATCATCATTACCAACCTGAAAAGAACAATAAACCTTTCGCTACAGATAAATGGAGAACACTTTGGAAAACGGACGGAAAAAACTTTGAAAGCTGGGTCGATCTATTCTTTGAACAAAAATTAAAACAACTAGATTTTGCTGACAAGCTAAAAATAAATATTATTAATGATGTTTTTGCTGCTGAAGATTTTAAACTAAAATATAAAGATATTTGCTTGACTGCCTTGACTAAAGTAAAGCCATTAAGAGATATTAAAAAACTCAAAACCCCTAAAAAACTTTCAGTTAAAACTGATCTAAGATATTTTGAAAATTTCTATTTCACTTACAAAGATTTAGATAATATTCCTAGATTATTTGAAGTGGATGAACCTACGATGATGTTTGATTATTTGGTAGAAAGAACTGTAGAATTTGATGAAACGGAATTGGGTAATTTTTGGAATGACATTTTTACACAGAACTGGTTTTTAGAATTTTTAAATTCAAATCCAAATAGAATTACTGAAATAAAAAACATCAAAGCAATCTTACAAAACTATCTTGAAGTGAGTGATGTAATAAGTGAATCTGAGGAGAAAATCACTTATCTACATATCAGTCAAATCGAATCAATTGGTAAAGATTTAATTTCAAAATTAGAGGAATCTATTCAATCTCAAAAAGAGGAATCCACCAAAGCTTTGATTCAACAGTCTATCCTTGCACGAGCAAGTTATAATGACATTGGAAAAATTGTAAGCGTGATTGACCAATTAAGTTCGAGTCAAAATTTTAATCCAAATCTATTTTTACAAAAAGATTTTGGGTTACCTATCTTTGATTTGGAAAATGAAAAAATTCGAAAAGAAATCATTACCCATCATTCCAAAATGAGAGAATATGACTTTTATAAATATTACCTAAAAGAATTTGGTGTTGATTTTTTGGCAAAAAAAGGGAAATTAGATTTTGAAAAAATCTATGATCTTTTACAATATGAAATCGTCACTCCTTTTGTTGGAGGAGGAGGAAGTCACCGTGATCAATTCACTTACGGATTGATCAAATTATTAGAACTACATTTTGAAACTCGATTAGATTTTCATGTAAAACTTAATGAGAACCAAACTTTTTACTCTTTCACAAGTACCAAGCGAGCACAAGCTTGGCGAATCTATTTAACTGACAATCAGTTAGTTAAACCCAATAAATCTATTCCGCCTTCATTCAATGATGTCGTGAACAAGTGATTTTATTTGATTTAACAAAACTCTAACATCCCATCTAGCAACTTCTGCACCTACTCAATAGTTATATTTTTACAAAAAACTTTTACACCTTTACAGTAGGAAAAATAGCAAGATATTCTTGTAAAAAATTATAAATAATAAAATAGCATAAAAATGAAAAAAGTATTGCAATTTTTAGTTCTCGTTGCGGTCTTGATGATTTCATTTACCCACGACGCAGAAGCACAAAAAAGAAAAAGTAATAGAGATGTTGATGAATACTTTGATGACCGAGGATCTTTCAAAGATCGACTTTGGTACGGAGCTGATGTTACCTTAAATTTTTTCTCAGTACCCGGAGGAAATGCATTCAATGCAGGTATTGCTCCGATGGTTGGATATAAAATTACGGATAACTTTTCCGTTGGACCTCGTGTTGAAGTACTTTATCGTGGTGAAAGATACAATATTGGAACAGGCACAGATTTAAAATTCAACAGTACCAATTATGGCGTTGGATTATTCTCTAGGTTAAAAGTCTTCAACCAATATTTCATCCATGTAGAGTATCAAGCCTTGAATAACGAAGCGGTAGATCGCGTAGTCCCAATACCTTCCACAAACCCTATTGAGTATGAAGTTATTTCTTTTAGAAATTGGGATGACCATTTTTTTATTGGAGGTGGCTATGGTGCTTCCGGTGGAGGAGTTGGTTTCCAAATATCTATTTTGTGGGATGTATTGCAAGAATTTACTTCTAGTAATCTTCCTATCCAATACCGTATGGGAATTAATTATAAATTCTAAATTACTGAATTTAGGTATCGGATACCTTGTAGGTATCCGATACCTAAATATTAAAATTTAAGGTTTACTCCAAGCAAATAATTCCTTCCAGCTTGCGGATAAAATCCAGTCAAATTATAAGTAGCACCATTTTCCAAGCGAGTACTCGGATCATCTCCTCTCCCATCGTAACCTTTTGATTCATATCGATAAGTCCATCCATTATTAGAATATTTTGCATCAAAAATATTTCTAACCAAAAAAGTAATTCCAATTTCTTTCACCCATTTAGTTTCGATAGAATATCCTATTCTTAAATCAGAATAAAAGAAAGCATCCAACATCGTATTTTCATTGGAAGTATTATCCAGAAATTGTTCGCCAACATATTTCCCTGACAAGGAAATATTAAGCTGTTGTTTATCTTCTTTTTTGAAAAGATCATAATCCAACGCTCCCGCAAATATAATGTTAGGAGAAAAAGCTAGATCAGTATTTTTATGTTCTACTTCAAATTGGAGTGGTTCTAATTCTTCCAAAGGCAAGGAAAAATCTTGGTACCAATAATCCCAATTATCGATATACTCTGTGAAATTTTTTATTTTATTTTGAGAAAATGTAGCATTGGCTGTTAGAGTCAAACCAGTCATAATTTCTCTCGCAGCTTCCAATTCAATTCCGGCTCGATAACTATCTTCCACATTTACACGAGTACTTGCACCGACATCATTGAGTTGACCGGTGACCACTAATTGATTATTGTATTGCATCAAATATCCATTCACTCCCCACGTAAATCCTCTAAAATTTTGTCGAATTCCCAATTCCGTATTATAAAGTGTTTCATGCACAGGACGACTAGTTGGAGTTGACTCGGTATAATCATTTCGATTAGGCTCTCGATTACCTACCGCAAAAGATGCATACACTTGAGTATTATTATGCCACTCATAAGTCAGTCCTAATTTTGGATTGAAAAAATTCAAACTGGCAGATGTCGTCAACGGATTTCCATTCCCAGCTAAACCTAAAAATTCATAATCAACTCGCCTAAATTGTAGATCAACATATCCATAAAGTTGGCTCACTATTTCAGTATTGAATTTTCCAAAAATATTAAAATCCGTTTTTTCTGCATCGTTATCATAGTAGCGATGTCCTTGTTCTCCATCACTCATAAACTGCGCCCAAATAACTTCTCCAAAATGTTTCCCTTTGTAAATATTCCAACCTCCTCCAAGAGTAAAATCAAATGTTGTTGGTGCAAATTTCAATGCATAAGTCACTCCGTAAAAATCATTGTCCAACCATCTTCGTCGAATCAAATCGGTCGAAGTAATAGTATCATTAGCCAATTCAATATTACTCAATCCATAATCGACTAAGTCTTCTCCTCCTTTATATTGTTCAAAAAAACCAGCTCCTTTAGTGTAGTGTAATGCGCCACTAAAACTCCACACACCATTGAATTGATGATTCAGTAATGCTTGATAATGTGTCTGTCGATAATCATCAACTTCATTATCGTGAGGGGTTCCTGGCTTTTCCGTTCCCGCAGTATTGAATGACCTAAGTGCTTCAATATCAACAAATTGCGCAGGTACTCCATTCCATGCTTGATAGGTAATTTCATGCCCTGAAAAAGTATTTAACCGAACAGAAGTCTTATTAGAAATATAGGCAGCAGACAAATAATAAGACGTCAAATCTACCTCCGCTCGATCAATAAAACCATCAGATTTGATTTGAGACAATCGTGCATCGAAAGTGAATTTATTTTTTATCAACCCACTTCCTACCTGAATATTATTTTTTAAAGTATTAAATGAGCCAACAGAATTCGACAGTTGTGCATAAGCTTCTTTCTTAACCTTCGAGGTATTCAAATTAATTGATGCACCAAATGCTCCTGCCCCATTAGTGGAAGTCCCGACTCCTCTTTGGATTTGAATATTGTCTACGCTTGTGGTAAAATCTGGCATATTCACCCAAAATACACCTTGCGATTCTGAATCATTCAATGGAATTCCATTGATCGTTACATTGATTCGAGTTGGGTCAGAACCTCGCACTCGAATACCTGTGTAGCCGATTCCTGTTCCTGCATCTGAACTCACGACTACTGATGGAGTAGCTTTTAAAAGATAAGGAACATCTTGCCCTAAGTTGGTTTTTTCTAAAGTCTCTTTGTTCACATTGGTGTAGGTCATAGGCGTTTTTTCGCCTGCACGAGTGGCAGAAACGATGAGCTCGTCAAATTCAATTTGACGAGAAATATTAATGTCAAGTTGAGTATGACCATTCACTTTTACTGCTACTATATGATCTTCATAGCCACCATAGTTGACTCTAACATTATAGTTTCCCATAGGAATATCCTCTATGATATAATCGCCTCCGATTTGAGAAGTTGTTCCTTTTTCTAATTCTAAGATGTAAATTGTAGCACCAATTAATGACTCACCCTCTGCGGTAACTTTTCCAAAAATCTTAAATTGGGAAAAACCAGCAGTCGAACATAACAATGTAATTACAAAAATGTAAAAACTGTTTTTAAATAAATTTTTCATAAAAAATGTGTTTTACTTTTTTGCCATTTTAAAAAGTTCTTTGACAAAAAAGATTGAAAAAAATATTTCACACAGGGGTTTGTGTAAAATTTTTAATTCAGTAAACACCATTGAAAAGCCAAATCTATCGGTCGATAAATTTTTATTTTGAAAGGCTTATTTCCCTTCTCAGCATAATCTGAGCAGGTTCAATGGGTATAATCTCAGTCCTAAATTAAGGACACCCCAAACAAGATGGCGCAAAGGTAGGACTTTTAATGAAAAATGAAATTAAAAAATGGGATAAGAAGTTAGCTTTGCGAAATCCGTGCTTAATAAAGCTTATTCTAAATGAAATCTAATGGTGGGTCGTAAAACGTCTAACGTTCAACGTCCATCGAATAAAGTCTAATTAATAAATCTTGCCACTTCCCCCACCCTAACTTCTTGATTACCAGTCACTTCTATAAATTCTTTTTTATAAAGTTTTAATTCGAAAAGGTATTTTTCATACAGTTCATTTCGATCATTTGGGTTTTCTCTTTGTTCATCATATTCCCAAGGAATGTCAGTTCCACATAAAATATAGATAGCATTTTTTTCATTTTCCAATTGCTCTAAAATCCATGGATGACATTTTCCAAATCGATACTCCGACCAAATTTTCATGACCAACATACTGGTATCACAAAACAAATATTGATTCGTTTTTTTGTTTTATTTTATTCTAAGTCTCGCTGACCTTTAGCAATTTTCAATAAATCATCTCCTCGATAGGGACGATTTAATCCTTCCAAATAAGTCCGTGCGAACTCTGGCACCCAAACGGTGTTATACACCTGGGCCAACTGTCTGGCGAGAGTTGATTTGCCTGTTGATTCAGGTCCGGTGAGAATTATTTTTTTATCCACGAATAAATAACGAATTTTGATTATTATTTGGCCACAAGTTAATTATTCATTTTAAAAATATTAATTAGAAATTGCATACCATAGAACCACATTATAATTGGAGAGATCGATATGAATCGGAGCGAGATGAATACTCTCCTTTTCATGGAAGAGAATATAGTGAATTTCAATTTTCACAAAAAGTATATAATTACTATATCCATCCACAATGGGATAATTTTGGATCGCCGACTTTGTATATGAAAATTTTGTTTGCCGAATACGAAGAAGGTTATGCCATTATCGAATTAATCGGTGAATGGAATGATGCTGTGACGAATGATATTATGTTTTTAAAAAGAGATGTGATGGATGCCTTGGCGCAGCATGGTATTTCAAAATATATTTTGATTTGCGAAAATGTGCTTAACTTTCATGGCTCAGATGATTGTTATTATGAAGAATGGCAAGAAGATGCGAGTGATGAAAAAGGATGGATTTGTTTTATTAACTTACTCCAACATGTACAAGCTGAAATGGAAGAAACTCAAATTCAATTTTACGTCAACATGGGATCACAATTTAATGATGTCATTTGGAGACCACTTGCCCCAAAAGTTGTATTTAGAATTATAGAAAATTTAATTCATAGCGAAGTGAAACAACTCCGTTATTAATGGTTAATTTTTAATGCTGAATGGTTGATGTCTCGTTTGGGAATATTGATTATTCAGTTTTAAAAATTTACCATTAAAAATTAACCATTAAAAACATATGCATAAATCTGGTTTTGTAAATATTATTGGACGTCCAAATGTGGGAAAATCCACTTTGATGAATGCCTTAGTCGGTGAACGAATGTCGATCATTACAAATAAACCTCAAACTACTCGACATCGAATTATTGGAATAGTGAGTGATGAGGATTATCAAGTTGTATTTTCAGATACTCCTGGAGTGGTTCGAGATCCTGCGTACAAAATGCATGTGGCGATGAATCGATTTGTCGATACCACTTTTAAAGATGGAGATGTGATGTTGTTTTTGACTGAACCTAATGAGCATTATACGGAGGATGATCCGATTATCCAGAAGTTGAAAAAAATGGAAGTTCCTATTTTTTTAGTCATCAATAAAATTGATACCGTCAAAGATAAAACGGTGATGGAATTGATTCAACAATGGAATATGTTGGTAAATTTTACGGAAACGGTTCCAATTTCTGCTTTGGAAAAATTAAATACAGAGAAGCTTTTTGAGGTCATTTTAAGTTATTTAAAAGAAGGTCCAGCATTTTATCCAAAAGATCAACTGACAGATAAACCTGAACGTTTTTTTGTAAGTGAAATTATTCGAGAAAAAATTCTTCAACAATATCAACAAGAAATTCCCTACTCCGCTGAAGTGGTGATTGAATCATTTAAAGAAACAGAAACAAAAAATGGTGATCCTTTGGTCAGAATTAGTGCGCTCATTTATGTAGCTCGAAAAACTCAAAAATCCATCATCATTGGAAAAGGTGGAAGTGCCATCAAAAAATTAGGATCAGCTGCACGGCGAGACATTGAAGTCTTTTTGGAGAGTAAAATTTTCTTAGAGTTATTTGTCAAAGTAAAAGATAATTGGCGAGATGATGATCGCTTTTTAAAACAATTTGGATACAATCAATAAAAAATAGAAATATTATGCTTCAGAAAATTTACGTTCCTTTTTTTATTTTTCTCTTTTCAACTTCATTCGGATTTTCTCAACAATTGGAGAACTTCGAAATACTCCACGATGGAGAACTGCGGAAATATTCCGTTTTTCTACCTTCTAGTTATCAAACTGGGCAGAGTCTGCCAATGGTTTTTAATCTCCATGGGTTTGGTTCGAACGGATTAGAACAAATTCTTTATACTTCATTCAATGCGGTTGCGGAGGAAGAAAATTTTATTGTGGTGACTCCTGAAGGATTAATTAGAACTACAGCGATAGGTCAAACTGGATCACATTGGAATGCATACTTTGGGACAGATGTCGATGATCTTAGTTTTTTGGATTTGATAATTGATCGAGTTTATACCGATTATGATATTGATTTGGCAAGAGTATATTCGACAGGAATGTCGAATGGAGGATATATGAGTCATCGATTGGCTTGCGAATTATCTGATCGAATTGCGGCGATTGCATCGGTTGCAGGTGGTGTTTTTAATGAACAATTGGATAATTGTAGCCCTTCTAGAGCAGTTCCTGTAATGCAAATTCATGGAACAAATGATGGAATTGTTGATTATGATGGAATCCCTCTTTTTGCTCCATCTATTCCAAATTTAGTTGGACATTGGGTAGATCATAATAATTGCTCGACTCCCGCAGATACGATTGAAATTGCAAACATTAGTACAACTGATAATTCTACAGTAGAAAAATTGGAATACAATAATGGTGATGAAGGTTCAAAGGTTTGGTTTTACATTATCGACAATGGCGGTCATACTTGGCCTGATGCAACGATTGATTTGCAAGGAGAAGTAACGAACCATGACTTCAATGCCTCAGAACATATTTGGGAGTTCTTCAGTCAATTTGTACATCCAAATCCAGCGGAAGGAACAATGGTCTTAGCTAATAAAAATATCTTTGTTGATAACATAAAAGTAGTCGCACGTCCAATCTCTCAAGAACTCGCAATTACTTCAAATGCAAGTGATATTTTAAAAGTTCGGGTATTTGATTTGTTGGGAAAAGCTGTTTTGGAAATGAACAATGCAGAAGCGCAACAAGAAGTTATTTTGGAAATTGGAAATATTCATAGTGGAATTTATGTAGCTATGGTGGAAACAACTTCTGGGATATTTACGACTAAAGTTTTCTTTTAATAGTTCAGATAGAGACAAGGCATGCCTTTCTACGGGAATAAAAAAAGGAAGGTGCTAATTTAAAATTAGCACCTTCCTTTTTTTATTCAACGTTATTTATTTTCCAAAAAAATTAAAAATAACGAGGTGTGACCACATGTTGTTGTTGGAAATAAAAGTCATATCCTAACATAATTTCAAATGATCCTTTGTTATAATTTCTCAATTCAGTCAAAGTAAAATCATACGCTAGACCAACCCTTAATCCCTTATTTAGGTAAAACATCGCCCATAAATCTGCAGAGTCTACTGAACTCGTTTTTCCAATAAAAGCTTCAAACGATGATCGAAAAGATGCACCAACCCAAAGTGACTGGTAAAATAAAAATGATACATCAATATCAAACTCAGTCGGTGCACCAACTGGCATTCTGTTATTTGAACTGGAACTAAAATCTCCAAAAAGTTCTACACTTTTAATCAATAACGAAGGCTTAAAAACCAAACTTTCACCTCTAATCGGAATTGCTAATCCAGTAGTAAAATAATAATGTCGATATAATTGAGCCCATCGAGTAGTCGAAACTGACTCTTCTCTCAAATCTGTTTTTATTAAGTGAGGAACTGAAAAACCAACATAAAATTTATCTGAATAATAATATACTCCTGCCCCAAAATTTGGTGCCCAAATATTGATATCATCTTTGAATGATAAATCATTAGACCTTGGATCTTTGTAATTTAATTCTGCAAAATTAGTTCGGTAATTCATAAAACTGGCTTGCAATCCTAACGAGACTTTCCCCTTTCCGAACGGAACTCGATAGGCGTAACTTAAACTTCCTACCGTCGAACCAGTCACTCCAATTTTATCGTTACTTATATTTAATCCCAGTCCTACTCGTTCTTTGAATGGAGTATGAATAGAAAGAGTTTGAGTAGTAGGTGCTCCATCCAACCCTAGCCATTGATCTCGATAAAGTGCGACCATCGAAAGATATTCTTTACTTCCTGCATACCCTGGATTAAAGTTCAAAGAATTGAACATATACTTAGTAAACATTGCATCTTGCTGCCCATAAATATTATTGGAAATAAAAAATAGAAGTAAGAATAAAGGTATTATTTTTTTCATGTTCTGATTATGTATTTAACAAGTGTGTTGTATAACATGTCTATAATAAAACATTATAAAAAACCGAATTTGATATTTCACCTTACAAAGAATAAATATTCTATAAGTGTAAAATACTGCAAATCAGCATCTTAAATATTTCATTAAAACAAGAGGGAAAAATTAGGGAAATCAATCAATTTATTGAGGAAAAAGAAGACTATAAATAGACTTGAATTGAAAGTCTTCTTTACTAAAAAGAGGGATCTATTAAACTATTTCCAAAAACCATACCTTATTAAAATATTTATGATTTGGAATAGTAATAATTTACAGATTCTAATATTGACAGGTAAAATTTCAGGTTAAATGCATCAAAATTATTTCATAGTTGAATCCCACGATATACTAGAAATTGAATATTGAGGTACAAATATTAAAAAAAAAAATTAAAAATTCTGCGTCTCGGCATTGCTACGTTCAATAATTTCGTATTGAGGACACACTTTTATTTTGATATAATTAGCCTATAAGAATAGGTCTTTTAATGATGGGAAAAAAGGATCAGACCCCCCTAATCCGAAATCCCCACCATAAAAGACTTCTCTTTATTAAGTATGAATTAATTGAATATCGATTATTTCATTATCGTCTTATCTGCAGCCACCCAGTATATTTTCCTCCTTCTCCATCTTCAATCATATAGAAATAAGTTCCGTCGGGCAGATCTTTTCCTGCAAATGTTCCAGTCCATCCCTCATCATTGGAATATCCCTCTATGAAATAAACTCTATTTCCCCAACGGTTAAAAATGCTCACCACATTATTTGGGAAATTAGCAATGCCTTGTATTTCGAGCGTTTCATTTACCCCATCGTTGTTTGGAGAAAAACCATTAAAGACAAAAATTTCATCACAAAGAACTTCGATGGTCACCGTGGCGGTATCCGAAATCGTTCCGTTGGAGATAAAATAAGTGAAGGAATCAATATCTCCGCAGAAACCTGCTTCGGCAAGATAGGTAAATGATCCATCTGGATTACTGACTAATGTTCCATGACTCACGCCTGTAACTATTCCAAAGATTAGCGAATCTGGATCAAAAATGTCATTGGCAAAAATATCAATTGTTACTGGATTGATAGTGTAAGTAATCGTGTCATCATCGACAGCAATAATAGTATCAATTGGATTGATAACTGTCAAAATATAAATCGTTGTGTCGCATGTCCCAAGATCATCACAAATGACAATACAAGCAGTATCTGTTCCTAGAAGGAGTGGTGTAAAATCGATGCAAAAAGTAGAATCGATTACCTCAAATGCTACATTAGTTCCAGAGAGAGAATCACAAATATTTTCAATACTATTGACTACTCCATAGAGTTGAGTAGTATCGGGACAGTAAGTTCCTGACTGATTAATCGACGTGGTGTCGTAGACCGTAATCAATTCAGGCTGAGTGACATCAATCAATAAAATCGTTGTATCGCATACGCCCATCGTATCACATATCACAATACAGGCGGTGTCCAAACCTCCAATATTAAAGGCCATAATTTCGACACAATTTGGTTCGACAATAGTTACTTCTGCAAAGTTCCCTGAAGAGTTTTCACAATAATTATAAATGGTATCTATCGGAGCTAAAAATGCCGAAGTGTCAATGCAGAAAGTTTCCACACAATTAATTAATATACCTAACGGAATCGTATCTCCTGAAAGTAACTCTGGAATCACTTGGATGATAATTCCAGCAGTATCAATCGTTCCATCGGAATAGGTAAAAACCATACAGAAGGTATCTAAACCAACAACGGTTCCTGTGTATTCTATACAATTGGTATTTGGAATGAAACCAAAACCAGAGACATTTCCATCAGCAAGATCTGGACAAAGATTAATGGCACTTACAATCGTATCGGTCAGGTTAAAACAGAATGTATCTGTATTACTTACCATGACTTGAAGTAATGTATCAATTCCTCCAGTTACTACATCACAGTCAATTGTAATATTCAAAGTATCAGTACACCCTAAAACTGTATCAATTAAAATGATTTCATGAAATCCAGTATCCAATTCAATTGCTGAAGCAAAAGTTAAAATCACATAATCAGGCTCCAATAAAGCAATCGCTCCAGTATTGGTTTGGGTGATTTCCATTTCTCCATAATTTTGTCCTAGGGTTCCTCCACAGATCGTTTCTGAATTCGCATCAAGTACCCAATTTCCTGTTGGATCCCAACCATTCATCAAATTGAGTAACTCTTGTAAAGTATTAAAATTAGAAGCAAATGTAATTCCACCAACTGCCCAAGAATCAACTGAATATGGTCCTGCCATTCCTTGATCTGGCAAAGCAGAAACTAAATAGCAAGTTGACAAAGTATCAAATCCACATCCTTTTCGAATACCACCATAGATAGTACCATTATCTAAAACTTCATAATTAAATAAAAACTCTTGGAATGGAATATCTAAACATAAATCAGTTACATCGTTACAATCGTCTCCAACAATCGTCGAAGATCCACTATACACATCTGGACAATCATCACAAATCACATTCGCTATTAAAGTATCTGAACAACCAGTAACTAAATCTGTAATAATTAATTCGTGAAAACCTGTATCCAATGTAAGCAATGTTCCATTTGGAATTTGATTAAAATCTACATCTAAATTAGTTGTTGCTCCTGTGGAAATTTGAATTAAATTCAAGGTTTCGTAATTAGTCCCTGGCGCTCCACCTGTAATAATTGAACCATTGAGAACCCAGTTTCCTGTTGGATCCCAAACATTCATGGAGTCCACTAATTGAATCATAGTCTGGAATGAATCAATTGTAAATGTATTGTTATTAAAATCCCATGAGGTCAAACTATAAGGGCCATCAGGTGCAATATTTAGAAATGCAGCTAAAGAATAAAAGAAGGTTGTGTCAAAATTACATCCTTGCATTCCTGTATTAAAAGGTTGACCATTATCGGTAAGATTGAAGTTCAATATTTGCGCCAGCTCAATTTCCAAACAGTAATCTGCTCCTGCTAAACAATCATCTGTCACCAAAGTAATCGAGTCTTCCATGATGATATTTCCAGTTGTATCACAAACTGGAATGACTGAAACAATGATACAAGTTGTATCTACGAGATTACTAAAATTAGCTAAAACACAAATTGTATCTACCGAAATCCCAGCAGTATCATTTGAAGTATAAACTAAACATCCATTGTCTCCTAATTCCCAATTTCCAAAAATAGAATTCCCATTCGTTCCTCCACTCACCAAAGAATAAGTTGTCAAAGAATCCACAAAACAAGAATCTAAAACAACACAAAAAGAATCTACCGAATTAACTAAAATTGAAATATTCTCCTCACTTGAAGTTGGACACATATCAGGCATACAATCATCTTGAACTAAAATATTTTCAGCAACTGCAGAGCATCCATTTTGATCTGTAACCGTCAATGAGTAAAGTCCAGGAGTAAGATTAAATCTATTTTGAGGATCACTTGGACTAATTAAATCTGACCAGTCAAAAAGTAAAAATCCAGTTCCACCAAATGCAAAAGTGGTAATGCCTCCAGGGTCATTACAAGTTGCATTTTCTACCTGAAGGTTGATTTCAATTTGTTCTGGATCTAAAACTTCAAAACAACTTTCTCCTGCTAAACATCCATTTGCATCCATCACAACTACGCAGTAATTCCCTGGAGCTAATTGACCATTTGTCAATGTGTTTCCATTGGCATCCAAGATCATTTCAGTAGCTGGTGTTGCAAAACCTGCATCAAGTGCAACCGTATATTGAACCTCTCCATCTTCATCTCCTGCACAGCTTACAAAGACCTCATTATTTAAATTTGAAATAGTAACTGTAGCACCTGCCACATTATCTAAAAGTGTAAAAGAAACAGAATCAACACAAGCATTGGGGCCATTATCAATAACCACAACGGTATAAACTCCTGCAAAAAGATCATCTCTACTTGATACATCTAAACTTGGATTATCGCTCCAAACATAAGTATAAGCTGTACTTCCTCCAGTTACAATTATATCTACCGAACCATTATTTACTTGACAATCAGGCTGTTGTTGCACATCAACTTGAATATCCAAAGATTGGATAGATTCAATGAAAACCTCATAAATATTAATGCAATTGGTCGCTGGATCAGTAACGGTAACGATATTTATACCAGGTGCCAAATCAGTTCGAATCGCTCCACTTGTTCCATCGCTCCAATCAAATAAATTAGTTTGAGGTTGTAAAACTGCTGTTCCATTGTTGGCATTACAACTAGAAGGCGTTTGAGAAAAAACACTTAAATCTGGTCCATCTACATTTCCAATAATTAAAGAGTCGACTATGAAACAGTTAGGATTCATATCATCCGTAACTGTAAATTGGTACGCTCCTGCTTCCAATCCAATATTTGAATTAGTGGTACTCGAACCCGAAGACCATTGAAAATTATAAGTACTAGATCCAACTACATTTACTGTCGCACTTCCATCTGCATTTTCACAAGAAGCTTCGATGGTGACAATATTTTGAATTTGAGGTAATTCGCAATCAGCACAATTTATTAATGTAATTTCAGCTCCATTCACATTTAGCGAAGCGCAAATAGTTCCTCCACCTTGGAGTAAATCTGCATTCAAATCTAATGCATTTGAATAACTCGATGGATCTAAAGTATTCGGATCATAAACCATCGAATGAATCGTATAAGTCCCCAAAGTATTCACTTCAAATTCACCAACAATATCTGTTTGTAATATATCCAAACCTGCTCCCATCGTCAAAATAAATAATTTTTGAAAACCTACTGGAATTCCAAAAGGACCATTTTGCGAAGCTGAAATAATAACTGGCAAACCACTAAAACAAATATTAGTCGAATCAGCAGTCAACAATGCTGCATCTGCAGTACAGTTCGTGCAACCATCTGCTACTATAATATTATCCATTACTGCTATACAACTATTATTATCCGTAACTGTTACTCCATAAATTCCTACAGCTAAATCAAATCTATTTTGTGGATCATTATTTCCCGCCAAATCTGCCCAATCATAACTGTACGATCCACTTCCTCCCGAAGCAGTTAAATTAATAGTCCCACCTTGCGAACAGGTAGTTGGAAAAACCGCCACATCAATAATTATTGGATCAGGTGCACCTACGGAAAAACATTCACTTCCTGCCACACAACCATTTCCATCAGTCACTTGGATACAATAATCACCTGCTGGTATTGCTCCATTTAGATAAATATTTCCAGCACCATCTACGATCTGATCAGTTGCTGGCAAAGCAAAACCAGCATCAGTTGATACATCAAATTGAACATTTCCATTCATATCTCCGGGACAAGAAACATCATCTATATTTTGAATGGTAATCGTTGCCGTTTCAGCAACATTTTCAAGAAGAGTAAAAGTGGTAATCGTTTCACATCCACTTGGCCCACTATCCGTAACAGTTACTGAAAATGTTCCACCTGGTAAATCAGTTCGAATCGCATTATTAATTGAGTTTGGATCACTCCATTGGAAAGTATAATTTGGAAAACCACTTCCACCTGTAACTTGTAAAACGACCGTTCCATTCATCATTCCACAATCTGGATTATTATTGACAATTGGATTGACCATCAAAAGATTATCCGCAATAATTTCTACTTCCAAAATATTAGTACATCCTGTCGAAGGGTCAGTTACCGTCACTCCACATACACCGCTTAACAAATCATTTCTTACTGCACCTGTTCCTCCATCACACCATGTATAATCAAAAGTTGCAGGAGTTAATTGTGCAGTTCCATTATTACTTTGACAACTTGTTGGTGAAGTAGAAATAATACTTGCTTGTGGTCCATCTCCATTTGTTATCGTAAAGTTCTCCACCACAAAACAAGTCGCATCATTTATATCGGTAATTGTAACTGAATAAGTTCCAACTGCTAAATCAACTGCCGCATTTCCAAATACATTTCCTGCAGAAAAATCAAATGTGTAATTACTATTTCCTCCAACCATATTGACCGTCGCATTTCCAGTTGATTGATTACAACTAGAAGCAATCTTTACAATATTTAAAAGTTGTGGAGGAGTCGCACAATTAAGCGGATTACAATCCGTAACTGAAATTATTGCCCCAGCCAAATCCAAAGAAGCACATATAGTCCCGCCACCTTGAATTAATAAACTATTCACCTCCGAAGCCAAAGTTATTCCTAAAACAACTGTACCCAAGTCCAACGTATTGGGATCATAAATCAACGTATGAATAGTAAATGTTCCTGTATTCGTTACTGTAAATTCAGGCGCATTTTCCACCGCTTGAATTACTCCTGATTCTGTCAATACATAAATAGCTTCATATCCAATTGGAACAACTACATTATTTTGAGGTGTCGCTGAAATCAACGCACTTCCATTATCCAAACAAGCAGAACTAGCATCAGCTACAAGTGTACCTGCATCTGCTATACATGTTGGAGGAGGAGTGCAATCTATAACTGAAACTGTCGCGCCAGTCAAATCCAAAGAAGCACAAATGGTTCCACCACCTTGAATTAATAAACCATTTACTTCTTGAGCTGATGTTGTTCCTAAAACAACTATACCCAAATCCAAAGTATTGGGATCATAAACTAAAGTGTGAATAGTGAAATTCCCCGTATTCGTTAACGTAAATTCAGGAGTGTTTTCCACCGCTTGAATTACTCCCGATTCTGTCAAAACATAAATCACTTCATATCCAATCGGAATAACTGAATTAGTTTGAGGTGTCGCTGAAATTAACGCACTTCCATTATCCAAGCAAACGGAATTAGCGTCCGCTACAAGTGTACCTGCATCTGCCGTACATGTTGGAGGATTAATACAATCATCTCCAACAGTTATATTTACGACAACCACACATCCATTTCCATCTGTCGCAGTTAAGGAAAAATCACCAGCAATTAATCCTGTTCGATTGGCAGGATCATTTGTTCCTACCAAATCTGCCCAATCATAAGTAAAATTATTATTCCCACCAGAGGCAGAAACCAAAATAGAACCAGCTTGATTACAAGTTTGATTTACTACTGAAATATCAATTAGAATTGGATTTGGTTGTGTTACCTCAAAACAATTTTCCCCAGCCAAACAGCCATTTCCATCATAAACTAAAATACAATATTCCCCTGCACTCAATCCTCCATTTTGAAAAGTATTCCCTGCTGCATCTCGAATCACTTCTGTCGAAGGTTGTACAAATCCACCATCAGTAATAACTGTATAATTAACAAATCCATTATTATCACCAGAACAACTCAAAACAACATTTGAGCTAATATTTATTGTCGCACCTGAAATTGAATTAGTTAATGTAACTATTTCTTCAGCAGAACATCCACTATTTGTATCAGTTACAGTTATCACATATATTCCTGCACTCAATCCAAAACGATCAGCTCCAGTTCCTCCATCATTCCAAGCATAGGTATAATTTCCAATTCCACCAGATACTGAAATAGAAACAATCCCATCACTCAATCCACAATTCGGTTGTGCAACTATATTTGCTTGAACATCCAAATCATTCATTTCACCAATTATTATTTCAACCACATTAAAACATCCAGTTCCTGGATCAGTAATCGTAACGGCACAAATACCTGCTGCCAAATCATTTCGAGCAAATCCAGTTCCTCCATTACACCAATTATAGGTGAAATTGGGTGAGGAAAATGTTGCCACACCATTCGCAATTCCACAACTTGCCAAAGAGGAAGAAACAAGTGTTGCATCCGGGCCATCCACATTTCCAATCACAAAACTTTCGACAGAAAAACAACTTGGATCGTTTACATCTGTAATCGTCACATTATAACTTCCTGCACTTATATTAGATGCAGAGTTTGTAGAGCTAACTGAAGGCAACCATTCATAAGTATAATCAGCATTATTTCCGATCATTTCTATAGTTGCAGCACCTGTAGAAGCACCACAATTTGATTCAAAAACAATGATATTCTCAACTGTTGGAGAAGTTGAACATTGGCATATTTCATTAACGGTAACACTTATCTCTCCTGAACATCCTGAACTTTGAGAAACTGTAACTATATAAATTCCATCCGCCAAATCATTCCGTTCATTTCCCATAAATCCATCAAACCATTCAAAGGAATTAGAAGGTGGAGCTAAAATCACTTGCCCATCTTCTGCATCACATGTCTCAGGCGAAGAGGTCACTACAAAACCAATCGCTTTTTCAGTCAAAGTCGTTGCACCTACCAAATCCAAAGAACCACAAATATTTCCACCACCTTGTTCCAATTGAACATTTATATTTTGTAGTGTAGTAATATTTATAATAATAGAATTAATATCAAAAGTGGTAGGATCATATACAAAAGGATGGATAGTATAAACACCTTGTACAAAAACATCGAAGGAAGGAGTATTCCCATTTTGAACAATCAAAGAATTTGCACCTGTAGTCAAAAAATAGGTAATTGAATAACCAGTAGGCACTACCATATTTCCATCAGGCGTAGCATTTATAGTTGTAAATGTCCCTGGAACGCAAATAAATCCTTCATCGGGTGTAATCGTCCCTGCCTCAGCAGTACACATCATTACCATCGAGGGCTCATTTTCCAAACTCCAAAGGCAACTGTTACTAATTATATTTGATTTAGAAGAAACTGGGGTCGAGCCTACTGAAATAAATATCAGAAGCAATAAATAACTCAATAGATTATTCATTGCTCTATTATTAGAATAGGGCTTGTGTAGCATTCGTCTCATAGAAATAGAGTGTAAGTAATGGTGTTTGTTTAATAGAAAGACCCATTTTATATTGTCACAAATTGACACGACCTAAACTGAATCTTAGTTTTAGAAATTATCGGTTGGAATAACATTGAATTTGTAAGCAAAAATCAAGCCACTTTTTAAGATTCTCTTAACGTTCTTGATTTTATTTTTATTTATAAAAACCCTTCATAATCAGTAGGTTATAAGTATTTTTATAAAAAAGGAAGGAGATTAACTTATTCAAAACTACCTACTCATTGTTTAATAGTTGTGACAAAGTAATTTCTTTGATTCTCAAAAATGCGATTATTTTAATTCAGAAAATTACAATTTTTCTATATGATATTCTTCTATATCCGATGCTTTTTAGAAAAATAACCCATTTAGGGTAAATAATATATTATAAAAATTGTCACAATTGTTTTTTCCTAATTTGATTCTTAGAAAACCCATGAACTAAATTCAAAACTATTCTTATGCTTCCTATCTATACTGAAAGCTCTAATTCCTCTATTTAAAATAACTATTATCTCCAAATGATGAATGGTAAGTTTTCCAAGATTTCAATTCAAAAGTATTTCTTATAAAACAATATCCAAAACCTAACCTCAAATTTACAAATCTACTTTTAAAATAACATAAACAACTGATAGTCAAATATTTAACTCCACACAACACGCATATAACGATGTACAAACCTTCTTATATGTATTTTTAATCAACGATAAAAATTTAGAATTTCACAATCATAACAAAGATATTTAAGCTATTTCATTACATTTTTTCACTAAAAACAGTCTTATTATGAAAGCTGCCTCCAAACTCGAATTTCTAAGTCAATTTCCTCTTTTTGATGTTTTATCAGAGGAAGAATTAACGTATTTGGACAAATTTACTGAAGCTAAAACTTATAAAAAATACGATCACGTATTCTTAGAAAATGAACCTTCTGATACCATTTTCTTTTTGACCAAAGGGATAATAAAACTAGGCTCTCACAGCAATGACGGCCGTGAAGTCATTAAAAATATCCTTCATCCACATGCGATGTTTGGTGAATTAGGTTTGGTTGGAGAAGAAAGAAGAAAAGGTTTTGCGGAAGTAATGAATGAACCAGCAGAATGCCTTTTATTAAAAGTAGAAGATTTTAGAAAATTAATGGATAATAATCACCAATTATGTTTTAACGTAATCAATTTGGTTGGTGGAAAATTACGAAAAGCAGAAAGTCGTCTCGAATCTTTGATTTTTAAAGATGCTCGAGCTCGAATTATTGATTTTCTAAAAGATAGTGTAGAAAAAAGAGGAAGAAGAGTTGGTTTCGAAATGTTGCTAAAACACTCTCTAACTCAACAAGATATTGCCAACATCACAGGTACTTCTCGCCAAACTGTGACTTCAGTATTAAATGATTTAAGAAAATCTGATTTGATTTATTTTAATCGAAGAAGTATTCTTATTCGAGATATGCAGAAGCTTGCTTAATCATTTTGAATGAAAAATGATGAATTTTGAATGGTTCATCATTTTTCACTCAAAAAAAAATACATCCTGATCCGCCAAAAAATTCAACTTCTTCCGAAAAGTCTGCTGTTCCTCATAATTCAACTCTGCTGTAAAAATATCTTCTTGATCAAAAATTCTATATCTTGATTTACCGGTAAAATCAAATACAGAAGAAGCGCCTGAATATTTATACTGATTTTCATCCTCTCCTACTCGATTTACACCTATGGTAAAGCTTTGATTTTCAATCGCACGAGCTGCGAGCAAAGTTTGCCAAGCATCAATTCGAGGAGTTGGCCAACTCGCCATGTAAATCAACAAATCATATCCTTCCGAATTTCGACTCCAAGCTGGAAATCTTAAATCATAACAAATCAACGGACATATTTTCCACCCTTTCCATTCTACAATTAATCGTTTTGTACCAGCAGTATATGATTCATCCTCTTTGGCTAAAGTAAAAAGGTGTTTTTTATCATAAGTCAAATAATCACCATTAGGTTGCATCCAAACTAATCGATTAAAGTAATTACCATCCTCAGTTGCGATAAAACTTCCAGTCACAACTGCATCAGCATTTTTTGCTTGATTTTTTAACCAATTCATCGTTTTTCCATCCATCGATTCTGCCACTCGCTCAGGTTTCATGCTAAAGCCAGTTGAAAACATTTCTGGCAAAACAATTAAATCAGTTTGCCCTTGAACTGTTTTTATTTTTTGAGAAAAATGGTGAAGATTTTCTTCAATCTTTTCCCAAAGAATATTGGATTGAATAAGTGTAACTCTAAGATTTTGCATTTCTTATTTTTTTGTAAAAATAAAAAAATCAACCTGTGCAATTCTATACATCAGAATGAAATTTTAATCTTTTATTGAAAGTGGAAATAGAACAGACTGAAAGAAAATCAAATTATTTAAACGTTGAAAGATTTCAATGTGAAGCAATCTTTTGTATCGAAAGTAAAAGGTTCATTAAAATTTATCTAAAAGAAAAAATAGTTTTTTGGAACTTTTTTCAAAAACTGGTTTTTTATTTGCAATAATTGGAACTTTTATAGGAAATTATTTGTAGATATAATAAATTCTGACCAATTAAACGTTTTTTATAAAAAAGTCAAGTATTTTTTTTAACAAAAGCAACTTATTTCTCTTAAAAACGTACTTATTAACAAGAACGGAACTCTTTTTGATGAGGTATGATTAGAAAATAAAAAACTTACAAAAGAACAACATATTCGAAATCTTATAACATAACCTTTTTAAATTCTACCTAGAAAATGCGTCAATTAAAAATTACAAACAAAATTACTGCGAGAGAAAGTCTTTCATTAGATAAGTATCTCAATGACATCGGTAAGATTGCTTTACTTACCGCTGATGAGGAAGCAGATTTAGCTCGAAGAATTAGAGCTGGAGATGATGCTGCACTCGAAAGGCTTACCAAGGCAAATCTCAGATTCGTTGTATCAGTTGCCAAACAGTACCAAAATCAAGGCTTATCTTTAAGTGATTTGATTAATGAAGGGAACGTTGGTTTGATGAAAGCGGGTAGACGATTTGATGAAACTAAAGGATTCAAATTTATTTCATATGCAGTTTGGTGGATTCGACAATCAATTTTACAATCAATTGTAGAATACTCTAGAATTGTACGTTTACCTTTGAACAAGGTAGGTTCTTACAACAAAATAAATGAAGCTTATTTAAACTTTATTCAAAAATTTGAAAGAGAACCAAGTCATGAAGAATTAGCAGAGATTTTGGACATCAAACCAAAAGATGTAGCTAACATGATGAAAGGAAATGGAAGACATCTTTCTTTCGATGCTCCACTTGGAACGGAAGAGGGAGACTCTACTATGCTTGATGTCGTTTCAGCGAATGATCCTGGATCTAGTCCTGATATCAACTTAATGGATCAATCTTTAAAAGAAGAAGTTCAGCAAGGTTTAAGTATTTTATCACCAAGAGAAGTGGAAGTTTTATCTTCTTACTATGGCTTGAATGGATATAAATCATTGACTTTAGAAGAGATCGGAGACCTTTATGGTTTGACTCGAGAGCGGGTAAGACAAATCAAAGAGAGAGCAATTCGAAGGCTTCGTAAGTCCTACAATAGAAATAATTTAAAATCATACCTCGGATAATCTTCTAGGTTTATCCTAGTGATTTTAACGTTTAGCAAAAATCCATCTCGATCATTCGGGATGGATTTTTTTTGATGTATATTACTTTTGAATAAATTAATTTTGAATGAATATTTTTGAATTTTGAATAACCTCTTCTCAATGAAACCGATTTACTTTTTACTTTTTACTTCTATTTTTTTTACTTGCAAAAATGAAAATAGCACAAATCAAAATAATTCTAAGGTCAAACCTGCTAAATCAATTCCAACAGAAGAATTCAAGGCAATCGAATTAGAAGTTTATATTAATGATTTTAAAATACGAAGTGGTCCAGGCGTCAAACATGAAGAAGTAGTCAGATTAAAAGAAAACACCATCGTTACTTTCAAGGGAGAAGAAAGCATGCACTCAACTGAGATCAAATTACGAGGTGTAAAATTAAATGCAACTTGGCTTAAAGTGCAAACTAAAGAAAGAATTGATGGTTGGATTTATGGAGGAGGAGTCAAAGTTGCTACAAGTGAAAATAAAAAAGCTGTTGAAAAAATTAACAAAATGCAAATGCAAAGTTTTTTTGACAAAAAAATAATCGACAAAATCAATACTTATGAAAAACAATGGCAACTTTCCAAGTCAAGTACTGCTTTCGCTGATACCTACTTATTAGGAGAAAGAACGCAAGAAGAAATCAATGAATTTTTAGGGAATAATATTGAAATCGACGATCCTTCCAAATTGATTGATATGTCTTGGCTGGAAAATACTTTCATTGGTTTTCAAAATTCATTGGTCGCAGAAGGAACTACTTTTAATATTTTTAAAGATTTTAAAACCATGTTTGCGAAAGCAAAAGAAACAGAGGGAACTGAAGATGATGATTTCATCAATTTTCAATTTCATGCAAATGAACTCGATAGTATTGAATATTTTTACAAATCTTGGTTTATGCAAACGTGGGATTATGGAGGGCATAGTTTGCTTGGACAAGGAAAGCATTTTGATTTACTCAACGAGGCAAATGATCTTTTAAACAAAAGTAAATTATTTGAAAAACCAATTTTAGAAATCAAAAACGAAATACTTGATGATATTTCTGCTGAGCACATAACTTACTGGGAATAAAAGGATAAAATACTCGAAAAAATGAAAAAAATCGTCTCCGCTGATTTTTATTTTTTAACAAAAAAAGATAAAATTCTACTGAAAACGAGATACGAACAATTCAAAAAACCGAAAACAAATAAAATAAAAGTTAATCATCGAGCTTTTTAAAATCGTTTGACGGATTAAACAACTTAAAGA
>JBGCFD010000077.1:0-5828 GCA_045106765.1 Saprospiraceae bacterium | reverse complement strand
ACTATAATTTCTTATGCTGAGTAGAAGAAATATCCGCATTAAAGTTATGCAGATGCTCTACACAATGAGCCGTGACAAAGACTTGAGTTTAAATCAAGTTCTTAACCATTATCGAAAGAGTATTCACAAGTCTTTCGACCTCTATTTATTTAATGTTTTGCAACTGACTGAAGTCGCAAAATATTCCCACAAAGACGCAGATAAGCGTGCTTCCAAACATTTGCCTACTTCTGAAGACAAAGCATTTACACCTAAAGTTTACGATAATGATTTGATGCAATCGATCATTGAAAATAAATGTTTTTGGGATTTGGTGAAATCAAGAAAAATTAAGGAGCTTTTGGATGATGATACCAATCTAAAATATTATGTAGATTTTGCTGAGTCAGATGAATATAAAGCTTACTTAAACCAAACAGAAGATTCGGATCAAAATCATAAAGATTTATTTTTACAATTATATCGTTTTTGTTATTCCAATGAATCTTTCGATGATGAAATGGAAAGTGCATTCCCAGGTTGGATGGATGATAAATCATTGATTATGGGTTCTATGAAAAAAACCATCAAAGGTTTGCCCGCAACCGAAACTTTTTGTGAAGCTTATCGACCTACTGATGAAACGACGGTAGAATTTGGAGAAGTTTTATTGAAAAAAGTGGTTACTGAAAATGATGAACTATTGGCAATTATCAAACCTGCACTAAAAAACTGGGACGTAGATCGAGTTGCAATCATTGATATGATTTTGTTAAAAATGGCATTGAGTGAATTAATTAGTTTCCCATCGATTCCAACCAAAGTTACTTTGAATGAATTTGTAGAAATTTCTAAACTTTATAGTACGGATAAGAGTAAAGATTTTATTAATGGAATTTTAGATCGCTTAATGAAGCAGTTGGATAACGAAGGAAAAATCAAAAAAGAAGGAAGGGGTTTAAAAGGATAGATTAAGAACAACGAATAAAATAAATTAAAGAGCCCTGCTTATCAAATTGGTAAGCAGGGCTCTTTAGTTTTGAAAAAAATTAAACGGTTGCCGCTTCCAATTCTTTTGTCTCAGGCATCATTGCATAAGTTGTTGGAACTGAGAAAAAGAAAGTACATCCATTTCCTTCCTCAGATTCGACCCAGATATCGCCACCCCAAGTTGTAACAATACGTTTACAAGTTGCTAAACCAATACCTGTACCTTCATATTCTTCTCGAGTATGTAGTCTTCGGAACATTTCAAAAACCTTTTCTAGGTTCTCTTCCGAAATTCCGATTCCATTATCCTTTACTGAAAAAATAAATTTATTATCTTTTTTTATACAGTCTACTTCCACAATTGGATCTTTTTCTCCCTTAAATTTCATTCCATTACTTACTAAATTTTGAAGTAATTGAATCATTTGAGTTCGATGAGCTTTGATCGAAGGAAGGTTGTCTTTTTTAACAACTAAAGTTGCATTAAGTAATTCTAATCGATGTCTCAAATTAGCTTCCACCATAATCATAACATCTTGAGAAGAGACATAATTAGTTGGAGCAGGTTGACTTCCAGCTCTTGAAAAATCAAGTAAATCATCTAGTAGAATTTCCATTCTACCAACCGCATCTGTAATATAATTCATAAATTCTTTTCCTGACTCATCAAACGATGCCATATATCTTCTTTGTAACAAATTGGTATAAGAATTAATCATTCGAAGAGGTTCTTTCAAATCGTGAGAAGCCACATAGGCAAATTGTTTTAGATCCTCATTAGAATGTTCTAATTGTTTATTCTTTATTTCAATCTCATCATTCATACCATTGAGCAATTCATTTTTCTCTTCCAAGATACGATTGACATTATTTTGGTAATTTAATTTTGATTTGTACCACCAGATGAACATCAAGAATGCAATGGTAATCAATCCAAAAACATATTTTTGAAGTGATTGATTTAGTTCTCTTTGTTCTAATAATTCATTCTCTTTTTTCAACATTTCAATGTCATGCTCTTTCTTCTCCAACTCATATCTTCGTTGAGATGTCCCCATCTCTTCTAACGTTTTTTCATTCAAAAGAGAATCTTTTAAGGCAACATATTTTTTAGTATAATCCAATGCCTTTGAGGCATTATCCAATTGTTCATATACAGCTGATAATGTTTTATAAATATCAGATTGTCGGCTTTTTGATTCTACCATTTTGGACATCTCTAAAGCTTGGTCCAAAACAACAACAGCTTCCTTTGGCTTATTCCAAGCTAAATACACTTTTGCCAAATCAATTTTACTTCCAATTGCTCCATAGCTATCTTCTAAATCTAATTTGATAAAAATAGCTTCTTTACAGTATTTCTCAGCTTTAGCAAAATCATTCACACTCAAATAATTGGAGCCAATATTTCCTTTTGCATAAGCAATTCCTGTTTTGTAATTTAACTTAGTAGCAAGTTCAAGTGATTTTTTATTATACTCTAAACTTTTTTCGGACTCTCCTAATTTTTCATTCACCGAACCTAATGCAGCCAAACAAGAATATATTAACCTTTCCTCTTTTAATTTATCACAAATAACTTTAGCTTTTTCATAATGCTCTCGAGATCTTTCAAACTGATTTTGGTAAAAGAAAATAGTACCTAAATTATATTGTGCATTAGCGATGCCATCAAGGTCATCATTTTTTTCACAGATCAGGAGAGATTGCATTTGGTTATTAAATGCTTTTTTATAATCACCATGGACTTGATAAATAGATGAGATCTGAGTATATACTCTAGCCATTTTTGAATCTTCAACCTCCTCAGGAAAATTTTCAGATAAATCAATGTTCTGCTGAAAGAACTTTAAAGCTTCTTGATAATTATTTCTTCGCTGATGAGTATATCCCATGCCATAAAGGCAATGTGATTGGTTCATTTTATTGTTAGTAGCAATAGCTACCTTATAAGATTCACTATAATGAAATGTGGCTTTTTCATATTTTTCCTCCCTTCCAGAACTATACTCTATTGCTAATTGAAAATTTACCTCGTAAATATCAGTCAAGTTCTCTTTTTCCTCCACTTCATCCAATAACGTTAACAAACTATCAATTTTACTAGCTGATAGAAACGCTGGATTTAAGAAAAAAAGAATCAGGAAGAAGCTGATTAATCTCATTAAAAAATTCTTTTGGATGGTGGCTAAATATATTTGGAGGTAATATTAATTAGCCTTGTTGCAAAGATTATTCCATAGAGTTAAATTATTTTTTAACAAAAAAAACTCATCCGTTTAGTTTTTTTTGGCAAAAAAATTGATTAGGACTTTTAGTTACTCTCCAGTAATGTTGAACTTTGCTATCGCTCAAATCTTCCATACCATGAAAAAAAATTACACTCTTTTCCTTATACTCCTTACTTATTGTCTATTTTCAACCAATACTTTCGCTACTAAATTTTACTCAAACAATAATGGTAATTGGACCGATGGAAACACATGGAATAATAGCGGTGCTGTCCCTTCATCTAATGATACTGTTTATATAAATAGTCATTCCATCACTCTAAATACTAATGTTAATATTAAAAGAATAGAAATTACCAATACTGTTTCTACTTTTAATTCAGCTTCATTAACGATCAAAGAATCCGCCATATTAACTGTGGCAGAAGATATATTGATGACTTCTGAAAATCATTTTAAAAATACTGATCTGTTAGTAATTGAAACTGCTACATTAATTGTCAACGGAAATGTTTCCTTGATTAGAACTACTAATAATAATCAAGCTACTAGGCTTTACTTCTTTTTATCTGGAAATTCTGAAACTTATATTTTGGGAGACCTCTTGTATGATTATAAAAATGCAGGAAGTATGGAATTTTCAAATGATATACACCTATCTGAAAATGCTCTGTTAGATATTACGGGACAAACTACTTTGATTTGTAGAGGAGGAGAGAATTTAGATTTTGTTGCAGAAGGAAGTTCTCAAGTAATATTAAGAGATAGTTTAAGTGTATTAACTTATGGAGGAGACGCATCAAGAATTACAAGTGATCAAAGTTCAACCATTGAAATCTATGGAAATACTTACATGTTAAACTCTAATCCAAGTGGAGGAGAAACTACAAGAATGCGTTCTGGGACATCAGGTGGAAATATTATTCTTTACAAAAATTTGTACATGGAATCAACCTTAGAAAGAAGAGCAGTTGCATTTGAAGTTAATGGATCTACTTCTAATGGTTCGGTACGAGGAAATATTTCTATGACAGCTATTGCTGATTCAAGCGTTTATGTAAATATTATTAACAATGGGGAATTAAAATTAGGAGGAACTATATTAAGACCTTCTGGTTATGGTGCTTTAAAAATGGATGAAAATTCACAAATTACTTTTAACGGAACTGAGGCTCAATCGATCCCAAGTAGTCACTTACTTGATGCTGCTTCGAATAAAGATTCTTTATATTTTACTGGAATTAGTTTTGAAAATACTTCTGGATCACCTATTACTCTTCAAAATGATTTAATTATTCAAGATACTCTTTTTCTTAAATCAGGAAATATAATTTCTAGCCCTTCTGCTTTGGTGATTATCGAAGAAGATGCTATTATTTTAGGAGGAAATAATACAGCTTATATCGAAGGGCCTGTTCTCAAGAAAGGTTCTATTTCTGAATCTGAATTTACTTTTCCAATAGGAGATGCAAATGCCTATGCCCCTCTGTCTATTTCAAATACAAATTTTGAATCTTCTCAATATACAGCTCAATATGCTCAAAATGCTAGTGACCCTCCTCCATTTGGAGTAATTTACCTAACCGGAGGGATGACTAATGTAAGTGAGATTGAATATTGGACTTTAGAGAAATCAGTAGGAAGTAAGGATGTTGACGTTAAACTTCATTGGGATGATGCCGAAGCTTCTGGTATTTCAGATCTTTCAAGCTTAGTAGTCGCTGGATATGATTCAGTCGATGATGAATGGGATAATTATGGTAACGGGGGAACTACTGGTACAACTGGAGCCAATGAGTCAGGTACAATTATTAATAGTCTAGCAAGTGATCCACCACCATTTGGAGTAATCTATTTCACCTTTGGCACAACTTCCGCAATAAACGCTTTACCAGTTGAATTAACCTCCTTCCAAGCAGTTCAACAGAATTCCCATGTTTATCTTGAATGGGCAACAGCTTCAGAAAGAAATACAAGTCATTTCTCTATTGAGAGATCAATTAATGGAATTGATTTCAAAGAAATTGGAATTGTTTCAGGGAGTGGTGATGGTCTTATTGCTAAACAATATACTTCGAAAGATATTGCTCCAGCAAGTGGAATCAATTATTATCGATTGAAAATTATCGATCATGATAATTCTTTTGAATATTCAAATATTGAAGTAGTGATTTTTGATGCTACACCAACTATTCAACTTTATCCTAATCCAGTAGGACAAACCATTCAATTAGAAGGGTTTGATTTGGGTACAGATAATGTTCATTTAGAAATAATTGATCGAAATGGAAAGTTAATTTTCTCAAATAATGTTTCTGTAAAAGATGGTCGATTACAAATCTCTACTGATCTAGCCAAAATAAAATATACTGGAACTTATTTCCTTAGGGTAATAAGTCAGCAGCAAAGTCATATTTTTAAGATGATTAAAATTGATTAGATAAGTTTAAAAAAAAGAGGCTGCCTCATAATTTTACTTATGAGACAGCCTCTTAAAAAACATATCTATACAAGATAATTATTGTTTTGTAATCGTAATCAAAAGATTAAGATTAGTCTACCAAAATCATCTTCTTAGTAGCTGTTTCAGTAGCTGTTTCCAATTGGTAGTAAAGAACTCCAGTTGCA
>JBGCFD010000076.1:0-73775 GCA_045106765.1 Saprospiraceae bacterium | reverse complement strand
AAAAGCTGCATTAATCACTTTATGTCTAATTTTCACTTTGACAAAATACTGTCCAGCAGGGTAATTAGAAATATCTAAATCATAAATAATTTCATTTCCTGAAAGATTAGATACTTGATCCATCAATTTTCCATCCATCGAAATCACCACTAATTCTGCTGTTCGATTCGGTTCTGTATTTTCAATTTTTATTTGAGTGGAGTGCGTGGCAATTGTTGGGATTATCTTAATTCCTGAATTTTCTAATTTTGTAGGAGTATTGTTAGAAACCATTATTGTGTCCATCGCAAAAATAGAATCCAAAGGATAAGTCATAATCGAACGAGCAAAAGTTCCTGCTACTAATTCGTTTTTTTCTTCATTTATAACCAGATCATAAACAGTAATAATTGGCATATTGGTTCCAAGTCTTTCCCATTCAGTACCTGCGGTTACTGTTCCGTAAACACCTCCATCAGTTGCGACAAACATAACCGAATCACCAGTTTCTGGAACTATTAATAATTCATTAATCGCCAAATCTGGCAAGTCACTCGAAATATCTTCCCAAGTAGTTCCTTGATCTTCAGAACGATAAATCCGTGGCAAAAAATCATTATCTCGATAACCAGAATAAGTAACGTATGCAACATTAACATCAGTAGGCGAACCAAGCACATCTGTTACATATTTATCAGGTAATCCATCAGAAATTGAAGTCCAAATAGCACCACCATTCTCACCTCTCCAAACATTTCCATCTCCAGTTCCCACATACAGTAAACCATCTTCAATTGGTGATTCATCAATTGCAGTTATATTGTTATAACGACTATTGGCATCAGGCCCATCAGTCAAATCTTCACTTATTGGTGCCCAATCAGGAATATCTCCTGCTCCCATATATACTCGATAAGTTCCTGTATAAAGAATTTGTGATAAATGAGGACTGATGATATAAGGCATATCCCAATTTCTACGATCACCATTATCAATTCCATTGTCACCTCCATCATAGCTATTTCCTCCATCGAGGGTCACAGCAATATTTCCTCTTTGCGTTTCTACAAAAAACCGATCAGGATTGTCAGGATCGAAAGCCATTTGAAAACCATCACCTCCATAGATTCTAGCCCAATTATTTATTTCCGCTGCATTTCCTCCCATCGATCCATTGTCTTGAGCGCCACCATAATACAAATCTGGTTCGTGTGGATTGTAGGCTACTCGATAAAGTTGAGTAGTCGGAATATTTTCTATGTCTTCCCAAAAAGTATTATCTGCATCAGATTTATACAGCCCACCATCTGTTCCTAACAATACTCCTCCGTCATTTAAAAAAATCAGATCATGTTTGTCCGCATGAACATCGTAAGACCACCAAGGAGGTGTTGCACGATCCCAATTTTCTCCTGCATCAGTTGTCCGCCAAAGATCTACTCCTAATAAATAAATATCATTTGGATCATTAGGGTTGACTCTTATTTTTCCAAAATACCATCCAAATCCTCCCATCGCATTCCCACTCAATCCATTGATATCATCATTAATCGGAATAGTATCCCAAGTCACTCCAGCATTTTCTGTTTTGTAAATTGCTTCCAATTGGTAACCACTTGCTGCCACATATTGGACATAAAGTATATTTGGATCATTTTCATAAATCGTAATTCCCATTCTAGAATGAGCAATATCATTGGGTAATCCTCCTTCCAAAACATTCCAAGTATCTCCACCATCAATAGTTTTGTAAACCTTGGCTCCTTCTCCTCTAATAATTGATTCAAAATTATTTCGAATTCGATCCCATCCAATTGCATATAAAACTTGTGGATCATTTGGATCCATCACCATTTCAGAAACTCCAGTTGAATCGCTAATAAAAAGTACCTGTTCCCAACTACTTCCATTATCATTGGAGCGATAAATTCCACGGTCACTTCCTTTTTGAAAAGGTAGTCCCATTGTCGCCGTAAATATATTGTTAGAATTATTAGGATCGATGATGATTTTGGAAATAATTCGGGTTTCTTCTAATCCTAAATTTGTCCAAGTTGCACCTCCGTCCATACTTCGATGAAGTCCATCTCCGATAAATGGATAACCCGAAACATTTAGATCACCTGTTCCTACGTAGACAATTTCTGGATTCTGTGGATCCAATTCTATATCTCCAATAGACAAGAAAGCTTGGTCATCAAAAATAGGATTCCAAGTTGTTCCTCCATCTGTAGTTTTAAAAACTCCACCATCAGAGAAGCCAGTATAAATAATATTTTCATCGGTGGGATGCACTTTGACGGTATTGATCCGTGCTCCAATATTCCCAGGCCCTTGAGTAGTCCATTCCTCCTCAAAACCATTGATGGTTCGAGTCAAGGTTTGTTGATTGATTTGCTTTAATGCATTCGTGTAAGCATCCAAAGCAAAATGCCCATCCGGGCCCATTCTTTGTAAAAAGAACTCATCACTAGGTTCATGTTTTTGTTTTATCCTATTATTGGATTCAAGAGTTACTGGTTTAGTTTCATTACAAGAAGTAATGAAAAAGTAAACACACACAAATATTAAGGTTTGGAAAAATCGAGATGGTATATTTTTCATTGGATAGGAATTCGGTTATGTTTTTAGACAAAATAGAAACCGCAAAGTACCTTTTTTTTATTTTTTCCAATAAAAAGAAATTAATTTTGCTTAGTAAAAAAGGAGTTTTAACTTAGAAAAGACAAATGGCGAAAAGATCATTCATTTTTTGGAGGTAGCTTAGATATCATTTTTACATTTCCTGAAATGGGCGAAATAGTCACCTGTTTTTCATTTTCCAAAACATAGAAAATATATTGGCTATTATTTCCAATAAGCTTTACTGATAATTCTTTATCTGATAAAAAAGTGATTTGGTGAGAAGCTTCAAATTCCCCTTTTTTTAATTTACTTCCATAACTAATTCCACTACCAATTCCTGTTCCTATAAAAAAACCAAAAATCCCAAGAGACAAAAGAATTAAAGTTCCTTTTAGTATTTCATTTTTTGCTGTAACTTTTCCGCTCTCTGAGATTGAGTCATCCTTTAATTTTTTCTTATAATTTGCCTTATTAATAAAATAAATGACAGCTGTTAAAATGATAAACAACAAAACTATTATTGGCTTCGATGAAAGGTAAACTATTGGACTCAATAGAACGTCTAATACATTTGAATAACTCAAAATATTGACATCCAAAAATCTATAATAAATCACTTCTCTACCGATCCCTAAGATTAATAAATAAATATAACCTAGTGATAAATAATCTTGGAGATTTCTTTCGTTAGATTCTTTTTTTGTGCTCTTTTCCATCTCTTTATTTTTTTATAAATATAAAAATATTTGGTGATAGAAAATAAAAATTTAATAGCCGATTTAAAAATCAATTATACTTCCCAATGATTATTTCAAATGAAATAGTCACAGACAATTCTTTCAACGAATCAAGTTGCTCTTGTTTAAATTTATAAAGATATGGAGTCATCGAAATAAAATTGTGCAAATCTAATCCTGTTAAAAAAATGGTTCTTTTTAAGTTTTCTATTTTAACAATTTGGAACTTTGAATTGGTTTCAAGATTTTCCTTAATCGAAGATTGATGAGCAATAAATTCTTCGTAAACTAATTCTGCCACTTCTTTCATATGATCTCCTGTAGGAATTACTTTTACAAAATATCCACCAGATTTTAGTACACGATTAAGTTCTTCCAAATGAATTGGAGCAAAAATATTTAGAAGAAGATCAACAGAATTATCTGCTATTGGCAGGTTGAAAGCAGAACCAACTAAGTAGGTGGAAGTCTTATCTTTTTTTGAAGCTTTGGCAATTCCTATTTTAGAAATATCGATTCCTATTTTTTTAATCCTTTTTTGCTTAAAAATATTTCGAGTATAATATCCTGTTCCACATCCCAAATCTAACAGATGAATCATTTCAATATTGGAAGTTGCGAATTTGTCAAATGAATGAAAGGCTGACTCGATGCCTTCAATTAAAAAATCATAATGCCCTGTTGACAAAAATTTATCTCTGGCATCAAGCATTATTTTATTATCACCTGGATTGTTTTTTTTCTTTTGATTGGCTAGTAATAAATTAATATATCCTCCTTTTGAAAAATCAAAGGAATGACCATTTTCACATTTTAAGGTTTTCTCAAATTGATGAAGTATTGATTTACAATTGGGACAAATAATTATCGACATTTATTTTTGGATTATTCATTGAAGTTGTTTTAAAATGTCTGCTGAAACCGAGCGGAAAGGCTTGTGATTATTGGCGAAGCTCTTTTTGAGTTTCACCCCCTTTGGGTTGGGACTCAAAAAAGCTGAAGTCCAATAACCACAATGCTTTCTGCGCAGGTCAGCTAGACATTTTAAAACAACTTCATTATTAATAAATTTGACTTTTCTACATTCAATAGATTTTATTCGTTGAACGTTAGACGTTTTACGGTCGCTCATACAATTCTATTTAGAATAAACTCTAATCATTTATCATATGATTGATTATTATTTCCTTATTTGAGAAAGGATTATGAATATCGTCTAATTACAAACTACTTTTTTTTCAAAAGAACCAACCAATTCCTCCTCCCATTCTAAAACGAAATTCCACTTCCTTTTCAGATAAATCACTCGATGTAGGATCAAGACTGAGATATGGGTATAATCCTGCATTCACAAAAAACGATTTGCCAGCAGGTTGATAACGATATTCAAATCCAGCCACTAAATCTAATAAAATATCAGAATCTTCTCGACTCCAAAAACGGGTACCTTGAGAATGAGGAGTTGCAATTAGAGAAATAGTTGGATGGTGATCGCCACTTCCAAATAATAAAGAAATCCCAACTGGGAATGCTACTCCTGACTCCCAAATTGAACCTCCTACCCTTACATAGGTTTTCGTTTTTTCTGAAGAAAATAACTGACGATTATAATTAAGAGAATAATAAGAAACTGCACCACCAGCCTCTAGAAAAATTCCATTTTTGGATTGAGCTTGTGTTGAAGTTGAAAGAAGAAAAAAAATACTACTAAAGAGAAACATCAAAAAAAACCGATTAAAAAAAAAATGTAATTTCATTGTTATAATTTAGGTTAAGTATCACATCAAAAGTAGTAAGAGTAGTTGTTTTTTTTAGAAAAAAATCATAAAGAATCCAAACAAAAACTACCTCCGCTGTTCATCCGCTTTAAAAGCACCTCTATTGTGTAAGATCCATTGTGCCTCGTCCAAAGGAGAAACACCTTTATACTTACGAATTTTTTCTTGGCTGGTCGTAGTTTTTTCATAACCATCCAAAGTTAACTTTAAGCGACCTTTACCTGAAGTTGTCGCACTAAATTTAATTCCATAATTCATCGCTTTTTCCACGGGAACTCGTCCTGTCATCATAAAAAAATCATCTACAAAAGTAGGTGAATTTATTTGAGCGTTCATTTGATTTAGATCACTTGCCACAGCTCCTAATAATTCCTGATTCGCTTTTATTTGAAATGCATACATTGGCTCTAAAAGTTCTGTCTCCGCCAACTCCAAACCTCGCAAAATCCCCATCGGTGTTGCCAACAAAAAATCTCCAGGATTGGAATGCATCGTGTGCTCCGAACCTTCGATTAGAGTAATTTTTATATCCGTCACTTCCCAACCCTTGATTCCTTGTCTCAACGACCAAGGAATTGCACGCTTGACTTCATTTTGATATTTTACGCTGATATCACTTGTGCGCACTTTGGAAATAAAAGTCACCCCACTTCCAAGTGGAGCCGGCTCTATCAAAAAAGTCATAATTGCCCAGCAAGGTTTTGGCATCCAATACCGAACATAACCTTCAGCCGAGTGCTTTGGAGTTTCTTGGTAAATAACTTTTGGTGGTAAAAAATCAGTAGCAATTCCAAAGCGATTTGACAAACTATCTTTAAGTACTTCTGTTTGGATTGGTCCGAGTATTTTTAAGTGAAATTCTTGTTCCTCTTTAAACCATTGGAATTCTAATTGAGGGTCTTCGATATTTAATATTTCTAATGCTTCGCCGAGTTGTTGATAATCTTTTTTATCCACAGCTATCGCTTGCACACTTAATACTGGTTGGCTTATTTTATGAAAATCATCTTTGAAGTTTTCCTTACCTAAAACATCACCAGCCAAAACTAAATCAGAAGTAGTCATCACGCCAATTTCACCTGCTGTCAATTCACCGACTTGTTCCATTTTACCAAGTTTCCGTTGAAATATTTGATTGATCTTAATTTCTTTTTGAAGGTGATGAGACCAGATGGTATCTTTATTTTTTAACTGCCCACTATATAATTTTGCATGTGCTAATCGACCTAATTTAGTATCGTATTCTACTTTAAATACCTTTGCTGAAGAGTCATTATTTACAGCAATTTTCACTTGAAACAAAGTAGTGATCTGATTTAATAATGCCTCAATTCCCAAATCCATTTTGGCACTACCAAATAATAAACCAATCAGCTTTTGATCTTGAATTTGCTTTTTAGCTTTTTTAAATATTAAAGATAAATCATCAATATTCCCCTCTAAATAATCTTCTAAAAACACTTCATCTAATTCGGCTAAATTTTCAAAAGATTTTTCTAAAATAGGCTTATTTATAAAAGGCTCTAACTTAGTAAATTCAAATACTTCTGGAGAATTAGGTTCATGATTATCTCCATAATTTAGGGCGAATAATTTTGCTCCCAAATCATCTTCAAGGTCATTAAATACTTGTTCCAAATCTGCCCCTGCTCGATCTATTTTATTAATAAAAAACAAAACAGGCAATTGTCTTTCTCGAATGCTTTCCCATAAATTTAAAGTATGCGCTTGCACTCCTTCCACCGCAGAGATCACCAAAATAACCAAGTCCAAAACAGATAATGCTCTATCTACTTCTGCTGAAAAATCAATATGCCCAGGAGTGTCAACAATATTGACATGTACATCTTTCCAAACAAAATCTACAGTTGCTGTTTTGATAGAAATGCCTCTATTTTTTTCCATCGCCAAGCCATCTGTAATCGCCGACCCTTTGTCTACACTTCCTCGATATTTAGTTGCTCCCGAAGTGTGCAGTAAACATTCTGTCAAGGAAGTTTTGCCTGCATCGACATGAGCCAAAATTCCTATGGTTAATATTTTTTTGGAAGGCATGGAATAAAAATAATTGAATGGTATAAAACAATTTCACATAATGGAATAAAGTAAGTTCTTATTTATAATAATTACAACTTATTTCGTCTCCATAAATTTTTTAATAATTGAATCCAGTTCGTTGATATCAGTTTTTTTCTTAAGTGATTGATCAATTTTTTTATCTCCCATATTTTGTATTTTATATTCTGGAAGAGATTTGCCAAACAAAAGAAAGACCATTGCATCAGCTATTCGTTCCTTCAATCCATGCGGCAAATTATATTTTTGGACTATCGATTTCTCTATCCCCATATGAATTATTTCATGAATGATTGTATTTGCGGGTTTATCATAATTCATAAATTCACCTTTACTTGTCGTAAAAAGAGTTACTATTCCAAGATCCGGATCATAACTTCCGCCCGTTCCATAAAGTGTAAATACGATGTTATAATTTTCAAACATTTTGAATTCCCAATTCCATTTTTTTTGCAAAATGTATAATTCATTTACTAACTTATTGATCATTTTTTTTTGATCACTTACTTTTTTTAAAGCAAGCTCATAATTATCTTTTTTATAAATATTAACTTCTAATAAGTTATATATCTCTGAAAAATCGTCACTTCCAAATTTTCCATTTTTAGATTTTTCAATTAATGATTGGATCAAATCATTTTCAGGTAAATTTATTTTATATCCTTGTTTTTCAAAAAATTCAATATCATTAATGGTTCGCCATATTGAAGTAGCTTCTTGTTCGATCGTGGGAATACTAATTGATATATTATTGTTTTGAGTTAATTGCGAGGAACAAGATTGAAAAAATATGGAACTAAAACTAAGTAAAATGATTTTATAAAAATTCATGTTTTTTATTGTGAATAATTCAATGAGTAAATTTCCAATATGAAAAAAGTGTTTTATTTTAATCATTAATATTGATTTATCTTCTTTAGAGATTTAACAATAATTCCAATTTGTCCTAAATGATAAATGCTATGATGTAGCATTCCATTAATAACAAATGAATATGGAAAATTTCCTTTGAAATCAGGATCGTAATATTGTTCTTCTAAAAAATTATCTTCTTTAGTTTTTAATAATTCAATTAAGTTGGTTAAGCTCGTTTTGTAATCCGTTAAAATAGTGTCCCAAGTTTTTACTTTTAATTTCTCATTGGAATACCAATTTTCCTCACAATCATCAGTCAAACTTCCTTTTCCTGTTTTTATTTTGAAGATGGTTTCCTTTTGCCAAGTAGTTAAATGTGAAATGATTTCTGCTACACTATGTAAATCAACTTGAGGTCTAATAAAAGCATTTTTCTCATTAATATTTTTCAATTTGCTTTCATAAGTAGAACCAATCCACACTTTCCCGTTCTGGATTAAAAACAACTGGTTGATTATATTCCTAACAACTGCTTTCATATATTTTACAACTTAAAAATTAGCTTTGCAAAATGGTCTATAATTGTAAAAAATCGCCCTTTCCTACTGACACTATATTAACTACTGTAATCTGTAGTAGCAGTAGATATCTGATCCCAACTATCGACACAAGCAAGTTGGCTATCTGTATCTGGACAACAATTGTAATCCTCGAATGAAAGATTAGGAATCAAAGATTCTAAATTGACGATTTCACATACACAGTCAGGATCATTCAAGTCGATCAGACCATCATCATTATCGTCAATGGCATTATCGCAAATCTCTTCCATTATGGGCTATGATTGGAAGCATTTATTGTATAGATTCCAAGCATTAGAATGAACGAAAAAGACCTCCATAATTGGGGCATAATTTCAAAAATTTATTAAATTTGAGGAGAATAATTAATTTCTACAATTACTGTTTTGTTTGCGGTCAAATAACGAAACTCCAAGTTATTGAAATTTAATCCCAATTCTAATATTGAAATAGTTAATTTTCTTTAAGAAATTTTAAGCTATTGAAAAATTTGACTTATTTAAAATAATCTTTTTCCGTATCCAAAAATCAGTACGCTCTAATCTCATTCGAGTTCATTTTTGATTTCTTTTCAACTGATACTGTTTTTGCGATGATGAAAATATATTATTAGAAATAGATTAGCTAAAGAAAGTATATTAAAAAAATCCTTTTTAAAAAGGGAACGTTTTTATTTTTTCGGTATAAAAGATAAAACATCCCTAATAATAAGGATACACATACACCAAAAAACCCTAATATGATTTATAGTGCCCTCAACTATATGGTCGAACAATTGAATCTTTTCTTGTTAAACCGATTTTCGGTACAAGATAGGAAAGCGATCCTTGGAAGCATTGTAGATGAATCAGGAACTATTCCAGAAGAGAACAAGAATAAAATTATTCTTTCCCTTGTAAATCTAGAGCATGACACCAATCGCCAATATGCGACAGTTAATCAATATGATGGCAATAAGAATATCCAATACAACCAACCATATAACTTCAATTTAGATATATTGATAACTGCTTTATTTTCAAATTATGATGAGGCACTAAAATTCCTTTCAGAATCCATTTATTTTTTCCAGGCAAAACATGTTTTTACACATGAAAATTCTCCTGAGTTAGATTCCCAAATAGAAAAACTTACCGTTGAATTAATCAAACTAGATTATAGTGAAATGCAAAATTTATGGACGGCATTAGGAACTAAGTATATGCCATCAGTTCTTTTTAAAGTTAGAATGCTTTCATTTCAAAGTAATGATATTAAATCAATCTCAACAGCTATTCAAGTAGTTGATAAAAATATAAATCCTGATATAAAATGAATCAATTTGTTGAAATATTAAATTTTGAATTATTGCATGATTACTTTATAAATGGAAAATGTAATCAAATACAAATTATTCCAGATGTGGATACTCAACAATGGATTTCTAAATCGGGAATGAAATTTTTCCAGAAAGAAAATATAGGAAGATTGATGATTCCCGATCAGTTCAACTTACAAGAAGTGCTTGATGAAACACCAGATTTCGAACTTCAATTTGATGGTATTTCGAGTAATCCAGAATTCATCAATTTTACTAAATTCCCTATCGATAAACTTGGAAGAATAGTATTTAAAAATGAATCAGCAACTAATAATGTTAACGGTTCGATTGAATTATCTAATGAATTTCAAGCTGATTCGAATTTTGGAAATAAAATAGTCTCCATTCAAATAAAACTGTCCAATTTAATTTCAAATAAAACGGATTGGCCCAATAATTATAAAGTTCAACTCAACTCAAGAAAGACGGTTTGGAAATACTACTTAATAGATGGATCAAACAAGAATATGATTTTTAAATTAGAAGGAGAAGGCAATGAATTATTTAGTGGGCCTACTTCAGTTGAGTTGCCTAATAATTCAGCTGCCCAATTATTTGATTCAGGAACAAATTTGATACCTTTTAAAGAAGCAGGCACGATGAATTTGAGTTTACGTGGTATCTCAGCAGAGAAAATTAATGATGATGGACAAATAATTTTAAACCATTTACCAAATGCAAATCCTGGATCATTACAATCCTCCATCGCAAATGGAAAACAAGAACTATATTCCGCAATTTATGTATATATATAACTTCAAATAAAACAATATGATAACGAATCTTAAAACTCCTGGTGTCTATATTGATGAGGTGAATGCCTTTCCCAATTCGGTTGTTCAAGTAGCAACTGCTGTCCCTGCTTTTATTGGTTATACTCCTAAAGCGGAGTATGAGGGAAAATCTTATTTATTTAAGCCAATGGCAATTACCTCTATGATAGAATTTATGGCTATCTATGGATATCCTAAAAATCCTACAACACAAAAAACACCTCCACAATATTCGCCATCTTACTTTATTACTAAACAAAAGAAGAAACCCCTCAAAGGCGAATCCTATACGATTAATGGAGATATTTATACAATCGAACCTGACCCAAATACTATCTACTATTTATATAATAGTTTGCTGCTATTTTTTCAAAATGGAGGTAGTCAAGCGTATATCGTTTCTATTGGTTCATATGGTCCTCCAAGTGGTAAACCTATCAAGCCTGGGGACCAAATCGTTAATCCAAATGTATTAGTGACGGATATGGAAAAAGGATTGACTGCATTGAAGAAAGTACCTGAGGTAACCATGTATGTATACCCTGAAGCGACTTTATTGAGTCCGGCAGATAATGGAACATTGATGGAGTTGACCTTAGTCCAATGTAATTCTATGCAAACAGCCGTTGGAATCTTTGATGTTATTGGTGGTCGTGAACCAGATCCTATTTTATGGCCTGATGATATCCAAAATTTCCGTAACTCTACAGGAAACAATTTCTTAAAATATGGAGTGGCTTATTATCCTTATCTCAGAACTACTGTGGTTCCTATTAATCAAGTTTCTTATGCAAATATTAATGCAGGAGACACGAGTGTATTAGGGCCAATATTAAATCCTCCTTCAGCACCTAATCCTAAAGCTGAAACTATCTTGAATAGTATCAGCGGAAGTACACTTACAGCTGCTCAAAATAGTGCAGCTCTTGGAGTTGCTAGCACTACCTATAAACACCTGTTAACTATTGTCCAAGAAAAAATTAACACGCTTCCACCAAGTGGAGTCATGGCTGGAGTATATTCATTAGTTGATGCAACTCAAGGAGTTTGGGTTGCTCCTGCCAATATATCTCCAATTGGAGTGACAGATCTCACTCTAAGAATTGACGCCGAAGAACAGGAAAATTTGAATGTAGACGCTGTTAGTGGAAAATCTATCAATGCCATTCGATATTTTACTGGACAAGGAGTGCTAGTATGGGGAGCAAGAACCCTTGATGGCAACAGTCAGGATTGGAGATATATCAATGTCCGAAGAACGGTAACAATGATTGAACAGTCTGTAAAACTTGCACTCAGAGATTATGTCTTTTCTCCAAATACTCAAAACACATGGGTCTCAGTCAAGAGTATGTTAAGTAATTTTTTAACAAACGTTTGGAAAGAAGGTGCTTTACAAGGCTCAAAAGCTGCTGATGCTTTTAATGTAGAAATAGGACTTGGAACAACTATGACAGCACAAGATATTTTAAACGGATACCTTCGGGTTTCTATTTTCCTAGCTGTTTCTCATCCTGCTGAATTTATTGTTGTAACCGTAGAGCAGGAACTTGCAAAATCATAAAACTTTATAGAAAGTACGCACTAGTATTTTTAAGGCTTTTCATTTCGAAGTTTGATTTTTTTGGCTGAAATGACCAATTAAATCCTAGCTATTGGTTTACCTAAAATCAAATTAACAACCCAAAAATACTTGCATATTATTATATAGAAATAAAATAATTTTTTAACAAAAAAAACTTTTAACTATGGCCAATCCAGGAAATAAACAAGGTGCTCCCTGGCCTTTACCAAAATTTAAATTTTCAGTTGATTGGGGATCTCAAAAAAATATCGCCTTTCAGGAAGTTTCGGGTATGGAAGTAGAATCTCAAATTATTGAATACCGAGGTTCTAATAGTCCAGAATATGCAACAGTCAAAATGCCCGGTATTGTCAAGTATGGAAATATTACCATGAAGAGAGGAATTTTTACAGCCGATAATCTTTTTTGGAAATGGTATGATCAAATTAATATGAATACCATCAAAAGGCAAACAGTTACGATAAAACTGTTGGACGAAAAAAACAAAGTACAAGTTACTTGGACTTTGCATAATGCTTGGCCAACTAAAATAACTGCAACCGACCTTAAATCCGATGCTAATGAAGTTGCTATAGATACGATTGAAATCGCTCATGAAAAATTAGTCATTGCAACAGCTTCTTAATCTTGTAACGAATGGCCAACTTAGATGAATTTAGACCACCAACTTCTTTCTTTTTTCGATTAAGTTTCGGAGATAAATCAGATGATAAACAAGATATAAGTTTTCAGGAAGCTAGTGGAATTAGTCATGAAATGAGTGTAGAAGAAGTTGGTTGTGGAGGAGAAAATCGATTCAAGTATCGTTTGCCTGGAGTAGTAAAATACAATAATCTAGTACTCAAAAGAGGTTTGATACCCAAGGATTCAAAGCTTTCTAAATGGGTGGTAGATACTATAAAACCAGGAATGGTCTCCGCAATAGAAACTAAAAATATTAGAGTATCACTATTAAACAAAACAGGTGATGAGAATAGCGAAATTTTGATCAGTTGGGATTTTAGAAATGCCTACCCTGTCAAATGGAGCGTCTCAGACTTTAAGGCAATGGAGAGTGAATTGGCAATAGAAACGCTGGAGTTTTCTTATGATTATTTCGAAAAAAGTTAATTAGATATGCCTTTAGAAATTAGAGAATTAATTATTCGAACACAGATTATTACTAATGATTCTACCAAAATGAATCATCAGAAAAATAGGCAAAATGAAATTGATACCAAAGCAATTGTTGACCAATGCGTCAATAAAATTCTTAAATCTCTAAAGAAAAAAATGGATCGATAATATGGCATCAGGACAACTTGAATATCTAACCATTGAAGCCTATGATAATGAAGACTTTGGACAAGGAAACATAGTCGGATCACCATATAAAGTGATGATTAATCCAGAAACCTTTACCCATAGTTATTCAATAGATTATAGTAATCGACAGGAGCCTGGGACACCGAATACCAGTTCAAAATTTGAAAAAGCTCCTCCATCAGAAGTTTCTTTTGATCTAATATTTGATGGCTCTGGAGTTGTCGATAAAACTAGAACTGATTTGGTCGATGAGATTGAGAAGTTTAAAAAAGTGGTATATGATTACAATGGAAATATTCATAAACCCAATTATCTAAAAATTTCTTGGGGAAAGAGTCCTTCATTTCAATGCCATTTGACGTCGATGTCTATTACTTATAAGTTATTTAGACCTGATGGAACACCTATTAGAGCAGAAGTAAAAGTTGCATTTAAAAATTTTGAAGATCCCAAGGAAATTGAAAATAAAGCAAAAGATAGTTCTCCTGATTTATCTCATATAATTACTGTGGTAGCTGGAGACACACTACCTGCTTTGACCTATAAAATTTATGGTGAGAAAGAACATTACTTAAAAGTAGCTCGATTCAATCATTTAACTAATTTTAGAAATCTTAAACCTGGAATACAATTAGTGTTTCCTCCATTAATTTAATAAAATGCCAAAATCTCCAATTACATCAAAATCTGATTTAATTACTTTTTCCATTAAATCAGATGGGAACATCATAAAAGATACTTACCAAGTATTGTCAGTTTACATTGATCGTGCTGTAAATAAAATTCCTTATTGTGAATTGCTAATTGCAGATGGAAGTGCATCTAAAGAAGATTTCCCAATCAGCGATTCGGAAACTTTTATTCCAGGAGCAAAGATTGAAGTGATGGCAGGATATGAAAATTCTAATGTCTCTATTTTTAAGGGCATTGTTGTAAAACATGGTATTCGAATTTCTTCTGATGAAGGACCAGCACTATCTGTACTCTGCAAAGATGAAGCAGTAAAAATGACAGTAGGAAGGAAAAATGCCTACTTCCAAAAAATGATGGATAGTGGAATTATCTCCAAACTAATTCAAAACAACGGCTTAACTGCTAGTGTATCTTCTACAGAAAATGAGCTTAAAGAAGTTATTCAATATTATACTTCTGATTGGGATTTTATGGTCGCTCGTGCAGATATAAATGGATTGATTACAGTCGTAGAAGATGGAAAGATCTCGGTAAAAAAACCAGAAGAAGAAACAGAAGAAAAATTGGAGTTGACCTATGGACAGGACATCTTCGAGTTTGATGCAGACATTGATGCTCAAAATCAATTAAAGTCTGTAAAATCAAACGCATGGGATATGGCGAGTCAAGCAATTATATCAAGCGAATCGTCTACCTCTAATTTTGATCAAGGAAATTTGAGCACCTCAGATTTAGCAAAAGTAATTGGCTTAGAGGATTATGATTTACAGAGTGGTGGCTTTTTGGAAAATGACATGTTGTCCACTTGGGCAAAAGCAAAAAGCACAAAATCACAATATTCAAAAATAAGAGGAACGGTAAAATTTCAAGGGAGTGCATTGGCTTTACCAGGTACACTCATCGGTTTTAAAGGTTTAGGAAAAAGATTTAATGGGAAGGGATTTGTATCAGGTGTTATACATGAAATCGCTAATGGTAATTGGATAACTACTGCTGAAATTGGTCTCTCTCCAGAATGGTTTTCTGCAAAAGTAAAAACGGAAGCACCGCTCGCTTCGGGGTTACTCCCAGGTATTCAAGGTTTGCAAATTGGAAAAGTAAGACAAATTAATGATGATCCTGATGGTGAATTTAGAGTATTGATTACACTCCCACTTATTCAATCGGGAGATGATGGAGTATGGGCACGTTTAGCTTCTTTTTATGCGACCTCAGATTCAGGAGCTTTTTTCTATCCTGAGGTAGAAGACGAAGTAGTGGTTGGTTTTTTAAATGATGATCCTCGTTATCCAGTTATCCTTGGTTCTCTTTACAGTAGTGGTCGTGCAACTCCTGAAACACCTGATGAAAAAAATACGATCAAGGCTTTCGTTAGTCGTGAAAAAATGAAAATCACTTTCGATGAGGAAAATAAAGTGATCACCATTACTACTCCAAATAGCAATCAACTAGTGTTTAGTGACAAAGAAACAAGCATCACTATGACAGATCAAAATAACAATTTTATCAAATTATCGTCTGACGGAATCGAACTCAATAGTGCCTCTGATATAAAAATAACTGCCGCCGAATCAATAACAATGGATGGACCAAGTGGCATTACTGAATCCGCCTCAGGAGGAACTATCTCATTAAGTGCAACGACGATTAGCTGTAGTGCAGATGCAGAATTTTCTGCAAGTGGAGATGCCTCTGCGGGACTTAGTTCTTCCGCTGAAGTATCAATCAACGGAGCTATGGTAATGATTAATTCTTAAAATATAATAATATGCCACCAGCAGCAAGATTAACTGATTTTCATGAATGTCCTATGGAGACACCTGGGTTGCCTCCAATTCCTCATGTCGGTGGACCTATAGTTGGGCCAGGTGCTTTAACGGTTTTAATTGGTGGTTTACCTGCTGCTCGAATCGGAGATATGCTAGTATGTGTTGGACCTCCTGATGAAATTGTGATGGGCTCTGCAACAGTAATGATAGAAGGAATGCCTGCATCTCGAATGGGAGATGAAACAGCACATGGAGGCATGATTGTAATAGGTGAACCTACAGTCATGATTGGAGGATAATATTTTAGGTTCTTCGACAAATTCTACGAAACATAAAAAGTAATATTTTTCACCACATAGAATACATAAAAATTTTTATGGAAAATATTGAACTACTCCGCAGCAAGCTGACGGAAAATCAAAAAAACAATTTCATAGATGTCAATATAGAATTTCACCACATAAACACATAGAAAACATAGGTGAAATTCTATGGTTTCTATGTGCCTATATGGTGAAAAAAAAATTGGTCGTGGAGGGATTTTTTACTTATGAGATATCATTGCTGCTGTTGCACCCGATGCAAGTATCGGGGAATTCTTTAGATTAAAATCTGTATTCTCTATGTGTCTATATGGTAAAAATCATTAGACATCTCTAAGAACCTTTTTTTTAACCAATGAAAAAAAACAATGAGCAAACCTAATTTTCTTGGAAAAGGTTGGGCCTTCCCTCCTGCTTTTATAAAAGGAGCACCAGATGTAGTCGCTATGACTCAGGCGGATGAAAATATTAAAGAAAATTTACGGATTCTTTTTATGACTCGAATTGGAGAACGTATCTGTGAATTAGGATATGGAACAAGAATAAAAAAACTAGCCTTTGGAGGTATTAATGCAAGATTAGTTGGAAATATTAAAGAGACTATAAAACGAGGAATCCTTTTATATGAAAGAAGAATTCGACTAGAGAATATTAAAGTCGATCTTTCTCAAAGTAGAGAAGGATATGTACTTATTAATATTCACTACACTATAAATCAAACAAATGATCGTTCCAATTTTGTTTACCCATTTCATTTGACAGAGGGAACGAATATTAATTTATGAAATACAACGCTAACATATCATTACAGTTTAAAGGTAAAACTCAAGCCGATCGGTTACTCCCCGAATTGGCTTCAGATACTTTTCAAATAGATGATAGAAATAGCTTAGATCTTTTAGCCTTTACCACAAAATTTGCCAAAGCTTTTAAATATTATAATCCTCAAAATAAGATAGATGGTAGCTGGCAAGAATTACTACTTGATGACCCATCTATGCTGCTTGCCTATATTATTAAGACTAATTATTACTTAGAGTTCCCAAGATATTTAGATTATAACGATGGCATTAATGCAACTCAAAACTTAAGTACTAAATGTCTTTTTGCACAACAATATTTTGCAATTGGTTTTCATGTGATTCTGCGAATTAATCGATGGTATAAATTAACCAACAAATCTTTATCGCATCATGATTTTAGAGATTATCTCTATGAGTTGATTGCAGCGGAAGGTCGACAAGCACTTGAAGAATATTACTTGATTTATTTCAAATTAATTGAATGGGTTTCGTGTTGTACCAATCAATCTTTAACAAGACTGGAAGCTTTAGATAAGGTTTGGTTGTTCCATCCTTTTCCATGTATCGAAAAAAGAAATACTAATATCAATGATGAAAACTTGCTAGACAGCTTAGTGGCAGAAGCAGTAAAATCAGGACAAAAATTATTTCATCTTCAGGAAAAAATAATACAAAAAGCCAATATTTTTTTTGAAGAATCGATTAAAAGAAATAACGTTTCTCCTCATATTGGTTTACTCTTGACTTTTCTTGATTTATTTAAACATCAACAAAACGACTTAAATCAATTAACTGAACATCACCTCGATTTTTATTTCAATTCGGTACTTGGATTTAAAACACTCCCAGCAATTTCAGATACGACTCACGTTCAATTAACAAAGGGAAACCGGGCATTTGTTTTACCTAAAGAAACTTCACTTTCTGCTGGTAATGATTCAAAAGGAAATCCAATTATTTTTTCTACAAAAAAAACAATAAGCATCACTAAAAGTGAACTTAGCCAATACTTGACTTTAAGTTTAGTTTTCAACAAAAACAAGAAATTTGAAAATTTAAATATTGGATCAGTTGAAAAATTCACTACTTTATCTGCATTAAGTTGGCCTTTCTTCGGAGATGCAAAACCAATAAAATCTAATACTAAATCACCCAATCCGAATTATAAAATAAAGACAGAAAAAGAAACTCTTGGCTTTGCAATTTCATGCCCTGAATTAATTTTAAATAGTGGCAAGAGAAGTATCACATTTACTTTTTTAAATAAAGAAATACCAATAGATCAATTTCTTAATCTTCAAACGAATAATACGACTCTTTTTAATTTTCAATTAACCATTGCTACTGGATGGCAAAAATTCGAGGGGCAATGTGTTTCTATAACAAGTGACTTTGTCAAATTCAAACTTAAATTATTAACTAGTGATCCTGCCATAGTTCCCTATGATGAAAAAATACATAAAGCTGAATTAAAGATTAAACAAGCATGGCCAGTTTGTAAAATAACTTTAGCCGAAGGTGCTTTATATGATGACTTTAAAAAGTTATCCAACTTTGATTTTACCAATATTTTAGTCAATTGTAATGTCAATGGAGCTCAAAGTTTAGTCTTACAAAATGACCATGGAAAAGTATCTCCCAAAACACCATTTTATCCATTTGGCAATGCACCATTTCCAGAGGCTAACCTTTTTATTGGAGGTCAGGAGTTTTTTATAAAACCATTAAATACTATAAAATTTAATATTCTTTGGAATCATCTTCCAGATAATTTTGAAGCATACTACCAAGCTTATCCAAGCATTTATAACAATCAAATTTTCAAAGGTAGCCTTAGTTCTTTCGATACAAATTCGCAAACTTGGAAAACAATAAATATCTCTGATGATGAAATAAATGAAGACTCAAAAGATCCAAACAAGAAAGTTCGTTTCTCTTTATTTACCGCTGATCAATTAAATAAAACAAAAAAAGATAATATTCCTTCTCCCTTATTTCAACAAAGAAGCATAAGTTTCTCTACCAAAACTATTCCTGCTCAACCAGATTTACCAAAGATTCTTAAGTACTCTCAGAAACAGAGTAATTCATTTTTTAAACTCACACTAGTCGAACCTAGTCAAGGATTTGGAACTGCCGAATACTCACAGTTACTTTCAAAAATAACTTTAGAAAATGGTCAAGCGATTATTTGGAATGCAAAAAATTGTACCGACACTAATGTTTGCAAAATATTGGAAGTGCTTTACAATACAATATCAAGCTTCAAGGATCTAGAAATACAATTCAAAAATGAAATCGGAAAATTGGATAAAATTCTTATTCTATTAAAAGATTGTGCAGATGAAGTAACTGAAATTAATTCAAATTGTGGAAGTGATCAAATAAAAACAAATCTTGTTGAGGAAGTATTAAAAAATTACGTAGATAAAATTCAGAAAATAATTACTAATTATGATGTCAATATTCTTCAAATAGTAGACGAAGCATCGAAAATATATGAAGACTTAATTAAAAAAGTTAATATTTTCTTTGTTAAGGAAACAACAAAAATAATAGACTATTTAGATAAACTCATCGATTTTATTATTGACGACTTTGAAAAAATAAAATCCTCAGAACCAAAGCAGTTTCTTAAAAATGCTGAGGAAAAAATTTTAGATGAATTAAAAGATCTTATCACTCCAAACAAAAGTATTTTTGGTAAAATCAAGAATTTTTTCACTAAAAAGAATACTGCTGTTCCAAATGAAGAGGATGCATCTTCATCAAAAGAAGGTAAAACTAAGCTCCTTAACTTGTTGAAAAAATTAGATATTATCAAAGGGCAAATTGTTACTGAATACAATAAAGTTCTTGGAAAAATTTCAACAAAAGATATAACTACGGAATTACAAAAAAATAAATCACAATTAAATAAATGGGTTGAAAATGTTTCCAAAAAGGTGAAAGAATTTGAGAAAGATCGAACCTTATTTATTTCAATGGTAAGCACAAAAAATAATTCATTCAATCATTTATTGGAGCTTATTCCTATTAAATACATCTCACTCAAACCACTACCTAACAAACCATTTATTCCTAAAATAAAAAAACTTTCAGTTGATTATAAATCATCTAGCCAATGGAAATCAACCGATGGAAAATCAAATCCAGTTTTAGATTTCCAGTTTTTCCATATTGAACCATTTGGAAATAAAGAAATTACAATAGACACTCCTTCGATAAAAATTTTCCCTAATTACGAGCATACCTCTTATGCTTTTTTAGGTTTAGAAAAACTAAGTCCTGGAGAAACTTTGACTATTTTATTGAATATCACGAGTCAGGTTAAAGTCATGACTTCTTCTTCCAGCAATAAAGTTAACTATGAATATCTTTCTTCTAATAGCTGGAAAACTTTAACACTATACGCAGATCACACCTATGATCTTGAACAAAGCGGAATCATCCAATTTGTAGTGCCTTCCGATATGACTGACCAATCTACCATCATGCCTAAAAATATATTTTGGATTCGAGTGGCTGAACCTTTTGATAGAATAAACAAAGCAGAGGTAATGACCAATTTTGTTGGAATGCATGCTGTTCCTGTCCAAAGGAATATAGACATCCAGACAGACTTGCAACAAATTAAAGCTGGAATTATTAAGTCAACGGTAAATTCAAATAGTGCTATAAAAAACATTCAACAACCTATTCCTTCTTTTGGTGGACGACCTGCGGAAACAAAAAAACAATCTTTCCAAAGAGCAGCTTATCGACTTAATAATAAGAATCGTGCAGTTACACTTGGAGATATGGAAAATCTAATCTTGCAGTCTTTTGGTAATTTATACCAAGCGATAGCTGTACCTATGAAGCACTATAATCAGAATCAAAATAATATCCTAAAAGTTGCCATCATACCTTTTACAGAAGCAAATGGAGATCATCCGTATCGCCCCCTAGTTTTACCAGCGATGATGAGAAAAGTGTTGGAGTTTAGCAAAAAATATTGCCCTCCTTCCATGGAATTAAAAATTGTTAACCCCGATTTTATTTCAATCAAGATAACTGTTGCAGTAAAATTCAACGACCAAAATGATATAGGTTTATTAGCTAAAAAACTGAATTCAGATTTGATCATTTATCTCAGTCCTTGGCTAAAAGATAACCCTTTCATTGCGGAACAATCGAATGCGAAAAATCTCGCAGCATTAAATGCATTCATTTTATCTAGACCTTATGTAGAGCAAGTGGGAAATATAAAGTATGATTTAAGTGAGGAAAATTCTGCAGAGCCTGTTTCTGAAAAAAAACTATTGCCTTGGAATCTTATCGTTCCAGCTTTTGAACATAGCATTACAAATATAAATGCTACAATAGAATTAAATAAAAACTACAAAGACTTAAAAATACCTAGCAGTACATCTAGTGTCAACAATTAAAAATTTAGAATGATTTAATTTTATCAGAATAAAAAAATGCAAGCAAAAACAAAATTGCCAGTAATTCACAGATCAGAAAAAAATCCACCTTCAGGAGATTATCAATATCTCTATGAACAAGGTTTGCAATGGATAAGTGAGTATAGTGGTGATAATTGGAATAACTATAATTTAGGTGATCCTGGCGTTACTATCTTACAAACGCTTTGCTACGCATTGACTGAGTTGAGTTATAAAACAAGTTTGCCGATAGAAGATATTCTTACTAAAGAAAATGGAAAGATTAATTATAAAAATCGATTTGTAAAACCTCAAGATATTCTTCCCTCAAGTCCTGTCAGTTTAGTCGATTTTAAAAAGAAGTTAATTGATGAAGTCGCAGAATTAAAACAGGTTTATTTTAATTTAAAAAATAGGGAAACTACAAATATTTTCATTCCTTTTCTTGAACTCCAACCTGCTTTCAAAAAGGTTACTACAAGTGAACGTGATAATATTCAATCTAAAGTAGATCAGGTATTACTGGATTATCAAAATGTTGGTCAATTGTTTCAACCATCAGTAATTCTTACCCAAAACTTACTTAAGCTAAAAGGGCAAATCAATGTAGATGCATCAATTAATTTGGAAGAGTTTATTGCCTCATTAATTTTTGCTCTCAATAATTATTTATCTCCTTATCCATTATTTTATACTTATGAAGATTTATTAAATGATCGAAAATCTAACGATGAGATATTTGATGGACCACTTCTCAATGGAGGTTTTTTAGCAGATGATAATTTTCAATCTAAAAGAAAATTTATTACGCTTCATAATTTAATGGTGACCATTAATAATGTAGAAGGAGTAAGTTTTGTGTCGGATCTAAATTTTGATATTCCAATTAGCGATGAATTCAATTTTATTGATTTTGAAAAAATAGATGTCTCTGATTCAGAAGTCTTTTATTTTAGTATTGAAAGTCTTTTTCATGATAAATTGGAAATTATACAAAATGGAAGATCCGTAGATTCCATTTCAGAACACAAGGTGGAATATCAATTAACTAAGCTGATCCCACAACCTCATCGTCCAACTAATTTTGATGAATATCTTCCTACAGGAACCTTCAGAGAAATAGGTGAGTATTATTCAATCCAGCATCATTTCCCTGAGATTTATGAGTTGAATAAAAAGTATAAAAGTCAAAATACTAACCCGACAAGGATTGCTAAAAACAAACAATTAAAAGCATATTTAGGACTTTATGAACAAATTCTAGCGAATTATTTAGCGCAGTTGGATCATGTTGGAGATTTGTTTTCTTTTGATAGTGGACGCAACAAATATCAGTTAGCAGGAAAGACTTATTATTTTCAAGATATTTATGAGGTACCAGGTATTCAAGAAATTTTAAGAGATGTAAGTGGCTACAATAGAAAACCTTCTGTAAAAAATGAAGCCGAAGATTGGAAGGCATACAAAAGAGATTCTCTAAATCCATACCGGCAAGAATTAATGGCTGCGATTGAATCTCCTGAAGCCAATTTAGCTCGAAAAAATAAAGTATTAAAACATTTGTTGGCAAGGTTCGGAGCTGAACATAATGCTAATTATTTGAATCTAACCAATCCAAATTATGGAGATGCTCAAACTGCGGAAGTCGTGCAAATTAGTGATACCTTAAAAACATTTCCTTTACTTAGCGCAAACCGAGCAAGGTCATATTTCCAAAAAGGAGAAGCTAACAATACCTTGTTCGCTGGACTTGAATTAATAGCAGATAATCAACTCCAACTCAATGGTTATTATGAAGGAATAATGGAATCTATCTATCAAATTTTTGAAAATGATTCCAATTTAATCGAAGCAATTTATTGTAAACCAAAAGATAAAAATAAAGTATTTGGTATAGATAGAATTGAACGACCTAATCCAATTAAAGGAGATTGGATAGAGCTACATTTTAATAAAAAATTATTATTTAAATTTTCTAACAAGGAGATTTTTTTTAATCAACTTATTGATGAGGCAGGTCGTCCAATGAACAGAGAGTTATTCATTCCAAAACTGAAAAAACTTTTATCCCCTACTCTATTTACTTTGGAAAGATTAATTCAGCAATCCAAAGGATTCATCTTTATTGATAACATTCGACTGTTTCAAAATTTCACTTTTAATTTAGAAGTTAAATGTGATGTTGCATACTATTTTCAAAACCTCCAAATTGATCAATTACAAAATTTCGTTGCTTTTATACGAAACGGATTAGATCTGAATTTTGAGGACCTTGCCAATTCAAATAATCAATTATACAAAATATGGATTTCTGCATTTCAATTTAAAGAATCATCCGCTGCTAAAAATGCTTTTGAGCAAACAAAGTCTATATTAAATACAATTCCAGTTGAATTCACAGTAACTGTAAATCATCCAAAAAATTTGGATAATAACGAAGATCATCCTATCAATCTTCCAATGGAAATCCCTTTGCATTTTATTGACAATAGCGTTTCTATCATCATTCCTGAGTGGATTGCGCTTTTACAAAAAACACAATACAAACAGTTTTTCATCAACAAATTAAGAGAAATACTTCCGATGAATGTAGTGTATAAAATCTATGATGTTCGACAAACTACTATGAGTGATTTATTAACATTTTACAATTGTTGGATGGGAGAAATTTTAGCAGCAAAAAAGCAAAATGAATTTAGGTGTTTAAGAGAGTTCGAACAAGAAGAGATCTGGAATATATTAAACATTTTAAAAAACTTAAAAAGTAATTATGAATCCTAATAATAAACATAACATCAAATCTCTCTTGTTTGATATCATTTTTGATGATGAGCGTCGAGCAACAGAATTGTATGATGATATTCGTCGGATTCATTATCAAGAATTGGAGGAAGCTATTAGTCGTTGCCTAGATCAATTCGTCGGGGTTGAAGAATTTGCAAGTTTGGATCAAATTGAATTGGACTTAGGTGCGATACATTATCGAAATTTGAATGCACAATTTGGACAAAAAGTCTATGATTCGCTAACTGAAAAAATTAAAGAATTATTAAAAGGAACGACTCTTAAAAAAGGTATTCTGATTTCAAAATCATATAACCATATAGATTTAATTAGACACTATTTAGTAGAAGGTTATCTCCCTTGGAATACACAAGAAAATGCAGGCAATCTTTTGGTTAAATGTGTTAAAGAATATCCATTAACTTTAATGGAACTTTTAAAAGAAATAGGAAAATCTGAGCAAGTCAGAAAAAGAATTATTTCCAGATTTGATACATCAATGATCTTTGAAATCATTCAAGTTTTATCTTCAACAAATAGTAAATTTATCCAACAGTTTCATCGTCAAGTTTGTCGAAGTATAATTTCACATAAAGCGTTAAATATTGCTGAAAGTAAATTGGAAAAAGATTTATGGTTGCTTATCTTAAACTATATTTTGATAAATCCTTTGCATGGAGATCAAAGTACAAGATTAGTAAAAAACGTATTAATCCAATTTAGTCAAAAATTCCATTTTCCTTTTTCTAATCTAATCGCAATATTAGAAGATGAAATTCAAGATTCAAATGGAGAAATCTCTGTAGGAGTTTTGAATATTTTATCAGACATTTCAAAAGGACTAAATTTGAATACACGAGAAAAGATAAATTTCAAAAAGGAATTTTCTGATCTCGAATTTGATAAAAAAAATGAACTTTTATTTCAGTTTTTATTAGAAAAAAATTCAACATCAAATTTTGAATCTATTCGACTTAATTATTTGCAGCAACATTTAATGCAGTTGTTACAAACATCGGAAAGTACATTGATGGAAGTTTTGAAGGACAGTAAAAAAACGTCTATTTTAGTTAAGCAGATGATTAAGCACTTTGGGCTAAGACCCATCTATGCCTTGATTCGTCGAATGGAACCTGGTTCTTTCAAAACCATTTTAGACTATCATCAAAGTTTAGTTATCATTCATCGAAGAGAGCCAATATCTGCTGTTTCGGAAAAGGCATTTTCGTATAGCCTTTGGGAAATAATATTGCATATACTAATCAATAAATCTGGTACTTATTTTAATCAAATTTCTTTTTTAAAAAATGTAATTAGCCAACTTTCCAATCATTACAATATTGACTTCTACGAATTAATAGAAAAGCTCCAACAAACAGCTTTGCAAATTGCTTCGAAGTCTTCTCGTGTTCCAGTTTTTATAAAATTACTAAGTGAATTAAAAAATGAAAATAAATCACCCCAATCAAAAATTGATTTAACTAAACAAGAGATTTCAGATATTTCACCTGTCCTGAAATCAAAGAAAAAAAATAAATTATTAAAGGAAGAAAAACAAGAAAAATCATATTATAATCAACAACAAATTGAAATATTAATCCAGGACTATTTTCTAAAAAAGAATAGTTCAACCAGTCTTTCTTTTATTCGAAGAATCATAATTGAATCAATAAAAGAAGAACCTCAATTAATCTTTCAAGCAATAAAAAAGCAATCAAATTATTTTTCAATAATTGAACGCCTAATTTATGATTTTGATGAAGACTTGATCCAAATGATGGTCAAAGCATTGGAACCAAAAAACTATCAATCAATTATAGATTATCATCAAAACACTTTAATACTTCAGAAAAAACAACAAATAATTCGAACCTCATCCATTGAATTATCGGATGCATTATGGAATATTATTCTTAAAATTTTATTGTCTCATTCTTCGTCAAGATTCAACAAAAAATATTTTTTAAAAACGTTATTAAATCAAACTGCAGCACATTATAACATTCAATTTCATGCTTTAATTAATCAACTTTTCAATGCTATAAATACTACTAATTTTAACGGCACAGAGGAAAGTAACTATCGAGTTTTCATGCAATTAATTCGAGAAATTAAATTGGAGGAAAAAGCTAAAAAAACTAAAAACTTAGAAACTAAAAAGGCTGGATCTCAGAAAACTAAAACCGATTATGGGAATCAACAAAAAGAAATTTCACGTATAAATTTAAGTGGATCAAGAATTTCAGAATCTTTAATAAATCTAATTTTAAAAACACCAAATCAAACTCAAACAGTCTTTACTCAACGAGGATTTTCCAATATGGAAGAAGCTATCCAACACTTAATTTTATTTCAAAAAGAAGCGCTAATTAATGCACTTAAAAAAACTTCTTCCACGAAGCTAAAAGAATTTGCTCAACGTTTACCAAAGGAAGCTACAGAAATTCTTATCCATAATTTTCAAGATCATAGAGCGCTAAGCATTCAGGATTTTTTAGTCCGATTTAACAAACGACTTTATCATTTTGGAATTCAGCAAAGGGAAAATATTATGCAAAAAATCAAAACACATAGTTTAGTTTTTTTGCTACAAAATTCATTTGATTTTCCACAGTCATTTTTAAATGATCTAGAAATAATAATTGGTCAATATAAATTACCGGATAGTTTTTTTGAAGAGAAAGAATCTTGGAAAATTCCGATTCGAGGAAGCTTAGATGATAACCTAGTTGACTTAGAAAAAAAACTTACAAAAGAAATTGAAAGTCAATTACTCTTCAAATCAAAATCAGCTTTATTGCTACAAGACATGCTTACTTCTTCCAGACAAAAGTATTCTAAAATTGCCTATAAAAAGAAAAAAGAAGTAGAGCTAGGGCAAGAAATTTTTATTAGCAATGCTGGCTTGGTTATCCTAAATGGATACTTACATTTTTTCTTTGATCAATGTGGATATCTAGACGAATCAGGAACTATAAAACCTGAATTAGCCAAAAGAGCAGCACAACTCTTACAGTATGTGTTTAACCCAACAGGAGAATATTTAGACGAACAACTGATGCTAAATAAAATACTCTGTGGTCTGACTGCTAATGAAATACTCTCGACAGATTTCGAAGCTAATGACTTGGAAAAAGATATTACTTCAAAAATGTTAGATGCAATTATTAGCCATTGGAAGATGGTAAGCAATAGTTCTCAAGAAGGCTTCCGAGAATCTTGGTTGCACAGAAAAGGGAAACTAACCAAAAAAGAAAAACATTGGGAATTAAATGTTGAAACAAGTTCATTTGATATCCTTTTAGATTATAAACCTTTTACATTAAGTCCTGTGAAATTTAATTGGATGAAAAAAGGAATAAAAGTAAACTGGAGATGAGTGAACTAGAAAAAAATATAACAAATATTAATGGTAATACTTTGGAAAAAGAATTCCAATGGTTCGCTATGGTCTTGGATATAAAATTCAAATCATACTTCGATCCAGAAGGAGAATCCTCAGTATTTCCTGTTCCACCAGACTTGGAGGAAGATGAATCTTCTTATGCTCAATTGATTAAAAAACATGGTTTTGGTATTAAGGAACGTATAGTCTTATGTTTAACATTGGTACCTCATTTGAAATCGCAATTACTCGATTTATTTTTCACCAATAACCCACAACTGAATCGACCCTTTACAGAATTTGGTGGACATGCTGGAAAAACGCATTCGGGGTTTTTACCCACAGGAGAAACAGCAGCATTTTTATTAGCACAGGAAGTTTTTGAAGAACGATTTAAAATCTTGGAATTATTTAGTGCTCACCACCCATTTGCAACAGAAAATATTTTGCATCTGGAAAGGATTGAAAATAAGGAGCCAATGCTAAGTGGTCGTTTGTTAATTAATGATAAAATTCTTTATGCCATTACATCAGGTGAGTTCTACCTATCCTCCTCTTCCGAATCTTTTCCAGCTGAAAAAATTGAAACGAAAATGAGCTGGGAAGATTTGGTAATCAGTCCTTTTGTGAGAGAAGAGATTATGCAAATCAAAACATGGATTAATCATAAAGATGAATTGATGGCAGATTCAGTTTTTGGTAAGCATGTAAAACCTGGATTCCGAAGTCTTTTCTATGGTCCTCCTGGAACTGGAAAAACCATGACAGCTTCTCTTATTGGAAAAACTTGTGGCTTAGATGTTTACAGAATTGATTTGTCATTAATCGTTTCGAAATATATTGGTGAGACAGAAAAGAATTTAGAAAAGATTTTTAAGCATGCAGAAAAGAAAAACTGGATTCTGTTTTTTGACGAAGCAGATGCACTCTTTGGAAAAAGAACTTCAACCAATTCAAGTAATGACCGATTTGCCAATCAGGAAGTAGCTTACCTTCTTCAGCGGATTGAAGATTTTCCAGGCATTGTCATTTTAGCTTCTAATCTAAAATCAAATATGGATGAAGCTTTTAGTCGAAGGTTTCAGTCCACGATTTATTTTCCAATTCCTGATCCGAATCAACGATTAAAATTATGGGAAAATATTTTTAGTGGTGAAATTAAATTAGAAGCATCAGTTGATTTAAAAAAGATCGCTATAGATTATGAATTATCTGGTGGCTCGATGATAAATATTTTTAGAAGAAGTGCTTTACAAGCTACCCAAAGAAATAGTAAAAAAATAAGTCACCAAGAAATAGTTGATGGCATCCGAAAAGAATTTCAAAAATATGGAAAAACCATTTAAAACTTGATGCCTATGCGAAAGGATATTTTTGATTCTAGTTAATAAATATTCATCCTTATTTTTTTAAGGATGAACCATCTATATATTAAAATAACAATTTAAACCTTAAAATTCACAAATATGAGTCATACATTTAATAAAGAGCTTCATACAGCCATAAAGGAAGTCTATACTGAATTAGAAAGTAAAGAACTAATTCAAAAAAACCTTGAAAAAGGAGCAAAGCTAGGTTTGTACTATGCTCACGGTGCTACAGAAAAAGCTGATAATAAATTAGAAACAAATCAGGATAAATCGAAAGTAATTGGTAAAGAATTAAAAGAGGCTACTAATGCTACAGAAGTTTGTGCGAATATCGTAACCGCTGCAACTACTGCTGCAAAAGATGCGCTCAATACTAATAGCGCAGCTTCGACAGCAGCTGTCAACATCCAATCTGCTGCTGATTCTTTGACTGAACTGTCTGCTGATGTTGCCGCAATTTTAGCAGTTGCTACAGCAAAAGACTGTGGTAGCAAAATCCAAAAGTTAGCCAATATGGCTAACGAAATTACTCGGAGTGCTGCAAAAAAAGCTGAGAATACCACCTTACAATCTTTAAATACAACTATTGAAGCTGCCCAATCCAGAGCTGCTGTTAGTTTGAGTCAAGCTAAAACGCTTAGTACTGATATTATAGCTTTGAATAAAGCGCTTAACGATAATTTCGAAGCTTTGCAAACTAAGATCTCAGAAGACTCATCTGCTTTAGCAACAGCTATTTCTAACGAAAATCAGCAAGCTGGAATTTACCAAATTGCATTGGAAGAGGAAAAAGCTATGCGGTACTCAGAAGAGTTTATCAATAAAAAAGTCAACTATGATTTAAAGTATATCCCAGTAGGAAATCAAGGAGAACAATTTGATATTAGTTTTAATTCTTTTGATGCAGAAAAGTTCGTTCTCCTAAAAGGAATATTAAAAGAAGAATGGGTACTTAGTGAATATCGTATAATTTTTACTACGCTAGATGATGCAGCGGCTTTTGATATTCATGCAGCAAAAGCAACAAGTTACTATAGCTCTTTTAGTCCAAAAACTAAAGCCGATCCTTCTACTGACCCTCCTACTGATCCTATTTTTGATTTGGGGCCTTATATTCGTCATTTTCACACTACTCAATTTGATCCAACTGAATCAACAGACAATAATAATGTAGCAGTAGATAACACAGGTCAAGCAGTTAAACGAGGTGTACCTTATGTCGCTTTTGTTTATGTTGTTTACACTTGTCCATATCAAAACGAAATGGATAATACGGACGGATATCTGTCATTGCCTTCTCTTCCTTTTACCTTGCAAACTGAATTACCAGCAGCAGAAAAACCAAGACTGCATTTTTATAACCATAAAAATGAAAAAGGAGATGCTTGTTCCACTTCAAATGCAATGCATGTAAGTTTTGCAGTAAATAACTTGATGTATCATAATCAGGAATTAACTAATATTACTGACTTTAGAGTATTCTTATTTAATCAGAATAATAAAATGGCAGACATCTTAAATCAATTTACTCAACAGCAGTTAACAATATTGTTTCAAAATGATGAAACGTATAGAACTACCGAACAATGCTTCCTAGATGCTCAACAAGCTTTCAATTCCGCAACAGCTACTTTGTCAGATAACCAGGAGGTAATGGTAAACGGTAAAAAAATGACTGGAGCAGAAAGGATTGCGCAACTTGAGACTGCTCTAAAAACTGCTAAAACTAATTATTCAGATGCTAGAGATAATTATAATAAACAGCTCAATACGATTGAAGTAGTTAATGAAGCTAAGATTAGTGATTTTATCTTAGATAACGATATCCTAAATAGTATTCCTGTCGCCTTTGGTCAAAATGCAATAAGAGTAACAGAAGAGTTTATTGAAAAACTTAAGTTTCAATTTGATTTATTAGAAGCTGAAAAAGCTGGATTAGAAGCAGAAATTACGGATTTGGGCAATCAATTGACAACAGAAAGATTAGAACTGGAAGAGAATATAGTGAATCTCGATATTCAAATAACCACGAAAAGAGATGAGTTATATGACCAAAGTCCAAATAGTTTAAGAGCTGAACTTTTAGCAGCAGTTAATGGAGATGAAATTCTGGCAACAGAAATATTTATTGCTTCGGAAACAGTTGCAAACGCTTTTAAAGAAGGAAGTGATAGGGCTATGGCTTTGGAGGAACTTCTTGTTTTAATTCTTGTTTTAATTGATGGTTTTGCTATTGACCAGATTGATAATATAGAACGTATTTCCAAGATTATATTCAACCTGTTTATTGAGCTCCTTACTTTGAAAGCTGAAAGACTTACAGCTCAAGAAAGGATTGATTACATAGATTCAGGGGATACTGAAAATGCACAATTAATAATTGAACTGGAAAAGAGAATTAAAAATCTTGAAGAACAGATCGCTTTTCTTTATGAAGAATTAGAAGAATTAGCTTCCAAAGATAATGCTGAAAAAATGGAAGATTTGACTAAGGAGATAGCTGAAAGTAAAAAGCTATTAGCTAAATTGAAAAAAGCAAAAGTAAAAGATCAAGATCAAATTGATGAAGTCCAAAATAAAATAGACTCAGGTAAGGAAAGTCAAAAACTTCTAGGAGAAGAAATAGAAAGAGGTGCCATTCTAAAAGCGAAGGCAGAAGATTCTGACAATTTCACAGCAATTAATTTAGCAGGAGATTTTACGGATAATTATGGAGAACCTTTAATTCATAACAATACCTATTGTGCTTTGGTTTTTTCTGTTATTAAGTCTACTAAACCAAATCAAATTCCTTTATTCCTATCCAATTATTCCAAGTTTTCAGACGGGGTAAAATTTACATTACCACAACTTTAGCAGTTACTGAATTGTGTTCCCTATTTATTTTTTTTAATACTAAAATAAAAAATTATGACTAGATATAAAGAATTAAAATGTGTTGATGTTACTATCAAAAAATCTAAAAAAATTGAATACCTCCAAAGAATGGTTGATGAGGCTTCTACGACCGAAGCAATGGCTGCTTCCAAGTATAATTCATTTGTAGAGAAAGCAGCTATTTTTGCCACTCTGTATAATGAAGCAGAGGCTGACTTGACAACGGCGGAGGGCTATTGGAAACTTTTTTTGCAAGTCAAATCTGACCTTGAGGGATTAAATGATACAGCTAATGAAGCTAATCTTATTGCTGTAGAATCTTTTCAAGACATCAAACAATTGATCTGTGATTGGGAGGAAGTTACTTCGGAAACACTAAAAGCAGCCGAAGCAATCACACTCACCGCTAACTATATCCAAAAGAGAAAATCTTCCAATCCATTGATCTCTAATGATTTGGTCAATGATGCTATTGCTGCTTCGAAAGCTGCACAAAAAGTGGTGACTAAAGTGGTCAATGCTTTTACAGATGCACTAAATGCATTAAGCTCTTCCAAGCAAGCAAATAACTCAACTGAATTAACAAATGTTTATATCAGTCTTGCCATTGCCTCTCTTTTAAACAAAGAAATTGCAGAACAACTTAAGCAATTCAAAAATAATAGGTCTATTACTTTTGATAATTCTATCTATGTCATTAGTGATGTCAAAAAAGTTGTTTATAACCAACTTGATGATGATCAAACGTCATTAGAAATATCTCTTAAAACTGCGCTGGATAAGGCTAAATCTAAAGTAAAAAGTTCTTTGGACGCAAGTGAAAAAGCTAACCAAGAAATGAATAGAGCTAAAGAGGAATTAGAACAAGCGAAAGCGGCATTAGCTACTTGGGACGCAGCCTTAGTGGCAGCGGAAACAGCTGTTGCTGGGTAAAATATTTTTTAGGTTTGCTAGAACTTTTCAGTTTTAGCAAACCTATTAGATTTTATTCTCCATCTTAAAAATAAAAAAATGACTATCCATTATACAGATTTTTATAAAGATCTTTATAGAATGTCAAACGGTTATATTCCGCTTTGGCCTTTCGCTACAGAGACTAATTTGGGAGATTTATTTGTCCTAAGGTCTGGCCAAATGATTAAGATTGGAAATATCGGAGACAAATTTTTTGGCGTTTATGATGAAATTTCTATAGAGCAAGAATGGCAGCCATTTCAACAAAGTTGGGATATTCAATCTGGCATTCAAGAGTCTTATAAATCTAAGAAACAAGTCAATATATTTTGTAACCCTTGTGAGACTTCTGGACTAAAAATTAAGTTTGATTTCCCTGGAGCTTATTTTTTTCATGCTCCTAAGGTTTTTCACCGTAGCATTGAAAATTTTTATGAATTCAAATTCAAACTGTTACAATATTTGACATCTGAGAAATTTAGTTTTAAAGAGATTTTCGTAGTGACTTCCATTGCCAAAGCACAAAATTATACCTTATTGATTTCATCAGGCAGCAATGCTCAAATGGTAATTGATGCTACTGAAGAATCAACAGAAGCACCGCAGTCTTTATTTGGATTAATAGGAAACAAAATAAAAACGGAAGTAACTCAACTCGACAATATTCATACAGCTCATATCAACAAAGAAGGCGGTCAATTCTTTTTTAGAGCTCAAAAGCTTAAAGCTTCTCATCAAGGTAAAGAGATCGTCCGTAAATACTTAATCGAAAGTCTTCCTGAAAGTGTCAAAAAAAATGCAGAGAATATTTTAGAGTTTGTTCCCACTCAAATATTACCTTCTGTAAATATCTTCCCAGCAAAAGTGCATGAATTATTTGACTTTCGAAGAATGAATCTAGACGATATATCTATGTTTTTTGGAGAAGATATAAAAGGTAGAAACCTGAATAAGTAACGATGAATTAATTGATTTATGGATAATCAAATCAATATTGAGGTTATTAACAATTCGGAATATACCGTTTATGCCTTATTCAACCTACGATACATCTGAGTCTAGAACTGTGTGTCATTAAAAAAAGCAACTGACAATTCTATTGCGGTAAAAGAAGTAAATGTAAAAGGAGTTTGAAGGATAACTCGCAATTTCACTTTGGAAAATATTGATACGCTTAGTGCTATTCGAGGGACAATTTTTCCAAATTCCATTGACATTAAATCAAGGAAAAACAACTTAAATCAAACTATAATATCAGGAGCTTTAATTGCAGCAGCAATCAATTGAGGCGTTTTATATAATACAGCGTTTTGGGATGATAGAATAAATGATGATAAGGATTTTACTTTTTACTATCAACCCAATAATGATAATTTTGGTCAGTTTAACCCTTACTCCAAAATCCTACATGAACACTCTATTGAACATCAATGTTTTGGATTTTGTTATGACCAACTTTTCCAAAAAGGTTCTCAGATAGAAATTCTAAAAAAATCTGAAGCAGCAGCAAATCTTAAAATAACCCTATTACCATTTAAATAAAAAATTCTAATATGATAAATTCAAATCAAGACAATCTTAGAATAGTAGATAGTTCTACTCCTGTCAGCCAAAAATTAATTAGCGATGCTCAAGGATATCTCAATCAAAAACCAGTTGCATGGGGTCGGTATTTCACTACGAATCCTTCTGTAGAATATTCTCATTCATCAGAAAATAATTTTTTAAATGAACACAATATAAAATTGTTGCCAATTGCCAGGCACACCAACCATGTTGGAGGATCTTATGCTCAAGGACAAAAGGATGCTATCGATGGAGTTAATGACCTCTTTGCCACTTTCTCAATTGATTATTGGAAATCGCAAGGAAGTGAATTTCTTTATTTTCTAGATGTAGAAGGAAATTCCACAGGTCCAAATGGTTCAATATCTGAGGACTATTATAATGCTTGGTCAGAGACTCTGATATCACATAGTAAAGAAAGAAGTGGGAATTCTGTAACCATTCTTCCCTGTGTATATGCTAATTATCATGATGAGACCACCTTCTCCATTTTAAAACAGGAAGGTATTCGATGTGAAGGTTTATGGATGGCAAGATATCATTCTCAGCCAGAAAAGATGACACCTTGGGAGGAAAACTTTGCTGTCCCTGAAGCCATCCAAAATTCAAATCTTCCTGTGTTCCTTTGGCAATACGCAGGCGGTAATCAGATTAATCAGGACTTTGATCTGGATCTAATCAATCCAAATATCAATGATATACAATCAACATTTCTTGACAAATTGATATTACCACCAAAAATCTAAAACAAATAAAAACAAAAAAATTTGAAACATTGAGATGAATCATTCATGAAACCATTTAAAATAATAAATACTTCTTGGTGTACCACCCTCAAAATTGACTGCCTTAAGGTAGCAGACATTGAAACAGTCATTCGGTATTTTGATTCAGAGGATTCTTGTCAATTTCCTCAAGAACGAATTGAGCTTGATGAAATTTTTGCACTCAAGAATTGCGGAATGAACATCATAGTTGTTTTTCAAAAAGAGAATAGCAGTTTAGAAAATTTCAATTATGAAAATGGATACAAGGATGGGAAATATGCTTTTAGCTATGCAACTAAAATAGAACAACCTTTAGATTCTGCTATTTATTTTGCAGCTAATTTCAATGTGTTTGATACGGATTTACAAAAGAATATTATCCCATATTTTAAAGGAGTAAAACAAGCATTTGAAAATTGTAAAACTAAGGGCAAACCAACCTACAGCATTGGCGTATATGGATCAGGTTTAGCAATCAATGATTTAAAAAATCTAGGGCTGATTCAATATAGATGGTTGTCGATGAATTCGAATTTTATTGGAACACAGGAAGCATTGGAGGAAGAACAATATGACCTACGCCAAGTTTATACTCCAATCAATAGATTATGTCAAATTGAAGTTAACTATAATCTTCAAAATCCGAACGTTCAAAATATTGGTGCATTTAATTGGAAAAATTATACGGTTTAAAATTACTTTATTATGCAAAAAATTACGCTTAAAAAATCATCAGAAAATGTTGTACAACAAAAGGCAAAAACTCAGCCTGATAGTAATAACATTAGCAATAGAAAAGAGTCGGCCTTGCAAACCAAGCGTCAAGAAATAGTCAATAATAGTAATCAGGTTAAGCAATTAAAAGATATCCAGGATCACGCAAATAATTCTTTCGAAAAAAATATTATTCAAAAGAAAGCAAATAATAGTGGTCTCCCCCATCAACTTAAATCTGGGATTGAAAATCTCTCTGGCATATCTATGGATGATGTTAAAGTTCATTATAATTCTTCCAAACCGGCTCAGCTTCAGGCTCATGCATATGCACAAGGAACAAACATTCATTTGGGCTCAGGACAAGAAAAACATTTACCCCATGAAGCTTGGCATGTAGTGCAGCAGAAGCAAGGTAGAGTAAGACCAACCTTACAACTACATGGAGGCATAAATGTGAATGATAATGCAAGTTTGGAAAAGGAAGCAGATGTCATGGGAGGAAGAGCGCTTCAGTTTAAATCTACCCAATCATCATTTCAAAAGTCCAATTCGAATGCGCATAAGCAAAACGCCATTCAATTTCATTCAATGAATGAAATGGGATTCGAGGGTATCGACTATGCCGTAATGAGTTTAAAGGCTTATAGTGGTTGGAAGGAAACCATCCAAGCAAAAAAGAATATAACGGGTACAATACACGCAGACAATAGAGTAATTGTTACTCAGTTTAATAATTCTGCGGAAGTTGCCCAAATGATAAAATTAAGTCAAAAAGTAAAAGGAGGCTTATTGATTGCAGAGGGTGTCTTGACCGCAGCAGCAGGAACAGCAGGTATTTTCCTTTCTCATGGCGTTGGAATTGTTCCAGGTATAATAGCTATTGGGATTGGTATATCTAAAATAACCAGAGGTGTAATATCTATAAAATCTGGTGAAAAACCTGGACCTAAAGCTACTGTTGTATTAGACGCCTTACGTGCATTTGAGGGTGTTGCAGCATTGGTGGGTGGAATTTTGACAGGCCATCCAGCAGCTATTGTGTATGGTATTGCTAAAAGTCTTCGCTCTCTACTTACTGCAATAACAGATTATATGGGAGAAGATACAAGTCATCCTTTAGTTAAAAAGGCGCTCAAGGGAATTTCCGCTACACTACATGTAATTGAAACATTCGCTGGAATGTTTGGAGGGATAGGCGCACTTGGAAAGATTGGCGGTTCATCAACAGCCGATAGCATAATACATGGTTCTAGTGGAGTAGCTGCACTCGGGGTAAGTTTATCTAAAGGCTATAGAGCAGCAGATCAGTTTGAAAGGGTCGAAGATGGGCATCAAGATCCCGCTTCCACGCCAATTTTAGCACAAAGCCATTAAAGAGAATTAAGATATGTATACAAAAGAAAATAAGTCAAAAGAAAATAAAAGCAATTTAATTCCTAATTCCGTTGCTCAGAAAAAAAGCATTGGAAAACTAAGTCTTGGGCTTGTTGATAATCGACCAGAGCTTGTTATGCAGAAAAAGATACAGATGATGGCTGATAATTATTCAAACCACCAAAATCATCTTATCCAAAAGAAGGCAAATAATACTGGTCTTCCTAGTCAACTAAAATCTGGAATTGAAAACCTCTCAGGTATATCTATGGATGATGTCAAGGTGCATTATAATTCTTCCAAACCTGCTCAATTACAAGCACATGCTTATGCACAAGGAACAAACATACACCTTGGTTCAGGACAAGAAAAACATTTGCCTCATGAAGCTTGGCATGTGGTACAACAAAAACAGGGGCGGGTTCGACCTACTACTTCTGTCTATGGAGTAACAGTAAATGACAGTTCCAGTTTAGAGTCAGAAGCAGATGTAATGGGTAGCAAAGCATTGCAGAAAAAGAGTGATCCAACATCAGAACTAGCGTCCATAACACCTGCTGTTAATACCCAATTACAATCGACTGAACCTGTCATCCAACGTGTTCCAACCAAAGTTCAGATCCATGGCCTAACACACATTATTAAAATTAAAGGACAAAGTATCTTTCAAGGAAAGCAAATAGGTCCTATTGGAAAGTTGGTGTCAGGTCAGCGAATTATTATTGACGATAGTGCCATCATAGTTTCAAGGCGTGGTCCCAATCAGGAAGTGAGAAAAAATCGAGAAGACGACGAACATGGCCGCCACATGTATGAGTGGTTTCATGTATTGAATTTACGTGGACATGATGTGGGTCACTTGGGGCTTTTTGTTCGCGAAAACACTTTTAGAGCCATAAAGAAAGATGAACAACACCCCGCCTACAAAACAGGAGTTGAAAGAGACGAGCATGCAGGTGGCACCTTGGTAAAATATGAAAACGCCATTCGAGAATTTGCTTTAAATCCTGAAATGAGCTTTGAAGAGATGCTGGAAATGTTACGAAAATTTCATTTTGGAGGCAGTATCCATGCAGGAGAAAATAAACACCTTGTCGAAATTCCTTATCAACGTCAGGCATTGGTGAAAGAAATGACTCAAGCTGTAACTTTAGCAAAGCAACCCTTGGTTGGAGATCATGCAGCTATTCGTGATGGAATTCTCATCCACCCTTTCCATGAACAAGGCTGTCTGGCAGCACAACAACGTGTCTTATCAGAAAAAGTACAATTGGTAAAATCTTTATTTGACGGAGACTACGAGAGAATAGTTCACCGTATACAGTTCCCTATTGTACACAAAATTCAAGCATTAATCTTTAAAGAGTTAACGAGTATTCTTGATGGAAATGATAGAGGAGTACTCAATTATGGGGCGGTAATGCGAGATATGCAAGCAGCAATCAATGCAGCAGCAGTTTTTGAAATTATGAATGATCGAGTAAATGAAGAAATCATGAGTGGAACAATTGCAAAAATGTACCGAGCTGCAGAACACTTCATGAAAGAAGAAAATGTAGCTAAGGCTAAAGCACAACTTCAAATAATGACTTCTGAATACTCAAAATATATTAATGTTTGGAAAATCGTCGCTCCTTATGTTGGTCATGTAGCAGTCCAATCAAGAGAAGGTATCGATGAACTTTTGGTTAGAATCGAAGCACGTAAACACCAAATAGAAGAGGATCAAGCCTCTGTCGTAAAACAAAAATTCGTGCAAAGATTATGGGATAATCGTGAGCAGTATTTAAAAATGAAAGAAATGCGAATTTCCCGGGATGACACATTGGAAATTACCTATAAAAATATGGGAACAACCGATATATTTACCATAAAAAACAAACGAAATAATAAGAAAGAAATGGTTCCATTAATGGGTACTACAGAAAAAAAACTCGCTAGATTAAAAATTAGTATGGTTCGTGTGGTAACAGATTAGCCCTAGTCTAGCTTAGTTTACATAAAACAAAAAAATCTATCAAAACTAATAGACTTTTTAATATTTTCAGGTTCGCTTTAAGTTAAGTCAAAACTCCATTTTATTGTAGCTATATCGCCAAAATAAAATGAGAGCGCTCAAATAACTGTGTCAATAATTTTTATAAATTAAGACTTATAAAAAAAGCAAACACAGTTATTTGAACACTCTCATTCTATTTTAAGAATACTAAAAAATTCTCCAGTTATTATACCTTCTCAATTTCTTTTTCAAAATTCACCTCAATCTGCTTCGCCGTCAAATCTTCCATCTTATCTCTTTCTCGAATCAAGTAATCTTTCCCCTCAAAAATCATTACTTCTGCAGGTTTGTACCTTGAATTATAATTGCTCGCCATCGAAGAACAATAAGCTCCAGCATTATGGAAAACTAAAATATCACCTTCTTGAATTTCATTAATCCTACGATTGACTCCAAAGGTATCTGTCTCACAAATATATCCAACAACTGTATAAATTCGTGGCTTTGCATTTGGCTTTGAAACATTCTGAATTCGATGATAAGAATCATAAAACATCGGTCGAATCAAATGATTCAACCCAGAATCTACTCCCGCAAAAACGGTGGACAAAGTTTGTTTCACCACATTTACCTTAGTGAAAAAATACCCAGATTGACTCACTAAAAATTTCCCTGGCTCAAACATCAAGGTGAGATCTCTACCATAGTCATCGCAAAATTGATTAAAGCGTTCGGAGATTTTTATGCCTAAATCTTCAATGTCAGTCTCAATATCGTTCTCTTTGTAAGGCACCTTAAATCCACTTCCAAAATCAATATATTTTAAATCTGGAAAATCCTTCGCAATATTAAAGAGGATTTCTGCCCCCATCAAAAATACATTGGCGTCCATAATATCTGAACCAGTATGCATATGAACACCTTCCACTTTTAATCCAGTTGCTTCCAAAACTCTTTTAACCAATGGCATTTGGTGAAAAGAAATTCCAAATTTAGAATCAATATGTCCAACTGAAATCTTCGAACTTCCTCCTGCCATAATATGCGGATTAATTCGAATGCAAACAGGAACATTTTTAAATTCCTGACCAAATTGTTCTAAAATCGAAATATTATCAATATTGATTTTTACGCCAAGTTCGGCTGCCATCTTTATTTCTTCTAAAGAAACTCCATTCGGTGTAAAGATTATATCCTCTGGTGCAAAACCAACCTTTAATCCCAATCGAACTTCTTGGATCGAAACTGTATCTAATCCCGAACCTAACCGTTTAAAAAACTTTAATACACTCACATTAGTCAATGCTTTACAAGCGTAATTGATCTTAATCTGTTTGACATCAAATGCATTTACCAAGCGATTATATTGTCGCTTCATCACGCCTGTATCATATACATACAATGGGCAATCATATTTTTTACAAAGTTCCAGAGGGTCTATCCCTCCGTCAAAAAGATAACGGTTACCTTCGAGATTCATTTCTGATTATTTATAGATTAAAAAAAATAGAAAAATATTTATTTGGCAAGGACAAAAGAAGCGCAAAGATATAATCTAATCTTACTTTTTTATAAAAAATAAATAGAAAAAAATTAAGGCTTATACACCAAAAAAGAAGATGATTACATCTTTAAAATTAGAACAACGAATAAAAATGAAAAGTTTGATTTATAATAAAAACTTTTAATTTTATACAAAAAACCAAATCGTCGAAACCAATATTAGTTCACTCGAAAACTACCAATGTGACTGAACAAGAAATTATACAAGGTTGTCGTAAGCAGGATCGTCAGGCGCAACAAGCGCTCTACGAAAAATATTCTCCAAAGATGTTTGGAGTTTGCAAGCGATATTTAAAAAACCATGAAGACGCAGAAGACGTTTTGGTGGAAGGGCTTTTTAAGGCGATCTCGAAAATTAATATGTATAAAGGAAATGGGAGTTTTGAAGGTTGGATTAGACGAATCGTGGTGAATGAGGCTTTGATGCATCTTAGAAAAAACAAAAATTTTAAGATGACTGTAGAAATAAGTAATATTGAAATTCAATCATTTATCACCATTCAAGATGAATTAGAGGCACAAGACATTTTAGATCTTTTGGATAAATTACCTACTGGTTATCGAACGATTTTCAACTTATATGTGGTCGAAGGGTTCAAACATCGAGAGATCGCCGAGCAATTAGGTATCAGTATTAATACTTCAAAGTCTCAATTAATTTTAGCAAAAAAACGATTGCAAAAACTAGTTAGAGAAAATCAAATCCCTGGAGTTGGTGGAGTATTATTATTAATGGTAAGTTCAATGTTGTTTATTTTTTAGAAATAAAATTTAGAGAAAACACAATTTCAATATAATGAAAGATAAAAAAGATATATCCGATTTAATCCGAGACAACCAACACAAGTTGGAAGAACGTCCCTCTGCAAGAACTTGGGAAAGATTGGAAAGTAAACTGGACAACCAACGAAGCAAAGGTAACACCTTCTTGTATCGTAAAATTGCTATGGCTGCCGCAGTTGTTGCCTTGGTTGCGGTGATTTCTTTAATCACCGTTTTGTCTGACAAGCAAGGGGCTAAATTTGCCAAAGTTGATGAATCAAATCCAGTAGAAAATTGGATTTTACAAGACTTGGAAACCGTTTATACCGATGCAAGTACTAATGTTAGGCTTGCCGTAGAATTTCAAAAAGAATTAAAAGAACGCTACACTAATCCAATTGAAGAAGGTACTCCAGCTAAAAAACTATTGGCTTCTAACAAGACATTTACGGGAAGTGTAAATCGTCCTGAGGATCTTGCAGATAGATTGATCGCGATGAATAAAAAACCTATTACTGAAAATTCAGACAGCAAAGTCAGTTCGCCAAAAGAAGAAAATATGTCTCATATTTCTGAAGCTAAAAATTTATCCGAAGCAGATATTCAAGTTACTCTAGATTCAGAAAATAAAGACATAAATAAAGCTAAATCAAATGTTAGCAAAAAAGAAAGGTCTGCATATTACGATGATGTAGTAAAAAATTATTTGACGATAACTCAACAAATGGAATGGATTATCGGAGCATGGAACGAAAATAACTCTCTTGTCGAATGGCAAAAAGTCAATAAATCCACCATTCTTTGTGATGAATTTATTTTAAAAGAAAAACGAAATATTGGCCTCCAATTGATCGATTCCAAATCACAAGAATCTTACTCATTAGTTTCGGAAGATGATGACAAAAAAATATTTACCAATAAAAATTCAGACCAAATCATTTTGGAAAAAATAAACAAGGGTAAATTTACCATGACTTTCCTTCCTGATCAAGGAGTTAAGAAAATGAGAACCTTTGTTAAATAGAACCTTACACCTAGACCAGTTAAAGTTGTTCGATATATATTAATGAATAGAATACTTTTAATATTCCTCACCACCACATTTATTTTTATTAGTTGTAAAAATAAATCATCCATAGAAGGTTTATGGGTAGTTAAATCTGTAACTGTAGAAAATAAAACAACGACTCCTAATGCAAGATGGGCTCGCTTCAATTCAGATTTCACCCAAGAATCAGGTAATGGTTGGTTACAGCACTCCTTTGGCAATTGGAAATTGGATTCCAAAACTAATGAATTATCAATAAAAAACTCAAATGGATTAGTTGATGAGGGTGAACCGTTTCTCGTAACTATTAATCAAAATCAAATGACATGGGAAAGGAAAGAGGAAGGACAAAATATTAAAGTTACCCTAGTTCGCTCATCTCATCTTCCTGCTACATATGGTGATAAATTATTTGGATTATGGAAATTAAAAGATGCGATTGGAAATGGAAAATATTTTGACCCGTCAGACAAAATTACAAACAATGATTATATCTTTTTTAGATGGGACAAAAGATTTCGCATTGGATCTAAAAAGGGAAGGGTAAATGGAGTCTACAATGTTCATGGTCATAAACCAGAAGTAGAATTAATTCCATATGGAGAGAATGTCAAAAGAGATTTTTGGGAAATTCAATTTGAAGAAAATGAAATAACATTGAAGTTATTAAATACTGATAGTCTTGTCACTAGAAGTTTTGTAAGAATTCATGAATTCCCTGATTAGAAAATTTCTCCAACGAGTTAAGCCTGATCTTTAAATGGTTTCCGCTGTACCCAATCATCTTTAGGATTTAAATAATCCACAATTTGCGAAAGGAATCGATTAGAAATTTTATTTCGATGGCGTAAATACCAATACATTTCATGCGGCTCCGCTCCTACCGAACTTTTTATCTCCAAAGCAGTTCGAGCAAAAACAATACTTTTACATTCTTGTTCAAAACCGATTTTGATAATATCATAAAGGATATTTAAATACATTTGATGCTCTCGGTTAAATGCCTCATCGTATCCTAAGAAGTGCGCTTCAAGTTCATGATAATTTTTTATGGTCGTAAAAAATGCAGCCAACTTTCCATCAATATAATATGCAACCAATTTAAAATCATCTCCTAATCTTTCTTTCAACGCTACAAAATATTGTGGATTTAATTTTACTAAATTAAAAACTGAGCCCTCTGCAATTCTCGAATATAAATCATAAATACGATCTAAATTTTCTTCAATACCTTCAATACTTAATTCTTTTTTTTCTATTGCAACTCCTTTTTTGAAAGCTCGTTTTACTCGCACTCGATATTTAGATGACATGGCAGCAAGATAATCATCAAAAGTTTTCCAATCTTCTCTAAAATCTAAAACCATATTTGGTTGAGCGGTGAACTCATGGAATTTATTTTTCTCCACCAATAATTTTTGAGCATGAGATCGTTGGCGATGATGATATTCTTTGAGATAAGTTAAGGTGACATGAATACCTTTTTTATCTAATTCCTTTTGAACAAATTTCATTGTATCATTCAAGATATGATACTCCTCCTCTTCCGAAACTTCTCCGTTCCGAAAACAAATATTATGACTTTCGCCAGTCAATAAGGCATTGCCACAAACGAAAGCGGTGATATCAACCTTTTTTGCAACAAAACTTTTGATAAAATTCGTGATGACTGAAAATGGGCAGGGGTTCTTTTTTTCCTCTGGCTCATTATTTTCATTAATGCTTTTCTCTGCACTAAAATTTCCAACCTGACCAATCGCAACCCCAACAGGTTTCGATTTTTTATAATACAACATATATACGAAGTGAACATTTTCAGGTGGGTTATCTTCTAGAAGTTGAAGATATTTTTTTTGTAAAAAAAGATTATGTTCAGGTGCGCCAGCATTCCAATCTCCATTTACATCATGAATCGAGTGATAGATTACAACACTAATTTCTTTTTGTGGTAATAAGTATCCGTTGGTCATTCCTTTCTGCAAAACGTTAGTTGATTCTTTACACTCCATTTAATTTGATTTGTCCGTCAAAATTAACACTTATTGATCAGAATTGTTTTCAAGTATAAAAACTTAACAAGTTCATATTAATTTCTAAAAAAACTAATTCTTAGACAAAATGGAGAAAAATTTAGAGTATGTTTAAAAATTTAACTAACTGAAGGTCAATGATTTGTGGTTCTTGCTAACAATTTCATTTGAAGTTTAGCGAGCTAAATGAAAATTAAATTGGACGCAAGGTTCATAAAGCATTGATTTTCAGAACGGTAAAATTTTAAACATGCTCTTAATTGATTCTTGAAATACTTTAATTTGGAGGTTAATTATTATTTTTTTCGACCAAGTGGTCAGTTTCTTCTAATAGATTTTCTTCTAAATGAAATTGCATGATGAACCGCAAAACATTCAAGGTCCATCGAATAAAATCTGTTTAAAGTTATTCATTATTTTTCTACTTTCCATTTTTCAATCTCTTTCATCGCATAATTATCATTTCTCCATCCAATCAATTCAGTAATTCCAAGACCTTTATAATTTAAAAACCAATTTTCAATAATTTTTTGAGCCATGTTATATTTGACAGTAAAGGTTTGATAATCAGTCGCTCGAATAACTTGTTTTGTTGGATCGGCTGGAACAGCTATAATTTTAGTATCTAATTCACCTGAATCATTTAGCAATAAAGTACCGATTGGAATTACTGAAATCGTATCACCTATTTCCAGGCTTTCAGCGATGATTAAAATATCTAAAGCATCTCCATCTCCTCCTCGTCCTTCATCCATCAAGGTGGACGGAATAAATCCATAATTACCTGGATAAGGCAAAAAGTCAATCACTCTTTCTTTTCCATTTTTTATATCAATCTCAAATCTTTGTGCTGAAGGGTTATATTCAATTTTCCGATTAGTTCCAGAGGGAATTTCTATAACAGCCATAATTCCTTTGGAGCTAATCGCAGGTAAACTTTTAAAATCTGGTTTAGCTTCTTTGCAACTAAAAAAGAATAGTGATGAAATAAGTAGGATAAAATTTATTCTAATTTTGATAGTCATATTTAAAATTCTTTCTTTGTTTTTAAATTGAAGTTGTTTTAAAATGTCTACTGAAACCGAGCGGAAAAGCTTGTGGTTATTGCGTAGGTCAGCTAGACATTTTAAAACAACTTTATTAATAATAAATCACTTTCTCAAATTTCTAGATATGAGATTTTTGGTATTGAGCATTGAAACAAATATTATGGTAGACTCTAAAAAATTGAATATCTCAACTCTGTATATGTATAAATACTCCATTCTTTTTATCTCATGTCCAGTAGTTTATTCTTTTCTGACAAAACCAAACTATTGAGCCTTCAAAAAAAACCAAACTTACTTAATTGTACGTAAATAAGTAAGGGAGTAATTTTATGTTAGGCTTTTTGCTAAATGTCCTTTTCAAAACAGTTAGGACAAAAAAACTGAATTAAACTTACAATACTATAAACATTAGTAGAAAAAATCGCATTTTAAATTTTTAAAATAAATATGATATGAATAAAGACAGTTATTTCAACCCTGATGATCTTAAAAAATTTGGAAATATTACTGAATGGCAAGAAGAATATGGAAAAAAATTCTTTGATTATTATGGTTCAGTTTTTCAAGAAGGAGCTTTGACTGAACGTGAAAAAGCTTTGATTGCTTTGGCCGTTTCTCATACTGTAAAATGTCCATATTGTATTGATGCCTACTCTTCAGACTGTTTGAAAAAAGGAGCTGACGAAGAACAAATGATGGAAGCTGTACATGTGGCTGCTGCTATCCAAAGTGGTGCAACATTAGTTTATGGCGTTCAGATGATGAATAAAGTTAAAAAACTCACCATGTAAATACTCCTTATCACCAACACATAACTAATTGATTTCCAATTAATTATATAAAAAGAATAGTGTTAAAAAAATAGAAATTAAATAATAATATGGCGATAAAACAAAAAGGTAAAACTTTAAAAAGAACTGGTAATAATTTGTCTGATTCATTTTTCCAGTTAAAAGTTTTAAATGGAAAAGAGATAGTAGATGCTAAATTCCCTAATTTTTCTGAGAAGTTAAGTGACAATGGTTTTCCTGTTTTAACTCCTTCAACTTTAGAAATTTTTCAACTCAATATTGGAAAATTATGTAACCAAACTTGCGCTCATTGCCATGTTGATGCTGGGCCAGATAGGAAGGAAGAGAATATGGACAAAGCAACTTTGGAAAGATGTTTAGAAATCATTGCAAGTGTTCCGACCATTCATACCGTTGATATTACTGGAGGTGCCCCAGAGATGAATCCTCACTTTAGATGGTTTGTTGAAGAATGTACAAAATTAGGAAAACAAGTAATTGATCGATGTAATTTGACCATTATCAAAGCGCATGCAAAATATAGCGACCTGCCAGAATTTTTGGCGAAACATAAAGTTCATATTGTTTCTTCATTGCCTTATTTTAGCAAAAGTAGAACGGATAGTCAACGTGGTGATGGTGTCTTTGAAGACTCGATTGAAGCACTCAAATTACTTAATGAAGTTGGCTATGGACAAGAAGGAAGCGACCTGAAATTAGATTTAGTCTTTAATCCTTCAGGCGCATTTCTACCTGGGTCACAAGCAACTTTGGAAGCAGAATTTAAGCGTCAATTGAAAAGAAAATACGATATAGTTTTCCATAATTTATTTGCTATCACCAACTTGCCTATAGCTCGGTTTTTAGATTATCTTTTAGAATCTGGAAATTATGAAGAGTATATGCAAAAATTAGTAGATGCATTTAATCCAGGAACTATCATGGGATTGATGTGTCGAAATACAATTTCGATCAGTTGGGAAGGATTTGTTTATGATTGTGATTTTAATCAAATGCTAGATTTAAAAGTGGCAGCTACCAAATCTCAACATATTAATGATTTTGATTTAGAAGCATTAAAAGAAAGAAATGTAGTGTTAAATCAACATTGTTATGGATGTACAGCAGGCGCAGGATCAAGTTGTGGTGGTGAAATTTCCTAAAATAAAAAACTGGTAATCAGTAAATAAAAATTTGATTTTCAGTAGCGATGTTAGCTCGTACAGGCTAACATCGCTTTTTGTTTAAATACAGTAAAACATTTTTTTTAAAAGTAAAAATTGCCTTTCTTGAGTTTTCAAAACAAACCACTTCAATTTTAACTTTCAAAAAAAAACATCATGTATAGTATCGTTAAACATTTACATTCTATCAATCGATGGGTAATTTTAGGACTACTTTTAGTTACTATTTTTACTGCATTTTCAAAATGGATGTCCAATAAAGAATATACTGCTCAAGATAAAAAATTGGCACTTTTCACTTTGATTAGTTCTCACATTCAATTGATTTTGGGAATCGTGCTTTTGTTGATTAGTGATAGACTTTTATTTCCCGAAGGATGGAAAGAAGATCCAGTTCATCGGTATTTCGTTTTTGCACACCTTCCTGCAATGATTTTAGGAATCATTTTTATCACCATTGGCTATTCAACTGCGAAAAGAAAAACGGAGTCCAAAGCTAAATTTAAATTTACATGGATATTTTTTCTGATTGGTTTATTGTCTTTGCTTGGAGGAATTCCTTGGGGAAAACATGGAGCTGGTTGGTATTAAATTTAATTAATTGGGAAAATAGAAAATTAGGAAATCAGGCGAGATATGAAACCTAAATTTGGAATTCTGCTCGACTAATTTCCTGATTTTCCAATCAACTGATGCACCACACATAAAATGAATATCAATTATAATGGTAAAATCTTCTCTTCTGATCAAACTATTTTTGATAGTCAGAATCGAGCATTTCTTTACGGAGATGCATTATTTGAAACGATCAGAATGTCAGAAGGGAAAATTCTATTTCTGGAAAACCATGTAAATAGATTGTTACAAGGTTTACATTTTTTTAAATATAAAGTTCCTAAAAAATATACCTTAACTTTTTTCAAAAAAGAAATCAAAAAAATAGCGACTGGAAATGCACGAATTCGAATTACCGTTTTTCGATCAAAAGGAGGACTTTACACTCCTAAAAATAATCGTCCTCAATTTTTGATTTCAGCTTCTCCACTCTCCTCCCCCAGCTTTTCGCTCAATAGAAAAGGATTGAAAATTGGTATTTTTGATGAAGTCAAATTACCATGTTCCAAAATTTCAAATTTCAAAACTTGTAATAGTTCACCTTATATTTTGGCAGGCTTAAATAAACAGGAACGAAATTTGGATGATGTTTTATTATTGAATGATAAGGATCAAATCTCAGAAGCGAGCAGTTCAAATATTTTTTTTATTCAAAAAAATAAAATCATAACTCCATCGCTATCAGGAGGTTGTGTTGCAGGAACGATGCGAAAAACGATTCTGGAAATTGCAGCTGAAAAAAATTATATCATTCAAGAAAACCCAATCAAATTAACCCACTTAAAAAAATTTGAGGAAATTTGGCTGACCAACGCAATTAGCGGAATAAAATGGGTAGCCAAAATCGATCAAAATATCCCCCTTCAGTCTACCTTCCATGCTCAATCTTTTATTGAGGCTTTAAACCGATTTTAATTTTATATAACCAATTTATTACAACCATGAGAAACAATTTTTTAACCACGCTAGGGCTAGTTTGTGTATTGACACTTTCCTCATTTTTTAACTCTACAAGAGATAACGCTGATACCAAAGAAATTTTAAAAGATGATGTAACCTCATTTTATTATGTTTTGGATAACCGATTCCAAGGCGGATCTGATGCCTTCATTGAATTATTTAAAAAAGATATGAGTTATCCTAAAGAAGCTTTTGACAACTGTCGAGTTGGACTTTCAAAAATAAAACTCAACATCAGTAAAGATGGAAAGTTGGAAAATTATGAATTCTCCAATAAATTGGGAATGGGTATCGAAGATAAATTATCCCGCTTCTTGGATTCCACAAAAGACAATTGGAAAGCTTGGGCAAGAAAATCTGAAATGGATTTAACTGTTGGCTTTTCATTAATTACTAAAAGTGATTCTTACTATCCTGATGCAGATTTATTGGTCTTAGAGAAATCAGCTTTTAAATATGCTACCAATAATGAATATTGCGATACTGATGCAAAAGTGGAAAAAAGAGTAAAGAAGTATATTAAAAAGAAAAAATATGATAAGGCGCTTTCTTTTGCAGAGGAGTTACTTCGAAGACACCCTGATAATCAAGATTTCAAGAATCAATTAGCGTTGATTAAAAATAAAAGGAAAAAATAAGTCCACATATAAATGTAAAAAGCCAAATATTTCAACTTGAAATATTTGGCTTTTTTACTTTTTATAAAATCAATTTATTTCTCTTCACCTAAATAAAAAGTCGCTTTTTCTCCACCCACGTTTACTTCAAATTCACCAGGTTCAGTAATCCATTTATTTTCAATTCCAACAAATGCTAAATTAGCTGCCTTAATTGAAAAAGAAATTACTTTACTTTCTCCTTTTTTCAACATTACTTTCTCAAAGCCTCGAAGTCTTTTTACAGGTGGTGTAATTGATGCTACTTTATCAGAAATAAATAATTGAACGACTTCTTTTCCATCTCTATCTCCAGTATTTTTTACTGTTACAGAAACGGTCAACTCATCATCCATTCCCATTTTTTCAGCTACTTTCAAATTAGAATATTCAAACGATGTATAACTTAATCCATGTCCAAATTCATACTGTGGCTCAAAAGCATTCCAACTAAAATCTTTCTTAATCAGGTCTGTACCTTTATGATCGTACGTCAATAAAGAGTTAGAATACCGAGGGTAAGTATAAGGTAATTTACCACTAGGGTTAACATCACCTAACAATACATTTGCAATTGCACGTCCACCTTCATCTCCTGGTAAATAAGATTGAATTACTCCTGCCGCTAAACCTTCCACTTCATTAAAAACTCTTGGACGACCTCCTACTAAAATAATGATAACTGGCTTACCACTTTTGGCTACTTCTCGAACTAAATCCATTTGTGCTTTTGGCAAATCCAAATCATCAATATCTCCAGGTTTTTCTGTGTATGGCATTTCTCCTAAGCAAACAATAGCTACATCAGCATTTTTTGCAGCAGCAGCAGCTTTTGTGATATTAACATTTTTTTCAATAGACGCTCCTTCCACAAAATTTACATTTGCTTTCCCTAATTTATCCTCTAATGCGGTTACAATTGTTTTCTTCTCCTCAGAATGCCATTTCATTTCCGTTCCTTGCCAAGTTCTTCCCCAAGCACCATTTAAAGCTAGAATTGAATTTGCTGTTGGCCCTGTAATTAAAACTTTCGAATTTTTAGCCAAGGGTAAAATATCATCATTGTTTTTCAACAAAGTAATACTCTCCTCTGCTGATTTCAAACTTGCTTCAATATGCTCTGCAGAAGCAAATTTAGGATAATTTTCCTTCGCATGAATTGGAGTATCAAATAAACCTAATTGCAGTTTTACGGTCAATATTCTTTCTACCGCTTCGTCAATTCTGCTCATCGGAACTTCACCTTCTTCTACTAACTCTTTCAGTAATTTTGGAAAATTGGTATCCATTGGAACCATGCTCATATCAACACCGGCATTAATGGCCATTTTGATGGCTTCTTTATAATCTTTTGCAACCCGATGTCTTGAATGAAGATAAATAATGTCTTCCCAATCTGTAACCGCAACTCCTTTAAATCCAAGTTCATCTCGCAATAAATCTTTAAGAATATTAGCATTAGCGTGGACAGGAATACCATTTATTTCTCCTGAATTAATCATAACAGTTGCTGCTCCTATTTCAATTGCTTTTTCAAACATCGGCAAATAAAATTCTCTCATTTGACGCTCCGGTATAAAAGCAGGTGTTCTATCTTTTCCAGTTCTAGGACTACTATATCCCAAAAAATGTTTCATACAAGCTGCCACTTTTTCAGGATTCCCAATGTCATCCCCTTGGTAACCTTTAATGATTGCTTCCCCCATTTGAGTTGCTAAAAGAGGGTCTTCTCCGAAAGTTTCCCAAAATCTTGACCAACGAGGATCACGCCCAATATCCAATACTGGGGAAAAATTCCAAGGAATACCTGATGCTCTAGTTTCATAGGCTGAGATTTCTCCCATTTGAGTTGCAAGGGAAGGATTCCATGAAGCAGCAAGGTTGATTTCTTGCGGAAACAACGTTCCATTAGTCGTATAATTCATTCCATGAATAGCATCAATTCCATATAAAACAGGAATCCCTGTTGGCTTTTCTTTGGTTGCTATTTCTTGAATTCGATTAATTATTTTATGCCAATGATCTTGTGTATAAGCATGACCACCTACATTTAACATTGAACCAACTCGGTAATCAATTAAAATTTCTTTTAATTTTTTCTCATCTAATCGATGCGGTTCTTCCAAATTATATGGAGCACCTGCAGAAATCATATCAATTGACAATTGAGTCATCTCACCCACTTTATCCACCAATTCCATTTTAGCCATAATCTCCTTGACCTTTTTGGAAATTTCAGTTGAAGAATATTGACTTGGAATAGTCGCTTCTTGTACTTGAATATCTTTACTATCATTTGGATTACAACTCTGATATAAGAATCCAGAAATTGCAATTAATAAAAATAGGGAAATTGAAAAACGTTTCATGATTGATTCTATGTTTTTTGAAAAATTAGCTACGTAATAAATAAAAGTTAAATCTTCCTATTGGAAAACCCGCACATAATCCACATACATTCTCTGAGGAAAAACAGTCGAGTTATCAGGACTTCCTGGCCAATTTCCACCAACTGCAACATTTAGAATAAAGAAGAAATTGTCATTAAACGGATAAGCTGTATTGGTTACATTTGCATCAGTAATAGAAAAATATTGCTGATCATCCATTAACCATTTGATCGTATTATTATCCCAAATAATACTGAATACATGAAATTCATCTGAGTATTTACTTCCTCCTGACAAGGTATAAGCATTTCCTTGATGCGTACTTGGATTTCCTTGATTTCCCCAATGAGCAGTACCATGTATTTTGTTGGGTTCATGTCCAACTAATTCCATAATATCTATTTCACCACAAGCTGGCCATCCATCAGTAAAAATATCAGCACCTAACATCCAAATCGCTGGCCAGATTCCTTGTCCTTCTGGTAATTTAGCACGTACATCAACTCTTCCGTAAATAAATTCCTTTTTCCCAGCTGTGATCATTCTTGCAGATGAATAATTGCTTCCTGAAATGTTTTGCTCTTTGGCTTCAATAATTAATTTACCATCGGAGATGTATGAATTATCTGAATCGCTAGTGTAATATTGTAATTCATTATTTCCCCAGCCACCGCTTCCGGTACCTATTTCGTGCGTCCAATCATCTAAATTAATTTCGTTTCCATTAAATTCATCCGCCCAAACTAAAGTCATTCCAGCGTATGAATTTGGAGTGGAATATCCATCATCATCTATTGGCAAATAAGTATCATCATTTCGGATAGTTCCAATTTCACTTTCATCTTCCAAACTTGCGTTAGTTGGATTTGATAATTGAATTTCAAATTCTTCATCGCCTTCACTTAAAGTATCAGCAACAATTTCTACAGAAATAATTTGCTCAGTAGTTCCTGAAAAAGTAAGTGTCCCATTTTGAGCAATATAATCTTCCACCGCAACTGCTGATCTATCACTCGTTGTAAAATCTACTGTCACCACATCAGAACTAGATTGAGAAAGTCGCACCTTGAAATCAAAAGTAGAATTAGCATCTCCTTCAAATTTTGAAACTGGAGAAATCGTAATTTTTGTTGCTGATGTTCCTCCGCCGTTGCCTCCATCTCCACCGTCATCATCTTTTCCACAGGAAGAAATTAGAAATATTGAAGTGATCAATAGAAATAAAAATGGAATATTATTTTTCATTACTTAGAATTTTAATGGTTAATCTAATTGAAATAGTTCAGTTAAAACAATCTATTTTTTCGATAAAAATTCGGTCTCGTCCTTTTGGTTTAAATCATACACTCTAACATAATCAACTTGCATTTTTTGAGGAAAAACCGAATCATCCACCCCCATTTTTCCGCCCCAATTTCCACCGACTGCAAGGTTCAAAATTAAATGAAATTTTTTGTCAAAAGGATATTCAGCAAATGTTTTATTTTCATTTTTGAAAGTGAAATACTTTTGATCATCAATGAAAAAATCAATTTTATCTTTATCCCATTCAACTGAGTAAATGTGAAACACTTCATCCGCATCAGAAACAAAAAGATTATCTCCTACTTCTGTTCCAATCATGTGGTTAAAAGATTTTGTGTGAACTGTCCCAAAAACAGTATCTGGGTTATAGCCAACATGCTCCATGATATCAATCTCTCCGCTGTTTGGCCAAGTTCCATATTCATTATCTGTTGGAAGCATCCAGATAGCTGACCAGGTTCCAAGCCCTGAAGCAGTTTTAGCACGAATTTTTATTTTCCCATGCAACCAATCACCTTTGTATTTACTTACTAATCTAGCGGATGTAAATGTTTTGTTATCAAAATCTTCTCTATGTGCTTCAATAGTCAAAATACCATTTTCTACTCTGGAGTTTTTTAATGAATTAGATTTGTAATATTCTAATTCATTATTTCCCCAGCCACAAACTTTTGGACACCCATCTCCAACATCATAACTCCATTTATTGGAATCAGGAAGACCTTCGTAATCAAATTCATCTGACCAAACAGGTTGTATTTCTATTGACCTTACCTCCTCACTAGTTCCACAACTTTGTAAAAACAAAGCAGTAAAACATAAGCAGTAAAAAAGTAAAAATCGATTTTGTAATTTCATTATTTTGTGGATTTCGAATTAATTAGAAACATATTTAAATCTCCACAATCCACCACCGAAGTTGACTTCCAATTCCATATATTTCCCATTAGCATCTTCTCCTCTATCAATAATGTCATAAGTAATTGTACTCGCAGGATCTGGGCCAGTTAACTCCCCGTCATTAGTGGCTTTTGGTAAACCCATAAATGCTCCTAAACCTACTAATTTTAATTGTTCAGGAGTGCCTTCGATTACTTGATAAGTATGTGTAGCTGATTTCCAAGCTTCAGCAGCACCAGTCAATTGATCATCAGTTACACATTCAAAACTAAATCCCATATAATCCTCTGCCCATAAATCTCCTTTACTATCGTAAACCACTTCCAAAGCTGTATTAAAGATCCACTCGTCGTCAAATGCGCAGTATCGAGTAGTCACATCATCAGCAGGATTAGACCACCAAGTATCTCCAGATCCATCATTAGGTCCTACCCAATATGCCCCAGCATCTTGAAGCAAAATCCATCCTTGTTCATCACATCCAGTTAAAAATTCAGTTAATGATCCTGGTGCACAAGGTTGATCGTCATCTTCAGCTACATTAACTGACTGTGTTCCAATACCAAAGCCACCATCATTAAAGGCTTTTAGAGTAACATCATAATCACCCATAAAAGGAAAATAAGCCTCTACTTCTTCCCCTGTAGCAGTCTCCCCATTTCCAAAATCCCAATGGTAAAGAAACGTCTCGGAGGTAGTATTTTTAAAAGTGAACACATTTGTTTCAGTTGTACTTGCTGTTACTGTAAAAGAAACGTTTGTTGGTACTGCAGTTAGATCAATTGCATCATCTTGCTGTGGTTCACAAGCAGAAAATAACAATACAATTACAAAACTTATTATTGGAAATATATTTTTCATTTTAATAATTTTTTCTTTTTTAAAAATAAAAATTTAGAAAGAGTAAATGAATCAAAAATTAAACAACTACTAGGCATGTGTTAATTAATCTTTTATCATTTACTCTATTTTTTTAGTACCCTGGATTTTGAATCATTTGACCATCTGTCAAATCAATCTCAATCTGTGGAATTGGTAATAACTCATGAATACCTGCGCTAAATCCATCTAACACTTGAGCTGCTTGACCAGTTCTTACCAAGTCAAAAAACCTGTGTCCTTCAGTTGCCAACTCTAACCTTCTTTCTTTATAAATTACATCTAAAAGAATTGGTCCGCTTACACTTGTATTAATATTATCCAACCCTACTCGATTACGAACTTCATTGATGTAATCTCTTGCCGTAGCAGAACTTCCACCTCCTCTTACAATTGCTTCTGCTGCCATCAAGTAAACATCAGCTAATCGAATCTCTCTTTGGTTCGTTCCCCAACCTAATGCTACATCTCCATCTGATGCTCGATTAGCTTCAATTGGAGCATATTTTTTAATAAAATAATCTGTGTTTTGATATCCTTCTGTATAAGATGCACCCTGTGCTTTTAGAACATTTCCATCCACAATCGTATGCTCAAATCTTGGGTCACCTGTCATGAAATCAACTAAATCTTCCGTCACAGGACAAAAACTCCAACCAGTTGCATACTCAGGCCCTACATAATCTCTCATTCCAAAAAACTGAACATTGAAGTTTCCTTCTGTTGGATTCACAGTAGGACCTGCTGCGAAACCATAACCAAAGTCACCAGGTTTATTACTTGAATGTTGAATTTCAAAAACAGATTCTGACCCAAATTCACCTTGGTTAGAAAAAATATCTTCAAAGTTATCTTCCAAAAAGTAAAACCCTGAATTGATTACTTCTTCAAAAAGATCAGCAGCTTCGATCATTCGGCTATCGTTATTTTGATATAAAATAACTTTACCTAAAAGTGCAGCAACTGCACCTTGAGTAATTCTTCCAAATTCGGCAGGTGCAACTGACTCAGGAATTTCAGGTTCTGTTCTTACTGCTCTTAAATCAGCTTCAATTTGAGCATAAACATCAGCAGCACTTGCTTGTGTAACAGTAGTAATTTGATCTACACTTACTACATCAGTAAGCAAAGGAATATTTCCAAAAAATTTGATCAAATCAAAATAAAAATATGCTCGTAAAAATTTTGCCTCAGCTGCTGCCCGAGCTTTGAATGAAGTTGAAACCTCTGCTGGGGCTTCATCTAATTTTTGTAATAATAAATTAGCTCTATAAATTCCAGCATAACCTTTTGTCCACAATCCTTCTTGTGGGCCAAGTGTTGGGTTTAAGTTAAACATATCGTAAGCTACCCAAGAAGGTTGATCTGAAGCATCACTTCCACCTGCAAAACAATCATCAGATGCTGCGTTCAACAAACCTAAACTCATCGTCCATCCTGAAGTACTTCCCCATTGCAAAACATCATAAACTGCTACCAATCCTTCAAAAAGTTCGTCTTCCGTTTGGTAATAATTAACTTCTAACGAAGTTCCAATAGGAGTTAATTCTAAGTGATCTTTACTACAAGAAGTAGCCAAAGTCATTAAAGCAAAAACTGGAAGTAATTTATTTATAATATACTTTTTCATGATTTTTTATTTTTATTTTTTTGATTTAGGTATCCGATATCTAAATCTCTATTTAGTTTTTTCCAAAAATTAAAATCCAACATTTATCCCAAACATATAAGATCTTGCTTGTGGATAAATTCCTCGATCTACCCCTGAAGTAATTTCTGAATCAAATCCTCCATACTTTGTAAATGTCAAAATATTATTCCCTGAAACATATAATCTTACCTTTTTCATCCCTACTTTTTCTAACCATTCTGATGGTAAATTATATCCAAACTGCAAAGTTTTGATTCTGAAGAAACTTCCATCTTGTACAAAGAAATCTGAGCTTTGTGAAAAATTTCGATTTGGATCTAACAAAGTCATACGAGGGAAACTATTTGATGTTCCATCTCCAGTCCATCTCCCTAATGCATCAGCGTTGAAATTTGACTTATTTAAATCAAATCGACGAGTCGCATTATAAACGTCATTTCCATTTACACCTTGTGCAAAAACTGTAAAATCAAAGTCTTTATACCTAGCTGAAATAGTTAATCCATAAGTCAAATCTGGAATGGCATCACCTATTTTAGTTCGATCATTTTCATCAATCACACCATCGTTATTAAAATCTACAAACTTAATATCTCCAGGCTGAGCTTCTGCTTGAAGTGGTACACCTTGTTCATTTACATAGTTATTGATATCTGATTGATTTTGGAAAAGACCATCCGTTTTTAATCCAAAAATATAATTAAAAGATTCTCCAACTGAAGTTCTTGTAACTTCCAATCCTTGTGGTCCAACTCTTTGACCAGGAATAAAGTCTGCCTCAGAACCAAGGAAAACAACTTTATTATCGTTATAAGTTACATTTCCAAAAACTTCTACTTCCCAATCAGTTTTAATTTTTTTCCATCCTAATTCAATATCAATCCCTCTATTTTCAACATCTCCAATATTGGCAGTTGGAGGTGAGTTACCTACAAATAACGGAACTGGGTCAATTGCCAAAATTCCAGTAGTTTTTTTCTTATAAATATCTAAAGTCAAAGAAATATCTTTGAATAAAATTGCATCGAAACCAATGTTAGTTTGAGCAGTTGATTCCCATTTTAAATCTGGATTTGAAATTCCATTTGGACTAACTCCATTGATTAAGTTGTCTCCTTGACCAAAAGTATAAGTTCTTCCTTCTCCGATAGTTGAAATATATCTAAATTGCCCAATTCTATCATTTCCATTTTGCCCCCAAGAAGCTCTTATTTTTAAGAAGTTAAGGTTATTATTATTGGAAAGAAATTCTTCATCTGTAACAATCCATCCTGCAGAAACTGAAGGGAAATAACCAAACTTGTTATTGCTTCCAAAATTAGAAGATCCATCTCTTCGCATCACAAATTGGAATAAATATTTTTGTCTGTAGTTATAAATTGCTCTACCAAAGTAGGAAGCAAATGTTCCATCATATTCAAATCCTCCAGCTCGTTGTGTTTCAATTTCATTAAAATAAAAGAAAGAAGCATCATCAATACTAGTAGCAGGTATATCTTGAATAGTAGCAGAAATTCCATTTCCAGAATTTCTCTCACCTGAAGCTCCTAATAAAAAAGATACATCATGATCTCCAAAAACTCTTTGATAAGTCAAAGTATTTTCAAGAATCCATTTCAATCCTTGATTTTTACTTCTATTATATGAATTTACCTCATTACGATTAGCAGCATTCAAATAGAAGGCAGGAGAAAATCCTTCGCCTCCCCAAAATGCTAAATCTGCACCTACGCTTGTTCTAAACTTTAAACCATCAAAAAGTTTAATCTCTCCATACATATTACCAACCAACTTATCACTATGCCCAATTCCTTGCTGAACTTCCAATGCTGCCAATGGATTTAAAATCTCAGAAGTCACTAATTCCGAAATGGCAAAAACACCATTTTCATCGCTTACAACTGGAAAGTTAGTAAAGACACTTGAATTCAAAACATCTTCATCCGTTTCATAAACAGGAGTAATTGGATCGATGTTGATTGCTCTACTCAAAGGAGAACCAAACTCAGAATTAGTAGCAACTCCATTTGCTTCGACATTGGTGTAAGCCAATGTATTTCCAAATGTAAATCTAGATCCTACTTTATGTGTACTATTCAATCGTAATGTATACCTTTTATATCGAGAATCTTCTTCAGATACAATTCCACTTTGATCAAAGTAAGAAATCGAAGCAAAATAAGTGGACTTATCATTTCCTGCAGATAAACTTACTTCGTGACTTTGAATAGGCGCATTTTTATTAAAAACTGCATCTTGCCAATCCGTTCCTTCACCCAATGATTGTGGATCTTCAAAAAGAGGATTTCCACCATCAGCCACAGATGCTTCATTTAGCAAAGTGGCATATTCCGTTGCATTTAATACTCTTAATTTTCTCCAAGGATTTTGAACGCCATAATAAGCATTATAGTTAACGCTCATTTTTCCTGCTTTTCCTTTTTTAGTAGTTACCAAAATAACCCCACTTGCAGATCGTGCTCCATAAATTCCTGCGGAGGCATCTTTCAACACTTCAATTGACTCAATATCATTCTGAGCCAAATAATCAATTCCTCCACCAATAGGCACACCATCTACAACATATAAAGGTTCGCTATTTCCTGGAGTATTCGTTCCTCTAATTCTAACAGTTGCTCCAGCACCTGGCTGACCTGAATCAGAAGTAACACGAACTCCAGAAGTTCTTCCTTGAAGTGCACCTTCTAATCTCACAACACCCATGTTTTCTAACTCAGATGCATCAACTTTTGCGATTGAACCAGTTACGACTTTTTTCTTTTGAGTTCCATAACCAACAACGACTACTTCATCCAAAAATAATCCAGTCTCCAACACCACATCAATATTTGTTCGAGCATCTACAGGAATTTCTACCGTTTTAAATCCTGTATAAGAAAAAATCAAAACGGAAGTAGCTGCATCCGGCACTTCAATAGAATAACTTCCATCAATTTCAGTTGTTGTCCCAACAGATTGGTCACTTTTAAGTATGACTGTTGCACCAATCACTCCTTCTGGTTCTTCACCTGAAGTTACTATACCTGTAACAGTAGTGGTTTGGGCTGAAAGGAAAGTACTTCCTAAAAGAAATAGGAAAGTAATTAAGAGTTGAGTTTTTTTCATTTCAATAAAATTATGTTTTGCAATAGTATTAATAACAGAACAAATCTATAATTTGATTAACCGTCCAAAGAAAATTATTCCCTCATTAATACACTCATGAGTAAAAAAAAGTAAGTTATTTTAAACAAATGATACTCAATCGCTATTTTACTCCTACATATTACTACTCACTTTCGAATCAATCGCTATATTTACACCTCACAAACCTAGTTAAGCTTGAATAAACTTAAAATACTTATTACTGTATTTTGTTTTTGTCTTTCTCAAAACATAAAGTCGCAAGATTATAACCTTGGAGTGCCCATAATACAAGCATTTCCTAAAGAAGTTTCCCAATCTGGGTCGCAAAACTGGGATATGATTCAGGATAATTTAGGAATCATGTATTTTGCAAATAATGATGGATTATTAGTGTTTGATGGTACTACATGGACTATTTATCCGCTACCCAATTTCACTATTGTAAGGTCTCTAGCAATTGATGAGAGTGGAATTATCTATGCAGGTGGTCAAAATGAGTTTGGACGCTATATTCCTAATGCAATTGGAGAATGGCAGTTTGAGTCGCTTAAGCATTTAATCCCAAAAAATTTCCAAAACTTCGAAGATGTTTGGGGAATTGAAATCACTTCTGATGGTATTTTCTTTATGGCATCTGAAAAATTATTTCATTTAAAAGAGGGAAAAGTATCAGTTTATACTCAAGGAACAATCAATTTTATAAGTCAGATAAATAATAAAATCTATGTTCAAGATTATCAATCTGGTTTGTATTCCTTTTCTGCAGGAAAATTAAATAAAGTATCTGGTTCTGATTTTTTTACAGGTAAAGCAATAGCTGCTGTTGTCAAAACTGGAAATAAAGATATACTCGGAACTGCTCATGATGGTTTTTTTGAAATGACCAATGATGGTTTTGAAAGATGGGAAACGGACGCAGATGATTTTCTCAGAGCGAATCACATCAAAAATGTAACAAACATTGTTGGAAATCGAATTGTAGTTGCTACAGTTTATGGCGGTCTTCTTTTTTTTAATCAAAAAGGACAGCATCTTTTTCATCTACACAAGGGAAATGGACTGCTCAATAACAATATACTTACATTATTTTCTGATAAAAGTCAGAATCTTTGGGTAGGACTTTCTAATGGTTTAAATTATATCCATACCAACTCTCCCTTTACTCGTATTTTCCCAGATGAAGAATTAGATGCGGTGGGATTTGTCACTAAAATTCACCAGAATAAAATTTATTTTGGGACCAACAAAGGACTTTATGTTGGCAATTGGAAACAACAATATTCCCCCCTTGAATCTATTGATTTTCAATTGGTAGAAAATACCAAAGGACAAGTTTGGGGATTGGATATTGTTGATAATCAATTAGTTATAGCTCATGTTAATGGAGCAATGAAAGTCAAAAATGGAATAGCAGAACCATTTTTCAATAAAACTGGGATTTGGAATTTCAAACAATTAAACCATCATCCTGAACTTAGAATAGCAGGTGGGTACTTCAATATTTTTCTGTTTGGAAAAGAAAATGACACCTACAAAATCCTACCAGATTTTACTCAATTAAATGAATCATCTCGTTTTGTAGAAGAAGATCAAAAGGGAAATATTTGGATGTCGCATCCATATCGAGGTATTTTTAAAATCACTCCTAACAATACATTTACAGAATCTAAAATTGAACTACTAGGAAAAGATCAAGGACTGCCTTCTTATCTTTTAAATCATTTATTTAAAATAAATAATGAACTCATTTTTTGTGGAGAATCTGGTGCATTCACCTATAATTATGAAACGGAACGTTTTGAAGAATACCCTATTTTCAATGATATTTTTGGAAAAAGAAATAAAATTAGAAGATTAATTGAAGCACCAGATAGAAATATTTGGTTTGTAACACAGGACGAATTTGGAATTCTAGAAGTAGATGACAAAGGGTTGGAGAAAAAAATTAATAAGATCGTTTTTCCATTTTTCAAAAAAGAATTAAACCAAGGATTTGAATCTATTTATCCTTATGATGATAAAAATGTTTTCATCTCAAATGACAGAGGATTTATCCATTATCACCCCATTGATTACTTAAGTTCAGATACTACATTTCAGGTAATAATCAATGAAATAAAAATAACTTCTCAAAAAGATTCTATTATTTCTAAAGGACTTTTTTTCAATGAAAATGTAGTAAGTAATGTTCAGTTAGATCAAAATATCGAAAACTTTTCGCATGACTTAAATGATTTTTATTTTAGTTTTTCTGCCACAGATTTTGTGAGTGGAGAAGCAACTGAATTTCGGTATTATTTGGAAGGATATGATAAGGATTGGACAGATTGGAACTATCACAAATCAAAAGAATACACCAATCTTGGTCCTGGAAATTATGTTTTTCATTTACAAGGAAAAAATAATTTTCAAACGGAAAGTAAAGTTTTGACTTACGAATTTACAATTGTCCCACCTTGGTATGCCTCCACTCTGGCATATTTAATTTACTCTTTGATTTCCTTGGTTTGCTTATCCTCGATTATTAGAGTTTACCAAAAAAAATACTCTGGATTGAAAGAAGAAAACAAATTGGTGGTGCAAGAATCTGAAATTGCCATTGGAAAATTAAAAGCAGAAAAAACTGAATTAGAATTAGCTTCAAAAAAACGAGAATTGGTTTCAACGACGCTTAATTTGGTCAAAAAAAATGAAACCATTACTCAAATTAAAGAACGATTAATCGAAATAAAAAAACAAGCTACAGACTCAACTTTGAATCAAAAAATTCAAAAATTGATTCAAAAATTACAACAAGAAGAAATTCAGGATGAAGGTTGGGAGCAGGTGATGTTTCATTTTAATCAGTTACATCGAGAATTTTTTGAAAGACTCAAAAGGAATTATCCCAAATTGACTCCAAAAGATTTAAAAATGTGCGCTTACCTAAGAATGAATCTTTCCACCAAAGAAATGACCTCATTATTGAATGTGACTACGCGCGGAGTAGAAGCAAGTAGGTATCGATTACGCAAGAAGTTTGAGTTAACGAAGGAGGAAAATTTAACTGAATTTTTAATGCAATTTTGATAAAAGAATCTTCTTTTTCTCTTTTTTAGAATAAATCTCTCAACGTATCTTATTTTTTATAAAAAAAACCAATTCCTACTTTTTTTCTAAATGCCTATAAATAAAGGCTTGAGTAATCATTTCTCCCAAAAAAACAAGAGTGAGTAGTATAATCGTAGCCCTATTTTCCTTCAATGTTATATATGTTAGTAATTTTCCATTACGTAATTATTATATCTAAAAATAATTTTAAATAAAGAGTAAATGTAATATCATAAAGCTCTTTATATATTTTATCATTAACCTATTTCCTATTTTTTACCTAGCATTCTTAATTATTAAAAAATAAGGAAAATTTCAAAATTCGTTAAAAACTATATTATGAAAAGAAATTTTTTACCCATCTTAATTCTTCTTTTTTCTATTTCATTTGTAAATGCACAACAAGTCAATATTACATTTGAAGTAAATACTACCGAAATGGCTAGTGTTGACATGGAAGGTATCTATCTTGCTGGAGGTCTTGGATTTGGAGTAGCTGGAGATAATCCTTTGGTTGATGCTGGTAATGGAATTTGGACCATTACTGTTCAAAGAGATCAAGGTTTTGAAAGCCACTATACTTTTTTGAATGGAAATTGTCCTGACTGGTCTTGCAAAGAAGATCTTGCTGGTCTTCCTTGTGCTGATCCAAATAATTTTAATGACCGATGGTTACCAGCTGTAATGTCAGACACAACTGTTCTTGTTTGTTTTGAAAACTGTGCTGATGATGGAAGTTGTGTTCAAATCATACCTCCAACTCTTCCAATGGATTTTGAAGATGCAGATATTACTTATGCACCAATTGGATTTGGAGAAGCAACTTCAGCTATTGTTGCTAATCCTAATGTAGATGCAGATAATGGAAGTGCAATGGTTTGGAATGTTACAAAACCGACCAATTCTCAATCCTGGGCAGGTGCATCAATCGACTTGGCAGGTCCAATGGATTTTTCCTCAACAAGTACTATCAAAATTAAGTTTTATTCTGATTTTTCAGGAATTCCAGTTTTGTTAAAAGTTGAAAATGATAACGGTTCTTCTTCTGCTGAAGTACTTGTAAATACAACAGTAGATGCTGGATGGGAAACTTTATCTTTTGATATGTCAATGCCAACTACAGGGACATTCGATCCTGCTAATGTTGACTATAATGTGTTAGTCGTTTTCCCTGACTTTAACAATATTCCGTTCCTTAATGCTCTTCCATTTTACTTTGATGATGCTGAGTTGGATATTGTTGTTTCTGACAAACCAAATCTTCCTGTAGATTTTGAAAATACAGCTTTAGATTACGGTTTTGGCGCTTTTGGAAATGTTGATATGGCAGAAATTATTGATAATCCAGATCCTACAGGAAATAATACAAGTGCAAAAGTTTATCATATTAGTAAGCCAGAAGGTGCTGAAACTTGGGCAGGTGCATTTTTCGATTTAGAAAACCCAGCTGATTTATCTAATCCAGTATTTGAGATAAATGTTTGGACTCCAGAAGCAGGAACTCCTGTTTTATTAAAAATGGAAGATTCTAGCAACGGAGCAATTGCTACTGAATTAATGATGACAACGACTGGAGGTGGTGCTTGGGAAACATTGACATTCGACCTTTCTACGGTTGGAACATTTGACCCTACTCATAATTATGATCGAGTTGTTTTATTTCCAAATTTTGGAAATATGGGTGTTGTAGGTGGAGCTAGTTATTATTTTGATGATGTTGCTCAAGGAACAGTTGTAGCTACATTGCCAACGCTTCCAATTACTTTCGAATCGTCTTCAATTACATATACAACAGGTGGTTTTGGGAATCTTAATCCAAGTGTAATCGCTAATCCAGATGCTACTGGTGATAATACAAGTGCTACCGTTTTATCTTTAGAAAAAACTACAGGTGCTGAAGTGTGGGCTGGAGCAAGTATACCATTGGAAACTGCCATTGATTGGACAAGTGGAACTACTTTATCTGTTAAAGTTTGGTCACCAAATGCTGGTACACCATTCCTATTAAAAGTTGAAAATATTGCTGATCCTACCAATATCTCTGCTGAAGTTTTAGCAACTTCTGTTGGTGCGAATACTTGGGAAACTTTGACATTTGATATGACAACTTCTACAGTAGGAACTTTCGATCCTTCAGCTGACTATGACCAAGTGGTTATTTTTCCTAACTTCGGAAACATGGGAACAGGAACTACTTATTATGCAGATGATTTTGAATTTTTTTCTTCTCCTATCGTTCTTCCTACTCTTCCAGTAAATTTTGAAGATGCTGCAATTACTTATACTAATAATGCTTTTGGAAATGCAAACTCTTCAGTAATTGCAAATCCAGATGCTACAGGGTCAAATACAAGTGCTACTGTTTTATCTTTAGAAAAAACGGCTGGAGCGGAAGTTTGGGCTGGAACATCATTGCCTTTACAATCTGCTATTGACTGGTCACTTCAAGCTGGAAATGTACTTTCATTAAAAGTTTGGTCTCCAAGAGCTGACGTGCCTATTCTTTTAAAAATTGAAAATTTGGCAAGTGCAGGAGCCACTTTTGCTGAAGTTCAGAAAAATACAGTTGGTGCAAATGCTTGGGAAACATTAGTTTTCAATATGGCTTCACATCCTGATTTTGATGCCTCAGTTGATTATGACTTAGTAGCTGTTTTTGCTGATTTTGGAAATGCTGGAGCTGGTGAAACTTTCTACTTTGATGATATTATGAATGATGTAGATGTTGCTATTTCTGAATTAGACAAAGCGAAAGTGGTTGTAAATGCTTTCCCTAATCCTGCAGATCAAATAGTTAATGTTAAGTACTCAATTCCAGTTTCTGGAAATATTACTTTTACATTAGTTGACATGTTAGGTCGAAATGCTCAAGAAGTAAACGAAGGAAACCTTTATGAAGGAAATTATCAAACAGTAATTGATGTGAATGGATTGAATAGTGGAATTTACTACTTGGTAACTCGATTAGATGGAGAGATTATCTCTACTAAAAGTATCATGAAGAAATAAACACAAATAATCTTTGTTTCAAAAAAAGGTACTCTGAGCAATTCAGAGTGCCTTTTTTTTATCCTTGGTGCTTGACAAATCTTATGAAATATAAAACCTATGTTTTCTATGTGCCTATGTGGTGAAAAATTACTAGATATGTCTAAGAGCCTTATAATTTTATCAAAAAAAAGTGAACTTAATTCAGTTATAATATATTAAACCACATTATTGATCTGCTTTGCAATAAAAGTGTATGCTTTATCAGGATTATCCCATTCACTTATTGCTTGACCATTTTTGGGAACTGCTTGTAATTTTCCGAATGGCAATTCATACCATTGACAAGTTCGAATAATTATTGGAATTACCCTTGCAGTCTTAGCCTCATGTCTTTCCAAAGCTCGCTTTAATTCCTTATCATAACAAAAATCAGATGCAATAAAATAATTGCTAATCAACATTAAAATAATGTCAGCACCTTCCAAAGCGTTCATGATTTCATCATGCCATTCATCACCAGCATCAATGGCTCGATCATCCCATATTTCAATTTTTCCTAATCGAGCAAGTGGCTTTAAATGAGTTTTTAATTCATCTTTATAATCTTCATCTTTGTGGGCATAAGAGAGAAATACTTTTTTCATTGGTTGTTAATTTTAATTTTTTATTTTCCAAATATCAATAAATTAAATGATATATTTTTTGAAAAAAGAAAAAATGAAACTCGTACTTTTACTTTTTTAAAATTGCCATCATAAATTTCAACATGCGAAAACTACTATTATTACTTTCCATATTATTCAGCATTTCTACTTATTCTCAAGATGGAAACACTAATTCAACTAATGCTCGAAGTAATGGAGTAGCCAATGCTTCTGTCGGTTTTACTGGAATAAATTCCATTTTCAACAATCAAGCTGGCCTAGCAGAATTGGAAAACATGGGGTTGCTATTTTCAGCTGAACAACGATTTGTATTGAATGATTTAAATAATCTTGGAGTTGGTTTTGCCATACCAACCAACTCTGGAACTTTTGGATTAAGTGTTACTTATTTTGGTTTTGAGGATTTTAATCAATCAAAAATAGGATTGACTTATGCTCGAAAATTAATGGAAAAACTTTCAGTTGGAATTCAATTTGATATGTTGAGCACTCAAATTCAAGAGTATGGAAATAAGAATTTATTTACTTTCGAAATTGGCATTCAATCGGAATTAATTGAAAATTTATTACTCGGATTTCATCTTTTCAATCCAGTAAAATTGGAAATTATTGAAGATGAATTTTTGCCAACCATTATTCGAGCAGGTGCAAGTTATTCCGCTTCAAAAAAATTAATGTTGCATACTGAATTGGAAAAAGATTTCGATTTTCCTTTTGTTTTTAAAGCTGGAATTGAATATGAATTGACCAACGATTTTTGGCTAAGAATCGGAGTTCATACTAATCCAACTGCGTTAAGTTTTGGTTTAGGCTACCGAATGAAAAATGGATTACGTTTTGATTTAGCTTCTAATTACCACCAAGAATTAGGTTTTACTCCAAGCGTAGGAGTAGGTTTTGATTTTGTTAAAAAGAAGAAAAAGTAAAATTATTTACATTCATCATCAGCCTCTCTTCAATCAAAAAAATTAATGAAGCATTTGCCTTTTCGTATTTTCACTTTAGCAGTTTTTTTGGTTTTAATTATTCCTCTATTAGTTCAAGATGGAATGTTTATGGATGGTGTTTTATACGCTGCTGTCGCAAAAAATCAAGCAGAAGGTTTTGGAAATTTTTGGCAACCCATTTTTGCAAATACTTGGAATAAACATAATGTTCATACTTTTCACGAACATCCACCTTTAGTTTTTGGCATCCAATCTTTGTTTTTTAAAATCTTTGGCGCGAGCATTTATGTGGAAAGATTTTATTCTTTTTTGACTGCAATTTTTACCGTATTTCTAATTCATTTAAATTGGAAAATCATTTTTCAAGATCAAAAAGAATTAATCAAATTCTCCTGGTTACCCATTTTATTATGGATTATTATCCCTGTCTGTTTTTGGAGTTTTCAAAATAATATGCATGAAAATACGATGGGAATTTTCACTCTTATCAGCACCTACTTTTTATTGAAGTTTTATTTTCAAAAACAACAAAGTACTCTTTTGATTTTAGCTGGAAGTTTTATTTTTTTAGCTTCTTTCTCAAAAGGAGTTCCTGGTTTTTTCCCTTTGGCTTTTCCTTTCCTTATTTGGATTTCTCATCGAAAAAACAAATTCGTAAATATTATACACCATACGTCTTTGTTAGGTTTTTCTACTTTTCTTTGCTATGCAATTTTAATGCTTTATGAACCAGCAAAGGAAAATCTAAGTTTTTATTTTGAAAATAGATTGATGGGAAGAATTGATTCCGATCCTACGGTTGGAAATCGTTTTTATATTCTGGGAAGATTGTTTCAGGAATTGTTACCACCTCTTATTTTAGGAGGACTGATTTTACTTTTTTCAAAGCTAAAATCGAATGTGATCACTTTCAAAAACACTAGCTTAAAAAATGCATTGCTATTTTTCCTACTCGGTTTTGCAGGAACTTTACCTTTGCTTTTAACCATGGTACAAAAAGGATTTTACATGGTTCATGCACTACCCTATTTTGGAATTGGTATTGCAATCATTATTACTCCAAGTCTTACTCCTTTTTTCAAAAACCAACCAACTAAAAACAAGTATAACAATACATTTACAATTATATCTTCGCTACTTTTAGTTGGAGCTATTTTATTTTCATCTCTTCAATTTGGAAAAACTAAACGAGACGAAGACATGCTGCACGATGTCTATTTATTAAAAAACATTCTCCCAGAGAAAGCACATATCACTTTAGAAAAATCAATTCATCAAGATTGGGGTTTAAAAGTTTACCTGATGCGAAATGGTAATTTCAGCACAAGCAATACAATTAACTATCCTTATTTTTTAGTAGAAAAAAAGAAAAAGAATTTCATGTTGGAAGGCTACAAAAAAATGAAAGTCGGACTTAAACGATACGAATTGTTAACGGTTAATGATTAACCATTCAATCATTAATCATTAGTTCTCTCTCGCCACGATTTCACCAACATCACGATTCGATTATAATTGACTATTCCTTCTGGGATACCTTGTGTTTTCAAATAAGTATCATAAACAGCATTTCTCCAACGAGGTAAAATATCAGGATATTTATCACTATTTGCATCGATGGAATATAAATCTATGACCATTCCCTTGGGCAATGTTTTAAAATATTCTTTATAACCTTCTCTGTCATTTCGTCGATAAGAAGATGCCAAATATCGCCAATAACTCAAGTGTCCTGAATATTGAAAAACTGGATTATCAGATTGAATACAGGCTAGATAGGCCAAAAAATTACACGTTCCTTCATCAGTAAATCCATACCCATGAGCAAATTCATGAGCCATCGTAAAAGGGATTTGAATCGGATGCAAACCAGCATCAATATTACTTTCTCCTGTCCATGGAAAATAAACTCCAGCTGTGCTAAATCGTAATAAAATCCCCTTCGGTTTTAGCTGTCTTCCACGAACTGTTCCAGCAGTAGGATAATTTAATTTTTCTAATAAACTTTCAACTTCTTCTCTAACTTCATTTTCTAAATCAATCGGTAAAAAAGATTTTTGAATAGCTGAATCTGTGATGTTTGGAATAATTAGACGAGCTTGGGTAACTTCTTGAGTGTTAATTTTCAGTTCAGCTTTTAGTTCATTTAGCGTAAGCGGATTTGGTGTGAGTTGCATAGAATTTTCAATAGGCAATCTACCATAATTATATCCCCACAAAACCAAGAAAAAGAAAATCACCCCAAAACAAAAAGAAACAATTCCAAAACTAACTCGCTTTAATGAATCAAAAAAAGACTCATGAGTCCGAATCAGATTCCGAATTTTATAAACTAAAAAAATAAAAAGTCCAATCAATAAAACTTGAACAAACGGTATCGGAAACCAACCTAATGTGTAATCCAACAAATACCGAATTCCTACAAAAATTCCTCTTGAATAAAATCGTTCTGTCAATTCTGGAGAAAATCCTAACAATACTCTTACAAGTATAGCCAACGATCCCAAAAAAATCCAAATCCATTTATTTTTATTTTTCAAAAAAAACTCTTTTTTCACGTTAACTGTTTTTGAAATATTTCGTTAATTGTACCGTATTAAAAAGTGATGATTTAAAAAACTTTGAAGAAGCAAACTAACATTTAGGAGTCCTTATTCATCACTCAAAAAAACTACAATATGAAAAATCATTTTTTATTTGCTTTAGTCTTTCTATCTATTTGTTTTTCTTTTTGCAAAAATAATAATCAAAAGGAGAAAGCTACTAAAGTTGATCCATTTGAATCTGCCATGCCTCATACTGAAACGGATTTAAATTCAGAATTATCGCATGAAGACAAAAAAAAATTAGCGAATGCTATCGGTAAATCTGCCATTCCCATTTCAAAAAATGAAATGGATTCCATGATTCAATATTCCAATCAGATTTTACACGTTTATTCTTTTTTTAATACCGACAGTTTTGAATCCATAAAAGCCAATCAAATTGTATTATCGACTCAAAAAGAAATGGGTGATTCTTTATTCCAAGTGATATTATTTAGTTTGGGCCAACCGAACAATGTCAATAAAATCAACTCATTTATTCGGGAAAATGATGTGACTTCAGATGTATTTTATTCGTCAGATACATTGAACTCAGCATGGTTTCGCAAGATACATCCAAATTGGTCAGGAGAAGTCCCAGCCATTTTTATGGTCAATCAATCCGATGGAACGCATCTTTTTTATCAAAAAAAGTTTTCAAAAGAAGAGCTTTCTACCTTGATTCAACCATTTACACTTTAGTCAGTTTTTTTTGTCCTAATTAAGACAGTAGAATTAATTGAAATCAGTATATTTGCAACCATTTTAAATCGAAGATGTTTAATCTTTATTAGAATCACTTTTTTAACAGTTAATAAATATAATATTATGGCATTTCAATTCACAGACGATAACTTTCAAGAAGCAGCTATCGATAATAAAGGTGTAGCAGTTGTAGATTTTTGGGCAGAATGGTGCGGACCTTGTCGGATGATTACTCCAATTATTGAAGAATTGGCAACTGATTTTGAAGGTAAAGCAACTATCGGAAAGGTCAATGTTGATCACAATCCAACTGTATCAACGAAGTATGGAGTAAGGAGTATTCCTACTATTTTGATTTTGAAAGATGGAGAAGTAGTTGACAAACATGTTGGTGTTACAACTAAACAAGCTTTACAAGACAAAATTAATAAGGCATTAGCTTAATTAATTCTCTAAAGAAATACGAAAAAAGATTTATAATAAAATCTAATATTTCTATAAAAAATAATACTTTAAAGCCCTCGTTCTAATTCAGAATGAGGGCTTTCTTATTTGGAAAACTTATCAGAATTTTTACCGTTAAAAAATATTAGATTTAGTATTACTTTTTGAAAAAATAAAATACCCAAGATGGATTTATTAGATAATTTTGAAGTTAAAGATTTAGGGAATTTAGACTTGTTAGCGAAGCAAGTTGTGGAAGGATTTATTATCGGATTACACAAAAGTCCGTTTCATGGATTTTCTGTGGAATTTGCAGAGCATAGAATATATAACCCTGGCGAAAGTACGAAAAGCATTGATTGGAAAGTCTTTGGAAGAACGGATAAAATGTATATCAAAAATTATGAAGAAGAAACGAATTTGCGATGTCAGATTGTGATTGATTCTTCGTCGTCGATGTATTTTCCAAAACCTGATAAAAAAAATAAAAAGAAATATACCAACAAGTTGCAGTTCTCTTCTTTAGCTGCAGCTGCATTGATGAATCTTTTAGCGAAGCAACGAGATGCTTTTGGTTTGAGTATTTTTGATGAAAAAATTCATACACATACTCGATGTAAGGTGAGCACTACTCACTATCGTTTGCTCTTGACGTTTTTGCAAAAATTAATTGATAATCCTGAAGACAATCGAAAAACTTCTACGACAGAAGCGCTCCACCAAATTGCTGAAAGTATTCATCGAAGATCATTGGTAGTGATTTTTTCAGATATGATGGAACAAGGGGAAGACTCAGAAAAATTGTTTAGTGCACTCCAACATTTAAAGCATAATAAACATGAAGTGGTGCTGTTTCACGTAGTCGATAAAAAGAAGGAAATGGATTTTGAATTTGAAAATCGTCCTTATGTTTTTGTGGATATGGAAACTGGCGAAGAAGTAAAATTGCAATCCAATCAGGTGAAAGATTATTATGTGGAGCAAATGTCAAAGTTTAAAGAGAAAATGAAAATGAAGTGTTTACAGTATAAAGTTGATTTTGTGGAGGCGGATATTAATCAGGGCTTTCGACCTATTTTGCAGAGTTATTTGGTGAAGCGGAGTAAGATGAGTCGGTAGGACTAATTGAGAAATCTTGTAAAAGAGTTAAGAGTAGTGTTAATAAATTTAATTAATATGATTTTAGAAATAACTAGCACAAAAAAAGAAAATCATGTTTGCAGAGATTAATAAAAAAATACCAAAATTAGATCGATGGGAAGATTTACTTACAAGTGGATTTTTTGGTCCTTTACGATATACTTCTTCTTTTGCTTCTGTCATCAAAAAATTATTGGAAGCTGTCAAATTTGAAAATAAATTACATTATAATCATTTTCATCTAGCACTTAATAACTTAAAAGATGAATGGGAAATCATTTTCTGGAAAAAACTAAAACAAAAAGAAATTGATCTATTAATAATTAATAAAAAAATTAAAGTTGTCATAGGCATTGAAATAAAATATGAAAGTGAATTATCTGGAAATGATCAACTTTCTAATTATGCTAATTTATTGAAAGAGAAATACGAGGGATATAATCGGTTTTTAATTTTTCTTGCTAAAGACATCTCAGCAAAATCGATTTATGATTCTTCTTATAAAAAGGTTATTAAAAAAGATGAAAAGACTAATGGGTTTGGTTATGTCTCATGGCAGATGTTATACAGAAAACTAGAAATAATAAAATCAACTACTCACCCTAATAAATTAATAGTTAATGATTTATTGAAGTATTTAAAATCAAAAAATCTTCATGGATTCATTCGATTTGAACATGAAATTTTGAATTCACCTAAAATTAATCCTCACCAAAAATACCTTTTCAATTAAAATGGATACAAATATTCAAGTGGTAAATGAAAATATCACAAACGCATTCAAAGTTGTTAGGGAAACTCATAAACAAGTTG
>JBGCFD010000075.1:0-32260 GCA_045106765.1 Saprospiraceae bacterium | reverse complement strand
CACCCGATTGAACTTTTGGTGGTGGATCAAAATTCATGCGATCAACCGTAAATAAATATTTCCCATCATAAAATGCTTGAATCAAAACGCTGATGACTCCATAAACTTTAGTCCCTGGTGGTGCTACAATTCGCTCTGCCACTTCCTTCTGAAACATACCGACCATTTCAGGAATTAATTCTTTGTAATCAAGCATTTTAAACATAATCTGCGAAGAGATATTGTAAGGGAAATTCCCAATCAAACCGAATTGCTTTCCATCAAAGGTTTCAGATAAGTTTGATTTCAGGAAATCTCCTGAAATAATTTTGTCTTCTAACTGAGGGAAATTCTTTTCCAAAAAACTTACCATATCTCGATCTGCCTCTACGACTTTCAAATCATATTCTTTTTGCAAAAGATACTTTGTCAACATCCCTTTCCCTGGGCCAACTTCCAAAACATGATCGTAGGAATCAGTCAATTGTAATCCATTCGCAATGTCCTCTGTGATGATTTCACTATTTAAAAAATGTTGTCCGAATGATTTTTTTGCTTTCAAAATTTATTTATTTTTTGGTATTGAAATTTTGAGAAATGAGTATTGTGATTACGATATTTTCGTCAGTCTCAATACTCAATCCCCATAATTCCATCCGTCAATTTATTATCTTTTTTAAGATACTTAAAAATTTGATATTCAAGGGAAAGCGAGATTCTATCTTTCTAAAAACATCGTTTTGCCAAGCCTCAAATTTTCGTATTAATTCTTTATATTTGCCCATTATTTTTAAAACCAATTTCTAATAAAATCAAAAACCAGTATCGAAAATTGAGTTTGAGTTTTAAGTAACTGAGCTTCGACGATTTACTTTTTTTTGAAATCTAAATTCTTAGGATGAATACTAAAATTTCGATATCAAGGTCGAATAAATATAAGGATGATCTCATAATTCTTTCTGATAAAAATAATTTAGGTTGGGCAACCGATTTTTTATCAAAATCAGAAGAAGCATTTTTGAAATCTGCTGCAAAGAAAGAAATCAATTTTGTATTTATACCCAATGTGGACAGAAATGTTGTTGTTCAGTTTTTGAAAAAAGGGAATAATGCATCTTATCACAAAGAAGATGTACGATTAGCAGGGAATGAAATTTTGCAAACGCTCTCTAATTATAAAGTTTCAAAAGTTGAAATTCTTAATCAATGTAAAGAGAATAATGCTTTGGAATATGTGGAAGGAATGGCTTTGGGGAATTACCAGTTTTTGAAATACTTTAAAGATCGAAAGGAAAAAGAAAATCCCCTTCAAGAAATTAAAATCAACAAATCTGCGGCATCCGAAAAAGAAGTCAAAGATTTAGTTTCCGTTTTGGAAGGGACTTGCGAGGCGAGAGACTTGGTGAATGAACCGTTTTCATTTTTGACTGCACCACAGTTCAGCAAAGAAATTCAAAAGATAGGAAAGGCTTCTGGTTTCTCTGTTCAAGTTTTTGACAAAAAGAAAATTGAACAAATGAAAATGGGTGGTATCCTTGCCGTCAATTTAGGAAGTATCGATCCTCCTCGATTTAATATTTTAACTTGGAAACCTAAGAATGCAAAAAATAAGCAACCAATCGTTTTGGTTGGGAAAGGAATCGTATATGATACCGGTGGATTAAGTTTGAAGCCTACGGCAAATTCAATGGATTTTATGAAATGTGATATGGGTGGTGCGGCGACAGTTGTTGGAGCGATGAGTGCAATTTCAAAAGCAAAATTACCACTTCATGTGATTGCTTTGGTTCCTTCAACCGACAATCGTCCTGGCTTGAATGCCTATGCACCTGGAGATGTAATTACGATGTATGATGGCACAACTGTGGAAGTTTTGAATACCGATGCAGAAGGAAGATTAGTGTTAGCAGATGCTTTGCATTATGCTAAAAAATATAAACCAGAATTAGTGATGGATTTCGCTACATTGACTGGTGCAGCAGCTCGAGCAATTGGAGAAGATGGCGTTTGCTTTATGGGAACGGCTGATAAAAAAGTGAAAAATGATTTGGAAGAAAGTGGATTGGATGTTTATGAAAGATTAGTAGAGTTTCCACTTTGGAGAGAATATGGCGAGCAAATGAAATCAAATATTGCTGATCTTAAAAACCTTGGAGGACCAGCTGCAGGAATGATTACTGCTGGGAAATTTTTAGAACATTTTACGGGCGGAGAATATCCTTGGGTTCATTTTGATATTGCAGGGCCAGCATATTTAAAAGCTGCCAACGGCTACCGAACAAAAGAAGGAACTGGAGTAGGGGTAAGATTAATGTTTGACTTTTTAAAAAAATATAACTCTTAAAATAATGAATTTAAAACTTGTTCTCCCAACAAGTTTTATTTTTTTATAAAAAACATTCTTTGAAAATGGAAAAGAAAAAAATAGGAATTAGCATCGGTGATATTAATGGTGTAGGATTAGAAGTAATTCTTAAAACGTTATCGAATAAACAGATTTTAGATTTTTGTACACCTATTATTTATGCTTCATCGAAGGTAGTCTCTTATCATAAAAATATGATTGGGTTGGAAGACTTTCATTTTCAATCTGTGAGTTCAGGACAGAAACCTTATCATGGAAAAGTGAACGTGGTAAATTGCTGGAATGAAGATGTCAATATTACAATTGGTGCACCTTCTGAGAGCGGTGGAAAGTATGCTTACAAATCTTTGGCAGCAGCTACGCAAGAACTAAAAGAAGGACATATTGATGCATTAGTAACTGCTCCAATTCACAAAAAAGGAATGCAAGATACTGGCTTTCAATTTACGGGCCATACCGAATATTTGACCAAAGAATTAAATGGAATTGAAAGTTTGATGTTGATGGTCAATGATAGTTTACGAGTTGGAGTAGTGACGAATCACCTTCCACTCAAAGATGTTGCAGGAGCTATCACAAAAGAAAAGATTGCGAATAAATTAAAGATTTTAAATAAAACTTTAAAGCGTGATTTTGGAATCGAACGACCTACCATTGCAATTCTTGGATTAAATCCACATGCAGGTGACGGAGGAATGTTGGGAGATGAAGAAGAGAAATTAATCCGACCAATTATCATTGAAAGTAAAAAGAAAGGTTATATCGCCAATGGCCCATTTCCAGCAGATGGATTTTTTGGGTCAGGTGATTATCGAAAATTCGATGGAATATTGGCCATGTATCATGACCAAGGTTTAGTGCCATTCAAAGCTCTTTCTTTTGGCGAAGGAGTAAACTTTACAGCAGGACTTTCTGCCATTAGAACTTCCCCTGATCATGGAACTGCTTTTGATATAGCAGGAATGAATATGGCAAGCCCAAGTTCATTTCGAAAAGCATTATTTTTAGCAATAGATATAGCTAAGCAAAGACAAGACTTCGATGAAAGTCATGAAAACCCAGTAGTGAGTCGAAGCAAAAAGTATACACAAGGGGAAGATGAAATGATTAAAGACGGAAAAGGAACAAAGAAAAGATAGAAATGTAAATATACTGTTAACGGTATGTTTTGTAAAAAAGAAAAGAGGCTTCTGGAATTCCGGAAACCTCTTTTTAAATTATCATCAAAGTAAAGATTTAGGTTTTTTCGCTTGATGTTTTGTTATCTTTTATTCAGTAGAATTGAAGAACTATTCAAAATATTTTTATTTCCTTTCGAAGCAAATTTTCTCAACCCATCACCTCTTTTATAATCATCAGGCAATACAAATGCTTCAGGTGCTGGCATCGAATTAGGAATTGGTTTTGGCAACTGTTTAGAAGGAAAATTTTGAGCAATAACTATATCTAACTCTGGTGCACCTTCGCTTGCAATAATTGCAGGCTGCTCTTCTGGCATCAAATCAAACTCGTACAATTTGTATTTTTTGATGGTGTTGATTAATTTATAAGCATATTTTTTATCGGTAGCGTAGCCGCATTTTTTTAACCCATGCGCCCATTTTTTATAATCTGTTCGATCGTAAGAAAACAACCTTTCATATCTTGGATTGTCAGTCAAAAACTCAGAATGATCTACATATGAGTCTTCCGCATTATCATAAGATCGGAAGCAAGATTTTACAAGTCTTCCTTTTTTATAATCATCATCTTCAATAAAAAATGTTTCTCCATTCCAGGTACTTTTACATTTTATTCCAAAGTGATTATTCGCCTTAAGAGCCAAAGAACCATTGCCCCAGGATGACTCTAAAATTCCTTGAGCTAAAGTTATACTCGCAGGAATTCCACTTCGATGCATTTCACGAATAGCAGTTTTTTGATAGGTTTCAATATAATTTGTTGGTTGAGCAAAACTACTTTTCGACACTCCACCAATCAATAAAACAATAAATCCCCAGAAAATAATTTTTGACTTGAACATAGAATAACCTTTTTATGCATTTTAAAAAATCACTAATGTTCAATCTAAAATTGAGGGAGATTTTAGATAAAAGAGGGGGTCTTTCTTTTGGGAGGAATTGAAAGTTTTGGCTTAGTGATATAATACTACATACAAAAACCATGGCAAACACATGATAAAAAATCACAAATAGTAAGTTTATTAAATATTTTAAAATAATAATGTGACGACCTAATTAAGGTATTTCTCTTTTTGGGAAAAGAGTAAAAGCTACATTAAGATAAATCTAAATGTATATCAGGCTGAAAATGATAAGTTTAATGATTAAAGGAAATATAAATCGGGAGAAACCGACAACATGAATGAAATTATTTATTTGAAATTTGTTACATATATTATGATTAATACTTCCATATTTTCAATAAGTAAATTGTTATAAGGTGTGGCACATTAGTTGCAAAATATAAATCATATAATAATTACTCTCCGATTTTTTTCTAGGAAAAGAATTTACAAAACTCCTCCTTGCAATTTTATATTTGCCAAACCCCTTTATTCGATTCACTTTATTTTGCAAAACCCAAGAAGTTTAAATTTATTTTTAGATTTAAAAATAAATAAGTTACTTTTGTGCTGCGAAAACTACTAATGAGAAAATTTAAGTTCAATCAATATGAACAAATGAATTGAATTTTTTTTTAACAAACATTACTACTTTTTATTATGGGTAAAAATACAAATCAAGTAAAAACTCGTTATAACAATAAGGAGTTATCGGAATTCCAAAAGATAATTGAAGAAAAATTAGTGGAGGCTAAAAAGCAATTAAGTTTTTATAAAAACCAATTATCTGAAATGGCAGATAATCCGGATACTAAAGTGAAAGGCTTAGATGATGGACTTAGTACAGTAGAAAATGAACGATTAAGTTCGATGGCATTAAGAATGCAAAAACATATTCAACATTTAGAAAATGCCAAACTTCGTATCCAAAATAAAGTTTATGGAATCTGTAGAGTTACAGGAAAATTAATTGCCAAAGAACGCCTAGTTGCAGTTCCACATGCAACATTAAGTATGGAGGCCAAAGAAAAAAGATAATAGAGATCTACAGGTTATTTTAAAAAAATAGTGATTATACTTTTGAAAAGGTGTAATCACTATTTTCATTTAAGTATAGGTCCATGGACAGAATTAATCATGTATATTTGCGCCTGTTTTAAGTCATTTTAGGCAAACAATAAATTTCAAGAGTTTGAAGAAATCACATATTTTAGTTCTAATTGTTTTGTTGGTACTCATCATTGATCAGTCACTTAAAATTTGGGTGAAGACAAATATGTACATCGGGGAGGATTCTTTTATTGATTGGAGTTGGACTCCAATGTGGGCGAGAATTCATTTTATCGAGAATCCAGGGATGGCGTTTGGAATTGAAATATGGGGAGAAAATGGACAATTGATTTTGAGTTTATTTCGAATTGTGGCTGTAGGACTTTTGATTTATTTTATTCGAACACTTCTAAAATCAAAAGCCTCTCTAGGATTGTTAATTAGTTTTTCATTGATACTTGCAGGTGCAATTGGGAACATTCTAGATAGTGCATTTTATGGTTTAGTTTTCTCCGCTTCTTATCATGGATCAATTGCTCAATTCCTTCCTGAAGGTGGAGGTTATGCTGGATTCTTGCATGGGAAAGTAGTCGACATGTTTTACTTTCCAATGTATGATGGTTTTTTTCCAGATTGGATGCCTTTTGTAGGAGGAAAAGATTTTTTATTTTTTAGACCAATTTTTAATGTGGCAGATGTAGCAATAAGTGTTGGGGTAGTCAGTATCTTATTATTTCAACGAAGTTTCTTTAGTTCAGAAACTAATTTAAGTTCTGCTGAAATTAGTTCAGAATCTGCGCTTAATCCAACGGAGCAGATCGAATCATCATTGTCAAATGAAGAGATCGGAAAACAAGAAATAAAAGTAGATGAGAAGAATTTGGAAATAAATGATGTAGAAAAAAGCGATACTGATTTAGCTTAAAAATTAACCAAGAGTAAAGAAAAAGAAAAAGGGTGGTGTCGATGACATCACCCTTTTTGTTTCTTTACTTTTGGTTATGGGGGTTAATTTATCTTTTTATTCAGCATCTAAAAAAGCATCTACAGCTTTTAAGACACTAGCTACTTTAGGGTAGTCGATACTATAATGAATAAATTTCCCTTCTCGCTTTGTAAGTACGACACCTGCTATTCTCAAAATTCTGAGGTGCTGTGAAGTGATAGACTGTTCAAGTTTAAGTGTATTGTAAATTTTGTTGACATTGATCGTCTTATTATTATCAATAAACTCTAAAATTTGCAACCTAAGTGGATGGGCTAATGCCCTGAGTATTTCGGCAGAGTTTTTCAACCTTTCATTGTTGATATTTACTTTCGCCTTTCTCATAGGTATGGGTTTTAGTATGTGGAAAAGAATAAAATATACTTAGCAAATATGCAATTTTTATTCTTTTTTACAAAAGAAAAGACAAAAAAAAGCGGCAAATCCAAGGATTTGCCGCTTTTTAGTTTTCTTAAGGTATAATAAACTTAAGTCAATCAAATGTATTTTTTTTCATATAAAGCGAATAAATGCTATTGAAAAATTTAATATATGATTTGTCAAATTCTTAAGCTGCTAACTCTTCTACCAACCTTGAAATCTGATTCAATCGATCAGCATCCAAAGAGTAGTAAATGAATTTTCCTTGTCTATCTGTAGCCACTACTCCTTATCTTCTAAGGATAGCTAAATGTTGAGATGCAACTGATTGCTCTAATTTTAATTTGATATAGATATCAGTAACAGTCATCTTAGAATTCTCTTCCAATAAGTCAATAATTTTTTGACGTAATTTGTGGTTAACCGCTCGTAAAACTAGAACCGCTTTACGTAACTCAGAATAGTCTAACTGAATGTCTTTTTTCCCTTTTTTTAGAATGACAGTTTCATTCTTTTGCTTTCTCATATTAATATGTTTTTTTGATTAAAAAATATTACTCATAGTAAAATCAAAATGTAAAATTCATAGTATTAATCTGCTATATATCTATATACTATTTTGATGCCAAAAATATTATATAAGTATATCTTGTAAGATATAAAGTATCTGATACTTAACAAAAAATAAAAGTAGTAAAAAGTGAATAAATATATTTTATAATTTGTTTTACTTAGGATGGGACTAAAGTTTAACTACCTGACAACCAACATTTTATAAATCTGCTAAAAAAAAACTAGTCATCTTTTTTGATAAATCCCTTTGTCATTTTAGTTATGCGAATCATAGTTTACTCAGCTAAAATCTAAAACCATTTCCTTAATTCTTTAGCGTTATTTTTACAAAATTTTCTTAGGCATAGTAATATTTGGAGACTTGTAATAGAGTGGAGAGAAGTAAGCTAGATCACAAAATTTACCTTCATCATAATATTTTTTTGACAGGAAACTTAGATGTTTTGCAGAGCAAATTATGGGACTAAACTTAGCAAAAGGAGAATTCAAAATTGATTGACATTTCTCTGCTCCATTCCCACAAAAAATGATCGTTTCTCCTTTCAAAAATATATCTTCAAAAGCATTTTCTTCTACGATTAACGCATTGACAGATTGCTCTTCTTCTCCTTTCAAATTATACATTGCAGTATAGACCTCCATTCGTCTTGCATCAATCATCGGACAATAGTGAACCTCTTGCTTTTCTTCTTCTACACATGCCCATGCTAATGCTTCTAAAGTGTCGATTGCAATCATTGGTTTATCTAGCGCGTAGCAAATCCCTTTGGCAACAGAGACGCCAATTCGAAGACCTGTATAAGATCCTGGGCCTTGACTAAGAGCAACTGCATCCAACTCTTTTAAAGTTAAATTTATTTCATTCAAACAATCTTGAATGAGTATAGTTAGGGTAGATGCATGACTAAATCCTTTAGCTGTTTCTGCCAAAGCAATTGTTTCTCCATCATGACTTAAACTCACCGAGCAAATATCTGTAGCAGTCTCTATGCAAAGTATTTTTGACATTTGTAAATGTATTGTTAAGATTATTTAATCGGTTGATCAGGTAATTAGTTGAATGAATAAAAAGGTCATTGAGTTCCTAATTACCTGATCAACGATCTTCCTGATTAACCAATAAAAAAGCGGCTCAAAAATATAAATTTTGAGCCGCTTTTCATCGCAGTTTTTTAAAAGCTTTCCAGCTTATTTATTTTTCAAAAGATCATTGTATTTTTTCTGATCTCTTAAAATGGTAATTGCATCTTTAATCTCTTGATCGTTTTTCAATCCCATTTGGATTTTTCCTTTTTGGAAATAATAACGACTGACAATTTCTTTTTCGATTTCATTAATAATTGCTTCTTTGTGTTGTTCCAAATCATTCTTTTTCTCTTCTTTAATTTTAGCTTTCATACTTGCGACATCGCTTTCAATAGACGCCAAAAGTTTTTCTTCTTTAGCTTGTTTAATCCAAGCTTTCATCATTTTTTCACTTTGCGTTTCATATTCAAAATTAGTGTCTGCAAGAAATTTCACAAAACCATTAAAATCGGTAAATTCAAATTCTTTAACTGTTCCGATTTTTTCATGCTTAATCGCAAACTGAGTAGCAAAATCAAAAATTGCATTTTCTTTTAATAAACTTTTTATGATACTTACATCACTTGGACTTTCCAAAGCTAAGTCTGGTTTTACTCCTCCTCCATCAAGAACTTTTCTTCCATTACGAGTAGTAAATTCTGCCCGAAGAGCATCTGGAATATCTACTGGTTCTCCATTCTTATATTCAACTCCTTGAATACATCGTCCACTTGGGATGTAATATTTGGCAGTTGTCATTTTTACTCTAGAGTTATAACCTACGTCACGAGTATTTTGAACTAACCCTTTTCCATAAGATCTTTGGCCAACTAGAACTCCTCGATCTAAATCTTGCAAAACACCTGAAACGATTTCAGAAGCAGAAGCTGACCCTTTGTCAATAAGTACTACTAATGGAATTTCAGGATCTACAGGTCTATTTAATGTTTTAAAACTTCTATCCCAATCGACTACTTTTCCTTTGGTAGAAACTACCATTTCTCCTTTTGGAATAAATACATTAGAAACATTTACCGCCTCAGTCAGTAATCCACCTCCATTTCCTCGAAGATCAAAAATGACTCCTTTCAAATTTGGGTTTTCTTCTTTTAATTTTTTCAAAGCATCTCCAACATTTTTCCCAGCATCTCTCGTAAATGTGGTCAATGTCAAGTATCCAATATCGTCACTAACCATTGAATGGTGTGGTACATTTGGAACTTTTACTTCATCGCGAGTCAATGAAACTTTCATCTCTCCAGTAGTTCCTGGTCGCTCAATAGTTAAAACCACTTCTGTTCCAGGGAAACCTTTAAGAAAATCCATAATATCATCAGAAGTTTTCCCTTTGGCAGATTTCCCATCAATTGCTTTGATCACATCTCCTGCTTTCAAACCTGCTTTTTGTGCTGGACAATTATCGTAAGGTTCGGTGATCGTAATATAATCTCCTACTCGCTTGATAATTGCGCCAATTCCATTATATTTTCCTTCTGTGATATATCTAAAACCTTCGATTTCAGACTCAGAAATATAATTAGTGTAAGGATCTAAAGATTCCAACATCGCATCTACACCTGTTCTCATTAACTTGGCCGGATCCAAATCATCCACATAGTATGTGTTGATCTCTTTATAAAGATTAGTAAAAATCTCAATATTCTTAGAAATTTCGAAGTATTTACCATTACGTGAATGATCAGCTTTAGTGGCCATTCCTAGAAAAGCTAAGGCAAAGACGAGTGCTATTTTTGTAATTTGTCTCATGGCTGAGTATAATGAATTTTATGAAAAAAATTGTCTAGAAAAGAACGTATAAATATCAGTTTAAATTTTGGAATCATTTACTTTAAAATAAAGGTAAATAATTTATCACATGTAAACCACTTAAAACCAATTGGAAAACGGTAGTGATTTTATTTCATGAGAGAAATTGAGGGGAAAGTATGACTATTATAAATAATAAAAACAATGCCAATGAAATAGCAAACGTATAAGAATTTGAAATTATCTGATCATTCTAGGAATTTTTCTAATATTTCAAGTAATTCTTTCGGTGCTTCGGCATGAACCCAATGTCCCACATTTTCAATTGTTTCTAATTTTGCATTTGGAAAAAAATGCTTTGTTGTTTCAAAATTAGCTTCCGTTACATACTTAGAAAGACCGCCTTTAACAAAAAGGGTTGCGCCTTCAAAAACTTCATCTCCTTCTATTTTTGATAAAATGGCTTGGTAATTTTGATGAATAATGGGCAAGTTCATTTTCCAAATATACTTTCCATCCTTGCTTCGAGTTAAATTTTTTAATAAAAATTGCCGTACTCCAAAATCTTCAATTTGAGTTTGTAATAAAGCATCGGCTTCCTTTCGACTTTCCACTTTTTCCAAATCCAAACCTAATAATGCGTTGAAAATAACTTCATGACCTCCTTCATAACTTTCATTAGCAATGTCTACAACAACTAACTTTTCAACCATATCAGGATAATCTGTCGCGAATTGCATAGCAGTTTTTCCTCCCATCGAATGACCAATAATTCTAGCAGAATATATCCAATGACTCTCCATGAAATTTTTCAAATCTTCTGCCATTACTTTGTAATTGAACTCATCATCATGAGGCGATCGACCGTGATTACGTTGATCGATGATATAAACAGAATAGTTCTCGGCTATTTTTTTGGCAATTGTTTGCCAATTATCAGAAGTCCCAAATAATCCATGCAAAATAATCACGGGGTCTCCCTGTCCAAATTCTTTATAATTCAATTTCATGTCTTGTTCATTTTCTTCTTAAATAAAGTGAAAATTCAGTTGATGAAACATTTTTTTTACAAAAAGGTTAAAAATGTCTCTTTTAACTATTTTTATGTCAGATTCCTAATTTTTAGCTTTCTAGAAAATCTAAAGCAGGTTTTTATATAGTTTTCAAAACATAGTTGTTATTTTTAGTTTTTACAAGCTCAAATCGAAAATGCCTAAAACACCTTCAAACAAGTTATTTAATCTCATCAATTCATTGAGTGGCTCTGAAAAGCGCTACTTCAAACTATTTGTTAATAAGAATCAGACAGGCAAGGATAATAAATATATTTTGTTATTTGATGCAGTTGATGCGCAAGAAATTTCAGATGATGCAGCATTACGAAAAGTAATTTATCCGAATCAAGAGATTCAAAGTCGAAAATTTTCCGAGCTAAAAAATTATTTATATGAATTGATACTCAAAAGTTTACAAGGTTTTGATGAGAAAACTTCCATTGAATATAAGCTCAAAGGAATGTTGCTCAACATTAAAGTTTTATTCAAAAGATCTCATTTTGAAGACTGTATTGAAATGATGAATAAAGCAAAAAAATTAGCGGCGAAATATGAAGCATTCGAACATAATTTAGAATTGTTGGCTTGGGAAAAAAAGATTGCTTACGCAAAAATCGATGTTAATTTTATGGACAAAGAATTAGATCGGATTCAAGGGGAAGAAAAAACATGTTTGAACCAACTCGCCGAACTTTCCACTTATCGAAATATTTTTTTTAAAGTACTCATACGAAGCAAGCAAGATGCTCTTTTGCGAAGCGAAGAAAAGATAAATGAGATGCATGATTTGGTCAGACATCCTAAAATGAATGATATTAATCAAGCTAATTCTCATCGAGGAAGAATCGTTTTTTATCGCACTAAAAGTATTTATTATTATGCCATTTTGAATTATGAAAACTTCCATATTTATGGCGAAAAATTACTCAAAGAAATGGAGGCATATCCACATATGTTACAAGAAGATGTGTCAGAATACATTTCAGCCTTGAGTAATTTCACCTATAGTTGTTCTATATTGAACAAATACGATAAAGTAAATGAATGCTTGGATAAATTTTTAAAAATAAAAACATTGACCTATGACGATGATTTAAAAATACATCGTCAATATTATCAAAACAAATTTAATGTTTGCATCAAAACAGGAACTTTTCAAGAAGGAGTTGTAGCAATGGAAAAGCATTTAAAAGAGGTGGAAAAATTTGATCGAGATGCTTTTGAAAGGAACTCTTTTTACTTGAGTTATTTCTATATTTATTTTGGTGCAGGAAATTATGATAAAGCTTTAGAATCCTTGAATCAATTATTGAATTTACCTAAAACTACAGAGCGAGAAGATCTTCAAAGTCTTGCTCGCATTCTGAACTTAATCATTCATTTCGAGATTGGGAATACATTGTTATTAGAATCACTTTTACGATCCACTTATCGCTTCTTGAGCAAACGAAATAGATTGTATGGATTTGAAAAAAGTGTTTTAGGATTTATTCAGAGATCGGGAAGGTTACGTTCGGCCAAGGAGTTGAAAGAGGCTTTTATTGACCTCAAAAAAGAATTTGAAGACCTCTCTCAAAATCCTTCCGAAAACGCGATGTTAAGATATTTTAATTTTACAGCTTGGCTCGAAAGTAAAATCGAAAACAATACCTTTGCCGAAGCTGTAAAAAATCATTACTTGAATGAAACTACTTAAGGAGTAAAATCACTACTTCCATCATTTGCCGTCAACCTAATATCTACAATAGTATCAGCAATCCAATTTCCACTTGGATTAATTTTTATCCTTCCACCACCATTTAATGTTTTACGAATATGTCCTCCTTTGGTAGATTTCTTTCCTTCCGAGTTAATTTCTACAACTGAGCTTTTTACTTTTAATTCTGAGAGTGTAATTTTTTTTGACATAACAGATAAATTTGAGCATGAATAATCAAAATAGATTCCTTTAAATTAAGTTAAAATCCGATCATTTTGAAGCCACAAATTACTCAAAAGTCAGATTTCTAATTTTCAGGAGAGAAATAAAATATCATTTTATATTCTAAGATAAGTTAATTCATAAGGATTGACAAAAGGCATAAACACTTCTGTCAGGTGGATTACTTAACCGTTCGTCGTTTTTTTAATCTTATTCGTAAAGAAAAATCAAATAAACCGCACCAAAAAAACGTCATTTGTGATAGTTTTTAAATTAATAGAAAACTTAAATATTTTTTGATCACATCAACTAAATTCAAAAATTTAATATGAAAAAGCTTACGCAAATTTTTAGCATTTTAATGCTTTCGTTTTTATCAGTAACTGCAATTCAAGCTCAAGATGCCTCACTTGACGACATTTTAAAAAATTACTTCGAAAATATTGGAGGGGAGGGAGAATGGAAAAAAATTAAGTCCATGTCTATGACTGGGACTTCTGCAATGGGAGGAATGTCTTTTCCTGTTTCCATAAAAACAATGGAACCAACCTACATGAAATTAGAAATTGATATTCAAGGGAAAAAAATTATTCAAGCATTTGATGGAGAAAATGCTTGGGGGCTTAATCCACTTGCAGGAGTAACAGAAGCTCAAAAAGGAGATGAGGAACAATCAAAGGAAATGAAAAAACAAAAATTCCAAGATGAATTCATTGATTATAAAGGGAAAGGACACAAAGTAGAATTGGCAGGAATGGAAGAAGTTGATGGAGCACAAACGTACAAAGTCAAAATGGTTAAAAAAAGTGGAGACGTAGTCTTCTACTTCTTCGATACAGAAAACTTTGTTCCAATCATGGTTCGTGCATTTGTAGATTCAGGACCAATGAAAGGTCAATCTGCTGAGACTTTTATGAGCGATTATCAAGAAGTAGATGGTCTAATGATTCCATTTACGACAGAACAAAAAGTTGGAGGACAAGTAATGTTCTCTTTTACAGCTGAGAAAGTTAGTTTAAATGATGAAGATCTCGAAGCAAAAATGTTTGCTTTTCCAGGTGGAGATGAAAAAGTGGAAGAAGAAAAAAACTAAGAAAAAATAAAATTAAAAAAGACCTGTTCGAAACTCTGTTTCCAACGGGTCTTTTTTTTAGGATAAAAAAAATTCAACGAATCGGAAAAATCAAAAATAATGAAATCAATAATTTATACATTTTTAACTACTCTTTTATTTCTTTCATTTTCCAATAATAGTTTTTCACAAGGCGACGCCATCAAGGTTTCTTTCGGTGGATTGAATGCTCGAAGTATTGGGCCAGCAGTAATGAGTGGCCGAATTACGACTTTGGATGCCGTGGAAAGTGATCCACAAATTTTATATCTCGGTGCTGCGAATGGTGGTGTCTGGAAATCAAATAGTGCAGGAACAACCTTTCGCCCTGTCTTTGATAAGCATACGCAATCTATTGGGGCACTTGCGATTGATCAAAATTTTCCAGATACCGTTTGGGTTGGAACAGGGGAACCTTGGACTCGAAATAGTATTTCCTATGGAGACGGAATTTATAAAACAACAAACGGAGGAAACACGTGGAAGAATATGGGATTAAAAAATACTGAACGTATTTCCAAAATTCAAATTCATCCAAAAAATTCAAATATCATTTACGTAGCTGCACAAGGACACCTTTGGAATGCTCATGCAGATCGAGGTGTTTATAAAACTACCGATAGTGGAAAGACTTGGGAGAAGGTTTTATTCGTAGATGAAAATACGGGTTGTGCTGATTTGTCTTTGGATAAAAATAATCCAGAAATAATTTACGCAGCCATGTGGGATCATCGTCGAACACCTGATTTTTTCACTTCAGGAGGAAAGGGAAGTGGATTGTATAAATCAATTGATGGTGGAAAGAATTGGAACAAAATTCATAACGGTTTGCCAAAAGGAAATCTTGGAAGAATGGCAATTGAAGTTGCACCTTCTAATTCAAAAGTTCTGTATTCAACAATAGAGTGTGAGAAAAAAGAAGAAAAAGGTTTATACAAATCAGAAGACGCTGGAGCAACTTGGAAACATGTTTCCAAAGATTTTAATGTAACCGTTAGGCCGTTCTATTTTTCAAGATTGGTTATTGATCCAACCGATGAAAATATCATTTTCAAATGTGGATTAAATTTGACAACTAGTAAAACTGGCGGAGAAACTTGGCGAACAGCCGATCCCCAAAATATTCATTCTGACATTCATGCAGTTTGGATTAATCCAAATAATACCAAGCATGTGGTCATTGGAACTGATGGAGGAGGTTATCGCTCATTGGATGGAGCTTACTCTTTTGAAATGTTTATGGATTTGCCATTATCGCAATTTTATCACATCAGCGTGGACAATGAAAAACCATATAATATTTATGGAGGGTTGCAAGATAATGGTTCCTGGGTTGGTCCATCTGAGTCAGGTGGAGGAATTGAAAATAAAGATTGGTCATTCACAAATGGCGGTGATGGATTTTATTCATTCCGACATCCAACCGATAAAAATATCGTTTACTCAGAATCTCAAGGAGGAAACATTATAAGATATAATAAGTCTGATGGACAACGAAAAGATATCAAGCCTCTTCCCAATGATGGCGATCCTGATTATCGATTCAACTGGAATGCACCAATGCACATCAGTCCGAATAATCCTGAGCGATTATATTTTGGAGCACAATTTTTATTCAAAACTGAAACTCGAGGAGATGACTGGACAAAAATTTCTCCTGACCTAACGACAAATGATCCTCAACGTCAACGTCAAAAAAAATCTGGTGGACTTTCCATTGATAATTCTACTGCCGAAAATAACACAACAATTTATGCTATTGGAGAATCTCCTTTGGATGAAAAAATAATTTGGGTAGGTACAGATGATGGACTCATTCAAGTAACCTCCAACGGAGGAACGAAATGGGAAAACGTTTCTAAAAATATTCCAAGTTTACCAAAAGGACTTTGGGTAACTTCTGTTGAGCCTAGCCATTTTGATAAAAATACTGCCTACGTAACTATTGATGGACATAAAAGTGGTGACCTTGGAAAGTATATTTTTAAGACAACTGATCTCGGTCAAACATGGAAATCTTTGGCAACAGAAACTATTGAAGGTTATGCACATGTGTTGCGAGAAGATTTAAAATCTAAGAATCTATTATTTTTAGGAACAGAAAGAGGGTTTTACATTTCAGTTGATGGAGGAACAAGCTGGAAAAGGTTTGACAATAATATGCCTCATAATGGCGTGCGTGCGATCGTCGTTCATCCAAGAGAAGATGCCATAGTTTTAGGAACACATGGTCGTGGAATTTTTATCATCGACGACATTACACCTCTTCGACAAATAACCAAAGAGGTGGTTAATGCTAAATTACATTTTTTCGAAACCAAACCTACGTTACTCAAATTAAGTAAGGGAGGTGCTCCATTTGGAGGTGCTGGGAATTTCGTTGGAGCCAATCCACGGAATGTTGCCTACATCACTTACTACATGAAAAAGCGACATACTTTTGGAAAAATGACTTTAGAGATTTTTGATAAAAATGGAAAACTCATTAAAGATTTGCCTGCTGGAAAAAGTGGTGGTATAAATTTAGTGGAAGTTCCTGTTCGACTCAAGAGTCCAAAAGCAGCTCCAACCAATAATCGAATGGCATTGTTTGGATCTATTTTCCCACCTGCATTACCGGCTGGAGATTATACTGTAAAAATCAAAAAAGGCAAAGATGTTTTCGAAACGAAAATAAAATTAGCTTACGATCCTGATGCAAATTACTCCGTTGCTGAAAGAGAGGAACAGCATAAAGCAACCATGAAATTATACAATATGACTAACGAACTTGGGCATATGTATTTTGCCATGGAAGCTATGCATACACAAGCCAACAATTTGATTGCTGAAAAAGGAAAAAAGAAATTGAAGAAACGAATCAAAAAAATGGCTGAGGATGTAGAAAAATATAAGGCGTCACTAGTTGCGCTCGAAGGTGATTTTTATGTCGATGAAGGAGAAGCTTTACGAGAAGAAATTTCAACTTTATTTTTAGGTGTTAGCCAATATCCAGGAAAACCTTCTTCTAGACAAATGGATAAATTGAAAATATTAGAAGGAAAAATGAAAAAGGTTCATCAAAAATTCGCAACATTTAAGTCTGAAATGGAATCTGTAAATACATTGTTACAAGCAGAAGAGAAAAAGCCAATTAAGATTAAAACGTTTGAAGAATATATGAAAGATTAGGGCATGTTAGACGTTCGCTTCGTTTATTGTTTTACGTTACACGGTCCGTAAAACGTCCAACGATAAGCGCAGCGAACATTCAACGTTTTTTAACTTCTCGCCAAACTATATCCGATTCAAACCCTCTCGAAATCGCATACTTTGCTAAATTTCCATTCGTCATAAATTCATTTGGCTCGCTAATTATTTTTAATCTTTTCTCAAAAATTTCATGAAGCGTTTCGAGGTAATCATCTTCTTCAATTTCAAGCATGGCTTTTTTGATGCAGTAATCTGAAATCCTTCTTTGCTTCAATTCTCGTCTGATTCGGTACCTTCCCCATTTCTTAATTCGAAATTTCCCCCCTGCATACATTTGTGCAAATCGCAACTCATTCAAAAAATCATCCTTGATTAATTCAACAATAATATCTTCCAAATCATCATCATAGATACCCAAGTCCAAGAGCTTCTGACGAACTTCTTGATGACACCTTTCTTGGTAGGCACAATAGCGTTGTAATTTTTTCAACGCATCATCTTTGCTAACGTATTTAGTCGTTTTTCTTCGCATGTAATTATTTCCGCAATGCGACTCTCCAGAATCGTACTACTTGCCTGATAAAATATAATCCGTTCCTAAAAACTTATCATCAATATTAAAATACCATTTTCGATCACGAGGAAAACGCATTCCTCTAATTTTAATTTCATCCTCCAAAATAATATACTCACCATCATTCTTTGATTCATCATGATAAAAACGATAACCGATCAAAGCATAAGTTTCTGGATGAAAATAAAAATACCAAGTGTCGTGACCAACAGGTTCTGAGTAACTCACTTTCAATTGCCAACAATCTTTATCTTGAAATTTTGTCTTTTTGACTTCATCATAAATCTTCGTTCCAGGATCTTTCAACTTCATCGGTAAACCATAAAGGTACGTTTGATAATCTCTCCAAAAACGAGTCAACTTACAAGTCAAGCGATTCTTTTTTATTTCCTCTGCGGTAAAAGTTGTTTTCCCATTCAAACTCAATTCGCAAGAATCTTTTTCTAAACTTCGAATTACTGTATTTTCTCCTGAAACATCTTTTTGCCAAAAAGTATTTTTCTTATTATTGATTTTAAAAGTAGTCAAGCGCTGCGGTCGACTTGGTGTATCTTGTTTAAGATCAAAAGTCAATTTAGCTTTTTCCCATTTGTCTTTTGGGTCATGATATTTGATACTCTTTTCCAAAAGTTCTTGACCAGTCATTTGGCAAAAAACATTGGTTGAAAAAAATAAAAATAATGTAAAAATAAGCACCTGTTTCATGATATATTTTTTTGGAAAAAAACACAATATACAAGTATTCTGAAAAATGATTTTTGGAAAAAGAATCAAAGTATTTTTTCTACTTTTATAAAAAATAAAACATGCTCGAAAAAGCTTATTACAAATCTCCACTCGGGATTGTCGAAATCATCGGCAGCGAATTAGGCATTCAACAGGTAAAGTTAAAAATAGAATTGACCGAAGCTTCCAAAGAATTTCCAGAACATTTGCAAGCATGCGCACAACAGCTTGAAGAATATTTCCAAGGGAAAAGAAAAGCGTTTGATTTGAAATTAGATTTCAATAATGCCTCTAAATTTTACCAACAAGTATGGAATGCATTATTGGAAATTCCTTACGGGCACACCACGAGTTACGGAGCAATCGCCGAAAAAATAAATAACCCAAAAGCAGTTAGAGCAGTCGGACTCGCCAATCGAAATAATCAAATTGCATTCATTGTTCCTTGCCATCGAGTAATTGGAAAGAGTGGAAAACTCCAAGGATATTTTTATGGATTAGAAACAAAACGAGCATTGTTGCAATTAGAAAATCCAATGAGTTTTGCAGAGCAGGGAAAATTATTTTGACAAAAAATTAAAATTTAAAAGCATGAAATTTCTAAAATTATTAACCCTTACAATTTTATTTTTTGCTTGTAAATCTGAAAAATGTGTAATTCCAGATTGCCCCACACCCAACATTAACATTTATTCAATATTGGAAATTACTTTTGATTCATCATTTTCTGAAGAGGAATTATCAGAAGTTTTTTTTACAACAAAAAGAATAGGGTCTGATGACATTGTTTCAATTGATACGATCACTAACTTACAAGAAACAAATTTCCAAATAACAATAGGTGCAATAGACCGAGGTGGACAATTCATATTTGGAGAACAACGATCAGGAATAAATGCATTACAATTTGTAGAGTATTTTTATGAAGTAGAAATTCCTGAAACAAATCATTTTTACATCCTGAATGAATTGAAATTTAAGTCTGATGATGACCCTTGTCGTTGTCCAGATTATAATTTTGAGAGTGCAATATTAAACGATTCTCTCGTTATTTTAGAGTTAAATACTTTGACTTTGAAAAAATAATCTAACTTCTTCTATCAGACAACAACTCATTTTGCTTTTCTAGCAACTCCGTCATCTTCGTCAATAATTCAATATCCTTTGGCGTTTTGACTGTCTCATCTTTTACATCCTCTGCTTTATTTTTAAGTTGATTCATAACTTTCACTACCACAAAAACCGTCAGAGCAATAATAAAAAAATCAATCGTCGTTTCTAGAAATTTTCCATAACCAATCGCAATTTCTTCCATCGTTTTTTTACCATCTACCACCACCGCATCTCGCAAAATAAATTTACTCTCTCCAAAACTAACTCCATCGGTCAAAAAAGAAAGAGGAGGTAAAAAAACATTTTTGACCAAAGCATCCACTACTTTATTAAATGCTGTCCCAATGATAACTCCGATAGCAATATCAATCATATTACCTTTGAGAGCAAACTCCTTAAATTCATTAAAAAAATTCCGCATCGTATTTTTTATTTTCGTTTATGTTTTATTCTAAATAAAAAGGAATCAATAAATTAGAACAATTAGCTTGGTCTAAGGTATTGATTCCTTTTATTAAAATAATGATTCACTCACTATTCTCTATTATTTATTTTCATCCGATTCAATCCCATCAAAATCAATAAATTCCACCTCATCATCATCTCCCCCTTCTTCTTCCATATCTGGAATCACATCTTTCCAATCAGTTGGTTCTTCAATGGAAACTATATTTCCAAAATGCTTAATTAGTTCTTTTTGAATTTTACGTTTTCGAGTTCCACTTGCATCTAATTGTTGACTGACCCTTCTTTTATCCGACTCATAAGTAAAAGTTTCCATTGGCCCATAAATTCGATAATACAAATTAAAAAAGCCATGCTTTTTTGCTTTTTGAGGCTTGAGTTTTGAGTTATGTTTTCTGAATTTGGCGAGTATAACTTGTCCTGCATTGACTTTGATGTTGTAATCAATTTTATTTTCAAAGGTATGTGTTCCACTCAACGCCAAATTCATAGCATTACTTTGAATAAACATCGCAGGCATAAATATCTTACTCTTTTTTACCTCCATATAATTATGGATATTGGTAAATTTAATTCGACGCAAATCTTCAATTTTGACATAGTCAGAAAAATCATACAACATTTTCAACCCTACCAATTCTCCATTTGACAATCCAACATCTCCTAGGATATGCAATTTATCAGTTAAGAAGGTACCGTCCTCACTCCAAAAGGATTCTATAAAGAATTTTGCATTCAGTTTTCCTTTGAGATTTTTATAGGTTAAAACTTCCTGCCCAAAATTTTCAGCTTGCTTAAAAAATTCTTTGATATTAATTTGCTCACAAGTTAACTTTGCTTCCATATGAGGTTTACCTTCAAAGAAAGTCTTGCCATCCACGAGCATTCGTCCTTCCATCATTTTGACTTTTCCTTTGACTGACATCTCATTATTGTCAAATTCTAAAGTCCCTTGAAAATCTTCTCCCTCTATTTCTTCATAATTAAACTCAGCAATGTTAGCAGCAAATTTTCCTTTCAAAAAATTAGTAATTCGCTCTCGAGCTTGTGTTTTAGCAACTTCTTTTTTATCAACTCCTGGCGCCGCTTTGATACTTTGGACATTTTCGTCAACTTGAATTTCTGTAACTTTCATTAATTCATCAAAATCAATTTTCGTTGCATCTAGCGAAGCATTGAATTTCAATTCCGCATGCTTACTATTCAATGAATCAGCAAAAAACACGGGAAGAAAATTTAAAAATGTTCCTTCTAATTCTATTTCAGTTCCTGGTCCTTCAAATGCTAATTCTTCAACTTGTAAACTATTATTATTAAATTTTAATATCCCTTTATCAATAGTAACTTCTTCGTCATTAATGGTCATCGAAGCATCATCGAATTCTATATCGCCAGAAGTAGTCACTCGACCAATTCCGTAAGGACTAATAATATCTTTTAGTTTACCTTTAATTCGTAGTTTTTTCATTTCAATATCACCATCACCATCTGATATGATTGGACTATTCAACATTCCATAAACTGACTCGATAGGAATCGTTCCGTTTATATTAAAATCAATTAACGGGTCATCCAAGTTGGAAATTCGCAGTCCACCTTCCAATAATTCTCGATTAAAATATCCTTTAAAATCAGAAATCTCAAAAGAGGAGTTTCGATTATTTCGTTGTTTTCCATTATTAAAAATTGCCGTAAAAGAAACATCTTTTAAAGAACTTCCTAATTTCTCAGAAGTGATCTTTCCTTCTTCCAAACCAAATTGCATCGTAATTGCAGGATTAGAATTCACGGTCTGTGGCCCTTTAATTGTGGTCTCAAAAAAGAACGATCCTTTACTATCAAAATCTTCAATCGCACTTTTATTCTCAGGAGGTAACAATGCTACGACGGAAGATAAACTTCCATCATCACTTTTAACTTTCAAATCATAATTATATCCACCTTTGATTTTTTCTATCAATCCATCTACATTAAAAACATTGGAAGATACTCCAACTGTTACATCATCAAATTCATATTTTCCATTGCCCAAATCAATATCAACTTTTGCATCATAAATAATTTCTTCATCTACCAAAAACTGTTCTTCACCTGATTGGAAAAAATGAAAATGAATATCTGCAAAACTAGAAAGTGAAAATTTATTAGCAGAAAAATCACCAGATGCAACTGCTTTATTCAAATGAAATTTGGTGTATTGTTGTACTCTTTGATCAACATAAATTACTTCTACTCGATTCAGTCTAGCTTCATCTAAGGATAACGCTATTTCATTTTCAGCACCATCATCGGTCGAAGTAGAGCTTGAAGACTTTTTGATAATATCATAATTCGTTTTACCTTTTTTATCTTTTTTGATATACAACGAACCATCTTCGATGACGATAGAATGTACTTTAATATTTGATCCAAATAAGCTAAACAATCCAAATCGGAAAGAGAGATTTTCAGCCTCCAAAAGCATTCCGCTTAATGCATCATCTAATTCAACATCATGTAAATTGGCAGAAGCATCTGGAAATCCAGAAATCAAGGAAAGATTAAATTCACCAACTCGAAGTTCTGTTTTAAGTTGTTTATTTACTTCGGTGACTAACCTTTCGCTAATTTGATCTTCAAACACAGAAGCAATCACAATCAAAAGCAACATGGTCACTAAAACAAAAAGACCAGACCAAACCAAAAACTTTTTTAGATACTTATTCATCGATGGGAAATAGGTTTTAGAAATTTTTAGAAAACTATAATTTTAACCAGAAGTACTAAGGAGAGTTGCAATGTGTTTTCATTTTTTTCATAAAAAACACATTACGCATAAAATTAATGCAATTTCAGAACTTTCTTAACGAAATGCTTGGGAACATTATTTTTAAATTAAAATTCTTTGGCACAGAATTTTAATAAAAGGAAAATTTAGAGCAAAAAAAAAGTCCATCTACAAATTGTAGATGGACTTTTAATTTTGAAAAGTGGGCGATGAGAGACTCGAACTCCCGACCCCCTCGGTGTAAACGAGGTGCTCTGAACCAACTGAGCTAATCGCCCTTTTTATATAAAAACACTCCTACTTTTCAGAAGCGAGTGCAAAGATATATTTCTCATTTCTTATCTGCAAGTTTTTTTTGAGAAAAAGTTAAAAAAAAGTCAAATCACTCTCTTCGAATCTTTTAATAAAATATCTTTTGCCTCAATGCTTCAAATAACCAATAAAAGTAGCCTTTCTCTCTTTTTTTAAAATAAAAAAATTGTCATCTAATATTTATTTTCCCAAAAACTCAAAACTTTTATATTCTTTTTGTTGTAAATTGTGTTATAAATAAGGACGATTTACCTCTTAACTACAAACTCAAAAAATAGAATTACGCGATTTAATGAGAATTCTCTTAATCATATCACTCATCCTTATCCTTTCGTCCTGCGATAAAACTACAGAACGTTTAACTGGTTTTGATATACATGGCATTGATGTCTCTCGATATCAATCAGACATTGATTGGGAAATAGTGGCTGATCAAAAAATTACTTTTGCATTCGTCAAAGCGAGTGAAGGAGAAACAATTTCTGATAATTTCTTTTGCAAGAATTGGAAAGAAATGAAAGAAGCAGGCATTCGACGAGGTGCTTATCATTTTTTCCGACCAAAGACTTCTGTGCTGACACAAGCACAAAATTTCATGGATAATGTTATTTTGGAAAAAGGAGATTTGCCACCAGTTTTAGATGTGGAAGTATTAGATGGAGTCACGCCTGAAAATTTAGTCTTACGCATCAAGACTTGGTTAGAAATCATCGAAACAGAATATCAAATCCGTCCAATCATTTACACTAATCTAAAATTTTATAATAATCACTTAGCTGATTCTTTTCCTGACTATCCAGTTTGGATTGCTCGGTATAATAAATATTTCGAACCACTTTTGACCAATGGACAAGATTGGAAATTTTGGCAATATGGAAACCGTGGTCGCTTGGAAGGAATAAATGGAGATGTTGATTTTAATGTTTTTCGAGGTACTATGGAAGAGTTAGATGAGATGTGTTATGTCCCTCAGATTTATAGTTTTGTGGAATAAAAAATCGCCAACAAATTTCTTCGTTGACGATTTCTTCTTGTCTTACATTTCAATTATAATCAAATAATTATCTTTTCAAATCGCTTCCCTAAAATTTGTGTTGGCGATGCATCTAACCAATCTTCCAAAATCGTTGCATAGATTTTTCTGAAATCCATTTGATAAATCAAATCACCTTTGTCCAATTTTTTCAAATTTGGAGCTGAATTGTAAAATCCTTTTTTCTTTAAATTCCCTCCCATCAAAAAAACATTATTGGCAGTTCCATGATCGGTTCCCCCACTTGCATTTTGTTGCACTCTTCTTCCAAATTCTGAAAAGGTCATAATCAACGTATCTTCCAACAGTCCATTATCTTTCAAATCTTTGACAAATGCGCTCATCGCATCTGAGTAGGCTCTAAGTAATCGGGCTTGCTTGTTTTTTTGTCCAACGTGAGTATCAAATCCGCCAAGGTTTGCATAGTAAATTTTAATGTCTGCATCCGCAGTCATCAATTCTGCAATTTGTTTTAAGTCATTTCCAAAAGCACTCTTTGGATATTTAATTTTTGTTTTATGCACTTTTGATTTTTGATAAAGGTAGTTGGCGGAAGCTTGAGTATCCACTAATGTTTTATATAAATATTCCACATTCTCCTCGTGCTCATGTTCATGATGATGGACAATTGATTTTAAAAATTTATTATCAGAAATTTTTTTTAGTTGATTCGGATTGCTCATCGCAAAACCACTTTTTTCTATTCCTTTCAATGACAAACTCAATGTGTCATCCACTTCCAAAGCATGATGAGGACTTTGACAACCAGAACAATTACTATCCAAATATCTACCTAACCAACCGGTACTCAAATACTCATCGCTATCGCTCCCAGTATGCCAAATATCCATCGATCGAAAATGTGAGCGATCAGGATTTGGGTAACCGACACTATTAATAATACTCATCAAACCTTCATCATACAAGGATCGCAGACTTTCCATCGCAGGATTAAAACCTAAGCTATCACTCACTTTTAAAACTTCATTTGCTTTGATTCCGAGTGATGGACGGTTTTTATAATAGAGATCATTTTGATAAGGAATAATGGTATTCAACCCGTCGTTGCCTCCTGAAAATTGGATAACTACTAAGTTTTTCCCTTGTCGACTCCTTGCTATATTTGTTGAGTTGACTCCTTGCAGAAATTGTGGAATTATTGCTGAAGTTGAAGCAATTGCGGAGGCTTTTATAAAACTACGTCTTTTCATTTTTTATTTACTTTTACGTTGTGGTCTGCTTTAGCTGACCTGAAAAATGAGCATAGTGATTTTTTCTTTAGCATTTTCTTTTTATACAAAAATCGATCTACTCTTTTTTTGTAGGTCAGCTAAAGCAGACCACTATGTGTTAGTTGTTTATGCTTAGTGTTACTACATTAATTGATATTCTGGTAGACTCATAATTCGTAGACATGTCGACTTTATTAAATCTTCTTTATTATTTCTTATGACAAAATCCTCAAATGTAGATTCATTTAACGATCCTTTCGATTGCAAAATAAACGCACCCATTTTATCCAAAAGTAGTTGCTCATTTTCTCTTTTGAATAAATTATAAAATGGTTTGAAGTTCACCGAAGCTTGAACATTCCGTTTCCGTTTATTTCTTTTTTGTGCTTCGAACTCTTCTTTTATTTTTAAATTTAGATCTGAATTTTGAAATAAAACATTTGCCAAATTTAACCTCAACATCAAAGTCGAATTGTCAATCCAACTTTTTCCACCTGCCCATCCTGCTACATTTGGCGGATCAAATAAAACTTGCCCCAAAGCTTTTTCAATAAAAATTAAGGCGGCTGGATTTTTAAAATCTACTTCAAAAGTTCGAATCATTCCTGCCAATAATTCGATAGGAGATTTGATTTTTACGCCTACATTCTTTGCCTCAAAAAACCATTTACTTTCAAAAATAGCACGCATCAATTTTTCAATATTATAGTTGGAATCATAAAAAACTCGAGCAAGGTATTTTACTTTCTGTTCATCGACTTTTTCATTGACAAAAAATCGATAAGCTTTGTGAGCAATAAATTCTGACGTTTCTCTTTTTTCCAAAATCATATCAATAATATCATCGCCATCCCATTTTCCTTTTTTTCCAAAAAATATCTTTTGTCCAAAATCGTGCTGCCGTTTTTTAAAAACAAAGTCACCTTTCAAATTTGACGACCAACCGGTGAAAGCTCGGGCAGCTTCCTTGACATCTTTCTCAGAATAATTTCCTCGACCGATGGTAAATAATTCCATCAACTCTCGAGCAAAATTTTCATTCGGTTTTCTTTTTTTATTTTGTTGATTATTCAAAAATCGAATCATCGAACCATCTTTGGCTATCGCTAAAACGAGTTCTTTAAAATTCCCCAAAGCATATTGTCGAATCGTATTTAATTGTTTCCTTGCCCATCCAGGAACTTTTGTCGTACAAGCAAAGTGTCCATGCCAAAACAAAGTCATTTTTTCCAACAAAGCACTTTCATCAGGATTGCCCATTCGCAAAACCCAATCGGTATTATGTGCTCCGATTCTGATTTTATTTTGTTTCCTTTTCTCTTTTTTATCAACCTTAGAGGACATTTCCATTTTGGAAGATTCTATTCCATTGCCATTCTTAACAACTTTTCGCTGGCTGGCTTGGTGAGCATTTTTAAATAATTCCTCTATCGCTTTTTTGGTCGAGTACTTCTTTTTGGAAGACCATTCTTTTGGACTCATTCCAAAACCAGCTCGCCAATATAGATGTTGTAATCTTTGTTGTGTATTCATACTTAGGCTTTGTGATTTTTTATCAAATTTCAAAAGTTGGACTTTATAAACAACTGAACGTTTAAAGACAATCTGAAATCTTAACTTTTTTTAACAAAAAAATAGAATCGTGTATCTTTGTGGGAAAAGAACGTCTACTAATTTTGAACTCATATTTTATAAATTTTAAATAAAACTTAAATGTCAAAAAAAATATTCGCTATGAAATATATTTTAAATCTTGTAATTGCATTGTTATTTTTAGGAAGTTGTACCTCTGAAACTTCAACTTCTAAAACTAATCCAATTTCTGAATCATCTGTCGAAACTCCAAAAGAAATAACTGCAGACACTTCCAATATTAACACAAACGACACTCCAAAGAAGGCTCCTGTTCGCCTCGGAACAGCTCCTGTCAGGCTAGCTTCTCAAAAGAAATTGGATAAGATGCATGAAAATTTAATGAAGCAAATGGAGACTGGATTTGCAGCAAAGGACGTGGTGGCTTATGCCAAAGAAGCAGAACTGTACATGAGTATTTATGGTGATTCTTTAGCGGCGGAACACCTTTTTAATGCGGCTGATTTGTATCGAGGTATTGGAGATTATACTAAAGCTTTGGACACTTGGTACGTTGTCTATCGAAGCTATGATCGAGACGGACACCCAAAAGCACCTCATGCGATGTTTCAATGTGGATTTACTTACGATAGTGTTTTGAATAAAAAAGATTTGGCGAAAACATTGTATAATATGTTTTTGAAAAGATACCCAAATCATGCCTTGGCAAAAGATGCAAAACTGCTTTTAGCTAACTTGGATAAATCGCCAGAAGATTTAATTAAGGAATTTCAAAAGAAAAACAAACAATAAAGATTAAGATAAGTTTAAAGTAATCCATCGTGCAATAAAGCTCAACAACTCTTATCTTGCAATTAATTTTTTGAATATAATTTTTTACAAAAAATGTTTTTTGAAAAAATCGTATCAAGTTAAAATTAGAATCAAAAATGACCAGCGGAAGAGTTGATTTTAATTTTGACTTGTCTAAAAAAACGACTTTTGGCAAAAAACTATAAAAGACACAATTATGCGTTTTACAATTATTTTAGTTTTCCTCCTTTCTTTTTTTCAAACTCAAGCACAAAAGGGAATTGATTTTTTCCATGGAACTTGGGAAGAAGCACTTGCCGAAGCAAAAGCTCAGGACAAATTAATTTTTGTAGATGCCTATGCCGTTTGGTGTGGTCCATGCAAGCGAATGGCAAAAAATGTTTTTACGGACAAAGAGGTGGGAGAATTTTATAACAAGAATTTTATCAATATGAAAATTGATATGGAGAAAAAAATGGGTCGAGCTTTTGGTCGAACTTACCCTGTTTCTGCATTTCCAACTTTGATGTACATTGATTATAATGGAGAATTAGTTCACAAAGTAAAAGGTGGACAACAAATTGACCCTTTTATCAAATTAGGAAAATTTGCTCTAGGTAAAGTTGACTTTAGCAAAGATTTTAAAGTAGCTTATGAAAAAGGAGATCGAAGTCCTGAGTTAGTTTATAACTATGTGAAAGCATTGAACAAAGCAGGTAAACCAAGTCTGAAAATTGCCAACGAATATGTTCGTTCACAAAAAGATTTGACAACTGATCAAAATTTAAAATTCCTTTTGGAAGCTGCTACAGATGCAGATTCTCGAATTTTTAATTTGATGATTGAAAATAAAAGTGCTATCGAAAAATTAACTTCGAAAGAGGAAGTGAAAAATAAGATCGAAAGAGCTTGTTATCGGAGTGCAGAAAAAGCAGTCGAATATCAGAATGCAGAATTGCATAAAGATGCATTGAAAAAAATGAAAAAACATGTTCCAGAGAAAGCGGCTCAATTTGCTGTTCAAGCAGATATGAAATTTTGCTTGGCATGTGGTGATGGAAAAAAATATTTGAAAGCCTGCGAAAAGTATGCAAAAAAAGAAGCTAAAAATGATCCTGCTAAATTGAATGATTTAGCTTTAGCGATTTCTCAAAACTTTCCAGAAGATAAAAATGCTTTGAAAAAAGCAGAGAAGTATGCCAAAAAAGCAACTGAAAAAGGAAATGAATATAATTACTTTTTGACTTACGCAACTATCCTTTTAGAAAACGGAAAGAAAAAAGATGCTTTAGAAATGGCTAATAAATCGCTAGATTTGGCTAAAGGAAAAAGAGGTGTGGAAGGAACTGTTATGCGATTAATCCGTAAAATTGAACAAAGCTAATTTTGTAATTCGTGATTCGTAGCTAGTTTACGGATCACGAATTTCCAAAATAGCTCACAACATATCAAAATTAAAAATCCCATATCTGAACATTATGAAGAAATTTACACTTTTCATTCTACTCTTTTTATTTCTATCCAACCCTATTTTTGCTCAAAAAGAAGGCATTAAGTTTACCCAACAAAATTGGAATCAAGTTATTATTCAAGCCGCCAAAGAGGATAAAATCATCTTCATTGATGCTTATACCGATTGGTGTCAACCTTGCAAAAAAATGGACAAGCAAGTTTTCCCTCAAAAACTAGTGGGCGATTTTTACAATAAAAATTTTGTGAATGTCAAATTGAATATGGAAAAAGGAATTGGAGAAGAACTGAAAAAGAAGTACGATGTTTTCTTTTTTCCAACGTTTCTTTTTTTAACTGCTGATGGAACTATTGTTCATCGAATTGCAGGTTATCAATCTGTTCCAAAATTGTTGGAATTAGGTAAAACGGCAGTTGACCCTAGTAAGAGACTTTCTGCTTTTGAAGAGCGATTTGAAAAAGGAGATCGTGATCCAGAATTTTTGATACAGTATACCAATGTGCGAAAAGCAGCCATGGATGGTACGCATAATGCCATTGCGGAAGAATATTTAAATACGCAAAAAGATTGGACGACGAAGGAGAATTTGAAATTTATTTTCAAGCAAGTGGACGATACTGATTCAAAACTATTTGATTATATTTTGGAGAATAAAGCTGTTTTTGAAAAGCAATTTAAAGCTTCAAAAGTAGCTGGGAAAATTGAAAATTTGATTTATCAAAAAGTTTATGATGATCAAGGAAATGCTTCTTTGGATGAATTAGATCGATTGTTCAATAAGGTTTACGAATCAAAAGTGGCAGAGCAAGCTTCTTCTCGATTTAAATTGAATTATTATTTGGAAAAAAAATCTAGTGAAAAATATGCGAAAGAAGCAGTAAAGTATTATAAAAATTTTCCACCAAGAGATCCTAGCGAGTTGAGTGATGTGGCTTACAATTTTTACGATTTGGATGTGAGTAATAAAAAGTTGTTGAAGAATGCAGTAAAGTGGACGAAGAATGCGGTGAAGTCAGATCCAAGTTTATTCAACTATGAAGCGATGGCAGCTGTTTATTATAAATTGGGGAAAAAACGAAAAGCAAGAAAAGCTGCTAATAAAGCAATTGATGCTGCTAAAAAAATGAAAGAAGATCTTTCTGAAACTCAAGAGCTTTTGGATAAAATCAAAGCAATGTAAAACTTCAGAAAATTACTTTCTAAAAAAAAAAGGCCTTCAGTTCAATTGAACTGAAGGCCTTTTCTATTTTTTCTCAAAAACAAAAAGCCCATCCAAATTTAATTGAATGAGCTTTGTTGGAGGTCGCGGACGGATTCGAACCGCCGTACATGGATTTGCAATCCACTGCCTAGCCACTCGGCCACGCGACCATTTTTTTATTTCAAATCAAAATCCACATTTGGATTTTTTTTCGGCTGCAAATATATAAATATTTTTATAACCATGCAGAAATATCTTTATGAAACGGAAAAAAAATATTTTTGTTTAATTTTTTTTTCATAAAATGATCTTTCTTTGCTTAACGTACGAGATACAATTACTATCTTGATAAAATATTATTTCAAAATAAAACGAAAATAGAAACCTACAATGACTTTAATATCATTTTTAGCCTTTACAGTTTTAGTTGCAGCCATCTCCTATTATTACACTAGTGGTGATACCAATAAAACATCTGACGATTATTTTCTAGGAGGACGAAGTTTAACTGCTGGGGTTATTGCTGGATCATTATTATTGACCAATTTATCAACAGAACAATTAATTGGTTTAAATGGGTCAGCATTTACTGAGGGTATCTTAGTGATGTGTTGGGAAACACTTGCTGCGATTGCGATGGTGGTAACTGCATTATTTCTTTTACCTCGATACTTAAAAGGAGGACTAACGACTGTTCCTCAATTCCTTGAATCTAGATATGACACCATGACTAAAACCATTGCTTCTGCTTTGTTTTTGACTGGTTATGTTGTGGTTTTATTACCTATTGTACTTTACTCTGGAGCTTTAGCTTTTGTTTCTATGTTCAATATACCTGAACAATTAGGAATTTCTCAAACAGCTGCTCTTTGGCTTTGTGTGTGGGGAATAGGAATTATCGGATCTGTCTATGCCGTTTTTGGAGGGTTAAAAGCAGTTGCCATTTCTGATTCAATTAATGCGATAGGATTACTGATCGGAGGACTAATGATTCCTATTCTTGGTTTACTCCATATCGGAGATGGATCGATTGCGACAGGAGTAGATAACTTATATCAATTTGATCCATCCAAGTTTAATGCAATAGGTGATTCTTCCGCTTCTGTTCCTTTTGCTACTATTTTTACAGGAATGATGTTAGTTCAATTATTTTATTGGGGAACCAATCAAGCAATTATCCAACGAGCTCTTGCAGCAAAAGACTTAAAAGAAGGACAAAAAGGATTACTACTTGCCGCAGGTGTAAAAATATTAGGGCCTTTAATTTTGGTACTTCCAGGTATGATTGCTTTCTATTTATTTAAAGGTCAATTAGACACACCAGATCAAGCTTACCCTGAATTAGTGAAAGCTGTTTTACCTGCACCTTTGGTTGGATTTTTTGCAGCAGTCATCTTTGGTGCAATCATGAGTTCATTTAATAGTGCCTTGAATAGTTCTGTTACTTTATTTGGTTTAGATATTTATAAAGA
>JBGCFD010000074.1:0-3466 GCA_045106765.1 Saprospiraceae bacterium | reverse complement strand
TGCACCTTTAAAAGTTTGACTCACCAAAAGTTCTGCTTCTGATTCCTTGAAGCCCATTCCTTTGGCAGCTTTCATCATCGCATCCATAAAGTAAAAAACATACGCCGGCCCACTTCCTGAAATGGCAGTCGAAGCATCAATCGCTTTTTCATTTTCTACATAAATAGTTTTGCCAGTCGTATTGAGTAAGTTTTGAACCATGACCAATTCAATTCGAGTTACTTCGTTGGAAGAAGTGAAAGCCGTCATCCCCATTCCAATTTGAGCAGGTAAATTAGGCATGGCACGGATTACCTTTTGAACTCCTAGTGCATCACAGATCGTTTCGATTTTTACACCAGCCATGATGGAGAGAAAAACTTGTTGGCTATCCGCCAATGGTTTTAATGTTTCAAACAATACATTTGCATCTTGAGGTTTGAATGAAAAAATAATTAAATCTGCTTTGGTAAAACAATCTTCTGGCGAACCATAAACAGTACCAATATCTTTTTGTGAAAGGATCGCTGCTTTCTCAGGTGACTTTTCTAGAATCATCATATCCTCCTTGTTGGTGATATGACTTCTTAAAAAACTTTGGGCATAAGTTAAACCCATATTACCTCCTCCGATAACTAAAATTTTCATTTAAATGTGATTTTGATTTTTGAAAAAATAGTTGACTATTTACTTCTATGAATTTTTTTAACGTAAAAACCACAAATAACGTTTCTTTTTCGGAATCTTTTCGTCTATGTTTTAAAGGATTTACAATCGCCTGATTTAGTTTGTTTTTCATTTTAATTTTTTAAATTAGCTAATACAAAAAAATCCATTCACCCTATTTTTTTATTAAAACATGACTATGAGTTTAAGAACCATTTTTTTACTGATTTTTACCTTGCTCTATTTTATCGTAGGGCATTGGTTATACACCCAAAAAATTGCAGGAATTTGCAGCGGTGATGCAACTACAACTACAGTTGTTCCGCCTGTAGATGACCCACCCGACGATGACCTTTCCAATACCAATTTTGATAGCGGAGTACCCACATTTAATTGGTCTGATCAAACTCCAATAACTTCTGATAATTTTGAAGCGTATCAAAATGAAATTTTAGCAGGGTTGGAAGATGATAAAGATCTTCAAATCACGGGTTATTATTTTTCAGATGAAGAGACTCCTGATGGTTTTGAAAATATGGGAATGGCACGAGCTAATGAATTGAGGAAATTGTTTAAAGATTTCATTGGGGAAGATCGAATTATTATCAATAGCAAATTGGTAGATGATTTAGAAGGAGCAGAAGATAATCCTTTTGAATCTTCCGAATTCAATTGGGTAACCAGATCGAGAGTCGATGAAACGACTATTCGATCATTTGATGTAAATAATATTACGATTAATTTCCCTTTTAATTCTTCGGATAAAGAAGAAAATAAAGAGATGGATGATTACCTCCCAGAGCTGGCAGAACATATGATTCAAACTGGAAAATCTGCTCATATCAATGGACATACAGATAGTACTGGTGACCCTGCTTATAACTATGATTTAGGTTTGCAACGAGCTATTAAGATTCGAAATTTGTTAGTGAAATATGGTGCAGATAAAAGTAAAATTTCAGTTGACTCCAAAGGAGAACGATATCCAATTGCTTCGAATCGAACTCGCGAGGGAGAACATAAAAATAGGAGAGTGGAAATCACTTTGAAGTAATCTATTGAAAAGTAGGATGACTTCTTTTTTATCATTTTAAAATAAAAACTTTCTTAGGAGCAAAGAGTTTTTCTAAGAATCAAAAAAATATAACAATGACTTTATCAATATATTTAGGAATTTTTTCTTGGTGTCCCAACTGTTCTTGGTGGCTGATTCCACTTTTATTAGGAGCATGGATTTTAGGTTGGTTATTATGGAATTGGACAAAAGGTAGTCGATTAGAATCAGAGGTAAACGGACTCCATGGGGATATTAAAAATTGGAAAAAGAAATTCACCGAAACAGAATCAGATTTAGCACAAGCGAAATATGATCGAGAAAAAATAAGTGGCGAATTTGCAACTGCAAAATCAAGATTGGCGGATTCGGATGTTCGATATCTAGCATTGCAAGGAAAATATCAGGAACTCGAATCAACTGGCGGAGGTAGAGATGTGGACGTTTCGAAATGGGAAAACCAAATCGTTGATTTAGAAGCACAACTAGAAAAATCTCGAAGTACCAACTTTAAATTGCAAGATGATTATTCTGCTTTGAAAAGCAAATTCACAGAAATGCAAACTCAACTAGATGCTAATGATTATGAATCTGGCGATACTAATTCTGATGAGCAAATTCAAGCTTTGGAAGAACAGCAAGCTCGTATTGCTGACTTAGAGAAAAAATTGGCTGTGTCTTACGAAGCTAACACTAAAATGGAAGCAGACTATGCTCACCTAAAAGCAAATTATGGAGACATGGAAATGGAGGTTAATAAAATTGCTGATGTACCTACGGAAGATTTTTCAGCAGAAAGAGAAACACTTCAAGCTCGAATTACGGAATTAGAATTGATGTTGGCGTCTCGATCTACGGAGGAGGAATCTGAACCAGGTGAAGGAAAGGAGAAGAAGAAGAAAAATAAAAAGAAGAAGAAAAAAGGAAAAGGTAAAAAAGAAAATAAGGATAAAGGAAAGCAAGGTTCTGGAGGACAAAATTCAGGATATGCTTTAGCCTTTGCGAAAAGTAATTTACAAATTGTTGAAGGTATCGGTCCTAAAATTGAAGGAGTGTTACATGCTGAGGGAGTGGATACATGGAAACAATTATCTGAAACGAGTAAGCTTAGGTTGAGAGTAATTTTAGATAATGCTGGGCCTCGATACAAAATGCATGATCCTTCAACTTGGTCGGAGCAAGCAGGATTGGCGAATGAAAATGAGTGGGACAAATTGGTCGCCTTACAAAAAGTTCTAGGAAGCCCTGATGGAAAAGAAAGTGATTCGAAGGCAGAAAAAATGTATTTTAAATTTTTAGGTTTTGCTAATGTAAAGCAAAATGATCATAAAGTAATCGAAGGCATTGGTCCCAAAATTGAAAGTTTGCTAAAAGAAGGAGGCATCAAAACTTGGAAAGAATTGTCTGAATCAACGCCTGAAGAAATTCAAGTAATTTTAGATGCTGCTGGTTCACGGTACAAATTAGCCAACCCTGGCACTTGGCCAAAGCAAGCAAAAATGGCAGATGATGGAGATTGGACTGGTCTGAAAATTTATCAAGATAAATTAAAAGGAGGGAAAGAATAATTCCTTTTAGACATAAATGAAATTGATTTTGCCTGCATTTTAATCTTTAAAAATGCAGGCATTTTTTTTTTAATACGTATATTTAAATTCTTATTTTCTCTGAAAAAATATAAACGTTCTGTTATGAAAAAAACTAAAATTCAAATTTTACTATTCTCTTTTGGTTTTCTTTTTTTGATGAATGTGAATGCTCAGGATG
>JBGCFD010000073.1:0-41502 GCA_045106765.1 Saprospiraceae bacterium | reverse complement strand
ACTAATTGATCTACTCTCGGAACATATTTTCCTGCTGATTGCCACATGTCTCGATAGACGAGGGCTAATTTTATTTTTCTACTCATGGTTCTATTTTGATTAGATTATTAGGTAATTGGTTTATCAGATAATTAGTTTGTTAGGTTGCCCGTTTGACTGATTTTCTGATTGACGGATAAACTAAATTAGAGTTTTTCAATTTTTTCTATCCTTCCTTTTCCATATGTTATATGATCAACAGTTCCAATAATGGCTGCTAATTTCTTTTTATTTATAGAGTTTGAAGGTTGGGTGATTTGAGAAGTTCGATGATTGGAAATGTTTGCTTTTGCGGTTTGAGGTGGGGCGTATTTATTTGTGATTCTTATCAAAAATTGACCACTAAGGACAACTAATGATAAAATAGCAAAAACTGTTATCATGCCAACTGCCAGAATAATAAATGCTTCTTGTAAGTTCTCGTTCATAATTATATTTGTAAAAATGGAAAGTGTAAAATTAACAAAATGGGAGTAAAATGGAAGAATTCGGCTCGAAATGTCATAGTATTTTTGGAAAAAAATAGAAAATATTTTTAGGGAAATAGCTTTTTGGAAAATGTATTTTTATATAATTTTTTTGTTGGCAAAATAAAATTTTGATAATTCAATCTATTTGTAATTTGATTTAGAGAGGTAGTTTTGCCTGAATTGTTTGACTCTATTTTCTTTATGGAAATCTTTAGAAAGTAATTTCTGAGAATAAAATTTTGTTTAGATTAGAAAAATTAATTTTAATTTGGGCAACCTTGTTTTTTATAAAAATTGTTGCAACCATTTCTAATTATACTTTTCTTTTAAAGAAATTGCCAGAAAAATAAAAAAACGGAAATTATGAAATTCACTTGTACACTTGTTCTTATTGCTTTTCTTTCTCTTACTGTTTTTAGTCAAGATGAAAAAGAGATAGATTCATCTGAACTTAAAAAAGAGATGCCAAATGATGAAGCGGAAGTTTTAAAAGTCGTTGTTCATCTTTTTGATGGAATGCGAGCAGGAGATAGTTCTATGGTCAGTTCCTGTTTTTATAAACATGTAGATATGTTTACTTCCTACACCAATAAAAAAGGAGAAGCAGTTTTGGTAAAAGATGATGTACAAAAATTTATCAATGCAGTTGGAACTCCGCATGAAGAAGTTTGGAATGAAAAAATTTGGGATACTGAAATTCGAGTGGATGGAAATTTAGCACAAGTGTGGACCAAGTATGGATTTTATTTGGATGAAAAATTTTCACATTGTGGAGTCGATGCAATTCATTTGACCAAAACTAAGGATGGTTGGAAAATTTTTCATCTTTCGGATACTCGGCAACGAAAAGGATGTGAGGAATAATAGTTAATGTATAATGGTGGATACCACAATATGTATATAGTTAGTAGTATTCTCCATTATACATTAATGATTATTTAGCATCGCCCATCGGGACCAACGCACGATTGGGCCGTAATTCTCTTTCTGGAAAAGTATTTTTAACAAAATCTAATATGCGCATCTCATGTAAAAAACCTTCTTCCAATAAATTAGATTCCACAGGCATGGATGAAGGCAACAATATTCCATCATAATTTTTATAATCGTGAAAGTAAGCAGCTCCTGTTAAAAAATTAAACATTTCTCGAATAGTGTATTCCAATTTTACAATTCGCTTAGTTTTTTTATCCAACCAAATTAGGTATTGATCAATATCTCTTTGAGGGGCAGTTGTATTCCAAGAAGCAATAATTCCTTCACAAGATTTTCCTTCAATTTCTGCTTCACCAGCGTAAGCAAATGAATTGGCATTTTGAATACGAAGTGGAAACTCAATAAAATATTGATAAGTTGGCAACCAAAAAGTAATATCTGGATCCTCTTTAAATTTATGCCCATTTCCTTCAGAATAAATATAGCTTTTCCAAGATTGAATTCCCCATGATAATCCTTCTTTTTCGCCAGACAAAAACTCTAATTTCCCATCATAAGTTTTTGGAATATATTTTAGTGAAAACTGAACGGAGTCCTCTGCGTAGCCATGGCTGTTAGAACCAAGTGCTCCAAAAAAGACATCCTCAAATTTTGTAGAATATGTATTTATGTTTTCCCAATTGGCAATTCCATGAGCTTCGCCCATTTCTTGTAACAATGCTTTTGCACGAATTTCATTAGGTTCGTTTTTTGCTAAATCAGTTCTTAAATCTGCTGTTCCTAAAAAATAGAAATAGGTAACGATGATAAAAAAAAGTAAAATAAATCCACCAAGAATTCTAAAAATTAATCTCATTCGTTTTTATTTTTTGGAAAAATAAATTTATTGTTGATCCCATCGAGCTCGATAACCACGTACATCAAAATGGACAGACATGGTTCCAGGATATTTTCCAATTCCACCTTCGTCTTTGATTATCTTATTTTCTAAAAAATCCAAGACAATAATTTTGTCTTTTTGGTTGGCAATTCCATCATTATTGATATCACCGATTTGGAGATCGAGTGCTTGACCTTTTAGGTGTCTGCTCAAAGATGCACCACCGACTTTTTCATTGTAGGCAGGATGTCTAAATCCATTGACAATTGTAAAACCATTTTCGTTGTAACCATTTTTGAAAAGAACATTTTGTAATTCTAAAAGTTTTAAAAGTAATTTTTCATCGACCATCCAAAATATCTCTTTACCTGCTCCAAGTGCATTAATATTTTCATAGTAAAAATCATCTTTAGGTAAAAAATCCTTTATCCTAAAACTACCAACTATGAATTTGAAAATATCTTTTCCCTTGATTATCAATAAGTTAGATCCTTTTGCGAGTTTTTTATATTTCTTTTTTTCGTATTTGGTTTTGGAAAGGTATTCTTTTTTTAAGTGAGAAAATGGAATCGTTGGAAAAGAATTGAGGATGCTTTTTATTTTTTCTGGTTGGGTAATTCTTCCTTGCTTTGAAGTATTATCGAATTGCAATTCGAAGAATTTTTCTTTAAGGTTGGTATTTTTCCAAAGCAAAAAAATTACCGAAATAAAGATAAAAAAATAAGTAGGCGTTTTTTGCAAAATAGATTTCAGGGGATTTGTAAATGTATTGTTATTTTAAAATATTTAAGCAGGACACGATTTGAAAACGTGCCACACTTTTTGGTTGAGATTGTTATATTTTTTCTAAATTTTCTTTCGTTAAATTGCTGACGACTCCTCCTGTGTTGATAGTTGCAGCAGGTTCGAAAAGCATAATTTGTACTTCTTCGTTTTCAGTTCTTGGTCGATGTTCGACTCCTTTTGGAACGATAATAATTTCACCTTCTTGAACAATTTCTGTTCGATCTCGAAAATCCATAAAAAGTTTTCCTTTGATGACCATAAATAATTCATCTTCATTTTCATGTGAATGCCAAACAAACTCGCCACTTATTTTAGCGAGTTTTACATGTTGACCATTGAGTTCCCCGATTATTTTTGGCGACCAATGTTCATTGATTTGTTGGTATTTATCTTGGAGGTTAATAGTTTGGGAATATGACATGTTGAAGTTTATAGTTGAATTCTGTAATCTGATCTTGGATTCTTGAGAATGTTCTTTTTTGCGCACTTTTTAAAATAGCCTTAAGTCTGAATGGACCTAATTTCCAATGATAAAAAATATCATATTTAAGAGCTTGTAAGGCTCCATCTTTGACATATCTGATTTGAAACCCAACTCCATTATATCGGTAGACTTCTCCATTTGGATTACCTATGCCATATCTAACAGAATATAGGTGTTCAAGATTTGGAAATTCTTTTATTGGTTGTAAATCAGCATTTAGCAAGTAATCAGGGTTTTTTAGGAAAACTTCTTTTGCGTTTTTTGCTTCAAAAAAAAGGACTTGTGAATAATCCCATTTTTCTTCAAATCCTTTTATGATGCTTTCTCTAATGTTATTGACTTCTTTTTCTTCTTTTTTTGCTCTTTTTTCTTTTCCTTGTTCTCTGAGGATGTTAATTTTTTTATCACTATTAGGAAGTTGAACTAAAAGTATTCCTGCCTTTAATTGTTTAAGATGAGTCTTTCTTTTCAATTTTGAAACCTCCATTTGGCTATTTCCCAAATTAGAAAAAGATAGAATTAGGATAAATGAAAATATAATTTCTTTCATGTTATAGTTTTAAAATATAAATCAAATAGTTTTCACAAATAGGCTTTACTCGTTTGACGTTGAACGTTAGACGTTTTACGGTCGCTCATACAATTCTATTTAGAATAAACTCTAATGTAAATGTAATAAAACTCATTTTTATTTTCCAAAAAACAAAAACCGTTGAAAATGTCTTCTCAACGGTTTTTATTTTTTTATAAAAAAAAATTGAATTCAACTTATCTTCTTAGCGCAACATCTCCTTTGTAAATGATTTTTCGACCATCTTTAAATTCGATTTCTGCAAAGTAAACGAAGACTGCTGGATTCATTTTTTCACCTTTGAAAAATCCATCCCAACCAACAGAGTAATCGTTTGGTTGAATATCAGTTTGTTCAAAAATTTGTTCGCCCCAACGAGTATAAACTTTCAAGACATGAATTTTTTCCACATCAATTCCTCCATGGACAATGAATACATCGTTGTTTCCATCATCATTTGGAGTGAATACATTTGGAATAAATATGTTTCGATTTTTCTCTACAAAAATGGTGATGTCATCTGTATCTTCACAGCCATTGAAATTCAAAGCTGTAGCTTGGTAAGGGGTAGTTTCTAACGGAGCAACAATTGGATTTGGACAATTTTCACAAGGAAGTGTTGCGTCCAATCTCCACCATAAGCTATCATAAGATTGACTTACTACAGCATTTATCTGAGCGGTCTCACCTAACTCAATTGTGATGTCTTCTCCCAAATCCAAAATGAATGGAGCAGGAGCAACTAGATTTACTTCTGTTTCCAATTCACAACCTAAAGCATCGGTAATCAATAAAGAGTAATCGCCTTCTCCTAAAAATGGAAAAGTATTAACGTCAGAAAATGCTCCTCCATTGAATGAGTACTGATAAGGTCCTGTTCCACCATCCACAGTTAAGACAGTTAATGAACCATCATCTTCTCCGTTACAAGAGATTGGCATTAATTCATAATTTATTTGAACTGGAATATTGGTATTCTCAGAAATTTCAATGGCATCAATTACGGTACATCCATTGTCGGTATCAGTTACTAATATTTGATAAGTTCCCGGTTGATTAATGGATGGATTTGCACTAGTAGGGTTAGTGATAGTTCCTCCATTTTGAGTAGTCCAATTGTAAGTAAAATTTGAACCAGTAGAAGAATTACCTCCAATTTGAATACTATTGAAATCACAATCCAAAGTTGCATTAGCACCTGCATCTGCAGTTGGGAAGTTGTTATCTACATTAACGGTTACTTCATCCGTTGCAAAACAACCATTGTCATTATTAGTGACAATCAATGTGTAAGTTCCTGGTTGAGTAGCTGAAATATTTAAAGTATTAGAATTTGCAATTGAATTGCCATTAGGATCAATCCATTGATAAGTCATATTACCTGTAGTCGAGCCAGTTCCATCCAAAGAAACGGATCCCGAATCACAGGTTAGCATATCAGCAGTTCCAGCTTCAGCAGTTGGTTGATCAACTGATTCATCGACTTCGACTAATTCAGTAGAGTTACAACCGTTATCAGTATTAGTGATTTCTAAAGAATAAGTTCCAGGAAGATTAGCTTCGTATTCTTGATCTGTAGCGCCTGTAATTGGATCTCCATTTAAGAACCATTGGTAAGCGAAATTATCCGCAAATGGTCCAACTAAGACTTGTGTTGAATTATTACAATCCAATGGATCCACATCATCCAAACTAAATACTGGAGAATTAATATCTGCAGTTACCACGACTAAGGCAGCAGAAGATTCACATCCATTTTGAGGATCAGTTATAACTAGAGTATAATCTCCAGCAGAAGTGACTAATGGATTTTGATCATTCATATTGGCAGTAGAAATACCAGGGCCATCCCAAGTATAAATAGCTCCAGGAACGGAACTTGATCCGTTCAAAGTTGCTTGACCATCTTGACAAGTTAATTGTTGATCCATCCCTGCATCTACGTCAGGAGTTTGGAAATCTTGGGTCATTTCGATAAAGGTACTTGCAGAACAACCATTTGGCAATGAAACGATTAAGTCATAAGTACCTTCTGAATCTATCATGATTGAAGCAGAATCTGCACTTGTAATAATATTTCCATTTAAAGACCATTGGTAAATTAAGTCAACGCCTCCGATAGAATTTGAGGCATCTAAAAGAGTAGTAGGGTTATTACAATTTAAAGCTATTGGTTGATCGATAAATGCAGTTGGAGTTTGCTCGACAACTATGGTTACTATTTCAGAATCATTAGGACATGATCCAGGTCCAGCTAAGAAATATTCAAAAGTATAAGTTCCTGGATTTTGTCCATTTGTATTAAATGATCCAGACGTTGGATCAAAGGCGATTCCAGAAGAAGGAATAGCAGACGTTTCTGTCCAAGTTCCATTTGCGTCAGCACCAGTTAATTCATTTTGTAAATTAATTATTGTTGCATCGACACTACATAAGCTCGTTGTTGGATTTGCTATCCCTGCGTCTACTGGTGTATTTTCGGAAACGACAATTGAAGTTTCACCGGTACATCCACTTGCATCCGAAACAGTTACGGTGTAAGTTCCAGGAGTAGCAACATCTAAAGTTTGTGAAGTAGAGTTATTTGTATCCGACCATTCATAAGTTAAAAATCCAGCTCCTGCATTTAATACAGAAGATGATCCAGCACAGAAAGAGTCCTCTCCTGAAATCACAGGTTGTAATTGAGTACTTTCTGAAACTTGAGTGGAGGCAATTCCTGTACAACCATTTGCATCAGTAACGGTTACAGAGAAAACACCATCAACGTTTACAGTAAGAGTTGGGTCAGTTGATGCATCCGACCAAATATATTGATCGTAATTTCCAGCATCCAAAGTAGTTGAAAATCCAGTACAGAAGGTAGTCGAACCAGCAATAGTTGGAGTAGGAGGTGTATTTTCAATAATAGAAATAGTATTTGTTCCTGTACATCCACTTGCATCGGTAACTGTCAAAGTATAAGTTCCAGCATCAGTTATTGTGATGTCTTCTGTTGTTGTACCATCAGACCAGAGGTAAGAAAAATATCCTGACTCACCAGTTATAACAGTAGATTCATTTTGACAAAAATCTTGTTCTCCTGAAAAAGTTGGTAGGAGAGAAGTAGTTTCTGTAACATCCAATTCTGTCGTTCCAGTACACCCATTTGTATCGGTTACAGTAACGGTATAAGTTCCACTTATAGAAACATTCAAAGTTGGATCAGTTGAACTATCCGACCAAATATAATTCGTGTAATTTCCAGTTGCATCTAAAATAGTAGAATTTCCAGAACAGAAAGAAGACGCTCCTATGATAGTTGGAGACGGCGGAATATTTTCAGTAACAATGATTTCTGATTGACCAGTACAACCATTTACATCTGTAATGGTAACTGTAAATGTTCCAACTTGATCTGCAGTTATATCCTGATTCGTTGATCCACTAGACCATGAGTAACTTGCAAATCCTGCTCCTGCATTTAAGATTGTTGATTCGCCAGGACAGAAATTTGGTTCACCAGATATAACTGTAGTTGGAGAAGATAATTCATCAACTGTGGTTTCATCTGTTCCTGTACAACCATTGGTGTCGGTTACAGTAACAGTATAAGTCCCTCCATTATTAACAGGTAAAGTTTCATCCGTTGATCCGTCTGACCACAAATAACTTGCATATCCTGGAGGAGCTATGCATACTGTAGTTGTTCCAGGGCAAAATTGAGTGTCACCAGTAATACTAATAATTGGATTATTATTTTGGGAAACTAAAATTGATTCCGAACCAGTACATCCGTTTGTGTCTGTAACAGTAACTGTATATGTTCCTTGTGAACCAACTTGAATAAATTCATCCGTTGAATTATCTGACCAAACATAAGTTAAAAATCCACTTGCTGCAGAAACTGTTGTTGAGCTTCCTTCACAGAAAGCACTAACCCCAGAAAGCATAGGATCTAAGCTTTGTAATTCCTGTACATCTATAAAAGTTTGATCAGTACACCCGTTGACATCAGTTACTGTGACAGTATAAGTTCCAGTCTGATTAACTGTCAAAGTTTGATCGGTGGAACCATCAGACCATATATAATTAATGTATCCACTTTCTGCATCGAGCGTTGTGCTAGTTCCTGTACAGAAAGAATTTTGACCTACAATATTTGCACTAGGAGGAATACTTTCGTCAACTGAAACTACACTTGTTCCTGTACATCCTGAAGCATCAGAAACAGTTACCGTAAAGTCTCCTGATGTCATTACTTCAAGTGTTTGATTCATACTTCCATTTGACCAATCGTAAGTTGCAAAACCGAATCCTGCATCCAAAGTTGTTGATCCATTTGGACAGTAGGATAAATTTCCTACAATGGTCGGATTCAATGAAGTACTTTCAACAATATCTACAGATGTTGTTCCTGTACACCCATTTCCATCGGTGATGGTTACCGTGTAAGTTCCTGCTGCTGCAACAGTAATTGAAGAACCTGTGGAAGCATCAGACCATAAATAATCTATCCATGTTCCAGCATCCAAAATTGTTGACGTTCCTGTACAAAATGAAGTTGATCCACTTATTTGCGGAGCTGGAATTGGAAATTCAGATACAATCATTTCATCAATACCAGTACATCCCGCAGCATCTGAAACGGTCACGGTATAAGTCCCACTTGCAGTAACGTTTAAAGTTTGATTCCCAGAACCATCAGACCAAATATAATCATCATAAACTCCAGCGTCTAAAACAGTTGAAGTATTATTACAAAAATTAGGAGCTCCAGTAATTGTTGGAGAAAGACCTGGAGCAATTGAAATAGCCACTTGATCAGTTCCTGTACATCCTGTTGCGTCTGTAACTGTTACTGTATAGGTTCCTGCTTGATTAGTAGATATGGTACTAGATGTTTCGGCATTTGACCATATATAATCTGTATACCCAGCTCCTGCATCAAGGATGGTTGAAATGCCTTGACATATTGATAAATTTCCAGAAATCGTAGGTTGTAGATTTGGAGTAATATCCACAACCACTTGATCAACCCCAGTACATCCATTTCCGTCTGTGACCGTAACAGTAAATGTTCCAGCTTGGTTTACAGATATAGTACTTGTTATTTCTCCATCTGTCCAAATATAATCAGTATATCCTCCACCTGCATCAAGAGTTGTGGAAGTTCCGATACAAATAGAAGTTGGTCCAGTTATCATTGGAGAAGGTGGTGTATTTTCAACTACTATTACAGAAGCTTCAGAGGTACATCCATTTCCGTTGGTAACGGTTACACCTACATTTCCTCCTGTTGATATTGTTGTGGTAGAAGTAGATGAACCACTTGACCATGAATAATTGCTATATGTATTTCCTACATCTAAAACTGTATTTTCTCCTTGACAAAAAGATAATGTTCCAGAAATAGTAGGAGGGGTAACAGTATTTTCAGAAACAAAAGTTTCCGCAGTACCAGTACAACCATTTCCATCAGTTACAGTAACTGTATATATTCCTGATGTAGTAACTAAGATTGTTTGCATGGAAGTAGCATTTGACCAATTATACATATCATAAACTCCCGCATCTAATGTGGTTGATTCGCCAGGGCAAAAAGAAGTAGTTCCTGCGATGGTTGGTACTGGTGAATTATTAGCAGAAACTACGGCTTCCGCAGTACCAGTACAGCCGTTTGTATCAGTTACCGTTACGGTAAATGTACCAGGCGTAGTCACCAATATAGTTTGATTGGAAGTACTATTTGACCAATTGTACATATCAAAAACACCTGCATCTAAAGTAGTAGAAGCACCGCTACAAATAGCAGTTGCTCCTGAAATAGTAGGAAGGAGTGATGAATTTTCAGTCACCATTTGTTCAGCAGTTGCGGTACATCCACTTGCATCAGTTACAGTTACGGTATAAGTTCCTTGAGTAGTAACTACTATTGAATTTATATTTTCGCCACTTGACCATACATAATTTGCAAAACCAGTATCAGCATCTAAAACGGTAAAAGTTCCTGTACAAAATGAATTACTTCCTGTAATTCCTACAGTTGGTTGATTAACAACATTGACAGTAGTATTTGCCATATCCGAACATCCACTAGCTGGGTCAGTATAAGAATAAGTTACCGTATAACTACCTGTTCCAACGGAAGGATCAAAAATTCCTCCTGGTGCATTTGCACTCCAAGTACCTCCTGTGGGTGAACTTGTAATTGTCGTTGGATTTCCATTAATACAAATATCAGGTACGGCATTTATAGTTACGGTTGGTGGGCCCTCAATTGTAATCGTTTCAGAAGCTACTAATAAACAGCCAGTTGGATCTAAATAAGTATAAACTGCAGTAATTTGACCAGCACCTAATACACTTGGATCAACTACTCCTCCTGGAGTATTTGCTCCCCATGTACCTCCTGGAGGATCTGCAGTTAGCGTAAATGGATTACTACTAGTACATAGAACAGGAGGAGTCATAATATCTGCAACTGGAGCACTTACTACCTCAATATTTATAGTGGTGGAAGTGACACATCCAAAAGGAGCTGTATAGGTATAAGTTACTGGAACAAACCCAGGAGAATGATTAGCTGGAACAAAAACACCTCCAATAGCATTAGGTCCCCAAGCTCCTCCAGAAGGATCGGCATTTAAAAATATGGGATCCCCTGTATTACAAACTGGTCCTGGGTCAGTAATTATGGCAATTGGTTCTGGAAATACATTGATTTCTACTTCATCCATTCCTTCACAACCATTAAGATCAATATAGGTATAACTGATAGTCCAAGTTCCTACACCAACATTTCCTGGAATTAATGTTCCACCTGCTACATTGGGACTCCAAGTTCCACCTGGAGGAGAGGCAGATAAAAATACTGGATCATCATTGGTACATAATTGTGTATTGAAAAAATCAATTGTCACAGTTGGACTTTGATTAATTACAACTGTTGTCATATCCATATTCGAACAACCGTTTGCATCTGTATAGGTATAATCTACTACATACGTTCCAGCTCCTAAAGCAGCAGGATCTACAAATCCATTTGGCATATTAGGACTCCAAATACCTCCAGGAGGGGAAGCATCAATCGTAAAAGTATTTCCATCATCACATAATGCTGCAGGTTGAGTGAGCGTAACAATTGGTAATGGATTAATAGTAATAGTTACCATATCGTCATCAATACAAGTATCATCAGTTACAGTCAACGTAAAATCAAAAGTACCACTTACATTTGGAGGGAAATTTAAATTTGGATTTGGACTAGTTGGATCATCTAAAAAAGCTGTAGCACCATTGGTTCCTGTCCAACTATAAGTTTCATTTCCTGAATTTCCAATTGCTGTACCATTTAATGATATTCCAGTATCACCAGAACAACCTGTTACTCCAGGTCCTGCATCAACTACTAAATCACATGGTGGATCTGCATTACAATTCAAATCATCTGCAGCATCTCCAGTCCATGATAAATCGAATCCAATTCCATTATTGGAAAAATTATCAACCAAAAGAAAGTATCCTTGTCCTGGTTGAACTGTAATTTCACTAACAAATCCATCTCCTCCAGCTCCTTCAGATTGATCATTGGTTCCCATTCCGAGTCCTGTTTGAGGGCAAAATGCACAACCGGGGCCTGCATAAGAACATCGAAGTGGACTTCCCAAATCAGAACAAGGTACATCTGGTCCAAACAATGCAAAATCATAATCTTGCCCAGCTCCTCCAGTAGGATTAATCGTAAATCCTAAAGATTGATTGGGTGGAGCACTTGCATTTATTTCAAAATAATACCAAGCACTCGAATTCTCACCAGTTGATAAACATCCATTGTTATTGTTTGGATTAGCAAAATCATCTATACCTGACCCTTGTGGATTAAAGGAAATATTTCCATTATTACAAACTACCTCGGCATCTACGCAATCATTGATGGTTTGAGCAAAAAGAAAGGATGGTAAAATAATAAAAATTAAAATGTAGAAATTACGCATATGAGTTTGTTTAATAGTTTTTGGAAATCTTGTTTTTTAAAAAGTGATTGTATTTAAAATAAGACATAATGATCGTCAATAAGTCATTGATAACCAGTCAATTATAAATCTTAAATTATTTGTTATTCAAGATTTAATTGATAGAATTAGTTTAAAATTTTAGCTTTAAAGTTAAAAGGTGATGTGAAAATATAAATAGGTGAATGGGGAAATTTTGCTTTAAATTAATAAAAAATATTTACTCTAAAAGCGAATAGTTTTTTGGGAAAATTAAATTGGTCTGTCTTTAAAAATAAAAGATTCCGAAAACGTGATTTACGCTGTATCGTAATATTAATATTTATTGATATTTGGAAAAAGATAAATTGGTGAGTTGAAACTTGACTTAAAAGTTAAATGCTTAATTTTTTCTCTAAGATACAATAGAATTAGCAAAGTTTCCATACTAATGATTATCGACTATATTCTAAATAGAATTGTATATAGAACCGTAAACCGTCTAACGTTCAACGTCTAACGAATAAACTCTATTTTTTAGGAATAAATTTCTATCAAATTATACTTTCCTAAATTTTCTATTGCCATTCGCAATTTATTTTTCTAGAAAATTAAAATTGATTTTCATAGATTTCAATTTCACTAAATTATTCCCTTATTTTAGGAAAAAATACAATATGACTGAGTTGAAAAAACATTATCGTACATGTAATCTATGTGAAGCTATGTGCGGTATCGAAATCACTTACCAAGGGAAAGAAATAAAAAGTATCAAAGGTGATCCCAAAGATCCTTTGAGTGAAGGTCATATTTGCCCAAAAGCTGTCGCACTCCAAGATATTTATCATGATCCAGATCGATTAAAAACACCTATTAGAAAAACAGAAAATGGTGAGTGGGAACCTATCAGTTGGGAAGCTGCCTACGAAGAGATTGGTACAAAAATAAAATCTATTCAAAATGAATTTGGGGAAAATGCAATTGGTTCTTATCTCGGAAATCCAAATGCTCATAATTTTGGAAATGGCGTATTTTTACCATTATACCTTCGAGCACTTGGTACCAATAATCGATATAGTTCTGCTTCAGCAGATCAATTGCCTCATCATTTTGCTTCTAATTTTATGTTTGGTCATGGATTGATAATTCCAATTCCAGATATTGATCGTACTGATTTTATGTTAATAATTGGAGGCAATCCAATGGTCTCCAATGGAAGTATGATGACTGCTCCGAATTTTTCTAAAAGAATGAAAAGAATTCAAAAAAGAGGCGGGAAAATTGTAGTCATTGATCCTCGAAGAACGGAGACGGCAAGGAAATCAGATGAGCATATTTTTATTCGACCAGAACGAGATGCATTATTATTGTTAGGTTTGATAAAAACTATACAGAATAAAGGTTTGGTAGATTTAGGTCATCTAAAAGGTAGCATAGTTGGTTTTGAAGAAATAACAGCAATTACTAAAGATTTTTCTTTAGAAAAAATAGCTCCTATCGTTGGAATTTCAGTTGAAAAAATAGAAGAGTTGGCGACTCAATTTGCTAATGCTCCAAGTGCAATTTGCTATAGTCGAATGGGGGCGTCCACTCAAACTTTTGGTGGACTCTGCCAATGGTTGACGAATGTTTTAAATATTATTACTGGTAACTTTGATCGAGCAGGAGGAGCCATGTTTACACAACCTGCATTTGATGTTTTAAAAATGACTAACAAAAAAGGTAAATTAGATTCATATGGACGTTATCGCTCTCGTGTCCGAAATTTACCATATTACAACTCTGAGTTTCCAGTTGCAACTTTGGCTGATGAGATACTCACAGAAGGCGAAGGTCAGATTAAAGCCATGATTTGTATTGCTGGAAATCCAGTTCTATCTAGTCCAAATGGTGAGCGATTGGCGCAGGCTTTTGACCAATTAGATTTTATGGTTTCGGTGGATATTTATCTCAATGAAACTTCTAGACATGCGGATATTATTTTACCCGCCGCAACAGGTTTAGAAATCCCACATTTTGATATTTTCTTCAATGTATTTTCTGTAAAAAATACCGTGAAATATTCTCCACCACTTTTTGAAAAAAACGAAGATCAAAAATATGATTGGGAAATTTTAAGAAGATTTATTTCCATTTTAACGGATCAACCTGAAAGTCAGTTGACACCAGAATATGTTCTGGACAATATGCTCCAATCTGGAATTTATGCCAATCAAGGATTAAATTTGGAAATGCTTAAACAACATCCTCACGGAATTGATTTAGGCGCTTTGCAGCCCTGTTTGGTGAGTCGGTTACAAACTAATGATGATAAAATTCATCTGGCACCTCAAATTTTGGTGGATGATTTAGAGAGATTAAAATCCACTTTTTTCTCCAATGAAAATTCCGAAAACGAATTTCCTTTTCAAATGATTGGAAGACGATTGTTGCGAAGTCATAATACTTGGATGCATAATGCTTACCGCTTGGTGAAAGGTAGAAATGAATGCACCCTAATCCTACATCCAAAAGATGCGGAAGCACTCCAAATTCAAAATGGAGATAAAGTAAAAGTGACTTCAAAAGTTGGTTCTATCGAAATCGAAACGCAATTAAGTGATGAAATTATGGAAGGCGTTGTTTCCATTCCGCAAGGTTGGGGACATGGTCGGAAAGGAGTGAAAATGAAAATCGCTCAAGAACATGCTGGCATCAGTATTAATGATTTGACCGATCATGAAAGGATAGATGAGTTGACTGGGAATGCTGCATTGAATGGAGTAGGAGTGAGAGTGGAGAGTTTGGTTTATTGAATTTTTGAATAACGAATATCGAACAAGGATTTGAGATTTGAGAAGTTTGACGATGTTAGCTTTGTCCTTATCTATGAGAAGTTTTCGTCAAACTTCTCAAATCTTTGTTCAATATTCGGTATTCGATATTTTCCTTTTTTATCTTGTAAATGATTGATTATCAATTAATTACAACTTGTGTTTTGAGAAACTAAATCTAAAAAATAACACGATTTTTTCATGCCTATTATAAAATCAAAAGAATATAACCCCTCGTTTATTTTCAAATACCATCATTTTTCTACTATTTATCCTTCCTTATTTCGTCAAGTAAAAGAAGTCAAATATAAACGAGAAAGGATCACAACACCTGATGCAGATTTCCTAGATTTAGATTGGTCAAAAGTGGGAGGAAAGAAAATCATCATCACTTTACATGGCTTGGAAGGTTCATCTGATAGCAAATATATTTTAGGAATGAATCGCATTTTTAATCACCATAATTGGGATGCGGTGACTTTAAATTTTAGAGGATGTAGTGGTGAAATGAATTTACTTCGAAGAGGATATCATAGTGGGGAAACCACCGATTTAGATTTTGTCATCAACACTATTTTTAAAAAATATGACTACGAAGAAATGGTCTTAATTGGCTTTAGTCTTGGCGGAAATGTCGTTCTAAAATATGCAGGTGAAAAAGGAAATAATATCCACCCTAAAATAAAAAAAGCAATAGGTATTTCAGCCCCAGTTGACCTTGCAGGATGTAGCGCAGAAATAGAAAAAAGCCATAATTTTATTTACCTCCAAAGATTTTTAAAATCACTCAAAGAAAAATTTAAACTCAAACAACATTTATATCCTGACTTGGATGCTAAGCGAATTCTAGCTTCTAAAACCTTTGGTGATTTTGATGGAAATTTCACAGCACCAGTTCATGGATTCGCAAGTGCAAATGACTATTGGCAAAAATGTTCCAGTCGTAATTTTTTCGAAAATTTATCTATCCCAACATTATTAATCAATGCAAAAGATGATTCATTTTTAAGTGAATCGTGCTATCCTTTGGAAGCAGCGAAATCTAATCCAAACCTTCATTTATTAACGCCAAAATATGGAGGACATGTTGGTTTCCCTCAATCACATCCGAAAGGATACTATTGGTCAGAAGAGCAAGTAATTGAATTCACACGTAGCAGTCTGTTTTAATTGACCTAAAAAAAAGAGCACAGCGAATTTTTTCAAAATCATTGTACATTTTTCTTCAAAAAAATCCCAACACTATTTTTCCCCTCTCAATTGAGATTTGTAGTATTTTAAAACTTCGTTAAATCGTCCAATTTTAACATCTATTTGCGTATTTTCGCCGTTTAAAAAGGAGATAGATTTAAATACCAATTCTATCATTTTTCCAACATGAAAAAAGACAATAGCAAAGAAGAAATGATGGTTCCTCAAAAACGATCTTGGGGAAAGCGAATTATGCGTGGAGTGATGTTTATCGCTTTGCTTTTCGTGCTATTGATGGGAATTATAACAGTACTTTTCCGAATGGAAGTTGTCCAGAATTGGGCAGGACAAAAACTCACCGAAAAACTTTCCAAAGACCTAGACACCAAGGTCGAATTTAATCATGTTGAATTTGAAATTTTTGACAAACTCGTTTTAGATAGTTTTTATATAGAAGATTTTGACGGAGATACTTTGTTGTTTAGCGAAAAATTAGTGGTGAATTTTAATTCAAGTTTATTCAATTTACTTCAAAGTAATTTAGATGTCAGCGACCTTACTTTACAAAATGCCCAACTCAAACTGAAACGAAAAGAAGGCGAATCTAAATCTAATTTAAATCAATTATTAGCTAAGCTTTTTCCTCCAAAAGTTAAGACTGGGAACAAAACCTCTAGACCATTTTTCATTGGAGCAGATGTTTTGTATTTGAAGAATGTCACCTTCGAAAATGATGACGAAGTTAAAGGTGAACGAGTGAATGTTTTGATCAGAGATGGAGAAATAAAAGTAGATGAAATAGATCTAGTTGAAAATATTGTTTCTATTAATTCGGTCGATTTTAAAGATGCATATGTTCAAGTTGATTTAAAAGAAAGGAAACCTTTAGCAAAAGATACTTCCTTGGTGGAAGCCATTGAAGAAATGGCGGAGGTTAAAATACAGCCAGATTCTTTAAAGAAACCTTTCCAACTTTTGATCCATGATTTTGATTTTGGAAATGGAAAATTAAGTCTCCACAACTACCGAAAATCTCCCATCAAAACAACCTCTGAAGAAGAGTTAGATTTTACTCATTTGGAAGCCTTTGATATTGATATTGCGATTGATAGTTTTGCGATGTCGGAAATGGTTTTTACAGGAAATTTAAAACAGATTTCAGCAACAGAAACTAGTGGTTTTGTTTTGGAAAATTTGTCCTCGCCTGATGTTAGAATTACCTCTCGAAGAACAGAATTAAATGGAGTTGATTTAACGACACCATACAGTCATATTCAAGACACGATTATTTTTAAATATCGAGATTTTACTAGCTTTCGAAGCTTTGAAGATAAAGTCAATATGGATCTGAAATTTGATGAAAGTCGGGTAGCACTTCGAGATGTAATTGCCTTTGCACCTAAGTTGAAAAATAATAAATTTTTTGTTGATAATGCAGATGAAGTAATTCGTTTGGATGGAAAAGTCAAAGGTCGAATTAATAATTTACGAGGGGAAGATTTGAAATTGTTGATAGGCAGAAAAACGATTATTGAAGGCGATTTTAGTTCCAGGGATTTAGCTAACAAAGGAGATGAAAGTTTAAACCTTAATTTGAAAAGATTAAAAACTGACGTTTGGACTTTGCGACAATTAGTACCCAATTTTAATCCACCAGACAATTTCAATAAATTAGGAAATATCAATTTTACTGGAAGATTTGATGGGTTTTTTGTTGATTTTGTTGCTTATGGAGATCTCAAAACTGATTTAGGAAGTGCTACGATGGATATGCGTTTGGACTTAAAAGATGGCCGAGACGGAGCAAAATATTCGGGGAATTTGAATTTGGTTGATTTCGATTTGAAGACTTGGACAGGTAATGATCAACTAGGAAATATCACCGTTACTTCAAAAATATCAGAAGGAGTTGGAATTACAGCATCCACAGCAAAAGCAAAAATAGATGCCAATGTGGATAGTTTTACTTTCCGAAATTATACTTACCATGATTTTAAAATGGATGGTGGATTGACACAAAATCTTTTTGATGGAGACTTTATTATTAAGGATGAAAATATTGATTTATCATTTGATGGAAGTGTCGATTTTCGAGATTCGATTCCAGTTTTTGACTTCCAAGCGAAAATCAATACGTTGAACTTGGATGATTTGAATTTGATCAAACAAGACCTTGGAATTACCGGTGAAATGGATCTTAATATTCGAGATATAAATATTTCAAATTTAGAAGGAAATGCAAAATTTAGAAACCTTGTTTTTCAAAAAAATCAAACTGAAAAATATGAGGTAGATACACTTTCATTTTACTCTATTTTTGGAACAGAAGGGCAGCGCATTTTTTCTGCTAAATCTGAAATTTTTGAAGGAGAAATTACAGGGGATTTTGACATTCAAGAAGTACCTGATGCCTTTGTTCTTTTTGTTGAAAAAAACTATCCTGAGATTTCTGAAAAATTAAATATCAAAGCAAAAAGAGATACTTTAAAATCAACGGTATTTGATTTTGATGTACAAATAATAGACTCTAAAAATTTCACCTATTTAATTGATCCCAAATTAGATACGATCAAAAATTTCCTCGTGAAAGGAAATTATGATGGCATCAATTATAAAGTAAATGTTGAATTGGATGTCGAAGAGTTGACTTATGACAACATTGAGATCGGTGGAATAAAATTTAATTCTAGTGCCTTTAAAAGCATAGGACAATTAACGTCCTTGATTCCTTTTTATGCTATTTTGAATGGAAAAAATAAAATCCCAGAAATTAGTTTAGATGGTCGATTAAATAGAGATACCGTTGAATTTGAAATAGGCGCAATTGGAGAACGAGGCACATTTGATCGGTTTAATATTGGAGGAAAAGTTTTTTTTGAAGATGGCGAATTTAATATCAGTTTGTTCAATGATAGTTTAGTGGTCTTTGGAGAAGAGTGGGAAATTAGCGAAAACAATTTTATCCAAATAGGAAAAAGAATTTTAGAAACTGAAAATTTTACGCTGACTAATCAAAACCGAATTGTTAGCATTGAAGACATCGATAAAAAAGGGATTCATATGAAATTAGAAAATTTCAATACTGGATTTATTGATAGTATCTGGAATTATAAACAAATGGATTTTGCAGGGAAATATTCAGTTGATTTGACTGTGCCTGATATTTATAATTTTGGAGATATACATGGACTTGTTCAAAGTGATACGTTTTGGGTGAATGGAGACGATTGGGGTAAGTTGGATTTAAATGTGAATATAGCTGATTTGGAAAGTCAATTGACTACACAGTTATCGATACAGCGTGGTTTAAGAGAATTAAATTTGGATGGATATGTTATTTTGCCTTCTACCAAAAAAATGTCAGGAGTGTCAAATGTCAAATTCAACGAAAAATTATACCCTTCTAAGTATTTTAATATTGATTTAGAATTGTTGAATTATCCATTAAATATTTTAGAATATTTTATTGGACAGCATGCTTCAGATACTGATGGATTAGTTGATATTAGAACTAATCTAAGCGGAATTCCAAAACAAGAAATTAAGTCAAAAGGAGATGCTGAGATTTACAATGGAGCAATAACTGTTGACTATTTAAATACAAGATATTTTTTTGGTCAAGAAACGCCTACTCGTGTCAAAATTATTGATAACTTTTTTGATTTTACCGGGAATACATTTACCGATAAATATGGAAATGTGGCAAATGTGACGGGTGGAATTTTTCATACTAATTTTAGATATCCAGGATTGACTGCTAGACTTTTTTCAGATCGATTATTGGTTTTAAATACTGAAAAAACTAATAATCCACTTTACTATGGTCATGCGATTGGAGAGGTGGATGCGACTTTTTCTGGGAAATTCACCGAGACTGATTTGACCATAAATGCTAAGACAGGAAAAGATTCTGAACTTTTTATTCCGATCACTTATGGTACTCAAAATAGTTCAGAAATAAGTTTTATTGAATTTAGAAAGAAGGATGAAACTAGCGACGGGAAATTGGCTAAAGAAATCAGAGGAATGGAAATCAGGATGAATGTTGAAATGACGGAAGAGGCAGAAGTCTCATTGATAATTGATGAACGTGCTGGTGATATTATTCGTGGAAAAGGAAATGGGTTTTTACAAATGTTTATTCCACGGGATGGAGATATTACTTTGTTTGGAGAATATGTGATTGCTGAAGGAGATTATTTATTTACGCTCTACAATATTGTCAATAAAAAATTCAAAGTAGAAAGAGGTGGAAGAATAAATTGGACAGGTGACCCTTTTGGTGCGATCATAAATTTGGATGCGAAATATGATCGGTTGAGTACTTCAGTTTATAATTTTATTTTAGAATATATTGAATTGGGAGATGATAATTTGAAATCACAATCTCGAAAACCTACCAATGTAGATTTGAAAATGAACCTGACGGGTGATTTGCTTAAACCTGATATTAACTTTGATATTTCATTTCCTCGACTCATCACAGGGACGGTAAAAAATTATGTAGATACGAAATTAAGAGTGCTTCGTCAAGATCAAAGTGAATTGAATCGACAAGTTTTTGGACTGATTGTGATTGGCGGATTTATTCCTTCTGGACAAGAAAATTTGTCGGATTTCGATTGGACTTCGAGTGGAATTAACACGGTCTCTGAATATTTGACAACTAGGGTTTCGTTGTATATTACTAATCTTTTGTCTGATGCATTTAGTGAAGTAGGAGGCGTTTCAGGAGTTGATTTTGACTTTGCTTACAATACGTATCAAGCAGGGGAATTTGATTTGGGTGGAGGACAAACGACTGCTTTGGCAGGTTCGGAAGTCCAAGTGAACTTAAATCCTAGGTTTTTTAATGACCAATTAAGTGTGAGTGGTGGTGTTGTTAGAAGTACAGAAACCATCTCTGGAACTTTTTATGGAAGTGATTTTGTAGCAGAATATTACTTGACTGAAAATAGAAGATTTAAAGTTAGATTCTATCAAAGATCTGAACAAGCATTGGATGGAAATAGAAATAATCGAATGGGAATTGGTCTGAATTATCGTCGCCAATTTAATACGTTCGAAGAGTTTTTTGATGGTTTGAAAAAGGATGCGAAGAAGACGGTGAAGAAGAAACCGAATGGGTAGTTGTTGGTTCAATAGTTTATCAGGTAATTAGAAAATCAGGCGAGATGTAAAACCATAATTTGGAAATCCTGTTCGCCTAATTGCCTAATTGCCTAATTGCCTAATTGCCTAATTTAATCCACTCTAATTTCCACATAAACAGGTAAGTGATCAGAAAAACCACCATAATAATTAGGGCCACCATAAGTTCGATTTGGCGTCAAACCATACTTATCACTTTTATACATCATCCATTCTTTTTGGAAAATTTGAAACTCACCAATTTTTAGTTTTCCGCCTGTTTGAAGCATCGAATTAGAAATAATAATTTGATCCAGCATATTCCAATTTCCTCTAAAATTATAAGTTCCTTTTTTCATCATATCTTGTTCAGCAGCACAATTAATTAAACTTGTTTCCGAATCATCAACAGGAAGATTTTTAGCTCCAATCGTTTTTGTAATACTATTGTTATCAGGTTCATCATTAAAGTCACCCATCAATAAAATGTTAGCATTTTTATTTTTAGACAAAACATTATTGACAGAATTCATCAATTGCTCTGCGACGTAAATTCTTTTTGGTTCACTAGCTTTGAGACCACCTCTCCGAGAAGGAAAATGATTGATGTAAAGATGAAGGGTATCTTTTTTTGCAAAAATTCCTTTCACATGTAAAATTTCACGAGTCGTATATTTTTCTTCTCCGATGATTGATTTTGGAAAATTTATTTCAATCGTTTCGGAATCCAAAACTTGGAAAATACTTTTTTGATAAATCATTGCCACATCAATTCCTCGAAAGTCAGGTGACTCAAAATGAACATAATTGTAATCATGATTTTTTAAACTGGTTTCTGTAGTAAAATCTTTAAGGACAGTTGCATTTTCAACTTCACACAACCCTAGAATAGCAGGATAATTCATACCATCAACCACTTTTGCTAAGTCATTTAATTTTTTAAAATACCTTTCTGTATTCCATTTTTTCTTAGATTCGGGAGTGAATTCTTCATCTGCTTTTCCATCAATGTCGATTGTGTCAAAAAGGTTTTCAACATTATAAAAACCAATTCGGAAATCCTTTTGAGTGATAACTTCAGTTGGTGTTTTTTTTATTTTACAACTAAAAAATGTTGCAAGGACAGCTAAAGAGAGAATAAAGAAAAATAGTTTATTCATAATTTTTTTTTGCAAAAGTAATTTTTTAAAATGAAAATCCAGTTTTTTCTTTTTGATGAAAAGTTAAATTTTTACAAAAAAAACAATCCTTATTTCTCCTAGAAATGATTTATAGATTTATCTTTAGAAAAAAATCTATGATGAACCGAATACCACTTTTTTTATTTTTCTTCCTTTCTTCCTTTGTAGTTTTTGCTCAACCATCGAATGATGAATGTGCAACATTAGTCGATTTAGGAGAAATACCAATTTGTCCAGTTATTGATACATTTAATAATGTGATGGCTACGGCGAGTGTCATTTCATCAGTACCAAGTGCCAATGTTCCATCTTGTTTTAATGGAAGTGCACCTGATGCAGATGTTTGGTTTTCGTTTACTGTTCCAGCCGATGGAAGTATGGTTGATGTGCAAATTGAGATGATGGCAGTCGATGGACCCAATGGAGGAATCGTTCAACCTCAAATGGCAGTTTACCGTGGAGACTGTTCGATTGATGGTTTAGAAGAATTGAATTGTGTCGCAGCTTTGCCAGGTGAAACTGATTTGGAATTAGTTCTACTAGGGTTGACTCCAGGATTTACCTATTATCTGAGAGTAGAAGATTGGTCTGCAACAGCTACTCCAAATTGGGGAGATTTTGTTTTTTGTTTGAAAGAAGTAGATATGGAGTTTAATATGGGAGATGTTGATATAGTAGGTGTTTGTTCTGGAACTCTATTTGATTCAGGTGGACCAACTGCAGATTATTCTAATAGTGAAAACAATACATTTACAATTTGTCCTAATGACCCACATGCTTGTATCAATATTAATTTGGTAAGTGCTAATATTGAAAACAACTTTGACAATTTGACTTTTTATGCAGGAAATAGTACAGCTGCTCCAGAGTTTTTAAATATCACAGGAGCAAGTGCTGCAACTTCGTTTGGATTGGATTCTGATTGTGTGACGATTGGATTTACTTCCGATGGTTCCGTGACGCAAGAAGGTTTTGAATTGACTTGGGAATGTACAACTGCGGCATGTAATAATACTTTTATTACTTGTGCTAATCCTGATGTTATTCCAAATTTGCCTTTTGATATGGATGGTTTGAGTACGTGTGGAACATTCAATTCGCAAACATTTGGGCCTTGTCCATTTGGATTGAATTTGTTAGGAGGAGAAGATTATATTTTTACTTATGACTCTCCTGGAGATGAGTGTATAATGGTTGAGCTAGTAGGAGTAGGAGCCAATACTGGAATTTCAATTTATGATGCTTGTCCAGAAGATGCGTTTAATTGTATTGGAGGAGCATCAAGTTTAATGAGTGATACGGCAACTATAGAATCTGCTTATTTAGAATTGGCAGGAACATATTATTTTGTGGTGGACAATTCAGTTGCCTGTACGGATTTTGATATTTTTATTGATACTACAACTTGCCCAATCTCTTTACCACCTGCCGCCAACTGTGATGATGCACTCTCGATTAATGGTTGTGGAAACCTTCCGTCGACCATTCAAGTAAATCAACAAATGACTAATGAACCCGAATGTTTTATCCCCGGAGTCAACGATGGAGGATGGGGTGGAATCGGACAAGGTCATTTTACTTGGTTTTCTTTCCAAGCTCAGGAAGATGGAAATTTTGGATTTTTAGCAAGTCCTGGAAATGCTTTTGAAGCTTCTGATATTGATATTAATGTTTGGGGGCCGATAGATGAGCAAGCGGATATTTGTGATTTCATGAAAAATAATCAACCAGCTAGAAGTACTTGGGCAGGAACTCAAACTACGACAGGCTTAGTAGATGAAAATCCATTTACGGGAACAACAGTTACCGACACTCAAGAAGGAGCTGGAGGAGATGGTTTCGTTACAACCTTACCAGTAATCGAAGGACAATGGTATTTGGTTTTAGTTAATGATTTTGGTGGAAGTATTCAAGGAGGAGGAATCTCTATGGATTTTTCTTCGACAACTATAGGAGTGCTTGATCCAAATGCTGCTAATTTATCTATATCTCAAGACGTAGCTGCTTGTCCAGGTGCGCCATTTATTTTAGAGGCTACGGGTGGATCACTTTATAATTGGTTTCCCACGGACGGTTTAAGTTGTACAGATTGCCCAAATCCAACCGTAGTGGTAAATGGCCCGATGACTTATCAGGTTGAAATTACAGGAGCTTGTTTTGTGGATACGTTGTCAGTAGATGTTGCATTTATGGTAATCGATGCTGGTGTAGATTTGACCTTATGTGAAGGAGAAAGTATGGGACTGGGAGCGCAAAGTAATTTAGTGGATGTGACTTGGACATGGGCAGGTTTTGCAGGCTCATTGAGTTGTACTGATTGTGCCAACCCGATTTTGAATACATCGGGACTTCCATCAGGAGATTACGAATTTATCGCAACTGCTTCCACCACAGATTGTTCAGATATGGACACCGTAGTTGTTACTGTTTTAAATGTATCAGCACCAACTTTTGACATTGCTGAAAATACAGTTTTGTGCGAGGGCGAGAATATTGATCTTGGTGGGCCGGCTATGATCGATGTAAATTATATTTGGACTTCAAGTAATGGTTCATTAAATTCAAATGAATCGAATCCAAATGTTTCTCCAACTGAAACCACCACTTATTACCTCGAAGTAACTAATACACAATGTCCAAATCCAGTCATTGATAGCGTAACTATTTCGACGGTTGAAGCACCTGTTATACCTGCTTTAAATGATGAAACTATTTGTGCAGGAGAAGAAGTTGTTATTTTAAATATAGTTACTGCTCCCGATATTTCTTATCAATGGAATCCAATTGCAGGAGTTGGAAATCCGATTTTAGCAGATAATATTTTTACACCAACTGAAACGACTACTTACACTTTGACTGCAACTCGTGGTGATTGCGTAGTGGAAGAATCATTTACGATAACTGTCAATTCAGCACCAATAGTTACGGTGGAAGATGTAACCATCTGTAATGGAATGGGAACAACATTAATTGCTACTGCCAATGTTCCAGGAACATTTACTTGGCAGCCAAATGGCACTACGGGTGAGACTCTTGAAACTGGAAATTTAACTCAAACCACAGAGTATACCGTTTCATTTGTCGATGATAATAATTGCCCTGCGGTGGACGAGATGGTAACTGTAACGGTAGAAGATGGTGTAGAAATTACTAGCCTCTTTGCAGATCCTGATGGAGAAATTGCTCAAGGAAATACTACCACCTTAACCGTAGAGACGAATCCTTCTGATAATATAATGTATGCATGGAGTTCAGGAGGAACTGCCAATACTGAAATAGTAACTCCTTTAAATGTAGATGGTGAAATTTATACAATTACCATAACTGACCAATTTGGTTGTACTGATTCAGATCAAATAGTTATTGAAGTTTCAGATCCAAATCATACAATTCCAAATGTATTCACACCTGATGGTGATGGATTGAATGATAAATTTGAAATAATAATTAATGGACAAAATATCGAAGTAATTGAATTTAAAATCTATAATCGTTGGGGACAAAAAGTACACAATGGAAGTGGAGTAGATCATGGTTGGGATGGAAAGATTGATGATAATGCTGCGCCATCAGATGTCTATGCTTATACTTTTGTGATTGAATTGCCGACTGGAGAAAGAGTTTCTGAGAATGGAGATGTGACTTTAATTCGTTAAAAAAAATGGGTAGTATTTTTCAAAGTTATTTGAAAATGCTACCCACTTTTTTCATTTTAATAGAGGTTAAAATAAATAAACTTGTATGAGCGCCTGTAAAACGAATACCTAATCTTTAATTACCATTTGAAGATTTGCTTAGGTCTAGTCAAATCAATGACTTTACTTTCTTTAAATCTTTTAATAAAACCTGTTTTTAAACCATAGCTAAATAGATAACTAGTATGTGTTTGTGTTTGGGATAATTTAGTAATGCCTCGTTTAAATTCCGCCTCTAAAAAGAAAGTATGATACTTATAGGTATGCAATAATCCCAAATTTATAAATCCATTCAATTGAACTTTTTGTAAATTATTTGATTGAGAAATAATTTTTAAATTAGATAATTTTGCTCTCTGAATTGGTATACTTCCAATCCTATTAGTTTTATAATCTGGACGATCACCTTCCACATAAAAACCTGATTGATGATACTTCCGATAATCCATTTTAGATTTGATCATTACTGCTGTTTCGATTCCACTTTTTAAACTAAACCTTAATTTTTGATGACCAAATTCTTTTTTGATAGCCAAAGGAATCCCAAAATATTTAATGCTATTGACTGATGAAATTCTAAAGTTTAGTTCATCTCCATCTTGATAATCATTTTCGTCTACCAAAATTGTATACTCTGCTGTACCGATAAAATTTAAATGTTCAAATGTATTATTGATCGTGAAATCATGTTGATTGATAAATTTACCATCAATTAGAGAACTATTAGTTTTATCAAAAATAATTGGAAAATTATGATTGTACTCAATCGAAACACTATGAAAATTTACACCACTTATCCAGACCCAATTGTCATCTAGTTTTCGCTCGATAAATAATTCTACCTCATAAGAAAATTTAGGCTTGTACTCAAATTCAAATTCTTTCGAAGAAAAAAAATCAGGTAGAATATTTTCCAAAGAAGATTTAAACGAAAGCCCTAGACTCCAATCTGAAAAATAATACGCTTTTGGTAAAGGATTTTTTTTAGAGATATTAGGTTTTTTCGGAAGTGGCATTTGCCCAAAGACGGTTAGGCAAGATGTAATAAGTATGATGATTAAAGTTAGCTTTTTCACAGTTTGAAATTGTATAGTTTCAAAATTTACTGTGCGTATGCTAAGTTATCTGATCAACTAAGAACGAACATCATGCCTTAAACTAGTTTAATTGGATCAAAAATTAGTCTGTTGTGACTGATTTTTTTTCTGTATAAGATTTTTTGTAATATTTAATTATTACAATTCCTATGACCGTAGGTGCTACCCATGGAATAATTGACCAATACCCAGTTAGGTATTCTCTAAAAAAGTTACTTCCTCCAAAAACTGCAAAAGCTGTATATCCTGCAATTCCACTCACCAACATTCCAGAAATATGTTCTTCTATCCAACTTGAATTTTCATTTTTTCTTTGATATGATATCATAACATCTCTTCCAGAACTCATTCCTAAAATTCCAAAAATTAGCATTAGAATACCTTGACCTTGACCCTTTAAATAAATTCCATAAGCAAAAAGTAAGACTCCAGCTAAGGTAATTAAAACATTAAATGCCATATGCTTTTTTCGATAACTATCGCTCAAGCCTTTTTTATTTTTTAAAATAGCTATTCCATACCATAACGGATTAGCAGTAATTATCGCTAAGAAACCTAGAAATACTGCTACCACAAATTTACCTAAAATGATATTTTTGATACTTAAAAGACCTGCTGAAATGACGACCATCCACATTAGAAAAACATAAATCTTCCCTATCAAAATATGATTCTTGCTTCCTTTTTTTAGAAAAATAGGAATCCAAAAAAGAATGATACTTGAAAATCCGCAGAAAACATGAATCGTTAAAAGTACTTTTGTAATTGCTTCCATAATTTTTTTCTTCAAATGTAATTCAAGAAAAAATAGAAAACTGAGTTAGGTGATGAATGACAAAAGAATGGGATAAATACAAGCAATTGGGATGAATGACAAGGTGAAATGGGATGATTTTAAAGTTTAATTTATGATTTTTTTCAAAAGTGGAATATATTTTCTTGAAACAGGAACTTTAAATTCATCCATATTTTCTAAACTTAAACGAAGGCCTTGTGCATTCCCTTCCACATTTTTAATCAAATCAGAATTGACAATAAAGGAACGATGGCATCGAATTAAAACAGTTGAATTAAGTTGAGTCTCCAAATTTTTTAAAGTATTTCTCAAAAGTTCTTTTTGTATTTTTTCATTTTTTAAATAACAAACAGAAACATAATTTTGCATGGCTTCTATGTAAAAAATATCATTGATTGGAATTTGAAAATCTTGACTTTTATTCTCCGAAAAAAGGTGAATGACCTCGTGGTGAATTTCTTTTTTGGGAAAGCTAGTTTGTAGATCCGCAGCTTGAATTTGATTTCTCTCATTTGATTTTATTTGCACGATGAGTCCTGAAAAAACAACTGGAAAAATTCCAACTGCAACAGTATAAAAAATCATCGCCCAAAAATCTGCCCATCCGATATTTTTAAATCCTGCTAGATAAGAATAATAAGCATAGTTGGCTTGGCTTATTAAGATCAATAAAATAAACATATAAATGATCCATTTCTTTAACGTCCAAGTTGGTTCATTTTTTTTAACCTTTAAAATAGAACCAACAAAAAAATCAAAAGTAAGAGCAACTACAATTGTAATTAGTCCAAAATTTAAACACATTAAGAATGCATTCCCATCATAATTATTCATTCCCCCAACTTGAAAAAAGTATAAAAAGAAAGTAATAAATATTCCTACACCTAAAACATTAATTACATTTTCTTTTGGAGTCTCTGACTCAGGAAATGGCTCATTTAATTTTTTAAAAAATTGCTTCAATTGTTTATTTGCTTTTTAACATAGTTTATTTAATAAAAATCCAAAGTACTATTTTTTCAAATAATCAAGAAAAAGAGGTAGAGGTTAATTTTTATTTCAAATAAAATAAAATTCACGTAGGGGGATTTTATAATGGAATTGTCTTGTAAATGAATTTGACAACAGATTATTAACATTGCTAAAACCTAGCGTAATTTATGAAACGGAATCACATTTTTACATTCCTTCTTTTGATTTTCTTTTCCAATTTAAGTTTTACCCAAGTTGCCTCTAAAAAGAAATCTACCCAAAAATTTACCATCAGCGGTTATATTGAAGATGAAAAAACTGGCGAAAAATTAATTGCTGCAAATATCTTTGATGCCAAAAGTTTGGCTGGAAATACGACTAATACTTATGGATTTTATAGTATAACGCTACCAAGCGATTCTATTTATTTATCCTTTTCCTATATCGGTTACCAAACCAAAGTAATCCCAATTTTTTTAGATAAAGATTTGACTATCAATATCAAATTATCAGATGAGGTTTCTCTTCAGGAAGTTGAAGTTGTAGCTGAACGAGTGGGAAGAATTGAAGAAGAAACTCAAATGAGTCGAATAGATGTTCCAATCGAACAAATTAAAAGTATGCCTGCGTTGTTAGGTGAAGTAGATGTTTTGAAAACCCTACAATTGTTACCAGGTGTGCAGTCCGGTGGAGAAGGGCAGAGTGGATTGTATGTGAGAGGAGGAAGTCCCGATCAAAATTTGGTACTCCTTGATGGTGTTCCAGTTTATAATGTGAGCCACGTTTTAGGAATCTTTTCAGTATTCAATGCAGATGCGATAAAAAATGTTACTTTGACGAAGGGAGGATTTCCAGCAAGATATGGAGGACGATTATCTTCTGTTTTGGAAATAAATATGAAGGAAGGAAATACAAAAGAATGGCATGGAGAAGGTTCGATTGGATTGATCTCTTCTAAATTTACATTGGAAGGCCCTATCAAAAAAGATCAAACTTCTATTTTAGTTTCTGCTCGAAGAACTTATGCAGATTTAATATTTCGCCCTATTGTGAAAAAAGCAGTTTCTGCTGATGGAGGCAAGATTACACCTAAACTTTATTTCTATGATTTGAATGCCAAATTACAGCATAAGGTTAATGATAAACATCGATTGTTTTTAAGTGTGTATTCTGGAGCGGATGTTTTTTATAATAAATATGAGGAAGATGATTTAGTGAGTGAAGGGGGAATTGATTGGGGAAATTTAATTAGTGCACTTCGTTGGAATTATCAAATTAATAAAAAACTATTTTTAAATACCACGATGACTTACAGTAACTATGATATTGAATTTGTGGTTGGATATGAAGACAAAGATTCTGCTGAGAAAGAAAAATTTACGGCAAAATATATCTCAGGAATTGAGGATTGGACAGGGAAGTTAGATTTTGATTTTATCCCAAATCCTAATCATTACATTCGGTTTGGTGGAAGTGCCACACATCATACTTACCGACCTGGAGCACTAAATTTCAAACTTGAATCTGGAGACGACACGCCAATTGATACTTTGATTGGTTCGCAGAAAGAAACATCTGCTGAGTTTGATCTTTATGTTGAAGATGATATGAAATTTGGAAACTTCAAAGCTAATATTGGTTTACATGCTTCTGGTTTTAAAGTGAACGATCAATTTTATACTTCTCTTCAGCCAAGAATTGGTATGCGCTATTTGATGAATAATGATATTGCTTTGAAAGGAGCATTTACGACTATGACTCAGTTCATTAATTTGTTGACGAGCGAAGCCTTGAGTTTACCTACGGATCTTTGGGTTCCGAGTACTGAAAATATAAAGCCTCAAGAATCTTGGCAAGTTGCCATTGGCGCAGCAAAGACGATCAATGATAAATTTGAGTTGTCTGTTGAAGGTTTTTATAAGCAAATGAAAAATGTGGTTTCTTATAAAGAAGGTGCAAGCTTTTTTACAGGATTTGGGAATGATTGGCAAACAAAAGTGACACAAGGAAATGGTGAAGCATATGGCTTGGAATTTTTCCTACAGAAAAAAAGAGGACGAACTACTGGCTGGGTTGGATATACGCTATCTTGGAATAATAGAACATTTCCAGAAATCAATGGAGGAGAAACTTATCCATTTCGATACGATAGAAGACATGACATATCTATAGTGGTGGCTCATGATTTGAATGAAAGGATTTCATTCTCAGGAGCTTGGATTTTTGGAACTGGAAATGCGGTTTCTTTGCCTACTGCTCGATATTCAGTTGGAGCATGGAATGGAGGAGGTCAGCCATATTTCCAAGATGTTGAAGTGCTAGGAAATAAAAATGAGTACCGAATGTCTAACACTCACAGGTTAGATTTAAGTGTAGAATTTAAGAAAAAGAAAGCTAAGTATGAACGTAAATGGATTGTTAGCGTGTACAATGCTTATTGGAATAGTAATCCATATTATCTCTTTGCGGAGGAAGATTATGATTCTGCAACGGGGACTACTACTCGAAAATTAAAAGAGATTAGTATCCTTCCAATTATTCCTTCTGTATCCTATGCGATTAAATTCTAAATAAAAATAATTAAAAAATGAATCTTAGAAAAACTTTGTGTTTGGAGTCGAGTCAAAATTTGTCTAAGAATAAAAAATAAAAGAAAATGAATCATTTAAAATATTTCGTGTACATATTGTTATTTACTTTGGTCTTAGGATGCGGGAAAGATAAATTTTCTCAAGTAAAAACTATTGAATTTCCAGCACATGAGACGAGACTTGCTGTTACTGCTCAAATGTCAACACCACATTTTGATCCTAATGTTATTACTGTTCCGAGTGTTTTTGTTGGCAACAGTTTAGGTATTGTAGATACCAAAGAATATGATGTGATTGATGATGCGACTATTAAGTTTTATAAAGGAAATGATGAACTTTTTGATTTCACATATGACAGTAATAATATTCTATATATGGGCGAGTCTGCTCCAGAATTGACAGAAGGAACTTATCGTTTGGAGGTATCAGCACCTGGATATGATCCGGTAAGTGCAACTCAGACGATGCCTTCCAAAGCTGATATCATTAACTTATCTTATGAATTTGATAAAGTACCTTTTGATATCGATAGTGATTTGTATGATTTGATGAAAGTTAAAATCAAAGATCCAGCTGGGGAGGAAAATTATTATGCATATAAAGCATACTTTGAATTAAAAGACATTGGAAGTGGACAAATTTATACAAATATGGTTTATCCTTTTAGTGATTTGCCAGTTGCAGAATATGGTTATAATATTGATGAAATAATTCCAGATATTACCTTTGATGGAAATGAGTATAATCTCAGGTTATTGATGCAAAGTAAATGGTTTAGAGAAGATCCAAATACTGAATTGGTGGCAGTTAATTTGGTTTTATATACAGGAACTAGAGATCTTTATTTGTATGAAACTTCTCGAAGTTTGAATTTGGATGCACAAGGCAATCCGTTTGCTGAGCCTGTTTTAGTCCATAATAATATGGAAGGAGGGTATGGAATTTTCACATTACATAATTCTGTTGTTTATAGATATGAATTTTAAAATATAGTTAGGTATCGGATTTCTTCAAGCGATCCGATACCTTTTTCTTCTCTTTACTTTTTTTAGGAAAATAACAAGAGTTTCACTTTCATAATAGTGGCGATCGAAAGCGAATCAGTTATCTCCCCATTCATGACCATCTCAAAAGCTTCCTCAAATTTTAGTTTTTTCACCACCAACTCTTCACAAGGTTCAGGAGAAGAATTTCCAAAAGTCAAATCTTCAGCTAAGTAGCAAATTCCATATTCATCTGTTACAGAATTAGAAGTATGGATGTCTAAAACCTTAGTCCATTTATTGGCAATGATTCCTGTTTCTTCTTGCAATTCATTTTTAGCTGCCTGCAATGGTTCAATATTTCCTAAGCATCCTCCTTCTGGAATTTCCCAAGTATATTTTTCTAGCGTGTATCGATATTGTCCAACTAGCCAAGTGTTGTTTTCTTTATCCAAAGGCAAAGCTCCAACAGCAATGTTTTTGAAATGGACTTTCCCATAAATACCTTTTTGACCACTTGGATTGAGAACATTTCGGTGAGTGATATTGATCCAAGGATTGTCGTATATCTCTTCAATGGAAAGTGTTTTCCAAGGGTTTTTATAAATCATATTTTTTATTTTTTATTTAAAACGAAGACAAGGCTATGTAGTTGCATCTTTATTAAGAAGGAAAATTAATTTTAATTTTTTTAATTAGATAAGTGGCTTTTAATAAGTCCATTCGTCATAAGAGTAAAAATTGGATATGAGTATTTTTATTTTTTTGTAAAAAAAAATTGAATTATCTTTGTTTTAGAGTCACAAATAGAACTCATTAATCGTTTTGTTAATAACTCTTTTTGAAAAAAAATATAAAACTCACAATATTTTTCCCCAAAAAAGAATTAATAAAGTGGATTTATATAAACAATAATCCATTCTTCTCTACCTAACTTCAACTATCTAATTTTCTTAAATTTTATTTGATTGGACTAAGCTCAATCTAAGTATTCGTTTTAGTGAAAAATTATTTTATAAAATATTGATATTCAATGTTTTAAGAATGGATTTAAAACGCTAGAGTAATATTTTATTTAGTCCAATTATTATCATAACTTTAAATAATTAAACAACCGACGAACATTTACCCCACGATGAAAATTCATAACCGTAACTTCCAATTTGCCATACAACTCATGCTTGTATTGGCTTTTCTTTCTTTTTTTCCTAAAAATAATATTGCTCAAGTACAAGTAGGAGTAACCATTAATTCAGGAAATTCTACAACAACTTGTACCGATCCTTTTGGCGGAGCACCTGATCCTTTATGGCGAGTCAGAGTTGGAACCGGACCTTGGGTCAACTATTCTAATAATAATTCTGATCCTAGTGTGACAGCATATCCGCATTTAGCTTGGGGGTTTCCTTTTGACTGTCAAGAGGATATTCCAACTTCAATTCAAGTTTGTCTGGGTGCTTTTGAAGAAGATATATTTGGAGAAAGTTGCCCAGAAGAAGATTGTCAAAATTTTGTTGTTCCAGCACCTGGAAATATTGCAAATTATACTTTTAGTTTACCCGTGGGAGGTGCTTCAGAAGGCACGATTGATTTTTCAATAGGAGCAATAGGAGTTCCTTTTGAAAGTTTGAACGATGAACTTTGTAACGCTGCAAGTCTAGGAATCTTACCTCCAGGAGGAACTCTAGGAGATGCAAGTGCAGGTGGATATAATAATATATGTGCTTCCAATATCAATGAACCTAATCCTGTAAATGAGGGGCAATGGGCAAATGAGCAAGGTGTTTGGGTGGAGTTTACGACATCGAATACACCTGGATATGATATCGTTATTGATGCTTTGAATGATCCTATGAATTTAGGAAACGACATGAATATTGAATTGGCGGTATACACTTCTGATGATGGAACTTGTACAGGTAATATGACGATGATCGCCTCTTCAATCGATGGGATTAACTTTGATGAGTCACTTACTTTAGATTGCCCTGAACCAAATACAAATTACTTTATTTTGATAGATGGGAATAATTTTAATTTAGAAAATGAGGGACATTTTGGAATTGAGATTTCAGATATTGGAGTCATGGCTGCACCAGATGTTAGGTGTGATGCTTATGATCTGGGAATGGTTCCTGTAGGTGGAAATACAGGTGTATATAATGTTCACAATGAATGTGCGAATAATATTGGAGACCCAAATCCTTCTGCTTTTATTAGTCAAAATTCAGTTTGGTTTACTTTTCAAGCGCCTCCTTCAGGAAGTGTTTTAGTGGAAGCACTAAGTGTAGATGGAGCACCTTGGAACAATGGGATTGGAGCACAGATTGGTGTCTACCGATCATTTAATAATACTTGTACTGGATTTTTCTTTGAAGTAGAAAGTAGTTTTACTGCTCAAAATAATGATGAATCTATTGAGTTAAATTGTTTAGATCCAGGAGATAGTTATTGGATTTTGGTGGATGGATCTGGTTCGAATACTGCAGGGATTTTTGATGTAGTGGTAACTGATTTGGAAAATTATCCACCAGAAATTACTATTGATACCACAGTATGTTTTGGCGGAAGTGTTTCTATTGGAAACTCGACTTACACCGCAACAGGGAATTACACCTATGTTTTTAACTTAGCAAATGGATGTGATAGTACCGTTTTTACAAATTTGATTGTAGCTGATTCACTCGAAGCAGATGCACAACCTGCAACTTTGGCGAGTTCTGCGACTGCGGCTGATGGAAGTGTGATTGCTAATGAAATAGGAGGTACAGCTCCTTTTACTTATTTATGGAGCAACGGAGTCACCTCCCAATTAAACGATAATATTCCTGCTGGAAATTACTGTGTTACGATTACCGACGATATAGGATGTACTGCTGAAGATTGTGTTGATCTGGATTTTTCCATTCTTTCGGCGAATGCCTCTGGAGATGATGTAGATTGCTTTGGTGATACAGATGGTACAATTTCATTTTCGGTTTCGAATGGAGCGGCACCATATATCTATTCCTATGAAAATATCAATAATTCATCAGTAGTAGGTTCTGGAAATATTAATGCTGATGGAGATTTGATTGTAATAAATAGTCTTCCTGCTGGAAATTATCAAATAGAAATTGAGGATGACAATGGAAGTACAACAATTGCATTTGCTATAATTACTGAGCCAACAGAAATAACTTCTACTCAAGATTTTACATTGTGTTTTGGCGAAAGTGTAGTCATCGGAAATACGACTTACGATGCAACAGGAGTGATTTCTGAAACTCTCCTCGCAGCCAATGGGTGTGATAGTGTGGTTACAGGAATGGTAAATATTCTTCCTGATCCATCCTTAACTATTGATTCTACCATTTGTTTTGGAGAAAATATTTTAGTAGCCAATTCAACCTATTCAGCGAGTGGTATTTACCTTGATACATTAATTAATGGGGATGGGTGCGATAGTATAATAACGACGAATTTAAATGTATTGGATGAAATTAATATTACGATTGATGTTGATGTTTTACCAACGGGTTATAATCAATCTGATGGATCTTTGACTGCACAAGTTACAGGAGGCGATGGCAACTTCTCTTATCTATGGTCAGATGGTCAAACGACGACGACTGCAATAAGTCTTTTAGGGGGAACAGAATATTGTTTAACTGTAACTGATGGAAATGGGTGTTCGAACGAATCGTGTACCACAATTTTATACGAACCAAATATTGCAATAGTTTTAAATGACACTTTGAATTGCTTCGGCGATACTAATGGAGAATTGATTTTAGCAGTTGCGAATGGCTTAGGAGATTATAACTTTAATTGGATTAATACTGAAAGTGGATCAACTGGAAATGGAATAATTACAGGGAATATTGGATCAACCACCATTCCCAATTTAGAAAAAGGAAATTATAACATTACTGTTACAGACACCTACGTTTCCCAAATTATTTCGGTAGATATTATTGAACCCTTGCCTTTACAAATAGAAACTATTTCAAGCCAAAATGTTACTTGTCCTGGTGATTGTAATGCGAGTGTAGTCTTAAATACACTCGGGGGAACTGGTCCTTTTTCTTATTCTTGGTCAGGTGGAGTTGCACCAGTTGCTGACCCTTCAGATCTTTGTCCTGGAGATTATATGGTTACTGTTACAGATGCAAATGATTGTACAGCAACCTACAATCTGAGCATAGATGATCCTGTTCCTTTCTCAGTAATAATTGAAGAAGTAGAATCTATTAGTTGTGGTGGTGAGACTGATGGAGGATTATCTACGGTGGTAAATGGAGGAACTGGAACAGCTTTCGAGTATTTATGGAGCGACAGTAGTGTTGGGAGTTTCAATAACAATTTAGCGTCAGGAGTCTATGAAGTTACAGTTACAGATGTCGTTGGGTGTACTACTGTTGGAGTATATGATTTAGGCGAACCTATTCCAATAAGTTTTGATTTGGTAGTTACAGATGTTAATTGTTGGAATGGATTGAGTAGTGGAAATATAATTGTTGAAAATGTAACTGGTGGAACTGGCCCTTATGTTTACAGCATTGCTCAAAATGGATTTAGTACTATTCCGAGCTTTAGTCAGTTGACTTCGGGCTCTTATCAAATTTATGTGCAAGATGCAAATGGATGTGAGGGAAATGAAGTAGCAATAGTTAATTTGCCTAATCAAATTGAAATTAATTTGGGGGATGATTATGAGATTAATTTAGGAGAATCAGTTGAACTAGAAGTTCTAGTCAATTCGAATAATGCTTTGATAGAATGGAATGTAGATAGTTGTCAAAATTGTCCCATACTTGATTTAATGCCTTTAAATACAACTGGCTATCAAGTCAATGTTTTAGATACGATTACAGGATGTTCTGATTCAGATATAATTTGGGTTTATGTTTCTAAGGAGCGAAAAGTATTTATTCCAAATGCGTTTTCTCCGGATGAAAACGGATTAAATGACTATGCTACTATTTTTGCAGACGATGCAAGCGTTCGTTCGATTCCAAGTTTTAGGATATTTAATCGATGGGGAGACCTTGTTTTTGAAAGAGAAAACTTGATTCCAAATGTGGAAACAGAAGGATGGGACGGATACTTTAATAATAAAAAAATGCAAAATGGGGTTTATATATATGTTGCCGAAATAGAATTTATTGATGGCGAAACAGAAATTTTTAAAGGAGATATAACCTTGATGGAGTAGGTACTTCATGGCTAGTAAAAATATGTAAAAGCATTGTTAAGGAATTGCCTCCTGACAATGCTTTTTTTATTTTTCTAAACCATTTTATAAATAAAATTTGTACATTTGAATACCACCCTTGTTTCCACCCTTAGATTTTTTTTTAAAGTACTTACTAATAGCCCCCTAAATATTTTACTAAACTCGCCCTTTAGTTAATCAAACACTTTTATAAATAGTGGTTGAATTTAAAAATAGTTGATAGTCAAAACGTAGGATTTTTTTCGTCAGATTGAGATGGATAATTAATAACATAGCTTTAGCTACGTGGATAATTATCCAATGAAGAACTGTCAAAACAACAACACGTTTAAACTGTCAAATTTTTATAAATCCAAGCATTAGAATTTAGCAAAAGAACAAACACAATGAAAAAAACTAAGATCATTCATTTGATTTTAGGACTTTTTCTAATTTTACCTTCCTCTCTTTTTTCTCAAAATGAAGCTTTGGTAAAGGGAAAAGTTTTAGAATCTACTTCAAAGAATCCTCTAGAGTACGCCACTATTATTATTTATTCCCAAAAGGATAGTAGCCTTATTTCTGGAGAAACGACTGATGCTCAAGGAATTTATAACATTACAATTCCGTATGGAGATTATTTTGGGAAAATAGAATTTATCGCCTACCATCCTCAGGTGATTCAGCCTTTCACCTTGACTTCAGAAAATAAGATTTTAAATGTTGGAACTATAGAATTGGTTATCAATACCACTTCATTAAAAGAAGTAGAGGTACTGACGAGTAAAGGTGATATGCAAATGACTTTGGATAAAAAAATCCATAATGTTGGAAAAGATATTTCGACTACAGGAGGAACAGCAACTGATGTATTAGGCAATGTTCCTAGTGTGGAAGTGAGTCAAGAAGGAGCTATTTCTTTACGGGGAAATTCAGGCATTCAGATTTTGATTGATGGAAAACCATCTGCTATGGTTGGAAAGAATGGTACTGGATTAAAACAATTATCTGCTAATCAAATTGAGAAAATAGAAATTATCACTAACCCATCTGCGAAATATGAGGCTGAAGGAACTGCTGGAATTATTAATATTGTTTTGAAAAAAGAAAAGAAACCAGGTGTCAATGGTTCGATTAATATGACAGTTGGTTATCAAGATATTTATGGGGTTTCCGCCAATTTAAATTATCGTAAAAATAGATTTAATTTCTTCACTAACATCGGTTTAGATTATCGTAAGAATCATGGATATGGAACGCTCTATCAAGAGATTCAAAATGACTCATTGTCGATTATGGAATTTGAAAGAGATCATATTCTAGGAGGATTATGGGGGAATGTTCGATTGGGAACTGATTATTACTTTAATGATAACAATATACTTACAACTGCTGTAACTTATCGGCAAGGGCAAGATAATGATAGAATTAATATGGTTTATCGAGATTATGTGGATGATCTATTTAGTCCGATTGGCATTTCTACTCGTGATGATAATACCGTTAAAGACGAGTCAAATTTAGAATATTCTTTGACTTACACTCGGAAATTTGGAAATAAAGGACATGAGTTAATCGGCGACATTCGATTTCAAGATGTAGAAAAGTTGGATGGTTCAGAACTAATTGGAAAATATTTTGATTCGAATTTTAATCCAAATGGAATCGATAATTTAGAGCAACGATCAAGCGATGATGAAGGAGAAAGAAGATTGATCACAAAAATTGATTACACTTATCCAATTTCCAAAACTGAAAAAATTGAATTAGGTTATCAAGGTTCATTTCGAAATATTAAAAATAATTTTCTTGTCGAAGAGCGAACAGATAATGATTGGAAAGAGCTAACGAATGTAAGTAATGATTTCAAGTACGATGAAAATATTTATGGAATTTATGGAACCTATAAAAATAAGAAAGGAAATCTAGGTTATCAATTGGGAGCTAGATTTGAATATACAGATGTGCTTACCGTTTTAGTTGAAACTAACATTGACAATCCTCGAAAATATCTTAATTTTTTTCCAAGCGTGAGCTTTAAATATGATTTGAAAAATAGTAACGCTTTGAAAATAAGTTACTCTCGTCGAGTTCGTAGACCAACGTATAATGACTTAAGTCCATTTTTCACCTACAATGATCCACGAAATCAATTCAAAGGAAATCCTGATTTAAAACCCGAGTATACAGACTCTTATGAATTATCTCATGTAAAATATTGGGAAAAAGGTTCATTGTCATCAGCTATTTTTTATCGTAATCGAACGAATGTAATCAGTAGAATTTTGGAGCAAATAAATGGAGATACCACTTTGCTTCGATCTGAAAATTTAAAATCACGTGAAGATATTGGATTAGATTTCACAGCTACTTACAAACCAAAAACTTGGTGGAATTTAAGTGCCAATACTGTTTTTTTCTATGTGACAAATGATGCGTCTAATTTAGATGTTTCCTACCAAAATGATAACTATTCTTGGACAGCAAGAGTGAATTCAAGATTTAAAATTAAAGCTAAAACTGATCTTCAATTTACATTTAACTACCGTGCTCCTCAAGCCAAAGCGCAAGGAGAAAATAAATCAATGGCTTTTCTAAACTTTGGAGTGAGTAGAGTAGTGCTAAATAATAAAGGAAAATTAACTTTCAATATTGCTGATGTTTTTAATTCAGCAGTATTTAGAGGATTGACTGAAACAAATAATATTTTTAGAGAAAGTGAATTTCAATGGACGTATCGAATATTTAGATTATCTCTTAATTATCGTTTTGGAAAATAATTAATTGTGAATATAGAAGCTAGTTTTGCAACATCAGCGAGAGGGAAGGTTTCGAAAAGCTAGCGTTTGAATTGTCAATTTACTATTTTAGGTTTTTAAAAAATTTTACCTTTTTGATATAATATTGCCAGACCATACTTCCTTGATATATTCCTACTTTGTTTGGAACATTAGAAATACTTATTTTTTGAATTTTTTCATTATACATTTTTCGCTTTTTTATCATGACAAAAAAAGAACGATAAAATGCAAAATGTGCTTCTAAGATAGATTTAATATGAGAAAATTTTCCCTGTACTAGAAATAAACCTCCTGCAATTCCATCCAAAATTAATCGAGTTGGAATCAACCAAAATAATTTCCGTTTGGGTTCATTTTTTAAAATAGTAAAAAGAGTATTTCTAAAATTCAAATAGGTTTTTCGAGGATTCAAATAATCTAAAGTTCCTCCTCCTACGTGATAAACGACAGAACGAGGTTTTACCATAATTTTAAATCCAGCTCGTTTGATTCTCCAACACAAATCAATCTCTTCTGCGTGCGCAAAATAATCAGGATCGAATCCTCCCAAAGCTTTAAATAATTTTCCTCGAACAAAAAACGCAGCACCACTTGCCCAAAATATTTCTGAAGTTGTATTATATTGGCCATTATCTTTTTCCAATTTGTCAAAAATTCTACCCCTACAAAATGGATAGCCTAAACGATCCATCCAACCGCCTGACGCACCTGCATATTCAAAGTATTGTTTATCGTGATAACTTTTTATTTTGGGTTGGCAAGCTCCGATAGTTTTATCTCTCTCCATCAATTCTATGATAGGGTTAATCCAGTTTTGAGTTACCTCAACATCTGAATTTAATAAGACTAAATAGTCAGCATTCACTTGCTCTAAAGCCAAATTATAGCCTTTGGCAAAACCATGATTATCTTTTAA
>JBGCFD010000072.1:0-90471 GCA_045106765.1 Saprospiraceae bacterium | reverse complement strand
CCAAAATGAATAAAAAAGACTTACTCCAAAACACTATCGGGTAAGTCTTTTTTTTGGAAAAAAATAGATAGTAAATATTAAATTTGTGTGATAAAATAAAACTTCATCTTTTTATTGTTTTGGAAAAAAGAAAAATTGAATACGCTATGAAGTTTGAAACACTAAATAAAATCAACCTCCCAAATTTTGAAAAAAATAATAATCACCATAGATGGGCATTCTGCCTGCGGAAAATCTACCCTTGCAAAAGCATTGGCTAACGAATTAAATTATGGATACATCGACACCGGCGCAATGTATCGAGCAGTCACATTTTACTTTTTGGAAAATAGAGTCAACATCCAAAAGACTGCTGAAATGGAAAAAGCACTCAAAAGAATTAATATTACTTTTAAAAATACTGTCGGTGGAAATCGTACCTACTTGAACGGAAAAGATGTAGAAGATGTCATCCGCAAAATGTTTGTTTCCAAAAATGTAAGTCATGTGGCTGCGATCAGTACCGTTCGAAAAATGGTCGTCAAGCAACAAATAGAAATGGGTAAACTCAAAGGCATCGTGATGGAAGGTCGAGATATTGGAACTGTCGTTTTTCCAAAAGCTGAATTAAAAATATTTTTGACCGCAGACGAAGAAGTTCGAGTCAATCGTCGATATGATGAACTAATAAAAAAAGGGCAAAAAGTAAGCATAAAATCAATCAAAGACAACTTGCGTGAACGAGATCATATAGACTCAACTAGAAAAGATAGTCCTCTAAAAAAAGCCAACGAAGCAGTTTTAATTGACAACTCAAACATTACTCAGAAAGAACAATTGGCAATGGTTTTAGGATTATCAACTGAGAGGGTTAGAAGACTTTCAGTTGTTGATAAAAAAATAGTCTCATCAAAACCTAAACCTCAGAAAACCACTAGACTAACCGCTTCAAAAAGTGCTAATCAACCTATCTCTAAAAATCAAAAAAGCACTAAAAAAAGTACAACGCAAAATCAAACTAATAAAAAACCAGTTGCTCAAAAGACCAAACCAAATACGCAAAAAAGAACTAATCAACCTACTTCTAACAAGCAAAGAGTAGCACAGAAAAATGCTAATCAAAACCAACCCAATAAAAAAACAACTAATCAAAACACTAAACCAAATCCACAAAAAAGAACGAATCAACCTGCTTCTAATAAACCAAAAGTAGCGCAAAAAAATACTAATCAAAATCAGCCCAATAAAAAAACAACTACTCAAAACACTAAACCAAATCCACAAAAAAGAACTAATCAACCTAATCCTAAAAATCAAAATTCAGCACAACAAAGTTTTCTAAAAATTCAAACGGAGGAAAAACCTGTGGAAAGAAAAAAGAAAACAGCTCCTAAACGAGAAACAAAGCAGTCTGCTAAAAAAGTAGTTCAACAGAAAACTAAATCTACTCCAACTACTAAAAAGAAAACGAATAAACCTACTCCAAAGACGCCAAAAAAAGTTCAACCAAAATCTACAAGTGAAACTTCAACTGAAGTGAAAAAGAAAAAAGTTAGAACGAAAAGAAAAAATAAATCATAAGATGAAAAAACACAACGAATGATTTCTTTTCAGAATACAAAAGACAATATGCAAAAATTGGTTAAGTTTTTTCCAGAAAAAATCCTCAACTGAAAATTCGATTGAGGATTCTTTTTTGATTAAAAAGCTGTCTCTAGTATAATTTTTTATAAAAAGAATAAGAAGTCAATACTAAAATCATAGCTACAAGTGAAGGTGAAAATTGACCATCATCGACCATGAGGTGAGCAGAACAAGCTAATACCGTATCAAAGAAAAAACCAGCATAAGCCCATTCAGTTAATGTCTTTGATAGTTTTGTCCATATGGCTACTAGTCCTAATAATTTTGCAATTGCTAATGGATAAATGATATAAGTTGGATAACCTAATCCTTCAAACGCTTTAGTAATTTCTTCATAATTAAAAATGTACATACTTGCGGAGAATAACATAATGACAGTTAATAATCCAGTACTAACCCAATAAATATACTTTTGACTTTTCATTTAATGTGATTTAAAGAATTTTGAAATAAATTAATTTTATTAATTAGATCGTTGTTTAAATTTTCATCTTTAATCCCCTCTTCTGAGAAGTTTTGAAAAAAGAGCGGTAAGGAAAAATCAGTAATTACATTCCCTCCAAAGTGAGGCAATAATTTTTTGGTGACTTTTAATGCATTTACTCCACCTCTTCCTCCTGGAGAAGCAGCCATCAAAAACATGGGTTTATTTTTCCAAATTTTCATATCGACTCTCGAACTCCAATCCCAAATATTTTTAAAAGCAGTAGTTATCATTCCATTGTATTCTGCCAAAGATAAAACAATCGCATCTGAATCATCAATCATCGCTCTAAACTTTAAAGCATTATTTGGAATTCCATTTTTGGCTTCCACATCAGGGCTATAAAGAGGAAGCGTCAACTCGTTTAAATCTGCTATATTGATTGTTGCATTTTCAATTTTATTGGCAACGTATATCGCTAATTTTTTATTGATAGACTGCTTGCTATTACTAGCACCAATGGCTAAGATTTTTTTCATAATCAAAATTTATTTTATGAATGGATTTTAAATTTAGGTTGATACTTTACTTTTCAAATAGTTCCATTTTATCGCTTTTGAAGTAAGCATAGAAAGTAAGGATAATAGCGGAAGCAGAAATAATCGTCATAAGTGTTCCTGGTAAAAAATGAACATGTCCGCCTAAATCCATAAAAAGAAAATATCCTAAGTCAGCCAAACCACCTGTAATAGCTGCTAGAAAAATAGCATTCGCATTTTTATTCCAAATAAAAAATGCGCAAATAAAAGTGATGATTCCAATCCAGAATAAATTAAAACCATGCTGACCAATTATTGCTCCAGTTGCTTTTGGATATTCCATCTGGACAGTTGTTGGATCTACTGCATCTGCAATTCCACTAATTGAAGAGGATATATCTTCTGATAAAACATGATACATCGTTATTCCGCCAGCAAAGATGTGAACGAGTCCCCAAACGATCCAAAGGGCAGCAGATATTTTTAAGAAAAGTGATAAAGTGCTACGATTCATTTTTGATAATTTTTGAGTTAAAAAATATGATCCAAAAATAATAATAGCACAAAAGTAGAAGCTGAAATGTGGGTGGACATTAATCTATGTTAAGAAAAGAAATTACTTTTTGGTAATTCTTTCCCTTTTAACTTTGCTCAAAGCTTCAGGTGTAATACCAAGGTAGGAAGCGATCATTCTTTGTGGAACTCTTTGAACAATCTGTGGATAGGTTTCAATAAAATCTTCATAACGTTCTATCGCTGATGAACTCATCAACATGATTATCCTTTTTTGAAGGACTCCCATTCTTTTGAATAATTTGGTAGGGTCAACTTGAGTATCTTTTACGATAATTTTTTCTCTCACGACAACGATCGAATCTTCTAATGCATCAATAAATAAATTACATGGTTCTTCAGGAGGTAGATTATCTGAAATAACCCAATCTTCAGGAGCAAACATAAAAATATGTTCTTTCCCTTTTTCATCAATAGAATAAGAGCGTAACAATCCAGTTTTAACAAAATAAACTTTACTATTGATCTCTCCTGGTCGCTGAATGATTTCTCCTTTTTTGATCGATATTTTTTTCAAAGTAATAAGTTTAAATAATTGATTTGTTTTTTCAAATTTCAAAATAAAAATAAAAAATCCCTCCAACGAATTTCGCTAGAGGGATTTTATTTTTTATTGAAAAATTAGACTATCGAATCAAGGTGACTTCACCTGCTTTTATAATTGTTTCATCAAATTCAGCAAATTGACAACCTAAAGTCATTACGTAAACATAGACATCCATTGGAGCCGGTCTATCTCCATCCATTCCATCCCAAGGTTCACCAGTATCAGAAGAGTAAACAGGATTTCCCCATCGATTGAAAATCTTTATTTCAAGAACTTCTTCTATTCTTTCCTCAGTAACTGCACTAAAAGTATCATTCAATCCATCACCATCAGGTGTGAATGCATTCGGAATGATTACAGATTCTGGATCACATGGTAATGCCACAAGAAGAAACAAAGTATCAGAAGTAGAACAACCAATAGAATCTGTAACAGTCAAAATATATTCAACTGTATCAGGTGTCAATGGTAATGCCATTGGACTTGGGCAGGTTGTACAACTTAATCCTGATGTTCCTATCTCTGATGTCCAGACAGTACTCGCAATTGGGGAGTTATTTCCATTAAACGACAAATCAGGGACTTGAAAAGAATCTGGATAAGTTGTAGTAACTACTTCATTTGGGAAACCTATAATTGAAATCTCAACTGGATTTTGAACTATCTGGGTACTAGCATTAGTATAAATACAATCCCCATCTTGAATTGAAATAATATATTCACCTGCTGAAAGTCCAGTAAAAATTGGATCTGCTTGAAATGCTCCTCCATTTACACCTTCTACACTATACATCCATCCAGGTTGAGGATTAGTGATTTCTAATTCTCCATCATTTCCTTCAAAACATGTTGGAGCAACAAAATCAGTAAAAACATCAATTGTTAATCCTTCTGTAACCTCCACACTTCCTGTAAAGGTACAAGCATTATTATCTGTTATAGTTACGGTATAAACTCCAGCTGGTAAATTATCAACCGTTGGAGTATTCCCTGCTCCAGCAATACTCCATTCATAATTAGTTGCACCACCAGGATCAACAAAAACCGAAACAGAACCTTCACTTCCATTTGGACAAGTTGGTGTAGATTGGAAATTCAAAGTAGAGACTGGGTAATTGTTCAAAGTTATTGCACTCGTAGAATCACATCCTAAAATAGAGGTAAATGTCTCGGTATAAGTCATTGGTGCTGAAACCATATTTCCATGAATCATCACAGATTCTCCTGCACAAACTAAAGTATCACCCGAAGTAGAAATAGAAGTAAAAACTAAGGATACTGTGTCGACACTATAACAACCAGTCATAGAATTACTTGCGGTAACAACATACATCACCTCTTCATCTGGATCAATAATATTTACCGTTTGGCAAGTAGTACAATCTAAAAAGTCATCTCCTCCATCAATGGTTTGCCATTGATAAGTATCAAAATCTCCAACTACTGTAAATGAAGTATCTTGAGTTGGACAAACAACAGCAACCTCAGGCATCGTCATATTGACTGTATTCGGATCTACGATAATTTCAACCATATCCGTTTGAACACCACCACATGAATCAATAACGGTTACCGTGTACATTCCTCCATCCCAAACTGTAAAAGTAGAATCAGTTGTTCCATCTTGCCATTCGTAACTCACAAAGTGAGTAGTCGCATTCAACTCAATCGAAGCATTATCACAGATCGTAATCGTTCCTCCTAAATCCAATTCATAAGGCTCAGGTACTTCTGTGAATTGAATGATATTATTAGAGTAATCACATTCTCCAATATTGGTATTTGGAAAATCTGTATCCAAATCATAAGGTGTATTCGTCGTATTATCATCATTGACTACGACAAAAACTGGATCATCGTATTGTGCTGGAATCGTAAATTCTACAGTCGTACAACTGTCAATGCCAACTGTCACCCCAAGCACTTCTGAATCAAGAGCAGTTGTTGCTCCAGCAGTTGGATCACTTGTATAAAAAGTAATCGGAGTTGTGTAAGACAATACATTATCTCCTGTATTACATACTTCCAAAGTAACCATCAATTCATCCAAAGCACATTGTACATCGACACTTGTAATGGAAGCATCCGCTCCTAGTTGTTGACCATGTTGTGTCAGAAAGTTATTTAAAACTACATCGTTGCCGACAATATGATGTTGTTGTTGGACAATAGGAATACTCAAATCATCTTTAATATTAACATTAAAATAAGCACTTTGATTCCATACTTGACGAGTGGTTTGCCATGGAAAAGTACTTGATTGATAAGCACGAAGGAAACCAATATCATTATTAGCATTAGCTTGAGTAGCAGCTCCTACCACTAATATTTCTGTCAATCCATCTCCATCCACATCTACAATAACAGGTGATTCTACTCTGGAGTTTGAAAAAATTGGAGTCGTAAATAAAATATTTCCATTAGCTCCATCTAAAATTTCCAATGCTTCCGCTCCTCTTCCAACCACTTCAAAATCACCATCACCATCAAAATCAAAAGAAACTAAACTTGATAAATTGTTATCATTCTCTACTGAAGGAGTCATCCATGATAATGTGAAATCAAGATTCAACGCAACGATATCGGTTGATGTTCGGAAAACAATTTCTAATTGATCATCTCCGTCAATATCAGCAATCATTGCTTGTGAAGCATTATCACCAGGATCATATTGCCCCAAAATTGTATTAGTCTGTAAATCCCATCCATAAATCAAATTAGGAGTCATACCTATATTAGATGGAACTAATGCTGAAACAACAGCATCCAAGTCTCCATCCTTATCAATATCTGCTATGGAAACCATTCCATTTTCCAAACTCAAATCTGCTTCCATCGCTATTGTCGCATTTCCAGAAGCTATATCTACTGCATAAACTTTATTTCCCATCACTAATTCCAGTCCTTCACAATTTGGACAAGCTCCATCATCCAAAACATCTACTGCCACAGCTTGTTGAGCATCTGGAGAAGTAATAATTGGCAGAACCACCATAACAAATAAATCTGTCGGAGAAAAAATTCTATTATTAAAATAAATTTCTACAGAACCATCTCCATCAAAATCTGCAATACCAATTTTCGAAGAAAGGTTATCTCCAAATCCTGGCAAACCAAATCCTGCTGATTGAGTTCCATCATGTTCAAATCGTAAAAGGAGACCATTCTGAGCGATAAAGATTTCACTCGTTCCATCTTTGTCTACATCAGCTACAGCAATTCCTGTTTCATTTACAAAAGCCATAGTAGATAGACTTATACTAGACTCTAATGTTCCATTCACACCATCTATTATTTGAATTACACTTCCTGATCCACTCGTCCGTTTAACAATAATTACTTCAGGTGTTCCATCTCCATCAATATCTGCGGTGATCGGAGTTGTGCCTGATGTTGTTTCAAAATTACTTTCCCACTTTTGTTCCGCCTGTACATTATTATCTGAATTTGTCAATAAACAATCATCTGGACATTCATTATAAAATGCTAAATCACAACCATCTTGTCCACAACATGCTGGATCAAAACAATCAATCAATCCATTTCCATCATCATCAATTCCATTATTACATATTTCTCCACAAATGATTTCACTCACTTCTAAGGAATCAACAAACTCACACGCTCCCATCGAAATTGTCAAAACATAAACACCAGTATCTCCAACTGTAATCATTGAAGTCGTCGCACCTGTACTCCATAAAAATTCAGCACCCAAAATATCTGTTCCCAAAGTCAAGGAATCGATATTACAAATCGTCGTGTCATTTCCTAAATCAAAAGCATAAGGATTATCATCTAATGTATTCCCACTCACCACGATAGTTCCAGTAGAATTATCAAAATGCTCAATTCCTGACTCAATACCATTATTGAAAAAAGAAGAATTATTAATGTTCAATGTAGCAGTAGATACAACAGTATTGTCATTTAAATCTCCGCCTAAGAAAATTGCCCCTCCTTCTGATTGATCCAAAAATCCAATTCCAAGAGTCGTCGTCGCAGAATTATTTAAAAAATAACAATTGTCTATCGTATGATTATGAGCAGCTACTCCAACATCATCTGATCGATCAAAAATAGCAATCGCTCCTCCTGAATTTCTATCGAGTGTTAAATCTCCATTATCTGCTGTAGCACTAAATACACTATTTTCACAAAAATAACTATCAGCTATATTTACCTCTCTAACATTATGAATTGATACAGCTCCTCCAACTCCTCCATTTGCTAGATTTTCAGCTCGATTACTTGAAAACTCTGAATCAGTAATAGTCAAACTCGCATTCGTTCCAATAGGAACAAGATTGTCCATTTTTCCATCAAAATAAATTGCACCAAAAGATGCATATCCTAAATTTAATGGCTCATCATCCAAAGTGTTATTATTGATAAATCGACAATTATCTATCGAAATATTCAACGCAGAAGAATCAACATTTACCATATGAATTGCTGAACCACTTGATAGGTAACTTGCATTCATACATTCTTCTTCTGTAGATTGACCATTTTGAATGGTCAAATTAGCAAAGTTAATCGCATGAGATAAATTCACTCCATTATCAGCTAATGATGTTGGACATCCTGAATCGGAATAATCGTACACAAATGCTCGACGCAAACTTTCCCCGTCAACAATTACATCTCCATCATCTTCCACCCCAAAAAATGTTACTGTATAATCTTCTGGAATCAAAGCAATCGGAGTTGAACTTGGAGTCGCCCCAGGCAAACTATAAGTACCACTATGTACAAATATTGTATCTCCACTACAAACCGAATTATCCAAAGCATATTGAATTGTTCGACAAGGACTTCCAGCATCACCACACATAAATACATCTACTCCTGTATCAGCATCAACATGAGAATTCCCAATACAATCCACCACAGTTACTTCGATAGAATAATCAACTGTGCAATCCGCATCAGCATTTCCAGCATTCAAAGTCAAAGTGAAAGTTCCAGCTGTATTAAATTGGTAAACTAAATTTGCACCTGTTCCTATTTCCAAACTATTTAATGTCCAACTAAAAGTAGTCGCATTAGTTGAAGTACTTGCAAAAAATATCTGAGGAGATCCTGCAAAAATCGTTGTATCATTTCCTGGGCTAAATGACAAATCTTCAATTGGAGTATCACAATCTGTATCACAAACTGTCGAGCCAGTCAAACTAACTCTTGGACCATTGATAAAAAATGTCATCCGATCAGCTTGTCCTTGTGTAAAAGCAGTCAAACAAGTCAAAGGATTAATATCCATATAGTTCTCACGCATATCATTTTCATCAGTCGTCAATGGATTATTCGCACTTGTATCGTCCGCATCAGTAAAACAACTATTTTCATCTACATCACATGGTGCTTCTGCAATCGTCCAATCTGGTGGAGTATCACAAACTCTATCTCCATCCAACAAACAATTATCATTTCCACATCCTGCATGAAATGTATGATACAATCCTAAATAGTGTCCCATCTCGTGTGCCAAAATTGTAGAATTTTCAGGCGTTGAACCAAAAAACGCTGCCTCTATCACAATCCCATCTCGATCCGTTCCATGGAAAGCTGGCATGTATGAATAACCTCTAACTGTTCCTACCAAAGCATCACTATCTATATCTTTTACTACCCAAATATTAATATACTTAGTTGGATCCCATCGATCAATTTCTTTTAATAACAAATCTTCTGTTTCAATCGTCACATTGGTCAAATCAGATTCCTCACGTGTTACTCCAGTCGAAGGATCACCTGCTGGATTGTTTTTTGCTAAGCAAAATTCAATTTCAGTATTTACTCCTGTCCCAAACGATCCATCAAAAGCAGCATTCAAATCTAAAATCGCTTGATCAACTTGGGCATTGTCAATATTTTCAGCTCCACCTTCGTGAACAATGTGTACAACAACTGGTAAGGTAAAATCAGCTAAAAAATTTTCAGCTTGATTGCCAGAATTATTCAAATAATTATAAGCCTCTGCCTCTTGTCCATCGATAAGCGTTTTAATGGCAGGATCTGAATTGATTGCTTTTTGCAGCATATGATCATGTGCACAAAATTGTTGGTCATTAACCTCCTCAATTGAATTAGAATTATTGGCTACTTGCAAATATCCAACGGCCATGATTCCAACAAAAATAGAAGTGAAAATAGTAATAGAAAAGCTTTTTGTAAATCCGTACATATTTATTGTTTTTGTATAAAAAAGTGCTTCTTGAAATTGCTCGCAAAATACGAGATGAATTTCAATTTTTATTAATAAAAATACACTAGGTTAGTTCAGTTTGAAATGAATGTGTGATGAAGTTGGTAAAAAAAAGAAATACTCATTTTAGTATATAGTATATCATATTTTTCAAATACGTAAAATACAATAAAATTTATTTCTTCAACAATAAAATTAAAAATGTGATAGATAGATGACGATAAACCATAACCTTTTGTCTTTTACTTGGAAAATATTCAAAAGTTTACATAAATTATTTTGATTGGCTGATCAATATTTCGATTGCCAATTTCACTATTTTTCTAAATATTCATTGTCACACTATTTCATAAAGATAAAACTAATCACTTCTTAAATAATCTAATTTAAGATTAATGATTTTTCCCTCCTCATATTATATTCCTCCTCACTCAATCTATTCTTTATTTAAATTTAATATTTCCTCCCCATTTCTTTTTCAATATTGGTATGATTATCATTTTATCATTATAACTAACTGACAAACAACAAATTAGAATTTATTCTAAATAGAATTGTATAAGCGACCGTAAAACGTTCAACGTCAAACGAATAAAAGTCTATTAATTAAACTAAATCTTATTTTAAAATAGTACCCGATGAAAAAACTAAAAAAATCCATTCAACCATCTTCTTTTCTTACGCTTTTATTTATGATTTTACTTTCTGTAACTGCTCAGTCTCAGGTTCAATATGAAAAAACGTTACAGGTTAAAAATTATGGGCAAGGATTTCTTCTTAGTTGGTCTACTTTTTCTGAAGTAAATACCTCATCATTTACGATTGAAAGATCTATTGATGGAGTTAATTTTCAATCAATTGGATCTATTCAAAATAAAAATGAAGAAGATATCAATGAATATCAATTTAAAGATGATGAATTAGGTTTGAAAAAAGTCAATTATAGACTAAAACCAATATCAAAAGAGGGAGAGTATGGCTACAGCAAAGTTGTTTCAAATGAAAAAAAGGTCGTGAATTATTTTAAGGTTATCGAAAAAGAACAACTTCCAAATAATCAATTTAAGATTTTTGTTAATTCGATCAAGGAAGGAGAATTAAAATGTCGATTCTCAACAAATCTTGGAGAAGTAGTTTATGATGAGATGAAACCACTTCAAATTGGATTAAATGAATATTCCTTTGACTTATCAGATGAACCTGATGGAACTTATAATGTAGTTTTTAAAATGGATAGAAATCAAACATCTGTCGCACTCAAAAAAGAAACGAAAGAGAAAAACAATGTGGCTCAATCCAAATCGACAAGTATTAAATATTAAAAAAAAATTCAGTAGACAGTTTTCAATCTGTGCCTGTAAACTGCCTACTGAAAACTGCTAAGTAATTATAAACTAAACATCCTCTTTATCTCATTCGATCGTCGCCTTGAGACTTCAATCTCCTCCCCCGTTTTCATGGTAACTTTTAATTTCCCATTAAACCATGTGTCCAATTTTTCGATATAATTCAGATTGATAATTTGCTGTCGATTCACTCGAAAAAAAGTACTTCCTTCCAACACATCTTCCAAATAATTTAGACTCCGTTGAACCAAAGGTTTATTTTCATCAAAATAAATGCGAGAATAATTCCCAACTGATTCAAATATCCGAATATCACTTATTTTTACAAACCAACATTTCTCTCCATCTCGCACAAAGATTTGTTGAGTGGGAAAATCTGACCGCTTCGTTTTCGTTTTCCCCAAATCCAATTTCGCAATCGCTTTTTCCAATCGTTCTTTTTTAATGGGTTTTAAAACATAATCAATCGCATTATAATCAAATGACTTGATCGCATATTCATCGTAAGCTGTCGTAAAAATTACTTTTGGAATTTGACCTAAACTTTCCAAAAATTCAAATCCATTCATCCCTGGCAAATGAATATCTAGGAAAACCACTTCGGGCGAAAATTTTTCTAACAATACTTTTGCATCTTCTCCATTTTCCGCTTCCATAATTTTATCAAAAACATCAATCTCCGACAAAATCGAAACCAATTCTTTCCGAGCCAATCTTGAATCTTCAACTACCAAACAATTACTCATATCATCGGAATTTTGATAGAAGCCAAAACAAATTCATTGACTTCCGATATTTTTAAATTGGCTTTTCCATTATAAATTAAATCCAATCGTTTGCGAATATTTTCCAAACCTACTCCTAATTTATCACCCAACTTGGAAGACATTTTTAGATTACCCGTATTTTTAACATTGATATTTAGAAATCCATTTCCTTGATCAATATCAACCAATATCGAACCTCCTTCTTTGAATTGGGAGATGCCATGCTTTACCGCATTCTCCACTAAAAGCTGTAGCATCATTGGAGGTAATTCTGCTGCTGCCAATCCTGCATCTACATTTATTTTATACTGTAATTTATCTTCATATTGAATGGACAACAACTCTAAATATTGATTGACAATATTTAATTCTTCTTTCAATTTTACTTTTGAATGATCAGTATTTTTCAACGCATATCTAAAAAGGTCAGAAAAATTCAACAACATTTCCCGTGCCTTTTCTTTGTCCTCCAAAATCAATGAACGAATATTATTCAACGTATTAAAAACAAAATGAGGATTGATTTGTGACTTCAACGAACCAAGTTGAGCGTCTTTCATTTCAGCTACCATTTTCCATTTTTCTATCTCTGCTTGATTCCAATTATTAAAAAATTGAATAAAAAAATAAATCATATTCCACACTAATAAGACCAATGAAAAAATAACCATATTACCTAAAAAACTAGGAAAGGTCATTCCTTCTACTTTAAAAACATAGAGAAAAATTGCAAATAAAATAAGCATAAAAGCAAATGAAAGAAAAAAAGTGGAAAAGAGAATCATCCCAACTATCTTCCCAAAAGACCAAGTTTTCCAATTCACTCTTTTAATATAATGACGATAACTTGCTGTAATAATAAAACCGATTATCAAAGGTGTAATCGAATTATATAATAACATGTCAATAGGAAAACCTGCCGATATTTGTACCAATAAATTAGATAACATAAACAGCCCCCAACCTATTATTTGAGCAATCCAAAAATTTCTATTTCCCGTTTTTATCATTTTGAAAAATTAACTTTGACTGAAAACATTTAATCGAAGGGTCGTTCGAAACCACCTTGTGAGTTGAGGTGAATTGGGAAAAAAATTATCTCCCAAGAATCCAATCAGATACATATTTCATTGCCTCCTCATTAAATGTTTCCTCCAATTTTGCATACTCTGAAGGAGCTCCAGTTTTTGTTTCTTGGAACAAATGATTCAAGCCTTTAAATTCTTTAATCGTTACATTTTTATTTCCAGCTTTCTTTAAACTACTTTTGATTCCCTCCAAATTCTCTTTAGAAGTCACCTGTAAATCTAACTCTCCATTGACAGCTAAAACTGGACATTTTACCTTTGACAAATAATCAGCAGGATCAAATTGCATAAAATAAAGGAACCAATCATCAAGCATCATTTCAAGTTCTCCTTCCATAAATTTATTTTTGTCCTCTCCTTCCGTTTCAGCTTTTGGTAAGCTTTCAAAACCATCCGATAAAATTTGTGTCAAACCTTTTCGTAGATCCTCTCTCTCCATGCCTTTATTCTTATGTAAAAATCCGAAAGCATTTTCAATGATTACTGCATTTAATTTTCGCATATTTTCGTCAACGCCCTCTGCTTCCGAAATTTTATCCGTCTGCAACTTCATCAATTCAGGAATCTTGATTCCTGGGCCTGCCAAAAGTACAATAAAATCAACATTCGAATTTTCACTCGCAACGATTGGAGCAATCATTCCTCCTTCACTATGACCACATAATCCTATTTTTTTCCCAGCCATATCTTTTCTTTTTTTCAAAAAAGAAACTGCAGCACTCGCGTCGTCAGCGAAGTCTCTCGAAGTCGAACCTTTAAACGTTCCAGTCGATTTTGCCACACCCCGATCATCATACCTTAACACCGCAATTCCTTGTTTTGTAAAATGATCTGACAATACTAAAAATGGTTTATGCCCCAACAATTCTTCATTTCTATCTTGTGGCCCAGACCCTGTAATAAGCACCACCACCGTTTCAAAGTCTCCACTTTTAGGAATCGTCAAAGTGCCTGCTAGGTGATGCCCTCCTTTTGAATTTTCAAATTTCACTTCTTCTTGTTGGTAATCAAATTTTTTAGGCTCTTGTGGACGAACCAATTCTTTTTTTGCTACCTTTTTACGAGTCATTTTTAATGGCAAAGACATTGGTCCCTGGTTAAATGTTCCGTCAATTTCAGTTCCATCTTCGTTAACGGTAGAAGTATATTTTATTCCCATTTTTGGCATTTCGATGGTCAATTCTTTTCCATCCAACATAACTTTATCCACAGGAATTCCATTCGCTCCTTGGTCAGGACTATCCATTGTCGCTTTTAAATTTTCGCCATCTTCCATAATATGAAAAACAAGTCGCAACTGCATTCCTTGAACTTCCAAAGCACCATTCCAGTCACCTAAAACATTTTGTGCATTAATAAGATTTGAAATTGCTAAAAGGAAAACAACCATTAATTTTTTCATGATATTTAATATTTGATGTTTTTTAATACTTCAAATGTAGAAGTTAAATTATCAAATATTATTGGAATAGTGATGAGTGGTTGGATAAAATGATGAGTGGTTTTTAGTTAATCAGGTCAACGATTTCCAAATAAAGGTTTCGCAAGCACTCGATTACCTGATTAACCATTCTAATCAAATAATTATTTTTTCACAAAAGGAAAATTGATTTCCTTATCCTTTTTTTGAAAAGTCTCCCCACTTTTGACAATTGTAAATCGGTGTTTTAATCGCAAAAATGGTTTCTCAAAATACTCGTAAGAAAGCGCCGAAAGTAGAATCGTAAATACAACTGCTAAAACATATAACAATATATTCCCGGATACTCCAAGTAGAATATTTTCTCCATAAAAATATTGTACGACAATCATCGCCAAGCGCACACATAAATAATTATACATGTACAATCCATAAGATATTTTTCCTAAATATTTAAAGATGGGATGCTCTAGTTGGAAAAAAGTATTTTTGTTATTTCCAATATTTAAGATGATTAGGCAAAATACAATTGCGTAAATTTCATGAGTAAAATATCCAAATTCAAGTTGCGTATAAATTAGTACAAGCATTAAAATATAGAGCCCAATTTGAATTGATTTTTGATAAACGAAATCTAAAAAACCGCTTTGGTTTAAGTAAACAGCATAGGCTCCAATTCCACCAATTGCCATACAATCAATTCGAGTATGTTTTAAAAAATCTGCTGCCACTTGATAGAATCGATTCGCTCCTTGGTGAAGGTCATCGAGGCACCTAAATCCTATGGTAAAAATTAAATAGATAACGATAATACCAATTAATAATCGGAACGTTTTTTTAAAATATTTAACTAAAAAAGGCCATAGCAAATAGAACTGTTCTTCCACTCCGATCGACCAAACATGAACAACATATGGAATTGGAAAAATAGAAGCAATCGCTAAATTAGAAAGGAAAAAAGTGTACATCAGAACTTTCACCCAGAAGTTTCCATCAATTTGATCAGACCATTCTGGAAAATCTAAGATTCCAATTTGTGGGAAAACAAATAGTCCAAGAAGTACAATTAAATAATAAAGTGGGAAAATTCGAAGCACTCGGCGCATATAAAACTGCTTCATAGCAATTGTTCCTGTCTTTTCTTTTTCTACCAATAAAAGATAAGTAATCAAAAACCCACTCAAAACAAAAAAGAAAGTCACCGCCAATTCACCCATCAATGTAAAAAAATGTAAATCCCAAGTATTGGTTTCTCGAATATTCCAAATAGATTTGAACTCTTCCACATGGCAAATAATTACTGTAAATGCAGCAAAGAATCGCAGTCCAGTCAAACCGGGAAAATAAATTGATCTATTTGTTTTTTCTTCTATCATTGTATGAGTTCGCCTAATAATTTTGGAATCAAAACTTATCCACTATCATTTCAAAAAACCTTGCCAGAGCAAGCCTAGAATATGTCTTTTTCTAATCAAAAAATTAGTGAGGAATTCATTTAGTTTTTTATAAGGAGGGACAATTTTAAGGGAATTGCAATATAGGCTTTTTGCTGTCCCTTGAGATATATTTTTTTATAAAAATTCAAATCTAAGTATATCTACTTAAATAGATCCATCTTGCTGTTTTTTTTTCGTATCTCTAAGTAGGTAGAAAACTTCTTTAGCAAGACGTTATATTATTTTTTCGCAATACGCAGCCTTCTTCCAAATATCATTCCCTAAACAATTTCTGGATTTTTTTTGAAAAAAAACATCCAACTTTTTCCAAATCCAGCTACTGATTAATTGTTTTTAGATTTTGATTTACCAACTAATCTTGATTTCAAAATATTCATTTATGATGGATTTGGAAATATATTGTTAGGAAAAAATGCCTCTAATATTTCTAATCAAAAATTAGAGTTCGAAGTTTCGGATTTAACGAGTGGATTGTATTTTGTAAAAATCCAAACAAGTGATCAAATTTGGATTCGTAAGTTTATCATTCAAAATAGAAATGATTTTCTATAAAATTTTTAAGTACTGGATCATAATTTATCATTTATTGTGTCTCAGTAATTATACCCTGATTCATCACGAATTTTCTAATTAGAAGATTCGGGATTTTTTTTATTTTAAAATCAATTTCTAGTTTCTATATTTGAATAAATATTAAAACATGAAAAAAATATTATATCCATTTTTCCTCGCATTATTATTTTCGAATTGTGGAAATGAAATAAAAAATAAAGAAGCCAAAGTCGTAGTTGAACAAGGAACTGAAACTTCACCAACTGATCAATCAGCAAAAACTGAGAAGAAGATTCCGAGGGAAAAGTCTCAAATTACAACTAATGACCTCCTTGGATTTTGGGTTGGAAACTTTGTGCCCGATAATGGCGATAAGGATAAAACAATGTATATCGATGATGGATATTCTTGGAGTCGAACTAATAAGATAAATATTTCGATTGATAAAATTACCGATAGCTTAGTCGTTGGGCATAGTGTGGTGGCAGGAAATGATCGCCCATTCGAAGGGACTGTTAAACAAATAAGTTCGAACCAATATTCTTTTCATGTAAAAGAACCAGGCAATGATAAATATGATGGAGAATTTTCATTTACCTATTTTAAGGATAAAAATTCACTCGAAGGAACTTGGACCGCATACAAAAACATTGAAATAAAAAATAGGAAGTACTGGCTTAGTTCAAAAAAATTCACTTACAATCCTGATATTATGTTAGAAGGTTCTAAAAGGTATATGGATTGGAATAAGAATATTGAAAAAAAGAAGAGGATAGAACATGGTGATAATGAAGTAGAAGAATGGATTGCAAAAGAATTCGCAGCAGCCACTCATTTAATATATGAAATCAATGCTTCCAATCAATTACTTGATAAATCTGTAGTCGAAAATTTAAAGAAAGGAGACCTAACTATTATTCGAAATAGTATTTATGCAAGACATGGATATTCTTTTAAAAATAGGCCATTACGAGTTTTCTTTGACGCACAACCTTGGTATATTCCAGTCCACGCCAATATCAAAAATGACTTCACCGAAATCGAAAAACAAAACATCAAACTATTGTTGAGATATGAAAAAAATGCTGCAGAATATTACGATTCTTTTGGAAGAGGGTAATTTTTTTGGATGAATCAGACCGCTAATTATTTTTTCAAATTCGCTTTTTATTTATCATTAAGTTATTTCACTTATTTAATGATTCTGATCACGTGGCAATATGTTCCGCTCAATTTCGAAGTTGCTTTTTTAAATTTAAAACAAGAAGAAATTACTTTCACTCACTATCGAGTTGCCTTTTTCAGTCATATCTATTCAAGTATTTTTGTCTTGATCATTGGTGGATTTCAATTTTCTAAAACTATCCGAAACCGATTTTCCAATCTTCACAAAAACCTTGGAAAAATATATCTCGTTTTGGTTTTGGCAATCGCGAGTCCTTCAGGATTAGTCATGGCATTCCATGCAAATGGAGGTATTTCCTCAAAAATTTCTTTCTCCATTCAAGCAATTTTATGGTTTTATTTTACATGGAAAGCCTATCAGTTTGCCAAAAATAAAGATTGGAGAAACCATCAAAACTTTATGCTTAGAAGTTTTGCGTTGACCCTTTCAGCGATCAGTTTAAGATTATTAAAATGGGGAATCGTTTCAACTGTAGCTCCGCCACCGATGGATACTTACAAAGTGGTGGCTTGGTTAGGTTGGATTTTAAACTTGGTAATTATTGAAATTTATATTGGGAAAAAGAAAATCATAAAAACCTAATTTCTATTTCTGCTTCATCAAAAATTCCGCCTTTGTCGCTTCCTCACTTTCTGTATAAAAAAGAGCCGTATTATCTATTTCCTCATTTTGTAAATGTTTTGTTGGAAAAAAAATACTCGCCCATTGAACTTGAGTGAACAAATAAAATAACAATACTCCTACAAAAAATTTAATTTGTGATTTTTTCATATTATCCGTTTAAAAGTAATCACGCCTGACTCCTATTTTTTTATAAATTTGCAGTCGCATTGGGAAATACTAAGTAAAACATAATGTAAGCCATCAACAAAGTCAGCAACAAATTAAACGTCTGTCCCACCACATATAGAACCAATGGTTTCCCTCCTGAAAAATGATGTTTTAATTCCGAAAAATTGGTAGATAAACCGATACTCACAAATGCCAAACAAAACAACCAACCTCTCACATTTTTCGAAAGTCCGCCAATCACGCCTTGGTCAATCAAAGTGTAAGCATGATTATCTCCCAATGAAATATAGATCAATGTAAACAAAATCGATGCTCCAATAAATCCTAAAATGAACTTTGGAAATCGCTTCCATATTTCTGACAAACCAACTTTTGGTTTATCTGTTGATGAATCAACATCTACTTTTGTTGTAAAGTAAACCGCCACTCCAAAAGCAATAATTCCTATCAAAACATTTTGAATCATCTTGATTGTCGCAGCCACACTTAATGCTTTATCTCCTAAAAATTCCCCTGCCGCAACCACCGCTCCAGTCGCATCTATTGTTCCTCCAATCCAAGCTCCACCTAACACTTCGGGCATTCCCAATGCCTTGATAATCATCGGCAAAACAATCATCATCACAGAAGTAAATGTCATCGACAAACCAATCGCCAAAGTCAACTCTTCCTTTTTCGCATTGCAAGCAGCTGCAGTCGCCACAGCCGCTGATACGCCACAAACAGACATGTCAGCAGAGATGACCATATTCAAAGTTTTACTTTTTATTTTCAATATTTTTTGTCCAAACATATACGTGGAAATCAGAACAATTGGAGTCACTACCCACGCCACAAAAATCCCCGGCAAGCCAATCGCTAAAACTTTATTAAACAAAACTTCTGCTCCCAATAAGACCAAACCTGTTTTGATAAACCAAGAAGTTTGTAAGGCTGGTTTTACCCATTGAGGAGTTCCGATTGTATTCGAAATAAGCAATCCAAGAATGATGGCCCAAGCAGCATAACCAATTCCCATTGCTTTCATATTAACTTGTGCTCCAAACAAATAAGCTACAATTGCAATCAAAAAAACGAAAGCAAATCCTTTAGCAAATGCTGACCGCTGTTTTCCCAAATAATAAATCCCTGGTAAAAAAAGCATACTCAAAATGACAAACCACAAAAACATCCAACCTATTTTAAAATGATTGGATGCTTTTGATTTTGTTCTAATTTTATCGGCTCGCTCACGACTTTTATACCATTGTCCGACAGCCGTTTCTGCCTCGATATTGAGTTGAATATTTTCATATTTTGCTCTAGCAGCTTTTGATTGAGCCTCCTCTGCTAATGTCTTTAGTATTTTAGTTCTTTCAACGGCATCCGCCAATTTTATAATTAACTCCTTTTTCTCATTCTCATCTTTTACAACACTTTTGTAAAAAGACTCCAATGGATTAGAATTCCAACTAGAAGGTTTTGAAGTTAATTTTTTGAAAAATTTACCGATAGGTTCTGAGGAAGCTTTTATTTTTTGTTTGGAACGAAAGGCATCATACCATTCCATCGTTTTAAAAGGAGTTTTTGCTTTTTCTTCCGCTTGGATCGCTTCGTACTTTTCATGTTGAGCAACATAATCTTCGGGAGCATTTTTAAAAAATAAAAATAATCCTACCGATAAGACAAATCCACCAATCCAAATCGACCAATAGTCTTCGTGAGAAATTAAAAAATGTGATTTCTTCATTGCGTTTTATTTAATGCACTATGCCTAAAGGTAAAAAACATTTTAATTTTTTTTAATTTGAAAATGTGGAAAACTAGATTTTTCTCAAAAAAAAAAAGCTATCTATTTTGTACATTTGTAAGGATTTTATAAAAAATAAATTTGAATAAGACACATGAAACAATATCTCAATCTCCTTCAACACATCGTCGATAACGGAACTGATAAAAATGATCGAACTGGAACTGGGACTCGAAGCGTTTTTGGATATCAAATGCGATTTGATTTGCAAGAAGGTTTTCCGATGTTGACTACCAAAAAATTACACCTTCGATCCATCATTCATGAGTTGCTTTGGTTTTTGGAAGGTGATACTAATGTGAAATATTTAAAAGAAAATAAAGTTCGAATTTGGGATGAATGGGCAGATGAGAATGGTGACCTCGGGCCTGTTTACGGAAAACAATGGAGAAGTTGGGAAACTCGGGATGGCGAAACCATAGACCAGATTTCGCAAGCAATTGATTTGATCAAAAATAATCCTGACTCCCGACGAATTATTGTCAATGCTTGGAATGTGGGAGATTTACCAAAAATGGCATTGAGTCCATGCCATTGTTTATTTCAATTTTATGTAGCCAATGGAAAATTGAGTTGCCAATTATATCAGCGCTCAGCAGATACTTTTTTGGGAGTTCCTTTTAATATTGCTTCTTATGCATTATTGACGATGATGATGGCTCAAGTTTGTGGATTAGAGGCAGGTGATTTTGTTCATACTTTTGGCGATGTACATTTATATCAAAATCACTTGGAGCAAACTCAATTGCAATTGTCTCGCGAAACTAGAGCCTTGCCACAAATGAAAATAAATCCAGCTATTAAATCTATATTTGATTTTAAATACGAAGATTTTGAACTAACTAATTACGATCCGCATCCACATATCAAAGCTGCGGTTTCGGTATAACTTAAGAGTGCAGCGACCAACCTGACTGCTGACTCCTAAGAAATTTTCTATCAAAAAAAATGACCAACAAAACAGATCAGGAACTGATAACTAGTTTGCAAAACGGTAATGAATCAGCTATGGATATACTTTTCCATAGACATTACAGTTCTATCTGTCGAGCAGTTTATCGCATTTTGAAAGACAGTAATTTGGCAGAAGATATTGCCCAAGAAGTTTTTTTAGGTCTTTGGAAAAAAAGAGAAAAACTAAATATAACAACCTCCGTACAAGCTTATTTAAAACGTGCTGCTGTCAACAAATCACTTAATTTCATTCGAGATCAAAAAGTGAAATTTGATGACGAGGAAAAAATGCCAGTTCTTGCCAACAACCATTCCACGACACAACAACAATTAGAAGCCGAAGATTTGCAAAAGTTAATTAATGATTCGATTGATCTTTTGCCTGAAAAATGTAGGCTAGTTTTTACATTGAGTAGATTTGAAGAAATGTCTTACCAAGAAATTGCTAATGAGTTAAATATCTCCATCAAAACGGTAGAAAATCAAATTTCAAAAGCACTTAAATTTCTAAGAAAAGCATTGAGACAAGACGAATAAGTAAATTCACCATCAATCAATCTTTTCTCTAAATTTTTGATTAATCTTCATTAAAATGTCAGAGAGTTTACTTTTCAAAGGTATTAAAACGACAATTTGGAAAAAAAATTAAAAAACGTAGGGGGCAAGTTTTAAATTAGTGTCAATTCAACTGTAAGCATTAATTAAAAGTCAAAATACGACTAATAAATAGAGATGAAAGAGGAACAGTTAATCGAGTTAATTCATAAAAAATCAACGAATGCGCTGACATCTGATGAGCGACAAATGTTGAATACTTTATTGGAAAATAAAGAAAACCAACTATTGGCTCAACAAATAGAAGCAGCATGGGAAAAAAGTCTAAACTATCAAAAGGACTTCACTCCCAATATAGAACTTGGTTTGAGTAAATTAAAAACTCGAATCAAAGAAGAAAAAACGACTTCCCCCAAAGTCGTTTCCCTCCAAAATAGGAGATCTTGGTTACGCATTGCCGCTGCTGCAGCTGTCTTAATTGTAGGTGGTTTATTTACTTTTAATCAGTTGAATAGTGGTCAGGATTGGCAAAAAGTTGCCGTTACTGATATTACTAAAAATTTAACTTTGACGGATGGATCAATGATCACTATCAATTCAACGAGTGAGTTGGAATATCCTGTTGAGTTTTCTTTGAAAGAAAGAAGAGTAAAATTGAAAGGGGAAGCCTTTTTTGACATAGCAAAAAATCCGAACAAGCCTTTTATTATTGAATCAGGTGATTTAAGAATCCGAGTTTTAGGAACTTCATTTAATATTAGAAATTATGGCGATGAAAGTTTAGCAGAAATTACCGTTCGATCAGGAAGAGTAGAAGTAAGTCATAAAAATGGAGGTTTTACCAAGATTTTGGAAGCAAATGACCAGTTAACTTTTGATAAGAAAAGAAAAAAAGTTCGAGCTATATCAAAAGATAATAATTTGAATGCTTTAGGATGGTGGAGTGGTAAATTGGTTTTTAACTCAGAAAAAATGAGTCGAGTAAAGCAAGCTATCGAAAGGACTTATAATGTAAAATTAGAGTTTACTAATGCTGAGATGTTGAAATGTGAATATACAATCTCAAATGATGTAAAATCTGAAGGGTTAGAAACTTTGCTAGCAGTTTTAGAAACAGCATTAGCATTTGAAGAAATCAAAAAAACGGGTGATAAAAAATATCAACTCGTTGGAGGAAAATGTAATTATTAAGTGAGATTAATATATAAGTAATCCCAAAAAAACTTCCCACTACCGTAATATTAGCCCCATCTTTATTCCTAAAGATGGGGCTTTTGTTTTTATTGCTTTGATGATAAATAATGCGAAATTTCGCAATCCTTTTTTATTGTTTAATCAATAAACCAATTCACTAAATAATTTCACCCACCAAAGCCTCACTTTCATAATCAACTGATAGTCAGCTGGTTATTTTACATTCAACATCTATATTAAAAGAAAAAAACGTATTTATTGTAAAAACAAACAAACAGTTGTTAGTTTTGAAACGTTTAGAAAATGTATCCTCTATTCTAACAATTTTTTCCAAAAATATATAGTTGATTAAATAATTAATTTAATCGACTCAACAATCCAATAATAGAGAATCTCTTTTTGTACAACAGAATCGGAATGAAATACTTTTTGCTCATATTAAGTCTTTGCTTGATGTCCAATCTGGGCAAGACTCAATCTCCGCTTGAAATTCGAGTAGATTTCGAAGTGGAGCAATTGACTTTGGCGCAAGCTCTAGTTCAATTGGGAGAAAATGCCGGAATTCCGATCTCCTTCAGCGATAATATTTTACCAAAGAACAAAATCATTTCTTTCCAAGTCTCCAATCAAAAAGTCAAAGAAATATTAGCTCAGATACTCTCAGGAACTGATGTCAAGTTTAAAGCTATTGGAGCACAAGTTGTTCTTTTTTACAAAAAAAGACCAAAACGATATTTTTCTCTTAACGGATATATCGAAGACGAAGAAACTGGAGAACGATTAATTGCAGCCACTATTTGGGATAAATTAAGCAGAAGATGGGCAACCGCTAATGAATATGGATACTTTACACTAAATCTTCCAGAGGGAAATGCAGAGTTAATGATTTCATATACGGGATTTACTCCTTTAGAAAAAAGGATAAACTTGTCAGAAGATAGAACCTTAAATTTTGGCTTAAAGTCTCATACAACTCTTGCAGTAGTTGTAGTCACACCTGATATGGTTCAAGGAATTAATGCAGCCGATCCATTGAGTTCTGATCATTTTCAAGTAGCTCAAATAAATAAATTACCTTCATTTGGAGGGGAAGTTGAATTATTTAGAGTGGCTGAATCAATGCCTGGAGTTCAATCAGGTGCTGATGGTTTGGGTGGATTACACGTTCGAGGAGGAGGAGCTGATCAAAATTTGATTTTGATGGATGGTGTTCCAATTTACAATCCTTCACATAGTCTTGGAATTTTTTCTGTATTTAATTCCGAAGCTGTCCAAAGCGTGCAATTTTACAAAGGAACTTTCCCCGCCCGATATGGAGGAAGATTATCTTCAGTTATGGATGTTCGAACTCGTGAAGGCAATCAAAAAGAATGGTCAGGAAGTATCAAAGCTGGATTGATTGCCTCGTCCGCAAGAATCGAAGGACCGATCATAAAAGATAAAGCATCCATTTTAATTACTGCTCGGAGAACTCTTTTAGATGGATTTATACAAAACAGAACAGCTCAGTCAAAAGCAGAGGATCAATATTTTCTAGATTTATATGGAGTTCCACTTCAAGGATTTTCGAATTATAACTTTTATGATTTAAATGGAAAATTAAATTTTTCTTTGGGTAATAAAAATAAATTCTATTTCAGTTATTATAACGGTGGCGATAATTTTGTGGACGAAGATTTTATTCAAGATGCTCCATTTCAGGATTTTAAATATTCAGATAAAGAAATTCAAAAATATAATTGGGGAAATCAAATAGGCGTTTTTCGTTGGAATCATATCTTTGGAAATAACCTTTTTTTAAATACGACTTTGACACATAGTATTTTCCAATTTGATGTGCAACAAACCATCGAGGTTGATATCATCCCAAATGCGACTATCCCTCCAGTCAATATTTTTGTGGGAGAAGCTTATTATTCTAGGTTGAAAGATTGGGGGGCAAAACTTGATTTTGATTATACTTCCAAACATAATCATCATTTTCGATTTGGAATCAATAGTACTTTACATAGTTTTCAGCCAGGCGCCTTTGGTGCAGATGCACAAGTAGATGGAGAACCATTTTTTAATGCCAATATTGACTCTGTTTTAAATGTTTCTCGTATTGATGCTTATGAGCATAATGCCTATATCGAAGATGAATTTTCACTTGGAAAAAAAGTAAAAATCAACATAGGTATTCTAGCTAATGCCTTTGCTATTCCTGAAAAAACTTTTTTTAATTTACAACCTCGATTCTCTCTTAACTATCAGATAAACAAGCAATTACGATTACAAACAGGAGTTAGTCGAATGGTACAACCCTTACATTTAGTCACCGGTTCTGATGCAACGTTTCCAAATGATTTGTGGCTTCCCTCTTCGGAATTAGTTCCTCCTCAAACAAGCTGGCAAAGTGTCTTGGGTATTCAATTCCAACCAACTAAATCACTTGAATTTAGCTTGGAAGGTTACTATAAAACAATGGATAATTTATCGATTTATTTAGACAACTCTAGTTTGAGATCAGAATTATCCAATCCATTTAATTTTACCTTCCAACCAATAGATAATGAAAATTGGGAATCACAAGTGACCCGAGGAAAAGGATGGAATTATGGTTTAGAATTTCAATTGAAAAAAAACATTGGCAAAACCACAGGTTGGGTGAGTTATACTTGGGCCTTTGCAGACAGAAGATTTGATGAAATAAATAATGGTAATACTTTTAACTATCGCTATGATCGAAGGCATAATTTTCATTTTGTTGTAAATCATAGGTTTGCAAAATGGATAGATGCAAGCATCAATTGGACTTATGGAACTGGCTTATCCACCTTGCTTCCAGTTAGCACAGTTTCGATTGGAGGGCTGACATTGATCAATTACGAATATTTTCGAATGCCAGCAAATCATCGCTTAGATGCTGGAATCAATCTATATTTTAAAACTTGGAAGTTAGATCAAAAAATTTATTTGGGAGCTTACAATATATACAATCGAGCTAATCCTCAATATTATAAAATAACGTCTACTCCTGTGGAAGGTTCTGACCCAGCAAATCCGGAATATGAATTTAGTTTTCAACAAGGAAGTTTTTTACCTTTCTTACCATCGGTGAGTTACTCGATAAGTTTTTAGAAATTAAAATTCAAGTTTGGATTTACAAACTTGAATTAGGATAACGCATCAAAATGATTATTCTACGATTTATCCTATTTTTTTGTATCTTTCCAACGAATAAAACTTCATATGAAAAAAATATTACACATATTTATCCTTTTCAATCTATTTCTACTTATTTCAACTTGTGAAAAGGAGGTTCAATTAGATATTCAAGAAGTCGATCCTAAATTGGCTATTTTGTGTGATTTTTCTCCTGATGAGCCTTTCGTACTCGAATTATCCAAAAGTAGATCTATCAATTCAACCAAAATTGAAGATGACATTATCAGCAATGCTGATGTTCAAATATGTGTAAATAATGAGATAATTGAGACTATTCTTCCACGAACCAATACTTCGTCTGACGCTAATACTAAATATCAATCAGTTGTTGCTTTGCCTAAGGTAAAGCAAGTTTATACACTCAAAGTAGAAGTAGATGGTCTTGAACCAATTACAGCTACTAGTTCAATTCCAGATGCTATCGAAATTTCGCATTCAACTATTGGTGCAGTCAATTCTTTTCTAACAGATGATAATGAGACGGTAAGTTATGAAGTAAGGTTAGGAGTACAGTTGGAAGATCCAGCGGATGAAACTAATTATTATCAAATATCATTTTATCAAGAAGTTTTGACATCAATACCATCTGCCCAACAAAATGAAATAAAAATTATTCCAAATGAAGGTTATTCATTAATTGATGATGATCTCACTAATAATTTCAACTTAATTGATGGAGGGCTTTTATTTAAAGATTTAACCTTTAATGGTACAACTAAAGAATTCCTTTTCGAACCAATTTTTTATTATAAGCCAGAAGACGATCTAAATACAACTTCTACTCCGATAAATATCATCATCGAATTACGATCAATTTCAGAAGAATATTATAAATATTATACTTCTGTTTATCGTCAATCTTCTCAAGAAAACACCCCTTTTTCTAATCCAACCGTTATTTATAGTAATATTAAAAATGGATATGGAATATTCGCAGGATACAGTAAAAGCACCGTAAAAACTCCAATCGAACTGTAATTTTCTTCTCTAATGGTTTACAAAAAACTAAAAGAAATTCCTGAGTTTTTAGCAGGAGACCATACACACTTAAAGGAAGTTTTACATCCTTCCAACGATTCACTAGCACTTCATTTTAGTTTGGCTTACGCTTATTTAAAAGTGGGAGAACAATCTCTTCCTCATCGGTTGATGCATTCTGAAACCTATTATATTTTAGAAGGAAATGGAGAAATTCATCTTGATGGAAAAATGCAAACTATCGAAAAAGGGGATATTATCTATGTTCCTGAGAATATGGAGCAATATGTTAAAAATAAGGGAAAAGTAGATCTTGCTTTTTTATGTATAGTTTCTCCTCCTTGGACTCCTGAGACCGAAATCATTGAATAGTCAGAAACCTTTTGAGCCATCTTTGATCTTTGAATTAAAATTAATTAGCCTTCAAAACGTCATCATTTCCCAAATTCCTTTTATCCTTCTTTTTATTTTTTTAAATTTGTAAACGCTACTGATACAATTTCAGTTATTTTTATTTTCATTCTTGGACTAATTCTGTTTTTTAGTCAAGTGAAAATTAAAATTATCTAAGAACAATTATTTTTTCAAGTTTAAAGTAAAACTTATAGAGAGAAGATCTACATTTTTTTTTCAACCGAACATTAGAATTCTTAGCTAAATAAAATTGGCTGAGATTGTTTTTATTCACACGAGTGCGAGAGCGACTTTAAACGAAAATAATTGATTACATGAAAATTCTACAGCTTTGTAAGAAATTTCCTTATCCATTAAAAGATGGGGAATCGATAGCGGTAACATATTTGAGTAAGGCTTTGAATCAGTTGGGCAATCAAGTCACTTTGCTCACCATGAATACTAAAAAACATTACTTTAATATTGGTGAACTTCCTGCCGATTACAATCAATATCAATCTATTCACTTTACCAATGTCGATAATGAAGTCAAGCCAATTGATGCATTTCTAAATCTATTTTCAGACGATTCCTACCATATCTCGCGATTCATTTCTACCCCTTTCGAGCAAAAATTAATCGAAATTTTAAAGGCACAAGAATTTGATGTTGTACAAATAGAAACAGTACATTTAGCTCCGTACATTCCAATTATTCGAAGATATTCAGAAGCTAAAATTGCTATGCGAGCTCACAATGTTGAGTTTGAAATATGGCAAAGAATAGCTGATAATACTCGATTTTTTCCTAAAAAATGGTACATCAATCATTTGACGAAAAAACTTAAGAAGTACGAAGTCAACCAATTGCAAAACTATGATATGATGGTAGCAATTACACAGCGTGATTTAGATTTTTTCAAAAAATTAGGTTATAAAAATAAAGGCGTTGTCACTCCTATCGGTTTAGATATCAATGATTACTTACCTAATTATGATACTTATAATAAAGCACCTTCTCTTTCATTTATCGGAGCTTTGGATTGGATGCCCAACTATGAAGGTTTAATGTGGTTTTTAGAAAATGTATGGGATCGATTAATTGAACGTTTTCCAAGTTTGAAATTCCACATCGCGGGGAGACATACTCCTCCTTCCTTGATGAACTTGAAAAAGAAAAATGTCATCGTCTATGGTGAAATTCCAGATGCTGGCAAATTTATCAACGAACATTCTATTATGGTTGTTCCTTTGCTTTCGGGAGGAGGCATGCGTGCAAAAATTCTGGAAGGAATGGCACTTGGAAAAGTGGTTTTAAGTACCCAATTAGGACTCGAAGGAATTGCTGGAAAACATCAACAAGATGTCTTAATAGCTGATACTCCAGAAGAAATTATCGAAAATATTGCCTTCGCTTTGGATGATAAAATTAGATTGCAAACTATCGGTAGAAATGCCCGAGAATTTGTTGCAGATAATTTTGATAATTTGAATATCGCCCGTCGATTGGAAAATGAGTATGCAAAAATGTTGGATTTGAAACCGTCATTAAGTAAATAAATTGTTTTGACTGTTTTCGCTTTGCTAATTGCTAAACTGTTTCGGATATTTTAAAGCAAGAATCAGAATAACATCGTCAAAAAAAACTCTATTATTGAAAAGATAAAAGTTACTTTTGCAGTAAAATTCTAACTTGTAATCTTCGAAAATAATGAAATTAGTTGTCGTCACTTCTCGCTTTCCATACCCACTTGAAAAGGGCGACAAATTGCGACTCTACTTTCAAATAAAATACCTCGCTCAACGCCACGAAATCACTTTACTATCTTTAGCTGACGAACCTGTCTCAGATAATTCGCTTCAACATATTCAAAGTTTTTGCAAAACAGTATATCTTTTCCCCATCAATAAAAATAATGCTCGATGGAGTGCAATTAAATCTCTTTTGGGAAAAACACCACTCGAAGTCAGCTATTTTTATAATCAAAAAATAAAGCAAAAATTCGAGAAAATTATCCACCAAATTCAACCTGATCATATATTTTGCCAACTCATCAGAATGTCAGAATATGTGCGACATCTCCCCTTTCCTAAAACGTTAGATTACATGGATGCATTTTCCATTGGAATGCAACGTAGAGCGGAGAATTCGAATCCAATCTTAAAAGCAATTTTCCAAAGAGATTCCACACAAATAGCTGATTATGAATCATTTATATATCAAAAATTCAACAATCATATTATTATTTCGGAGCAAGACAAACAACATCTAAGTTTTTTAGAAAAAGATAAAATTCACGTTTTACCAAATGGAGTAAATACACATTTTTTTGCCCCAATCCCTGAAATTGAAAAGAAATATGATATCGCTTTTGTTGGAAATATGGGTTACTACCCTAATGTTCAAGCAGCACTTTTTTTAGCAAAAAAAATATTTCCTAAACTTCAAATCAAATTTCCCAAAATCAAACTTTTAATCGCAGGAGCACGACCAACTCAGGAGGTCAAAAATTTGGCTTCCGAAAATATTAAGGTTACCGGTTGGGTGGAAGATATTCGAACGGCTTATGCTTCAGCCAACATTTTTGTCGCTCCCATTTTTTATGGAAGAGGACAACAAAATAAAATACTGGAGGCAATGTCAATGGGAATTCCATGCATCACATCTGATCAAGTCAACAAAGCTATTGGAGCAAAAAATGGCACATCAATTCTTATTGCAAATGATGAAAAAAGTTGTCAAGAACAAATATCTTTGCTATTGAACAATAAGCAATTACAACAAAAATTAAGTGCAAATGGATTGAACTGGATTCGTAGTAATTTTAGTTGGGAAAAATATGGAAAACAGTTAGAAGATTTAATTGTTCGTACGCTAGACGTTGAATGCTAGACGTAAAACCTTCAACATCTAACGTTTTTATAACCGTTTAACAATTTTACAGAATCAAAAATAGAACTTGCAAAAAAAATTAAACCATAAAATATGATAATGTCAGAGTATCAATCAGAATCCAAAAGTACCAATCTAAATACCATTGAAGAAGCTATCGCTGATATCAAGGCAGGTAAAGTTATCATCGTTGTAGATGATGAAGATCGTGAAAATGAAGGTGATTTTATTTGTGCTGCAGAGTGCATCACTCCCGAAATTATCAATTTTATGGCGACCCACGGGAGAGGTTTGATTTGTACACCAATCGATGAAAATCGTGCAGATGAATTGGATTTACCAATGATGGTAAGATCAAATACTGCTTTACATGAAACGGCTTTTACCGTTTCTATCGATTTGATTGGACAAGGATGTACAACTGGAATTTCAGCTTATGATCGCTCTACAGGAATTAAAGCTATGATAAATCCTGACACAAAAAGTACTGATTTTGCCAGACCTGGACATATTTTTCCATTGCGAGCAAAATCTGGCGGAGTACTTCGTCGAACTGGTCATACCGAAGCTGCAATTGATTTAGCTAAAATTTCAGGTTTCTATCCCGCAGGTGTTTTAGTAGAAATTTTGAATGAAGATGGAACGATGGCGAGATTACCAGAATTGATTGATATTGCCAAAAGGTTTGATTTAAAATTGATTAGCATCAAAGATCTGGTGGCTTATCGAATGCGAACAGAGCGAATTATTAAAAAGGAGTTGGAAGTAGAATTATCAACAAAATTTGGTGATTTTGAAGTCGTAGCATTTACTCAAGTGACTACTGGCGATACTCATTTGGCGATCAAAAAAGGAGAATGGAAAATTGATGATCCAGTTTTAATTAGAGTTCACTCTTCCACAAATACTGGCGATATTTTAGGAACTTTATTCAAAGGCTATGGATCACAATTGCAACGATCTTTGGAAATGATCGAAAAAGAAGGACAAGGAATGTTGCTTTACATGCGTCATAATCATGAAGATGATTCTTTGTTGAATTATTTAAAAGAAATAAAAAGAGAAAAGGAAACTGGCGAAAAAACACTCGGCGAAGGAACTCAAAGTATGGAACAAAGAGACTACGGTGTCGGTGCTCAAATCCTTCGAGAATTAAATGTTACCAAAATTAGACTCATCACGAATAGTCCAAAAAGAAGAATTGGTTTGATTGGATACGGTTTGGAAATCGTTGAAAATGTTGGTTATTAATTAGTTGATTAGTTTAACAATTGATTAGGTAATCAGGTGCTTTCCTAATTCCCCGATTACCTAATCAACAATTTAACTAATCGGATGATTAATTAATCTGTTTCCTCATTAACTGGTCAACTAACAATGCGATACGAGCGAAAATATAAAATAGAAAATCTTAGCTATTCCTTAGTCGAGCAATCTATTCGATTACATCCTGCTGGTTTTCGAAAAATATTTCCAGATCGACAAGTCAATAATATTTATTTTGATACTTCGGATTGGACAACATTCAAAGAAAATGTGATGGGAATTGCGGAGCGAAAAAAATTCAGAGTTCGTTGGTATAGTGAAAATTTACAGGCAATTGAAAAACCTGTTTTTGAAATAAAAATCAAATCAAATCAACTTGGAGATAAAATTTCTCATCCGATTTCTCCTTTCCAATTATCTAATCTTAATTTCACACTTAAAGAAATTCAAAATCTTTCGGAAGCAAAAGTTCCACTCTTTCCTACTTTATTAAATTCATACCATCGATCTTATTTTGGAACACCTGATGGCAAGTTTCGAATTACACTTGATCGAAAATTACGTTATTTCTCTTTGCTAAACAACTCAAAATTCAATAGATATCAAATTGAAAATGAGGAAGTTGTGATGGAATTAAAATATGATGAGACGCTAGATTTAGCAACAGATCGGATCACTCAACATTTCCCTTTTCGAATGACAAAGAGCTCAAAATATGTGAGTGGAATTGAATTGGTTAATGGTTAATTTTTTACCACATAGGCACATCGAAAACATAAATTTTATTTTTTGATAAAAAACCTATGTTCTCGATGTGCCTATGTGGTAAAAAAATCAACTACGTGGTGTTCTAAAATCGAGGACACAAAACACTATCATTTTCAAAATCTCCAAAGTAACTAATAGACAATTCAAATGCCCCTTGCCCTTGGTGATAATTAGTCAAATCTTGAAAATTCGCATCATAACTCACACCAAATAAGAAACTTCCTTTTTGTAAACCTGCCATCAAAACCAAAGCATCTATTCCTAAATTATTCTCTTCATTCGCAACTGGTCGAAACCAACCACCAACATAAAATGAATTATTAGAATAGTCATTTAACATAAATCGAACATTTGCTCCTGCATTTATTTCCAAATGTGGCCCTTGCTTAGCTACTAAAACTCTTGGTAAAAATGAAAGCATATCACTCGCTGGAAGTTCCGCACTAAGTTGAGTAGAATATCTAGCATATAATTTTTCAGAAGCAAAACTCTCACCATCAGCATCAACCTCATCTTTGTAAAAAGAAATTTCAGGTTGAGTGATATGATGCATGGCAAAACCGGCATAAAATGATTTCCTCGCCTTAGGCGTAAATGCATAATTAATTCCTACCGATAAATCTCCATAAGAAAAATTATTGACTGGTAAATCTTCATCCGTATCAAAAGTATATCCATCTAATCCATTGAATTGATCGGCAAAAGTAAGTTGCTCATAATTCACATTTCGTTGAGAAAGAGCTCCTTGAAATCCAATAGTCAGAAATTGCTTCTTATCATAATCTAGCCCTTTATGATAGGCACCCGAAATCGCAATTTGTTGGGTTCCAAAATCAATACCACTAACTTTATCTCGAAAAAATACCAACCCAACTGCGGCTGCATCTTTATATTGAGAATTACTTTTTACTTTAAACCGAACATCTAATTCCGTTGCAAAAGTCCGAAAAGGTGAATCAATCACTCGTCTCCATTGATCCCGATAAATAGTTGAAAAACGATACCTTCCATTATAAGCCCCCGTCAATGCTGGATTGAGTGTCAAGGGAGAAGAATAAAATTGAGAAAAATGTTTGTCTTGAGCAGACAAATCAACCAAGAAGAATATCGCTAGAATAAAAATATAAAATTGCTTCATAATCGATTTTAAATAAAATTTTAAGAACGCAAAAGTAAGGAATGAATTAGACATTTTCTCAACGGTCTTTTCCAAGGTTTATTATTTGTTAAAAAATGGCAATTGAGAAGATAATCTGGTTGGGAGGGAAAGATTTATTTAAATTTTGATGGTAAGCTGTTGAAGAATATTAAAGATTCAAGAATTGAACCGAAATCTATTTTTTCAAGAAAAATTATTACTTTAGGCGCATTATTCTAATAATATAAATATAAGCACAATGAATAAAAGTAAATTTCTCTTTTTCCTATTTATTACGGGACTTATTGCAGTTGCCTCTTGTAAAAAAGATGATGATGATGGAGGAGGTAGCAACTTAGATTGCGATACCGTAAAATACTCTACGACAATTGCTACTATCCTTAATAATAGTTGTACCACTTCTGGTTGTCATGATGTTGCTTCTGTCAATGGAGATTATACCACCTATGCGGGTATAGAAACAAGAGCAAAAGATGGAACTTTGGAGTTAGAAGTCATTACTAATATGACGATGCCTAAAGCAGGCGATCCTTTAACTCAAACTCAGTTGGATCAATTTCAATGTTGGATAGATGCTGGTGCTCCTGACAATTAATCTATCTTTTTTTAGACAAATAAAAAACCGAAATGTGATATTACATTTCGGTTTTTTTTTGAATGATATTAGCCAATCAGAAAATATGAGTGAAAAACTTTCTTATTTATTTTCCTTTTTTCGCTGCTGTTCTTTTTCAAAATGATTATAAAGCGTATTGATAAAAGCCAAAATAATCCCAATTCCAAGAAAGATATAAAAGATGGTAAACATTTTGCCTCCTGTAGTTTGAGGAGAAAAGTCTCCATAACCAACAGTAGTTAAAGTAATTATCGAAAAATAGAGCGAGTCTAGATATCCCCATCCTTCTAAATGATGATAAGCCATAGTACCTAAAAAGAGAATAAAAAGAGTAGTTCCCAATAAATCTCTATATTCTGGATCTTGCAAAAAATTGACTAGAGTTCTTATGAATACCATATTTGTACTATTTTCTATAAAAAAATCAAAATTAGGGAATTATTTAGGATTGATATAAAAATTCAATTCATTCCTTTTCCTACTTAATTATTTTTAATTTTACATTTTTAAAACAATCTATTTTTCTTCTATAATTCTCCCCATCTTTAATCCTGTTCCCCTAGCCGTTTTATAAATTTTAATCTTATTTTTTTAATCCAAATAGTTAATTATGAAATTAATTTCTACTAAGGAACTAATGCTTTTAGTTTTTCTTTTTTCTTTTCCAGCATTTCTTTTTTCTATGGAAAAAAATAAAACGACGGAGCTTTCTGATGATAAAGAAGTTTTATCTAAAAGTGAAGTTAGCTTTTCTTTATTTCTAGCTGAAACCAACCCAAGTTGTATGAGTTGTATGAACGGTTCAATTTCAACTTTGACGGTGGGAGGTTTCTCTCCATATACTTATTCTTGGTCAAATGGAGCAACAATTTCTAGCCTCAATAATTTAGGTATTGGAACATATACCGTTTCTGTGACAGATATATTAGGCTGTCAAGAAATAGGAACAGTTACCTTAAACGCAGGAATGTCTGTTTTGGAAGTTGAAGTCTCCACCTTAGGAGTTGGTTGTTATGGTGATAGCACAGGAAATGCAGTTGCACAAGTGACCAATGGAATGATGCCTTTTCAATATTTATGGAGCAATGGTGATACGACAAGTACTTCTTCCAATTTGCCCCAAGGAAATTACAATATGACTGTTACAGATGCCACAGGGGCAACTGCAAGCGATGATTTTATGATTACTTCACCTGATTCTTTAATCGTTACCGCACAGGCAATAGTTGGCTGTGAAGGTGGAACTAGTGGAAGTGCCACAGCAAATGTCTCAGGAGGTTCTTTCCCTTTTTCATATGCTTGGTCAAATGGTGATTCCGTTCAAACTGCTACAAATTTATCAACTGGAAATTACGTAGTTACCGTTACTGATATAAATGGTTGTGAAGCTATTTCAAGTGCTGTATTCTTAGATCAACCCATTGAAGTTAATTCCAATCCATCTCCAAGCTCCACTTCTTGTCCTGGAGGAATGGATGGAAGTGTCACTTTAGATGTTTGGGGAGGAGCAGGAGGTTATACTTTTAATTGGTCCAATGGAGCAACGACGCAAAACATTACCAATGTTTTAGCTGGTCCATATTCTGTTACAGTAACAGATACAAATGGATGTACTAGTTCTTCTGAAACCAATGTGGATAGTCCCTCTCCTATTACTTTAAATGTTCAAGGTATTGGAAATGTTACTTGTAATGGAGAAAGCAATGGGAGTATTTTTGCCGATGCTTTTGGTGGGAATCCTGGCTATACTTACGTTTGGAATAATGGTGCTACAGGAAGTTTTATTGACTCATTAGGAGCTGGAACTTACTTTGCTACAATTACAGATGCAACAGGTTGTACTGGAATTGGAAGTGTAACCGTCAATGAACCTGAAATTTTGGAGACGTTCACTTTTGGTTCTTCTGTTTGCAATGGGTCTGATGATGGAACAGCTAACGTTGTTGTGTCTGGAGGTACTCAACCTTTTTTCTATGCATGGAGCACAGGAGCAACTACTCCTGAAATTGAAAACTTAACACCAGGAACTTATTATGTAACTGTCAATGATGTGAATCAATGTATTGTTGAAGATAGTATTACCATTAATTTAAATGCTAATATTTTAACTTCTAATCCTTCATCTACAATGGTTTCTTGCCCTGCTGGAAATGATGGAACTGCGACAATAATACCTTCTGGCGGAAATGCACCTTATACTTATCAATGGAGTACTGGAAGCATGGATTCTGTCATAACTAATTTGATGGCAGGAAGCTATACGGTTACGGTTGTGGATTTTTTCAATTGCTCATTTGTTGAAACTTATGACATTTCCCAACCTAATCCTGTAGATGCCAATGCCACCGTAGTCAATACAAACTGCGGAATGCAAAATGGAATTATTTACTTAAATCCAACTGGAGGAACTTCTCCTTACACTTTCGAATGGGCCAATGGTTCTAATGCTGATTCATTAGCCAACCTTGATTCAGGAGCGTATGCTGTAAATGTAACTGATGCGAATGGATGTGTCAAACAATTCTTCGTAGATGTACTGATGGGAAATAATCCACCGAATGCGGTTACTCAAAATATTTCAGTTAGCTTAAATGATCTTGGAATAGCATCTATTGATGTAACTCAAATTAATAATGGAAGTTCAGACGATTGTGGGATTGATACTTTGTTTATTGATTTGAATAATTTTGATTGTAGTGATTTAGGTGAAAATACGGTTACTTTAACTGTAAGTGATGAAGAAGGCGCAACTTCGACAGAGACGGCAATAGTTACTATTTTGGATGAAATAGCACCAACTGCAATCACACAGAATATCACTTTATCTTTAGATGAAAATGGAATTGCTACTCTAGCACCTAATCAAGTTGATAATGGAAGTTCGGATAATTGTGGAATTGATTCGATGAATGTAAGTATCATGCAATTTGATTGTTCGAACATCGGAGACAACTCTGTAATGCTGACCGTCTTGGATGCAAGTGGTAATTCTAATTCAGCGGAAGCTATCATAACAATTATTGATGATTTAGCTCCAACAATTATTACTCAAAATGTAACGATCTATTTGGACGATATGGGAATGGCTCAAATAGATCCTAATCAAATAAATATTGGAAGTTCTGACAACTGCGGAATTGATTCCATAAGCATTGATATTTCTCAATTTGATTGCTCGACTCTTGGAGAAAACACAGTCACTTTAACTGCCATCGATGCAAGTGGAAATATGCAATCTGACACCGCTATAATTACCGTAGCTGATTCCATCTTTGCTACTTTTTCTTGTCCACCAGATTTATTAATTGAAAGTTGTGATTCCGTCATTATTCTTGATTATACTTTAGGAGATGTCATTGATAACTGTAGTGTTGGTGATCCAATTTTAATTAGTGGAATTCCTTCTGGCGGTGAATTATCAGCTGGAACAGTAACTAATGTTTTTGAATATACAGATCAAGCAGGCAACGTAACAACTTGCTCATTTGACATCACTTTATCAACTGTACCTGAAATAGAGATTCAATTAGATAGTTCCATTCCAGCGACTGATGGAAATAGTGATGGAAGTATCGAAATTACGATTACCTCAGGAACTGGTCCTTTCCAATTTGAATGGACATCGAATGGAGTTATTGTTTCAACTGATGAAGATCCAACTGGTCTGCCTGCTGGAAATTACGAGGTATTAGTAACTGGTGTTAATGGTTGTGTCACGACTTTCCAAGTAGAAGTAACGACCGAAATCCAAGATCCAGAATTGGTTGCAAAAGTTAATCTTTTTCCAAATCCAACTAGCGATATTTTATTTGTAAAAATGGATTTACCAATTGAGTCTGGAGATAAAATTCAACTTTATTCTATCGACGGGAAAGTATTGTTAGAAAAAACTCTAAACGATGGAGATGAGTTAATTGAAATGAATGTTGCAAATTTCACCAATGGAATTTACATTATGCAATTAACTGTAAACCAGGGAGTTATAACGAAAAGAGTTATCATTGATTAGGTAATTTAATTGGTGAATATAATCAGGACTACAAACGAGATCCTGATTATCTGATAGATCAATCAACCAATCCCCTAATCATCATTCCACCGAATCCATCGTCTTTCTTCGCGCCTCAAAAGTGTTTCATACTTTTGGGGCGCATTGATTTTTACGGCTACCCTTTCGTTCGTTTTTGGATGAGAAAAAACTAACTCAACTGCGCATAAAAAAAGTCCTTTATGTTTTAAAATCAATCCTTCTTTTCCATACAATGCATCTCCTAAAATTGGAAATCCAAAATTAGACAGATGAATTCGTAACTGATGCGTTCTGCCTGTTTGTGGAAATAAATCAACTAGGCTGAGCCATTTATTTTTTAAGGAAGGAATTGTTTTTATTTTTTTAAAATGAGTCAAGGCAGTTTTTCCATCAACATTTTTTCCCAAAATACCTTGCTCCTCAATATCCCCAATTACAATCGCTTGGTACTTTTTTGAGATTGTTTTTGCCTCAAATTGTTGACTCAATTTCAGATGAGCCAAAGCAGTTTTTGCCACCAAAAGTAAACCTGAAGTTGGACTATCCAAACGATGAACTGCTCGTGGTTTTCGCAAACCATTTTTTTCCATGGACTTAGAAATATTATGTAAAAGTGCATTTTCTACCGTTCGAAATTGATTGCCACTTACGATGATCCCTGCAGGTTTATTGATGACCGCCAAGTGTTCATCTTCAAAAACAACTTCTAATTTTAGTGGTAGAATTTTAGGTGCTTTTAATTCCAAATCAATCCAATCAATTTGATTCCCAGGTTGCACCCATCTCCCTGTTTCGACAGGTTTCCCATTGAGTAAAATTTCATTTCGTAGGATGGCTTTTTTGATACCTTTTCGGGAAGGAATGTTGGGAAAAACCTTTCGAGCATATTCGCTGATTCTTTCCGCAGAAGTATTAGGTGGGACAATATGAGATTGGAGGATTTTCATAAGTTAATAATTGAATATCGAATGCTTCGCTATTGGATATTCAAAGAATCAAACCAATTTTTTCAAAGCAATCATAAATCCTAAATGCATCGCTTCGTGCATATTATTAAAAATGATCCCATCTTCCACCGAACTCAAAGTTGCATTGAAACTAGTCGTATATTCTTTGTACTCTTTGAAGATTCCGTTGGCATAATCATCTTCCATTTTGTCAGCCAAAACGATCATTTGATTTTTCATAAAATCTAAATCCGCTTGCGTGATATCACCTTCTGGTTTAGAACCTTTCCGATATTTTCCAATAAAGTCATTATCTAACTCCATTGATAAACTTGACAATCCGTAACAAAGCAATTGCTGCGTAGCAACGATATGTCCTAAGTTCCAAGCAAGGTTATTATTAAATCCTTCTGGAATTTTATTAAGCTGCGCTAAATCTAAATTTTCAATTAATTTTAACACATTGTTGCGGGTAACCTTTTGGTATTCGAAGTGTTTTTTCATCTTAAATTATTGGTCGTTTGTTTTGTAAAATTTTTAATTTAAATCCTCAATGGGATCTCGTTTTTCGAAATCAATTTTCACCGAAAATATATGCGAATATAATACTTGCGATACATTTCCAATATCTGTAAAAGCATAATCAATGGTGAATTTTCCTAAATTAAAACCAATCCCTAAGTTGGGTTGTAATGTATATATAAAATTATCAGGATTCACATCATCTCGTGCTTTTTGAATATTACTGATACCTCCTCGAAGAAATAAGAAATCAGAATATCGAGCCTCAAATCCTAAATGTGGATCAACTTGCAACGGTCCAGCCGAAATCAAAACATTCCGTTTACCATCCGTTGTGAAGTCTAAATCCAACTCCGTCACTAGAGAAATTTTGGGCGTAAATTGTTTGACCCAAGCTGCACCTAAAATAATTCGAGGTGTCGTAATTTCCAAAGTACTCGTTGGAATTTCATTTCCAGTCCGAAGAAAAACATCTTGTTCATCATCAGTCAAATTGAATTTCCAACCATTAAATGTAAATGAAATATCACGAGCCATTAGTCCAAATCGCCAATTGCCCATTTTATATTGCGAGCCCAAATCAATTCCAAATCCCCATGAATTTCCAAAAGTGCCAATTACTCTTCTGATGATTTTTGCATTGCCTCCAACTGCCAAGTTTTTAATCGGTGTTTTTTGAGCATAAGAAAAAATCAACGCATAATCTGCCGCGGAAAATTCAGACACATTATCATAATTAATCGAGCCATCAGGACTCACTAAATAAAATGTATTTGGAATATTATCAATTCCCAATCGAATGAGGGAAAAACCAAAAGTAGATTCTTTTTTTGGATTGGCATTGATTTTTTTGGCAATGCCGAGGTAGTCATATTTTGCAATTCCAGCAAACCATTCAGCATGCATCGCTGAAACTTGGAATGGTTTGTTCAATTCCGTCAAACCTGCTGGATTCCAAAATCCTGCATGAACATCATTGACATTGGCAACTACAGCATTTCCCATTCCATGAGCTCGAGCACTCACTCCAATTGTCAAAAATTCATTGCTGTATTTTGGTGTTTGAGCAATTGTTTGGAAAACTAAAACGCTGAAAATTAAAATTAAAATAGTTCGGTAAAAAGGATTCATTTATTTAGTTTGACTTTTGACCTGCCTTTTTTAAATATTTAAAATCAAGGTCAAGTACCATCGAAATTACATGAGAATAAGTTCCATTTGCATTATCTCCAATGTCCGTAAATGCATAATCCAATCGAAGTTTATATAATTTCAAACCAACTCCCATATTTGGTTGCATCGTCCAAAACCGTTCTCCTCCTAAATCTGAATCTTCTTGAACATTATTGATTCCTGCCCTCAAAAATACGAATTTTTTATAATCTGCCTCAAAGCCTATCGTTGGATCAAAACTAAATGGATAAGAACTAATCAAGGTATTTCGTTTACCATCCATAAACATAGTCATATCTAATTCAGCAGTTAAACCTACTTTTCCAAAATCAAAATTACGAGCTGCAGCCAACGTAATTTGTGGTCGTGTTACCTCTAAAGATTTGATGGGAATAGTATTATCGGTTAAATCTAAAACTACTTTCTCATCTTCTGTAAAATCAAAACTCCAAGCATTAAACGTATTAGAAATGTCTTTTAATAATGCTCCAAACTTCCATTTTCCGTAGTGATACTTTACCGATGCATCTATACCAAAACCCCAAGACTTGGCAAATGGTCCAATCGAACGATGCACTACTTTTACATTTCCTCCCAAAAATAATTCTCCTCCATCTGTGTGTACTTTTTGAGCATAGGAAAATAAAAAGGCATAATCTGCTGCTGAGAATGGTTTGATATTATCATAATTCACCGAACCATCATCTTCGTAAAGACTTAAAGTATTAGGAATATCATCGATTCCAAATCTAATCATTGACAAGCCTAATGCTCTTTTGTTATTGTCAAAAGGCATCGCAAATCCGAGGTAATCATATTTTCCAATTCCACCAAACCACTCTGCATGTTGTGCTCCGATTTGAATTCCATTGGTCATATCTATTGATGCCAAAGCTGCTGGATTCCAAAAACCTGCAGTCACATCATCTACCGTAGCCACAAAAGAATTCCCCATTGCCTGAGCTCTTGCACTTAATCCTATGGATAAAAATTCATTACTATATTTTTGGGAAAAGGACCATTGAGTACTCAAGATCAATAGGAAAAAAACAATTATACTTTTTTTAAAATTGTCAAGCTGTTGCATTTACATTATTATTTTGTTTTTAGATAAGTTTCGTGTATTTAGTCAAAAAAAAAATGACCACAAACTTTATTTAAAAACGATTTATTTTAAATCTTAGTTAGTTTTATTAGAAAGATTTATCTTTTTTTAAACGGCAAAAGGCAGTTTGGAGTATTTGTTAAAATTGATTTTGATTAAAAAGATCACCTTAAATTAAATCAATATATGTACCAAGTGTGAATTCCTTTAACCATTCCCAAAAACTTCCTTGATTTTTGTCAAAAAAACGAAAAAAAGCGGTCACTATTTGTTTTTTAATGTCAGCTAAAAAACAAAGGTATTGAATAAAAAAATTACTGCTTACCTTTAGATTTATTTTTAAAGAAAAATTCTAACATGAAAAAATATTTATTCCTTCTTCTTCTTTCCATTTCCTTTATCCAAATCAATGCTCAAGTAGCTTTTAACATGGAATTATTGGGACATTATGATGACAATACGATTCCTTCAGCTGATGGATCAGATCAAAAAGTCTTCAATGATATTTGGGGATATGCTGCCAATGATCGAGAATATGCCATCGTAGGAAGTGCAGCTTACATTCATTTTTTTGATGTGACGGAACCACAAAACCCAATTTTAATTGACCAGATTTTGGGAACTGACACGACAGTTTGGCGAGACATTAAAGTTTACGGAAATTATGCTTATGCGGTGAGTGAGGGAAATGGAGAAGGGTTGATGATTTTTGATTTGAGTGATTTACCCAATTCAGTCTCACTCGTAAATCGAAATTTAGATTTTTTCGAAAAAGCACATAATATTTTTATTGATGAAAATGGAAAAATGTTTGCCGCTGGGACGAACACCGTTAACAACGGATTAATAGTTTTGGACTTGACAGCAGATCCTACTCAACCACAAATGATCGGGAATAGTTCTTTAGCGGGAGGAGGCTATGTTCATGACGTTTATGTCAAAGATAATTTGGCTTATTGTTCTCATGGATGGAATGGATATTATGTGTGGGATTATACTGATCCAGCAATTCCAGTCTTAAAAGCGAATTTAGCAACAAATGGATACAATCATAGTAGTTGGCTTTCGGAAGATGGAACCTATGCGATTTTTGCTGAGGAAGTTCCACAAGGCTTGCCATTAGGAATTGCAGATTTATCTATGCTTGATAATGGCTCAATCGAATTAGCGGGAGATTATTTTCAGTTTCCATTGCTGACTTTTGATAGTAGTTTTAATACACCTCACAATCCATTTATCAAAGGGAATTATGCATTTATTTCTTATTATGAAGATGGTGTGCAAGTGATCGATTTAACAGACAAAACCAATCCGACTTTGGCAGGTTACTACGATACCTTTCCCAACAATGTGAATTATGCTGGTTATTTTGGTTGCTGGGGAGTTTATCCTTTTTTGCCTTCAGGAAATATAATCGCATCGGATCGAAAATATGGATTACATATTTTAAATTTTGATGAAACACTTTCTTCAAATGAGAATTTAATTTCCAACAATACATTTACAATTTTTCCAAATCCATCGACCAACGGTGTTTTTAATATAAGAATGGATGAAGTGACGAATGAAAAAATGACAATTGAAGTGACTGATTTGTCTGGAAGAAATATGTTTCAACAGGTGTTGACTTCTAGTTCTGAAATGATCGATTTGAGTTTTTTGGCAAATGGATTTTATTTTGGAAAAGTTAGAATTGGGGAAAAAGAGATGGTGGAGAAGTTGGTGATTTCCAAATAATACGTAGTTGTCTGCTTTAGCAGACCTAGAAAAATAATAATTATGGGCGTCACTAAAAAAATATACCGATTGTATTTTTGTAGAAAAATCGCTTTGCTCTTTTTTCAGGTCAGCTAAAGCAGGCCACCACGTGTTTACTAAAAAAACTAATGCAAAAAATAACCATCCAAGGTATTCAATACGACGAAAAATCTTCCTATCAAAAAGGCCCAAGTCTCGCACCTCCACTCATTCGAGAAGCCTTAAATTCTGGTTCGATGAATCTTTTTTCAGAAAATGGAATCACCATCGAGACTTCCCACATTGAAGACAAAGGTGATTTTAAAATCGAAAATTATTTTGACATCGAAACCATCACCTCCAATCATTTAGAAGGAGGTGGAAAAATATTCACCCTTGGCGGAGACCATTCAGTAACTTTCCCCATCATCAAAGCACATCATCAGAAATATCCAAAATTAGATATTTTGCATATCGATGCACATGCAGATTTGTACGATGATTTTGAAGGAGATAAATATTCTCATGCTTGTCCATTTGCCAGAATTATGGAAAATAGATTTGCTGTAAAGTTAGTGCAAGTCGGCATCCGAACATTGAATACTCATCAAGCAGAACAAGCCAAAAAATTTCAGGTCGATATTCACGAAATGAAAAATTTGGATCTTAACAAAATTCCAACATTTGAAAATCCATTGTATATTTCTTTAGATATGGATGCATTCGATCCTGCTTTTGCGCCAGGTGTTTCGCATCACGAACCCGGTGGAATGACTTCCCGACAAGTAATTGATTTAATTCAAAATATAAATTGTGAAGTGGTTGGAGCAGACATTGTGGAATATAATCCGAAGCGGGATTTTCAAAAAATGACTGCGTTTTTGGCAGCGAAAATGATGAAGGAGATTTTGGGAAAAATGCTGTAAATCAAAAAAAGGAGAAAGGAGAATTACTTCAAAGAACTCTCCTTCCAACCTAGTTATAATCCCATAAAACGATTCTCTATATTCTAGCGTACTTGTTCTCCCTCAATTTCATATTGATCACTCTTCTTTATTTTTTTGAAATATCGTTGAGAAACTTGTATTGGAATTTCAATAGAAGGAAATTTCAGTTTCACTTTATCGGGTCTTTTTTCTAAAAGTTTTATTTTCATTTTATTCGAAATCATTTTTATTCATTTATTAAAATTAAAAAAATTTAAGCTGCTCTTCTTGGTCCTTTTTGACTTCTTCTTTTTTTGAGTACTGGTTTGATTAAATCAAAAAACTCACTTCTTAATTCCAAATAAGTTTCTCGAAGTTGATCAACCTCTTTTCGAAGTAAATCATGTTGTATTCTTACATCAGTAGGGTTTTTGAGATGGTTCTTTTTAAAATAAAATTTGATATAAGAAGATTGAAGATTAATTTTTTTACGCAACCATTCTATACTTCTCTGCAATACTCCATCCAAATCATTGTGAAATGTTCTTATTTTCAAAGTCCTATTTTCGTCATTTAACTTTACTATAAATTTTAACAACAGGTCTCTCATAAATTGACTTCCACTTTCCCATGTCTCAATTTCGGATAACCATTTTTTGCACTCATTATGCTTAGTAATAAATTCTAAAGTTTCTATTTTTTCAATTTCTTGTTTCATCATCTTATCAATTTTTAGTGAAAAAATAATTATAGTTATGCTAACACTTTCGAGAGAAAGTAACTCTCGAAAGTGTATCAGTTTTATAAATTCTTACATCCCGAAAGCATAATAATATTCACCAGGAATATCTTCATAAACGCCTTCTAACATCACTCCGCCTTTTTTCTTTTTCAAAACATCTACTAAATCGTCAAGCTCTTTAATTTTTTGCCCATCAACTTTAGTGATGATAAATCCTTCTCGTATATCGGTATATTTTCGAAGTTTCCCAGCATAGAGTTTTTCTACTTTTACTCCTCCATTAATGTCTAATTTGCGAGCCACTTTTTTGTCTAAGGTTTTGAACGCTGCTCCTAAAATCGAAAGAGTTTCTTTGTGCTCTTTTTCAGCGATGGTTTTTCCACCATCTTTATCCTTCAGAGTTACTTTCATTCCCATTTCTTTACCATCACGATTAATGATAATTTTGATTTCATCACCTGGACGATGTCGAGCAACTACCTCTTGCAACTCAGGCGAAGTTTTTATTTTTTTATTGTCAATATCAACAATTACATCTCCCACTTGAATACCCGCAGATTCGGCGGCACTATTTTCAAACAAACTATCTACGTAAACTCCAGTATTAATATTGAGATCTTTTTCTTTCGCTAAATTTCCATCTAACGATCGAATCATAATTCCTAAAACTCCTCGTTGCACGCTTCCGTACTTCAATAAATCTTCCACTACTTTGCTGACTATATTACTCGGCACAGCAAATCCATATCCTGAATAACTTCCCGTTGGACTAGCAATAGCAGTATTGATTCCGACTAGTCCGCCATCTAAATTGACTAATGCTCCTCCACTATTTCCAGGGTTAATTGCCGCGTCGGTTTGAATAAATGATTCTACGGCAAATTGCTCTTTTAGAATATTGATATTTCTTGCTTTTGCACTTACGATTCCTGCGGTCACCGTTGAATTCAATCCCATTGGATTTCCAACAGCAAGTACCCATTCACCTACTTTTACTTCATCACTATTCACCAAAGGTAGCGTCGGTAATCCATCTCCTTTGATTTGAATTACTGCCAAATCTGTTGATGGATCAGTTCCTATAATTGTTGCTTTAAAAGTTCTATTATCATGTAGTGTCACTTCCAAGTCATCTGCTTCTGCCACCACATGATTATTAGTTACAATGTAACCTTGATCGTTAATAATAACTCCAGAACCTGTTCCCATTCTTACTTGAGGATTACTTTTACGATTTCGCTTAGGAGCTTTATTTTCAAATCGGAAAAATGGACTCTGTCCTCCATTTCCAAAAAAATCTTTAAATAGATCAGGCATTGGTTGTCCTTGGTAAACTTGAGGTCGGTTACTATTTCTAAATGTTTGAGTGGATTTAATATGAACAACGGCATCCATAACCGTTTGTGCAGAACGAGTAAAATCTAATGGAATCGTTTTTCCATTTTCGTCCAAAGTATAAATAGCTTTGCTCGCTGGAGTACTATTGATATGTTCTATTTTGATTGTTTGATTATCATTTTTCCATAAAAACGCACCAATCGTAGTTACTGAAACCAACAAGGCAATCAGGCCATTAATTAAAAAATCTCTTTTCATTTTCTTTAGTTTTTAATTAAAAAAAAAGATGTAGATGACTGTCCATAATTCTGTAAATTATGAACAGTTGAACTCTTATCTCATTGCTGAAATTATTTACTTAATCTTAATTGTTCGTGGAGGAAGAACTTTCGCTTCTTCTTTTTTAGGAATCGAAATTTGGAGAATTCCTTCTTTGTAGTTTGCCTCAATTTTAGAAGCGTCTACCATTTTTTTTGACAAGTGAAAGGATCTTTGGAAAGATTGATAATTGTACTCTCTTCGAATAAAACGCATCTCTTCATTCATTTCATTTTCAGCTTTTCGCTCGCCTGTAATTTTTAAATTTTCATTATCTAATTCGATTTGAAAATCTTTTTTACTCATTCCAGGGACAGCTAGCTCAACTAGAAATGCCGTATCCGTCTCGAAAATATTAGCCATCGGTAGCGAAAGGTTCGAATTAAAAAGACTATTATTCTCTTGGTTAAAAAAATCTCGGATAGAAAAATCATCAAAGAGTTTTGGAAAGTTAGAATGGTTTGAATTTCTTTTTACGAGTGTCATAATTACCTTATTTTTTTAGTTAAACAATAAAATTACATTTCTGAATTCGATCGAATAATTAAGAAATTGGGCTATCAATAAACCAATATTCAGAATCTCATATATGAAAATATCAACTCCTGTTCCATTTCAAAAATGGATTAATATTTTTAAAAAAAAATTAACATTTTCTGAAAAAATGACAGTTAGAAGGTTATTTTTTATGTCAAAATTTAAGTTAGGAATTTGAAAAAATGTCAGGTGATTAAATTCATTTTCAAAAATGGTTCTTAAACATATCTAGTAATTTTCACCACATAAATACATAGGAGCCATAGGTTATAATTTTTTCAATAAAAAATATTAGCTTTTACATTTCACAAGAATTTGTCGAAGAACCAAAAAAGTAAGCCATCTACAATTCCTCGCAGATGGCTTATTTATAATTTTTAAAGTACTTATTACAAAAATATTAAGGCTTGATCACTTTTTTAGTTTCCTTCTCTAATTCCTTCACCGCCGCTTCCAACTGTTGATCTTGTCCTTTACTCACCGCTGCAGGATCGTTGGCTACTTTGACATCTGGTTCCAATTGTTGATTCTCCAAATATTTTCCATCATTGCCGACCATTCCAACTTGTGGAATTCCGAACACCATCCCATTCTGCATTCTTTCCCACCACACCGCAGTTCCAGTTCCAGGGACAGGCATTCCAACTAGTTTTCCAATTCCCAAAGCTTTGTACGTATATGGAAACATATGAGCATCAGAGTAGTTACTTTCACTCATTACCACAATCGAAGGCTTGGTCCATTTGAATTGAGGTTCCGTTCCTAACTCTTGATCACGAGGAACAAAACTCATATATTTTTTCCCATCCAAAAAGGTAGCTAAGTCATCATGTAACCATCCTCCTCCATTGAATCGAGTATCCACGACAAGTGCTTTTTTATTTCCATTTTTCCCCAACGTCTCTTCATAAACTGTTCGATAACTCGCATCATTCATTCCTCTCACATGGACATAACCGATCTCTCCATTGGAAAGACTATCGACCATTTTTCGAGAGTTTTCCACCCATCGGCGATAGCGAAGTTGGTTTTCAGCACCTAAAGAAATGGGTTTTGTAGTCTCTTCCCATCTTTTGCCAGTTGTTGGATTAAAAAGAGAAAGCAAGGTATTTTTATCTACCTTTCGATTAAGGAGTTTATAAACATTTTCCGAAGGAGAAATAGTCACACCATCAATTTTTTCAACAATAACTCCAGACTTTATTTTCGATTCACTATTATCAAGTGGTCCTCTGTCAATCACTTCCACGACTCTTAATCCTTTGCCAGAATAATTTTGATCGAAAAATAAACCAAAGGAAGCAGTCTGATCTCCGTTCTCAGTTTTAGGTCGGAACCGAGCTCCTGTGTGAGAAGCATTTAACTCTCCTAGCATTTCAGAAAGCATCTCTGCGAAGTCATGATTATTATTGATGTGCGGCAAAAACTTTGCATATTCTTTCTTATAAAAATCCCAAGAAACATTGTGCAAATCTATTTTGTAAAATTTCTTTTCGACCTGTCTCCATGCATGTTCAAATAAATATTCTCTTTCAATAGTTTCATTCAAAACCATTTCTCCGCTGACTCCAATACCTTTTCGCTTTCCTCCTTCAACGGCAACTTTCGAAATTTTACCATCAGCTAGGATAAAAATATTTTTGCCTTTTTTATCCATCACTACCTCTCCGACACTTCGTGCGCCCATTTTTAAAAGTTTCTTGGTTTCTTTGGTTCGAAGATCTGTTTGCCACAAGTCTGCACCTTTTTCATAGCGAGACATATAAAATAATTTACTCCCATCATTAGCTAAAATGGCATCAGAAAGGTGAGTAGAATTAACTGTTAACCTTACTTTTCGTTCATCAATATCATCCAATTCTAATTTAATTGGATCAACCGTTTTTTTCTTTTCTTTTGCTTTTTTCTCTTTCTTTTTTTCGTCATCGTCTTCCTCGTCTTCTTCGTCATTTTCTTTTTTTAATTCATATTCTTCTTCATCTAATTTATATTGGTCAAATGCTTCTTTCGTCAAAAACATCGCATACACATCCATTTCGCCTCCCCAACTTCCATGGTTTTTCATTCCATCTCGATCACTTGTATAGACCATCATTTTACCATCCATTGCCCATTCAGGCCCATAACTGCCATATCCACTTTGAGTCAAATTAATTACATCTTTTCCTCCTTTGACATCTACCAATCCGCATTGAGTAATCCATTGTCGATCTTGTAAAAATTCAACCAATAACCATTTACTATCAGGCGACCAGGCAAAATGTTGGTCACCATCAGAGTAGGAATAATTTTTTTCGGCAGTCATCACTGTTCGTGTTTTTTTAGAGGCAAGGTTGAACACTTTGATGGCAGTACGTTCTTCGAGATAAGCAACTTCTTTTCCGTCTGGAGAATAAGCTGGTTCAAATTCTTCAGCAAGGTTATCTAATAAAGTTTCCTCTTTGATGATTGTCGAATTGAAAAAATATTTTTCTCCTTCCCGTGCAATTGAACTTTGATAAATATTCCAACTTCCATTTCTTTCCCCGGCATACAAAATAGATTTTCCGTCAGGACTAAAACTAATATTTCGTTCTTGCTCTGGCGTATTCGTAATTCGTTTGGTCGTTCCTTCTTTTACGGAAGCCACAAAAACTTCTCCTCGATGCAAAAAAGCAATCTCTTTTTCATTAGGAGAAAGTGCCATTTCTGTAACATCTTTATTGACGGAAACAATCTTTTCTGGGTTATAACGACTATCAGAACTAACTTGAACTTTTACTTTTTTGGGTTGACTTCCCTCTTTCATGGTATAGAGTTCGCCATTATAACTAAAGCATAAAATACCAGCAGTACTCATAGTCAAATTCCGAACTGGATGCTTTTCAAAAGAAGAAATTTTAGTTGAAACACCAGAAGCATTAATATTCATTTTAAAAATATTAAAGCTTCCTTGCTCTTCACTCAGGTAGTAAATATTTTGTTGATCAGGTGCAAAAACAGGATTTCGATCTTCTCCATTGAAAGTAGTCAACTTGGTATATTTTCCAGTTTTAATTTCATATTTCCAAATGTCTCTGGTAACGGAAGAAGTGTGATGCTTTCTAAATTCATCTTCATATCCTTTGCGATCATGAAAGACCATGATTGATCCATCCTTACTATAAATCGCATTTTGAGCGGGAGTGGTAATCACTTGCTGAGGCATTCCACCCTTCGTAGAAATTTGATATAACTCAGGTAAAACACCAGATGGAAATTGTTGATTGGCTGCTGCATCTAATCGACTTGAAGTAAATAAAACAGATTGATTATCAGGTGAAAAGCCACTTGGATAATCGCTCGAAGAATGATAAGTTAGTCGAGTTGCTTTCCCTCCATCGCTTGGCATAGTGTACACATCAAAGTTTCCATATCGATGAGAAGCAAAAGCAATCTGCTTTCCATCATTTGAAAATACCGGTTGAAAATCATGTCCTTCGTGTAGAGTCATTGGCATGGCTAATCCACCTTTAGTCGCTACTTTCCAAAGGTCACCTTTATAGCTAAAAACAATAGAATTTCCATCAGGTGAAATTGCAGGATAACGCATCCATAAGGCTTCCGTTTGTCCAAAAGAAATTTCTAGGAAGGATAAAAACAAAATAAAAGCAAGTGTAATTTTTTTCATTGTATGTTTTTTTTAATTGGTTAAAATATGGGGTGTATCGTTAAGGACAAGAATTAACTCGAAGGATGCATTCAATTTTTCAAAAATAAAAAAATAAGCTGTTTAAATTAAACGGAAGTTATTTTATTTAGCACTTTCATCTGAATAGGTAGTCTAATAGACTAAATATCTAATTCGTCCCATACAATGCAAATAAAAAAATACAATTTCTTATTTTTCGGATTAGAAATAAAATCAATCTATAAATGAGAATCAACCTAATTTTTATCTTTTTAATTTTTCACTTTTTCCAAACCAACGCTCAAATAACGATCTCGGGGCAAGTGATAGATTCAAGTGATCAATCTCCAATCATTGGAGCAAGTGTTTTCGAAATTGAAAAAGAAGGAAATGGAACGCTGACTGATATTGATGGAAAATATTCTATTACTGCTTCCGAAAATGCTACCTTAAAATTTAGCTATTTAGGTTATGCTACTCAAGAAATAAAAGTGGATGGTCGGTCCCAAATTAATGTAGTTCTCCAAGAAGATTCTTATCAATTAGACAAAGTAATCGTCACCGCTTATGGAATTGAAAAAGAGAAAAAAGCCACAGGCTTTTCTTACGGCGAAGTAGGTGGAGAAGAATTAAATACTGCGAAAGAAGTTACACTCGCTGCACAATTAACAGGTAAAGTAGCTGGCTTAGAGATCACCAAACCTTCCAACGGGCCTTCTGGTTCTACTCGAATTGTGGTTCGGGGCTTATCTCAATTTGGAGGAAGCGATGGCCCATTAGTTGTAATCGATGGTGTTCCATCTGACAACTCTAATAAAAATTCTGCAGGACTATACGGAGGTAGAGATTCAGGAGATGGATTTTCCTCACTTAATCCTGATGATATAGAAAACATTACGATCTTAAAAGGTCCTGCAGCTTCTGCACTTTATGGTTCAAGGGCAGGAAATGGAGTTATTTTAATCAGTACTAAAAAAGGAAAAAAACAAAAAGGAATCGGTATTGATTATTCTACCAACTTCACCACAGATGAAGTTTTTCTAATTCCAAAATTCCAAGAAGAGTATGGGCAAGGTGCTAATGGGCAAAAACCAATTGACCAAGAAGATGCTTTTAAAAATTGGAGATCTTGGGGCGCAAAATTAGATGGAAGTTTGACTCCGATTTTTAATGGTGAATCCATCCCCTACTCGGCTGCGGGTGAAGATGATATTCGTTCTTATTATAATCGTGGAAATACTTGGACAAATAATTTATCCTTTACAGGTGGGAATGAAAAAATGAGTACTCGACTTTCTTTATCTCAACTTTCTAACAAAGGGATTATCCCAAATACAACTTATGATCGCTATACCGCCAACTTAAATTTAAAAGTTAACATAACGAAAAATATTAGCTTGGATGGAAAATTTAACTACGCTTATGAAAAAGCATTTAACAGAACTAATCTTACTGACAACCCTGCTAATCCTTCAAAATATTTCACCGTCGGTCCAAATAATTTACCACAAGCAGTTTTTGAAAAAACTAGAGACGAAGATGGCAACCCAATTTATTGGTCAGATAATCCATTTACCTTGAGTCCATATTGGGGACCAAAAGAAAATTTGAATCGAGATAATAAAGGTAGAATTATTAGTTACTTAAGTGGTCGATGGGAAATTGTGGAAGGTCTTTCTGTACAAGCTAGAGCAGCAACAGATCGAAGCGAACACCGGTTTTTTAATACCGAAATCGATGGAACTCAATTTATCACGCAAGGATCAATTGACCTTGATACTTTTAAAATTCAAGAAGATAATTTTGATGTGATCGTTAATTATAAAAAAGAATTTTCTTCAAAATTAGGCATTGATTTTAATGCTGGAGCAACACGAACTGATCGGTCTACTTTCTCAAGTGGCGTATTTGGTAATAGTTATATTGTTCCTCAACTAAGTGAGTTTAGTAATTTAGCGAATCAATTTACTCGCGCTCCAATCGAACGAACTTATCGTATCAATGCACTCTTTGCGACGACGACTATTTCCATCAATAATTATCTCTATCTCGATGGTTCAATTCGAAATGATTTTTTCTCTGTGTTGACCAACCCTCGTGATATAGATGGTTCAGAAAATTCGGTTCTATATGCTTCTAGTTCATTGAGTTTTATCCTTTCTGATGCAATCAAAGCACCTAATTGGTTGAGTTTCGCAAAGTTCAGAGTAGGTTATGGAACATCAGGATCAGTTGGAGCGATATCTCCTTATTCACTTTTACCTAATTATCAAATCAATATCGAAGAGTTAAAAGATCTACAAAATGGAGGTGTTATTTTGGGGAATATTGCTGGTGATATTTACGCAAATCCTTTATTAAAACCTGCGCTAACTACAGGTATCGAAGTGGGGACAGACTTAAGTTTTTTCAAAAGTAGGTTAGGAATTGATTTTACCATTTATCGTCAACGGACAGATAAACATATTTTTAGAAGTCCGCTTCCTGTTTCTTCTGGATATAATTTTCAATTCATCAATGCAGGAGAAATTGAAAATAAAGGTATCGAATTATTACTGAAAGGATCGGTGATCCGCACACGAGATTTCGAGTGGAATCTATCTATTAATTTTGCCAAAAATATCAATAGTGTAGTTAGTCTTTCTGAAGGAGTGGAAGAATTAAAATTTGGCCCCGATAGAACTTTTTCTGCTGAAATTGTAGCCCAATTAGATGGACAAGTCGGAGATATTTTGGGAAATGTATATGCTAGAAATGATGCTGGTCAAATTATTCACGAAGATGGTTTACCAAAAATTGCTGACGAAAGAAAAGTCTTAGGAAATTTTAACCCTGATTGGTACGGTGGATTGACTTCTACTTTTTCCTATAAAAATTGGGACTTATCATTTATCATTGATACCAAGCAAGGTGGTGAAATTCTTTCGACGACGAGTAGCTTTGGTTATCTTTTTGGAAAACATGTTAATAGTGTAAAAGGGCGAGATAATCCAGATTTTGAAATCATCGGTGAAGGTGTTGAGTTAGATGGAGCCTCTCCCAATACGACTCCTGCCAAAATCAATGATTACTATGAAAGAATTTCAACGATTAGTGAAGAGAATGTATATGATGCATCGTACATCAAGTTTCGACAACTCTCAATTTCCTATTCTTTTAATCAAAATTTATTGAAAAAAACTAAATTCATTAAGTCTGCTACTATCTCGATTGTTGGAAGAAATTTATTTTTTATTACCAATGGAATGGATGTAATTGGACTTGATCCTGAATCTATTTATACCGCTTCTGGAGGTGATGTAGGATTTGAATATGCGGCGTTGCCGAGTACTCGATCTTATGGATTTAATTTAAATTTAAAGTTTTAGGAATGTAGTTAGGTATCGATAGACCCTGAAAGTAGCTGATAACCAAAAACAATATCAAAAAAATAAAATCAAACAGTCTTGAAAAAATATAAATCATTATTCATTTTATTTTCCATTTTGATCTTTAGTACCTGCACCAAAGATTTTGGAGAAATCAATACCAATCCAAACCCAACTGAACCTGATAGCATTGATCCTAAATTACAATTTTCATACATCCTCAATAAAGCATCGAGTGAAAGTTTTGAACAATGGCGAGGTAATTTAATGTACTGCTCGGAATGGGTGCAGCATCTTTCAGGCGATTGGGAACCTGACAGATATAATACGACTGATGAAAGTTGGTTAAACGCATGGTGGAATTCAACTTATTTGCGAGTAGGAAAAGATGTGATAGATTTGATTAACACCACAGAAGCAGGTTCTAATATTCAAAGTATGGCCATCATTTTCAAAGTTTATTTTTTCCAAAAATTAACTGATATGCATGGAGATATTCCATACTCAGAAGCGAACCAAGGAGCCGTGTTTGCTAAACCAAAATATGATACACAACAAAACATTTACAATTCATTTATTAATGAACTTAAAACAGCAATCAATAATTTGGATGCTGGAAAAGATGATGTAGGGACTGCTGATCTTTTGTACGATGGCGATATTTCAAAATGGAAAAAATTTGGAAATTCAGTTTTGCTCAGAATCGCTATGCGAATTTCGAATGTCGATCCTGACCTCGCTAAAGAGACGGGGAAATTGGCTTTGGAAAATGGAGTCATGATGAGTAATGATGATATGGCTTATATAACTTTCTCAGGTTCAAATCCTAATGGAAAAAATGCTAATGGAATCGGAGAAATCTTTCAAAATTTTGGAGGAGCAGGACATCGATTTAGATATAGTGATGAAGTAGTTAATTTTGTCATTAATAATGATGATCCACGAGAAGATAATTTGATGGAAACTTATAAAAGTGATGGAGAGGTTGACAATACAGTTGGTTCAGGAAATCATCTTGGAAGACCAAACGGTATCCCTACTGGAACGAATGATTTCGTTTTTGCGCAGCCCAATAAAAAAACCATCATGACTTATGATGCTCCTGCAATTTACATGAGTTTTGCAGAAGTAGAATTTTTACGAGCAGAAGCAATTCTATTAAACTGGATAACTGGCGATGTAAAAGAGGCTTATGAAAATGGTGTTTATGCAGCTTGTCAACAGTTTTCTTTTTATCCAAATGCTGAACCAATTGACAATGATGATATCGAAGATTATTTAGAAGAAAACGATATTGAATATGATGCTTCCCGAGCCAAAGAACAAATCAATACGCAAAAATGGATGGCACTTTTATTCGATGGATTTGAGGCATATGCCAACTATCGCAGATCTGGTTTTCCAAATTTGACTCCTGGTTTAGCAGATGGAGAATCAAATGGAGAAATCCCAAGACGACTTCGATATACAAGAGATGAAAAGGATAATAATACCGAGAATTATAATGAAGCTGTTTCGAGGTTAAATGGAGGTGATGTTATTACTTCTCGAATGTGGTGGGATGTGGATTAAATAGTTAATGGAATTTAAAATCAATTTTTTATAGAACGAATATTTTTCACCGATAAAAAAATTAAACAATGAAGAAATCATTACACATTTTATTTTTTGTATTTATTTCAAGTTTTTGCTTGGCACAAACTTCAGGGATAGAATTTGATGGCAATGCAGGAAGTATCGCTGTTTGCCATGATGACAATTTCACCATTGGAGATGGTTTCACCATTGAAGCTTGGATTTTTGCCAATGAGTGGAAAGCAGAATTTTGGCAAGGATCAATCGTCAACAAGGATAGACATCCACAACCTTCTCCTAATGAAGGTTACTCTTTGCGTGCAGGGAAAGATGGTACTTTAAGTTTTGTAATCGCAACTGGTGATGCTTGGCCTGAAGTAGTTTCTGATCCGATTATGAATGCGAATCAATGGTATCATGTAGCTGGCGTTTATGAATCAGGTACAGCTAGTATTTATATTAATGGAGAATTTGTTAACTCTGGCCCTGTTGCCGGGACACCTTCTCCAAATGTTACAACTGACTTAATTATTGGTGATTCTCCAGGATGGCCCGGTCGAGTTTTTAATGGAATAATCGATGAGGTTAGAGTTTGGAATATAGCAAGAACAGCTCAAGAAATTGCTGATAATGTCACTACAGAATTTACAGGAAGTGAAGCTGGTTTAGTAGCATACTTACCTATGAATGAAGGAATGGGAACGATTACTGAAAATCTTGTCGACAATAACTGTAATGGAACATTGAATCAAACATCTTGGGCAGATGGATATTCCATTCCTGCTTTTGATGTTGGAGTTTCAGCTATTACTGCTCCTGACCTTTTGAGTATATTTACTAGACCAACAAAAGTTCAAGCTACTGTTCAAAATTATGGAAGCGAAGCAGTTACAAGTATTCCTGTTGAGTTAACTATTAATGGATTACCTACTTTGACTGAAACGTTTAATGTCAATTTGCAGCCTGGTGAATCTGCTTCCTTAGTCTTCACTACTCCACTTGATTTAACTGGAAACACGACCAACTTAGTTAGTGCCCAAACGACATATACTAATGACGGAAATGATTTGAACGACGGTATCTCTTATCGTTATAAAAAACCGAGTAATGATAATATCGTCAACATCATCAATGAAGAACAGCACAATTTTGGAAGTGCAGGACAAACTCGATTTACGCTTGCCAACCTTCCTGAAAACATGGAAGACTTCGAACAAATCCTAATCCATTTTGATCTAGAATGTCCTGACTCAGGTTGCGACCCTTGGGATCAAACTGGTAAAATCTCAGTAGAGACGGATAATGGAGATGTAGAGATTGCTCGTTTTATTACACCTTATGGAATTGAATGTGGTCCTTGGACGATTGATGTAACTGACTTTAAATCCATCTTATCTGGACCAGTTGTGTTCAAATCTTTTATCCAAGTTTTTGGTCAATCAGGTTGGTTACTAAATTGCGACATTGAATTTGTCGAAGGTTCCGCTCCAAAACATTCTAAGCTAAATCCTCTTTGGGAAACTGATTATTGGGTATATGGTGATCCAAGTGTGATGGACGATGACCTTCCAGAATCTTCCACTAATATTGCTAGTCATACTCAAAATAGTCACTTGCGAATGACCATTACTGGACATGGTCAAGGTAATACAAATAATGCTGCTGAGTTCTCCAATCAAACTCATCAGCTAGTCGTTAATGGTACCGTTGAAGATAATCACAACCTTTGGAAAAATGATTGTGGCCAAAATATTTGTGCGGATCAAGGCGGTAACTGGACACCTAGCCGAGCAGGTTGGTGCCCAGGTCAAGAGGTGCAACCTTATACTTATGACCTGACAAGCAACATGACTCCAGGTCAAGCACTCACTTTAGACTATGAACTAGAAGCTTATACTAACTTACTAAATACAGGTTATAATAATACTGGACACACAGAACCTCACTATAGAATTTTCTCTTACTTGGTAGAAGAAAGTGACACTCGTTATGAGGAATTTAATAATCTAAAAGCAGAGAGTGTAGTTGTCTCTGACGATGGAACAAGTTTCACCGGAATTGATTTTACTATTAAAAATACTGGATCAGAATCGGTAGCTACAGCGATGGTTTCTTATTATGTGGATGGTGCTTTTGTTTTTGAAGAAGCGATTAGTGCTCCAATTTTGGCTGGTGATTCTTATACACATTCTTTTTCTTCTGTACAAGGATTGGGTGCAGGAACTTATGATGTATTTGCCGTAGTAACTGAAATGAATGATGAAAATGTTAGTGACGATGTTACGCAAACCGTTGCCGACATCATGTCTAGCATCAGAGAACTAACCAAAGATGAATTAAATATTTTCCCAAATCCATCTGATGGATTATTCCAAGTTCAAGTTGGAGAAGAACTATTGAATAGTGAAATGGAAATCATTGATGCTACAGGTAGAGTAATTAAGAATATCTCATTGAATCAATCTAATTTTTCATTCAATATTAAAGAGGTTGGAATTTACGCGATTAGCGTGAAGACTGAAAATGGTCGAGCGTTGTTTGGAAAAATTATAGTTCAATAGTTTTTATTTTTTTTAAAAACTATTTTCAAAAAAACGGAGTATCAATTAATTTTGGTGCTCCGTTTTTTTATTGCGCATTGCTAGTTTGGAAATAGGTATTTTGGAAAAATGTTTTGGAATTACTATTTTAGGTTTTATAAAAAACAAATAAAAATATAATGAATGAAAACATTTTTAGAATTAGCCTCGCTTCAATTGGCTTACTTTTCACTTTGATATTTTGCATCGTAGTCGTACCTCCCTTAATTCAAAATCCAGATATCATCGGTGCTTTAAAAGCAGGTTTTGTAAATCCATATGCCTCTGGCTATTCTGCTGATACTATTTGTTGCTGGTTCATTCTTTTCATTTGGGTAGTTTATGAATCTTCCACAGTAAAATATGGTTGGGTATGCTTGATTTTGGGGCTTGTACCTGGAGTGGCGGTTGGATTTGCGTTGTATCTTATTCTTAGATCGAAACATGAGACAACTCCTTCTAGTAAAAACTAAATTTCAAAAAACATTTCAATATTTTCAAACATGAAAACTTTAACCTTTTTAATCTCATTTTTCCTTCTAGCTAATATTGGCTTTGCGCAGGATCATCCAATATTACGGATTTATAGCGCTTGTAAAGTTGGCGAGTTTCCTCGAAAAAACTTAATGACTGTAGTTTCAATGACTAAAGATTCTATTCCTGAATTATTAGAGGTCATTAAGAATTCAAAAAATGATCCTTCTGATTATTTCTACCTCTTGAGTTTTTATCATTCTACTTCAAATAAAGAATATTGGAAATTAATGGATTCTATAATAATGGAAGGAAAAATAAACATTGCGGCTGCTCAACGAATCGGTGGAAATCCATTTGATATTCTTCTTACAAATTACTTCTCTCAAGATCGTGAACTTAGTTCTACTATTTTACATACCGCATGGATGGTCAATGGTTTTGATGACCTTAAGATTTTAGAAAAACACGCAAAAGATGTTTTACAAAATCATACAGATTGGAATATGTATAAATATATTTCTGTAACCTATATTCATATTTTAGAAACTGTTCATTCTGTTTTTGAAAATGGGAATAATGATCTCGCATTCAACTTATTAACAGATCTAATCGAAAATGGAAATCTTTATTTTAATTCTGGAAAGGAAAGTTTATTATTTGCTTGGGCGATGAAACGGTTTTTTATTACTGATTTTGACAAAACAAAAAAAATAATTTTCCTAAAAAAATTAAAAGATAAATATGCCCAATATGGTTTTGGATACCGCTCTCTAACTATTGTTTATTACTTATATCTGCTTGGAGAAGAACCAAATGAGAGAGAAACTGAGTTCCTAAAAAAATCACATTATATCATTCCTACTCAAAATTTTAACTCATCAGAAGAGTTGATGGATTTTTTTGATTTTTGTAAGAAATATTGTCCAGTAGGAAGGATTTACAACCACTACTAAAATTCACTCATGAAAAAAATTCAAGTCCGCCCCGCCCACCTCGAAGAACTTCCTACCCTTCTCGAATTCGAGCAAGGCATCGTCATCGCAGAAAGACCTTATGATCCAACCTTAGACGTCGATCCAATTTCCTATTACGACATCAAAGCATTTATCAATTCAGAAAATGCAGAAGTTGTTGTAGCTATAGTTGATGATGAAATCGTCGCTTCCGCCTATGCTAAAATTGTAAAAGCAAAACCATATTTCAAATATAGTCATTATGCTTATTTAGGTTTTATGTTTGTCAAACCTGAATTTCGAGGAAAAGGAATTAATGGAGAAATTATTAGAAATTTAAACCTTTGGGCAAAGTCAAAAAACATCACAGAAATTCAATTGCAAGTTTATGATGAAAACAATTCAGCGATTAAGGCTTATGAAAAAGCAGGTTTTAAAAAATATATGGTTACCATGAGAATGGAAATTGAATGAAATATAATTTAAGCATGAAAAAATTTTAATCCTCGGTAGAAATCAATTTGTTGGACGGAATTTAATCGAAATTTTAATTCAAGAAAATAATATGATCTCACCCTTTTCAATCGAGGAATTTTCAACAATAAAAAAATAAAAGGAATTCCTAATCGTATAAAAGTGACTTCGGTTTTCTAATGTTGGATACTGGTTATTTCTCGTTCAATATTGGATATTCAATTTCCTACAAAAAAATAGTGCCATCCTGAAAAATTCAGGATGACACAACAACAACATAACCATGAAAATACATAACCAAAATTTTCGATCACAATTGCTTGCGACCGAACCTTTTATTTCTTGAAAACTTCATAATCGAGGTTCGGCATCTCGGAAGTTTTTATTTTTCTAATTAAAATTCTTTCTTTTTCATTATTCCCTTTTAGAATAATCTCATACCGTCCGTTTGGTAATTTGGAACAGTCAAAAGAAAGTACGTTCAACCCTTTTGTCAATTTTTTCTTTCCTCTCGATACAACTTTTCCATTTATTTTTCTAAACTCAAAAGTGGCATCCGTTTCAACTACTGATTTGACGGTCAAACTTAATTTTCTATCGGTAACGGTACTACTCATTGATGTAATCATCAAATTATTTGCAGTTGCTCTATCAATGATAAATATTTCACTTTCTGTAAAACTATTATCAGTTGCATAGTGCAAAATTCGATAATACGTCTTTTGCTCTCCGATAGCTAAATCTAAAAATCGATAGGTTCTAATTGAATTGGAATTTCCAGCGCCTTTTACATCGCCAGTTTTTTTAAAATTAATTCCATCTACCGATTTTTGAATGACAAAGAACTTGTTATCCACTTCTTTATACGTGGACCATGAAAGCATGTTTCCTACTTCCATTGATTTAATTTTTACTGGCTGCAAATAAATGCACTTTGCATTGATTGATGTAGAAACCAGTAGACTAAAAAAGACCAATAAAAAACATGGCAACGAGATAGAGTGTAGCAGTCTCATTAATTGAGTTTTAAAAAAAGTTAATCTTATATTTATTTGAAATTCTTTCGGAAAGACCTAAATTCATTCATTAATATTTGTTCAACAGGTCTGATCTAAAAAATTCATAAAGATAAAATTCTTGACACTATTTTTAATACTACTTGTTTGATTTAAGCCCTTTCAAAAAGTTGAAAAATACAAATCATAATTAATTATATTTATTACCTATTGTTAATCAACTTACAATAAATATAATTTCAAATACTATACCACTTTTTATAATATGTTCATTTTTTATAAAAAATATTTTAATAATATGTTTAAACCACAATTCATGACGAAATCCATACTTTTCATATTGGTAATAACATTAATACCACTTATTGGGTGCAAACAGAATGCTACTGAAAAAGTACCTTCTGAAGAATTAGTCTATCCTCAAAACAAAAAATTAATTTCAGACAAAGCTATGGTCGTTTCTGCCCACCCTCTTGCCTCAAAAGTAGGAATGGACATTTTGAAAAAAGGAGGAAATGCTATTGATGCTGCAATTGCAGTTCAGTTTGCTTTAGGTGTCACCTACCCTGTCGCTGGAAATATAGGAGGTGGTGGATTTATGGTCATTAGAATGAATGATGGAACAACTGCAGCACTAGATTATCGAGAGAAAGCACCTCTAGCAGCACATCGAGATATGTACTTGGATAGTTTAGGAAATGTCATTCCTCGATTGAGTGTCGATGGTCATTTAGCTGTTGGAGTTCCGGGTACAGTTGATGGTATGGTGAAAGCCTTTGAAAAATATAGTCAACTAAAAAACTGGAAACAATTAGTCAAACCATCTTGGGATTTAGCAAAGGATGGAATCCTTTTGACAAATCGAGAAGCCAATGGACTTAATCGTAATAAAGAAAAATTTGAAAAATTCAATACCGCTACACCCGTCTTTGTCAAAGCAAATGGAGAATGGACCAAAGGCGAAAAATTAGTACAAAGTGATTTAGCACGAACTTATGAATTGATACATAATAAAGGTAGAGCTGGCTTTTACGAAGGCGAAGTGGCTGATGAGTTGGTAGCAGAAATGAAAGCAGGAGGTGGAATCATCACTCTCGAAGATTTAAAAAAATATGAAGCACAATGGCGAAGTCCAATTATAAGTAATTATAAAAATTACGAAATCATTTCCATGGCTCCTCCCTCAAGTGGTGGAATTGCTTTAACGCAAATGTTGGGAATGGTCGAAAATTACCCTATAAAAGATTGGGGCTTCCATTCTCCACAAACAGTTCACGTCATGGCAGAAGCTGAAAGAAGAGCGTTTGCTGATCGAGCAAAGCATTTGGGTGATCCTGACTTCTACGAAGTCCCCGTAAAAGCATTGTTGGATAAAAATTATTTAAAAGACAGAATGATTTCTTTCAACCCAAATGCGGCAACACCAAGTGACTCTATCCGAGCTGGTCTGTTGACCAAAGAAAGTGACCAGACTACTCATTTCTCCATCATTGATGCAGAAGGAAATGCTGTTTCCGTTACGACTACTTTGAATACAGGTTATGGTTCAAAAGTAGTGGTGAATGGTGCAGGTTTTTTCCTCAATAATGAAATGGATGATTTGAGTGCAAAAGTAGGTGTTCCTAATTTCTATGGATTAGTCGGTGAAGAAGCTAATGCTATCGAACCAGAAAAACGAATGTTGAGTTCGATGACTCCAACGATTGCAACAAAAGATGGAACATTAAATATGGTCATTGGAACTCCTGGAGGCTCAACGATTATCACTTCTGTTTTCCAAGTCTTCTTAAATGTATCAGAATTTGGGATGGGCATGTCGGAAGCGGTCAATGCTCCACGATTTCATCATCAATGGTTGCCTGACCAAATCTTTACAGAGAAAGATGCTTTTCCTGCTGAGACAGTTTTGGCTTTAGAAAAATTGGGACACAAAGTAGGAGTTCGAGGAAGTGGTAAAATTGGTCGCTTCGAAGGCATTTTAGTAATGCCTGATGGAAAGTTGGAAGGAGGTGCAGATATTAGAGGAGATGATTCGGCAGCCGGATATTAAACCTTCGAATATCCAATATTGCATATTTAAAAATATTAAATTTCAAAACAAAATTTTACACCAAACCATATCATCATGTTAAAAAAAATTACTCTTCTCTCATCTTTTATCATTCTAAGTTTTTCCATCTTTGGACAAACAGTAACTGAAGTTCAATCTTTTATTTATAGTTCTACAACACGAGATACTGTCGTAGAATTTCCAACCGCAGACCATAATACCTACGAGAAAATCCTCATGGTTTATTCCATGCGTTGCAAAGATGCTTTAGTTTCTACCACAGCTGAAAGAAATAAAGGATGTGGCGAATGGGACTATAGTTGCAATACTTATATCACAGATTCAAGTCGAGTAGATTCATTTCATGCGGTCTCTCCTACTCATATTATTTCTGGATTTTCGGATGATGTATATAACTATACTTCACAGTCAACTTACTCTTATTTCCAATCTACTCAATCTGAGATAATTTATAACAATACAATTACGGAATCAGAATATGCAGTTGGAACAGGAACAACTGATTTAGAAATTCCATTTGGTGGGGATCAAAAAATTGCTCGAACTCAATTTTTATATCCTGCAACTGATCTTACTGCACAAGGTTTGCAAACTGGTCTTATCACAGGAATGAAATTAGATGCACTAAATATCGCTACTGGTTTTGAAAATTTAAGAATCAGAATAAAGCATACTGCTCAATCTGAATTGGATGCTGCTGCGATGGACAATAATGGTTTTGACGAAGTGTATTATTTAAATTCTGATGTCGATGCTGGAAATCATTTTTTCAAATTTCATAATAGCTTTGACTGGGATGGATCTTCGAATTTATTAATTGACATCAGTTATAATCGAGATAACAATGCTTCCACCAATGTTAAATCTGATGCTCAAACAGTAGTTTCCAGTCTTGCAGCGAATGGTGATGATGACCAACATTTAGAAATGAATGGAGCTGGATTTGTCGAAGTTGAACAAGCTTTACCAAGTATTCAAAATGAAATTACCGTTTCCTTTTGGAGCTATGGTGCAGATGTATTGCCCATCAATACTTATGCTTTTGAAGGAGTGGATGCTGGGGATCTTCGACAGATGAGTGTTCACTTACCTTGGAGTAATGGGCAAATTTATTGGGATTGTGGAAATGATGGTTCAGGTTATGACCGAATCAATAAACCATCTTCCGCAGCTGAATTTAAAAATATATGGAGTCATTGGACATTTACAAAAAATGCGACTACTGGTGATATGAAAATTTATTTGAATGGAAATCTTTGGCATTCGGGAACCGGAATGACTCGACCAATCGATATTCAAAATTATCGCATCGGAAGTTCTGCAAATGGAAATGGAAGATATTATGGAAAAGTGGATGACTTCCAAATTTGGAACAAAGAACTTTCCGAAGCAACCATCAAGGAATGGATGACCAAAAAATTAACTTCCGATCATCCTAATTATACCAACTTGGTCTCTAATTTCACCTTCGACAATGCCGTAGGAAATGAGGTCGTAGACAGTTCGCCGAATGCGATCAACGGAGCATTATCAGGTACCTCAGTTTATAGAAATTGGGAAGGAAAAAATTTGGTTAAAAATATTACTGCCTCTAATGAATTAGCCAACATCATTTTGGTACAAGGAGAATATGATTCAAATATTATCACTATGACTATTTTAGATTCTCTCATCAATATTCCCAATCAAATCGATGAATATATCGTCAATGGGACTGATTTAGAATTATCTTCTACCAATTTTTATTATGCTTCTGGCGCAATGCCCGTTTATGATGATAATGGAATCTTAGTGGATTCAGTAGTTATTGCAGCAGAAAACTCAATCACAATTGGCGAACTCATTCATTATACGAAGCGACCTGCCAAATTTGAGATTATGTCCTTTGTTACCCCTTACGGAATCGGTTTAGATTTTGGTGAAGAAGGAAAATCATGGACATTTGATGTAACAGATTTCGGCCCTATTTTAAAAGGGAAAAAACGTATCAACCTAGAGCGAGGTGGACAATGGCAAGAAGATATGGACATCAAATTTGTTTTTATCGAAGGAACTCCCTCTCATGATATTTTAGAATTTAAACAACTTTGGCCTGTAACCTCCGAGTCATATACTCGCATCATTGATGATGTTCGGTACGAACCTCGAAATTTAGTTTTGCCTGTCAATGCTGGAAATGTAAAACTAAAAGCTGCGATTACTGGTCACGGCCAACAAGGAGAGTTTATTCCTCGAAATCATTTTATCAATATCGATGGTGGCTACAATGAGTTTGAATGGCAAGTATGGAAAGAGTGTGCCGACAATCCTATTTTTCCACAAGGAGGAACTTGGATTTATGACCGAGCTGGTTGGTGTCCAGGAGAAGCAACAGACATTCAAGAATTTAATTTATTGGATTGGGTCTACGCAGGTGATGAAGTAGAAATTGATTACGGAGTTGAGACTGCCTCTGGTGATAGTCGATATATTGTCAACGTGCAAATGGTGAGCTACGGAGATCCTAATTTTACTTTGGATGCAGAAGTCGATATATTAACTCCTTCCAATAAAGTAGAACAGGAACGATATACTCCAATGTGTAGTAAACCAAAAATTTTAATAAAAAATAATGGTTCGACCACTTTGACTTCTTTGGACATCACATATTCGGTAGATGGTATTTCTCCAAAAACTTATACTTGGACTGGTAATTTAAAATTTTTAGAAACGAAGGAAGTAGAATTACCTCCACTAGATGCCACCTCGATGGTTACCCAAAATGGTGAATTCCAGGTGGCGATTAGCAATCCAAATGGTGGCACAGATGAATATGCCAATAACAATGAAAAAAGTTCTACTTTCCAGATTGTCCCTCAAATTGGAACTGATGTAGTTATCAGAATGCAAACTAATATGGCTGGAGGAGAAACCACTTGGCGAGTTTTTGATGCGAATGGAAATTTAGTAAAATCAAGGGTTAACGGACTTTCTCCTAGCACATCTTATCTAGATACTTTATTCAATCTCAATGGTTGTTATAAGTTGGAAATTCAAGATTCTGATGGTGATGGACTCCTTTTTCCTTGGAGTAACGATGGAAGTGGTAATATTAAAATCAAAAGTATTGGTGATCCATATATAAACTTGGAACCTGAATTTGGATCATTCTTCGTTTATGAATTTATAGCAGGCGACATCACTCCTACTTATAACTTAATTGATAATAAATCAATTACTGTTTTTCCAAATCCAAGTTCTGATATTTTCAATGTAGAATTAGATGGATATTCTGGAGACATCCAAATGGAGTTAATTAATTCCGTCGGACAAATTCTAAAAACGGTCAACCTGGACAATCATTCGAATAATTTTTTACAACAACAATTTGACTTGACTAATTTCAACTCAGGTATTTATTATTTGAAAATAAATCATGAGAATATTACAGAGGTAAAAAAATTGATAAAATTGTAATTGATATTTTATTAAAAGCAAAAAGCCATCCCGAATCATCGAGATGGCTTTTTGCTTTTACTTTGAGAAGGTAAATATATTTACAACTCTTCTCCTTTAGAGGTAAATATTTTAAATTCGACATTAGTATGCTGTGACCTAAAATTGGAAAGAATAGTTATCAAATCTGAATTGTCTCCATCATAAGAAAGCCCAAAAGTTCGAATTGAACCATACGTAATATTTTGCTGCAAAATAGTCAATTCATTATTTTCTGCTGAAAAGTAGCCATAATAACCATCGATATAATCTTGATCTCCTGTCACATCAATTAACTCGTCAATAAATCCATCTGACACCGAATCAGCATTACTGTTATCAGAAGCAATATATCCCCAGATTGTATTTTGAGGAACTTTATAAAGTCTTTTTTCCGGAATTACTATTCCATCTAATGCTTTCATTTTTAAGTCATAATAATCACTTCCCACTTCCAATGTTCCTTTATTTTGAATCACATTCTTCAAACTAATAATCACTTCATAAGATTGAGAGGCAAGCGCCCCAGCTTCAACATTTGCATTAGCAATAAAAATTGGAGCTGGACAATCTGGTTCGGGAATATCATGAATAGTAAATGAAATATTGTTTCCAACAATTGAAGGTGCAACATCAATTAAGGTATTTTCGCAAGACTCTGATTTAATCGTTTCTACATTAAGATTAAAAGAGCGATCATTCCCTTCTAAAGATTCCCAAAGCAATATTTTAAATTCATCTTCAATCGTAATATTTACCCCCTCATCAATAGGATCATCTTTACATCCAAATGTAAAAATTAAAAGAAATACGGTGACTACTATGCTTGTGCTTTTCAACATTACTACTATTTTCTTTTTTTAGAGTTTTAAAAAAAATCAAAACTCTTATTTTTCAATCAAAATTCTACATTGGGGAAATAAAAAACAAATGAGGTTGCTATTCTACTGAAGTTGTTTTAAAAACGAAATTAATTTTTTTTTGCTGCCTAATTATTAATTTCTATCAAAATAAAAATCACATTGGCTTTAATTATTTAAAATAATTGAGTGAAGAAAAATAATTAAGTGAGTGAAGTTCAGACTTTAAAGATATAACTTCTTATTTCATTTTGTCGAACTATGTTTTACATTAGATATTTAATTTCAAAAAAAAAAGTACAAAATGTTAGTTTTATCCAAAATCAAGTTAAGTTTATCCATCTTTTTTAGTTAATAAAAAATATATTGCCTTTTTTAATTCTCAATTGTGAATGAAGAGTTTATTTAAATTCTATTATTTGGTTTAAATATTCAATTTCAAAATAAATTTTGAGATACTCTAAAACATCAACCAACGTCAACTAATCATAAACAACTAATAACATTTAAAACTGTCATTATTGTCATTATGATTAAACTTCAAAACATAACTAAATCCTACACCACAGGACAGAATACCTTGCAAGTTCTCAAAGGTATTGACCTTGATATACAAGAAGGAGAATTCGTTGCTATCATGGGTTCGTCTGGTTCTGGTAAATCTACCCTACTTAATATCCTTGGAATTCTTGACGAATATGATGGGGGCACCTACACTTTAGATGGTACCCTGATGAAAGATCTTAGCCAAAAACAAGCTGCTCAATATCGAAATCGATTCCTTGGTTTCGTTTTCCAATCATTTAATTTATTGAATTTCAAATCGGCTGCCGAAAATGTTGCCTTGCCTTTATACTATCAAAAAGTACCTCGAAAGGAACGGCAAACAAGAGCCATAGAATATTTGGAGCGAGTAGGTTTAAAAGATTGGGCAGATCATTTACCTACTCAACTCTCTGGTGGACAACAACAAAGAGTTGCCATTGCTAGAGCATTGATTGGACAACCTAAAGTGATCCTCGCCGATGAACCTACTGGTGCATTAGATACCAAAACTTCACACGAGGTGATGGAATTTTTCAAAGAAGTAAATGCTCAAGGAATTACAGTTATCATTGTAACACATGAACAAGACATCGCTGAAATGACAGATCGGATTATCCACATGAAAGATGGGCTGATTGAATAACACCTTGCTAGGAATTAACCATTCACAGTTAACCATTAACAACCATTAAAAAACTATGATTGATACAGACAAATGGCGAGAAATATTTAGCTCACTTGGCAGGCACAAGTTGAGAACTTTTTTGACGGCATTTAGTGTATGGTGGGGAATATTCATGCTTGTGATTTTGCTTGGAGCAGGAAAAGGTTTGGAAAATAGTGCGGAAGAAGATTTTAAAGATGATGCAATGAGTATCATCCGAATGTGGCCCGGGACGACTTCACAAGAGTACAAAGGCTTACCTTCTGGACGACGATTAAGGTTTACAAATGATGAATTTAAGTTAATGTCAGATATAGAAGGAGTGCAAGAAACTGCAAGTCGGTATTTTCTGTGGGGACAATATTTTATAAAATATAAAAATCAAAGTCTCTCCTTTGATGTCCAATGCGTCAACACCTCTTACATCAAATTTGAAAATCCAGAATTGCTCAAAGGACGATTGCTGAACAAGCTGGATTTGGAGGAAAAACGTAAAGTCTGTGTGATTGGAATTAAAGTGCAAGAAGGTTTTTTTCCAAAAGGAGAAAATCCAATTGGAGAATATTTAAATATAAAAGGTACTGATTACCAAGTAGTTGGAGTAATTACTGACACAGGTTGGGAAGGAAAAAAACGAAGGATCTACCTACCAATAACTACCACCCAATTGGTGGAAGGTACAGAAAGACTTCATCAATTAACTGCCGAAATGGGCGATGTCACTCTAGCAGAGTCCGAAGTCATTGAAGATCGGATCAGGTTAAGTTTGGCAACACAAATGAAATTTAACCCTTCAGATCGACAAGCTATTCACCTTCGAAATCAAATCGAAAATTATAATCGATTTCGATCTACCATGAATATGATTTCTCTTTTCATTTGGTTTGTAGGTATAGGAAGTATCATTGCTGGAGTAATTGGTGTGAGTAATATTATGCTAATTATTGTCAAAGAACGAACGAAAGAAATCGGAGTAAGAAAAGCACTTGGAGCTACACCATCTTCTATCGTAACGATGATTGTCCAAGAGGCTATTTTCTTAACAAGCCTTGCAGGTTATTTAGGAATGCTCTGTGGAATGGGATTAATCATCGCCATTCAAACGGTGATGAAGCAAAATAATATTGAAGCAGAATTTTTTAGAAATCCAGAAGTAGATATCAAAATGGTTTTAATTGCACTCGGAATTTTAGTCGTTTCAGGCGGGCTAGCAGGCTTGATCCCCGCTTTGCAAGCAGTAAAAATTAATCCTGTAGTGGCGATGAAAAGTTAGAAACGTTTGACGTTAAACGATGGCCGTTTGACGTTGAGACGAGAGCACCTTATTTTTTTTATTAAAATATTTTTTTCACAACGTAAAACGTCAAACAAAAAAATCATGTTCGACATAGACAAATGGCAAGAAATATTTGCAACTATTAGCAAACATAAGTTGCGTACTTTCCTCACAGCACTTGGGGTGTTTTGGGGGATATTCATGTTGGTACTTTTGATGGGTGCAGGAAAAGGATTGGAAAATGGAGTTCTTGGACTGTTTGGAAATATGGCAAAAAACAGCATGTTTATGGGAACCAATCGAACCTCCAAACCATACAAAGGTTTATTGCCCGGTCGATTTTTAAGATTGAGTATGGATGACATGACCGCGATCAGAAATAACTTCTCTGATGAAGTTCAATATCTCGCACCTAGAATGTGGATGCCTTCAGGCGAAGTAAGTCGAGGAGAAAAAAAAGGAGCGTTCGAGATGGCAGGCGAAAGTCCTGATCTGTTTAAAATCAACCCAATGGAATTTCTGGAAGGGAGAATGTTGAATGATTTTGACATGAAAGAAAAAAGGAAAGTGGTCGTGATTGGAAAACGTGTTCGAGAAGTATTATTTGAAAAAGACGAAAAAGCAGTTGGAGAATATATTACCTTTCAAGGCAACGATTATCGAGTGATTGGAGTGTACCGTTCAGATCGAAGAGGAGAACAAGGAGCCGAGGATGAAGAGCAATTATACCTGCCTCTGACGACAGTTCAAAAAATGAGAAACCGCCCTAATCAAGTAAGTATGCTCTCTTGTTCAATGTACCCAAATATTTCCGCAACAGTTCTGGAACCTCAAATTTTAGCTATGCTAAAAGAGAGACATAAAGTAGCTCCAGATGACGATCAAGCTTTCTGGACTAATAATATGGAAGAAGAATTTGGTGAAGTTATGGGACTATTTAATGGAATTGCATTCATCGTTTGGTTTGTGGGAATCGGTAGTTTGATGGCAGGAGTGATTGGAGTTGGAAATATTATGTTGATTTTGGTAAAAGAACGCACTAAGGAAATCGGAATTCGAAAAGCCATGGGTGCTACTCCGCAATCAATCGTCAGTATGATTTTATTGGAGTCTGTTTTTATTACAACTATCGCAGGGTATTTGGGATTGTTAACGAGTACCGGACTGGTCATTCTGATGGCTCAAGCCGTGGGAGATGGCGGTGATGGTTATTTTGCTAATCCCGAAGTAGACATTGAAATAGGCGTAATCGCCCTCATTATATTAATTATTTCAGGAGCCTTAACAGGACTAATTCCAGCGATACAAGCTGCGAACATTAATCCTGTTCACGCACTCAAAGACGAATAATTTAATGGTGAATGGTCAACTATAAACGGTTAACATCTCGTGGTACTAACTGTTCACCATTAAACATTAACCATTATTTTTTTTACCAAAAAAAAATTACTTATGAACAAAGGTTGTTTAATCGCATTCGGACTCTTTTTATTAGTCGGGACGGCTGGTTTAGCTTATTATTTCCAAACCAAAGATGGAAACGATATGAAAAATACAGAACTCACTAAAGCCACAATTGATAATATCATCAAAAAAACGGTGGCAACTGGTTCTATCAAACCTCGTAAAGAAGTAAACATCAAACCTCAAGTTTCTGGGGTTGTTGATCGACTATACGTAGAAGCTGGAAACGTGGTAAAAAAAGGAGATAAAATCGCTCGAATAAAATTAGTACCGAGCCAAGTCAATATCAATAATGCGCAAAGTAGTGTCCAACTCGCCAGTATTCGATTTAAAGAAGCTCAACGAGAGCTCGAAAGACAACGAGATGTTTTTTCTCAAAAACTGGATGTAGAAAATGCACAGGTCAGTTTTGAAAACGCTAAAAAAGAAGAAGAAAGACAAAAGGCATTATTTCAAGATGGGGTCATTTCTGAGATTGATTATAATCGCTTTAAACTTGATTTGAATTTGCAAAAAGCATCGTTGGAAAATGCTAAAATTGCTGCTAACAATAATTTAAAACAATTTGAAGCCGAGGTGGATATCCGTCGTCAGGAATTAGAATTTGCCAAGGACAATTTAGCATTGCTTCGAGAAGGAGCTACCAAAAATTCTAAGCAAGTTTCTAACGTTGTTGTTTCGACTGTTGATGGGATGATTTTGGATATTCCCGTAGAGGAAGGTTCATCAGTCATTGAGAGAAATAATTTTAATGAAGGAACAAATATTGCTTCTGTAGCAGATATGAATTCTCTGATTTTTGAAGGAAAAGTAGATGAATCAGATGTTGGTAAATTAAAAGAAGGCATGCCCTTAGAATTAACTGTAGGAGCAATCGAAAATGAAAAATTTAATGCCGACTTAGAATATATTGCACCTAAGGGTGTTACTGAAGAAGGTACTGTAAAATTCGAAGTACGAGCTGCTATCAAACCTACTTCTGAAACTTTCCTTCGAGCAGGTTACAGCGCAAGTGGTGATATTATTTTGAGTCGAAAAGATAGCGTAGTTGCTATTAATGAAAGAGATTTAATTACTTCTAAAGATTCAGATTCTACTTTTGTTCAACTCAAAGTGGGAGATAATGATTTCAAGAAAACTCCAATTAAGATTGGATTATCTGATGGAATTTTGGTGGAAGTGAAAAGTGGTTTGGACACTACTCAACAAATCAAAGTGCTTAAAAATGTAACAGAGGTGAATTAATTTTTCACCTCTCTTAGAAAAAGATATTACAGTCAAATCTCATTAATTGAAGTATCCATAAAAAAAGTGATTGAAGTATTTCAATCACTTTTTTTTAATTAAGTACATGCGTTAAAAAAATGCATTCAGTTTGTGTTTAAAAAAAATCTACGAGAGAGTTTTCAAACGTTTTAATAAACCTTCTTTGTAAGTTCTTCCGATGGAAAAATTTACTTCATTAATGTTTATTTGATTGGTTGATAAATCTATTGAGCTTATCAAACTCATATTAATAATGTGTCTTTTATTTACTCTAGCAAATGGATGTGGGTCCAACATTTTTCTCACTTTGATTAACGACATTTTCAAAGCATACTTTTTCTTTTCAGTCGAAATCACACAATAGTTTCCTTCAGATTGAATAAACTCGATTTGGTTAATTTCCACCTTTTCGAGTTTATTATTTTTTTTGATAAAAATGCAATTTTCGAGGATCTTCCCTTCATTCCAATTTTTATCTGTTTCCGTTTCCGTCGAAATATTTTTATCAGATTCCGTTAACATTAGCATCGCTATTTCAATCGTGCTTTGCAAAGTCAATTTGTTAAATGGCTTAACCAAATATCCAAAATGGTTGGTTTCTTTAGCTTGATCATAAAAACGTTGGTCATCAAAACTGGTCATAAAAATTATCCCAATTTTTTTCTTCTTCTGGATTCTTTTAGCTAATTCAATACCATTCAAATCACCCTTAATTTTGATATCCATTAATATCAAATCTGGTTTATCATTTTCCATTATCTCTATCACCTCATCAGAATTATCTACGATACCTACTAGATCATATTCTAAATCTTTGATTAGCATTTTCACGTCTAATGCGAAAAGAAGGTCATCTTCAACTACAAGTATTTTAATGTTCGGCATGTTTCTAGTGAACTGTATTTTTCTCTAAATTTGATTGATTTTCATGTTTCATTTAGCGAAAAGAAAAGTAATGTTAACCTTTTAAATTAGTAAACACCACTTTCCTTCTAGTTTGGTGGATTATCTGCAATTTACAGGTGAAATCCATGGTATATGCTTTACAGAAATAAATTAATTCTTTTTATTGAACTACTTCTGAAATATTCTCTTTGGAGAAAACTTTTAATTTCTAGGAACTAAAATTGAAAATGCAGTTCCTTTTTCCAATTCACTTTTCACCTCGATTGAGCCGTTATTTAACTCTATTAATTCCTTGCAAAGCACCAACCCTAAGCCACTCCCCTTTTCTCCTTTTGTTCCTCTTTTTATTTTTTCTCCGTGCAAGACAAATAACTTTTCGATTACTTCGGGTGGCATACCCATTCCTGAATCTTCAATTTGTAACAATACATTTCCATTTTTAGTTTTAGCATTTATTTTTATCAAATCTCCTTGCGATGAAAATTTTATGGCATTGCTTACTAGGTTTCTAAGGATGGCCTTAATGGCATCTTTATCAGCTTTGATCAAAATTTGATCAGAAATATTCTGCTCAATTCTAATTCCTTTTATTTCTGCCATTGGGCTAAATAATTGAACCGTTTCATTAATCATCTTTTCCAGTTTTAATTCATTCGGTCGATATGGAAAAATTCCTTTTTGGATTAACGCCCAATTCAACAAATTATCCAATAAGGTATTTAAACTGTCTGCAGCAGTATCTACTAATTCTAACATTACATCCACATCTTTTTGACTACCTTCCTCATTTAAAAATTTTACTTTTCTAGACATATTTTGAAACGAAACTACTGGTCCTCTTAAATCGTGGGCTATGATAGCAAAGAACTCATCCTTCATTTGATTATATTTTTTCAACTTTTTAGTTTGCCCTGCCAATTCTTTCGTTCGTTCGTCCACAATTTTTTCCAACCTTAATTTTTCTTTTTCTAGTCGAAATAATCTGTATCTAAATAATCCATAAAGCAATCCTACTAAGAGAAAAATTGCCCCAGTAAAAAACCAAATGGTCAAATAAAATGGTTTTGAAATAATCAACGGTAATATTATTTGCTGATCGGACCATTTCCCATATTTACTTTGACCTTTTATTTTTAATTCATATTTGCCGTAGGGAAGTCGATTTATTTTGATTCGATTTTCTTCTAAAATATTCCATGTTTCATCATAACCTTTAATCTGATACGCATAGATAGGCTGGTAACTACTATGATAATCAAGGAGAGAAAAACTTAAATCAAAATACCGATCATTTGGAGAAATGTAAATAGCTTGTTGTTTAATTAATTGATCGGTCTCATCAATTTCTTTTCCGCTATCTTCTTTAGTTTTTGAAAAAGAAAGAATGCTCAAAGGAGGATTTTCTTGATTGATAAAATCAAAATCCATTGGGTCAAAACTAATCAGTCCATTAATACTTCCTAAAAATATTTTACCATCATCATCTACAAAGTTAGAATAGGTATTAAATTCATTATTCGCTAAGCCATCTACCTCTGTGAAAATATTGATGGAAAAATCAGTAGGATTCAAACGTATCAAACCATTATTACTTGGCACCCAAAAATAGCCTAATTTATCTTCATGAATAGAATATAAGTGATCATGAGGCAAGCCATCTTTTGTCGTATACGTTTCTAGTTTATTTGTTTTTTTATTCCAATGTAAAAGACCACTTCCTTTAGTTGTGAACCAAAAATCATCATTAGACGATTGGTAAGAAAAATTGATTTTAAAATTTTTTAATTTTTCAAAATCTTGCAGAATTGACCCATCATGATTTATCAAAAAGAAACCTTTATCTGTACTCACCCATAATCCATCTTCATTTTCCAAAATATGATTGATAGTAGTTTGATAAAAAGTATGATTGATGTCTGCGCTTTTTGGATAATGGATTTGTTTCTTTTCTGTATCCAATTGAAATAATCCATAATTAGTCAGCACCCATATATGCTGATATCTATCGGTATAAAATGAAAATATTTCAAACTTACTCATTTCCAATTTATTATTTCCGAATTTAATATCTTGTGAGTAAGATTTCATTTTTTTCGTCTGCAAGTCATAACTCAAATATAAATTACCATGGTATCCCATGATAATCTCATTATCTATTAACTCTACTCCAAGCCCATAATAGCATTCCAAATCATGTAATAGACGTTGCTCTTTCCCTGTCTTTTTATTTAAAATAAAAAAACCATTGTAAGTCGCTACAAACAATTCTTCCTCATTGATTCGCTCTATACCTCTAATACTTTTGAGTTTATTTTTTTCCAGATGCTTTCTGAACAAAATATCATGAGGAGAAACTAAAATCAATCCAGCTTGATATTTTAACCAAATATTTCCATCTCTATCTTGGAAAATAATTTTAGATCCAAAAACAGGTTTCTCCTGTTCTATTTGTTCATCTATACTTTCTAACTCCTTCCCTTCCGAATCAAATAATTTGACAAAGTTTACTCCAGCAAACCAATATATATCTTGCCCATTCTTATCTAAATAATGTTGAACATCAAATATTCTTTTTTCTACATCTTCTTCCTTTCCAAAAGTTACCGTTCTGCTTTCTTGATTATCCTTGGTTATAAATAATATTTCCTTATAAAGTATTTGAAACTCCTGAAATACTATCCAAATTTCGCCTTTTGTATTTTCTCCAAAATCATATATTTCTCTTTCTTTTAGGGTAAAACGATTTAGCTCAACACCTTGCTCACTAAGTTGAATAAGGGTTCCTTTTTTAGCTAACCAACAGGCTCCATCAATCCATCTGATTTTAGTATTTTTATAGATTTCATTTTTGGCAAATAAAGTAAATTGACCATCGTATTTATAAATACTTCCATCTTTTGTATTGAACCAAATATTTTTACCGTCCTTAAAAAAACTCCATTTGGATATATCTTTTTCATAAAAGGGAATATTAGGAAATACTTCTTTAAAATTCTTGGCTTGTTTAGTTCTTGGATTAAAAATGGATATTAAATAGTTGTCCGATTTACGATCTTCATAAAATATTGTCCAGATATTCCCATCAACATCTTCAATTAATTCAACAATATCATTTTGTCTCAAATTATTATTAGCCTTAGTAAATGATTCGAAATTCTCTCCATCAAAACGATTCAAACCGAATTTGGTACCGAACCACATAAAGCCATTTTGGTCTTGCAGAATTGCATCAACAAATCCACTCGACATTCCATTCTCTGTAGAAAGATATTGAATATCATAGGTAGGACTTTGCGCATGTGAGAAGCTACATGTGCAGATAAGAATCAGTAAATATATTGCGACACTACGGTTCAATATAATTAAATATTAGATGTTAAAACTTGTTATTGATTTAGGTGTTGAATAGGATTTTATCAAAAAAATTATGCACATCAATTTCCATCTTGAAAATCAAAAAGAAAACTAATGAGACAAATTATTTTTAATAAAATTTAGTTTGTGTTTATCACCTAATTGGGTCAGGTTAGATTGTTATTTTGAGGGGGTATACATTTATTCCTTAGATATGCTAATATAATAGATTTTTTATCGAAAAAAGAAAATTAATAATGCCGAATTAAAACATGGAGAGGAAATAGATCAGTATCGTAGATTTTATTCTAAGGAATTTTATATGGTTAAAGTTTGTCTTTTATTTTTACTCATCCAAAATCCCTTAGAATAAAGTCAAATACATAGGAAGGAAAAAAGAAAATCCCTTTTAGTAAACTAAAAGGGATTTTACAAATTGAAACCCCAAATTGAAATTTTCTATCTCCATCATAAATATAGGAAGAACCAAAACCAAAAAAAGATAATTGGTTAAAACAACCTAAGTAAAGATTAAAAACAACTGAATATTGAGGGTGAAAAAACTCGTGATTTGAATAAAATAGGAATGCCTATAAAACAAGAAGGTGCTTGAAATTAATCAAGCACCTTCTCTGTATTATGAAATTATATTAACTATCGATTAGTCAACAATAATCATCTTCATTGTAGCTGTATTGTCAGCAGATTCTAATTGGTAATAAAGAACACCAGTTGCATCGAATTCATCTCTGTTCAATATAACAGAGTTCATTCCTTTAACTGCATCCATATTAATCAATTTAAGCGTTCTACCTGCAACATCCGTAATTCTCAAAGTAATCGCACCAGATTCTGGTAAGTTGAAACCAATAGTAGTTTCTTCTCTGAATGGATTAGGAGTGTTTTGGTAAAGTTCGAATGTGCTTGCAACTTTGTTACCATTAAATTCTAATACTACATCGAATAGATCATTACCGTTGTAAGCTTCTGATTCTGTGTAGCGAGAATTAATAGTAAATACATCCTCAGTATTTACTGTAGTATTTGCAAGGAATGTCATTGAGAATAATACAGTATTATCTTCAATATCTACTCCTTTAGAGCTATTCCAACTTGTAGTAATTGCTCCTTCTTCCAATTTAGTCAGACCGAAGTTTTCACTTGCTAATCCTTCTAAGTTTGTTCTAACATCTACGAATTCAACTGCATCGTTATCAAACCCAAGCGTGAATTGGTATCCAGCTATTTGTTTGAAATCTTTCGCTTTGAAATCAACTGTAAATGTTTCTCCTTCAGCTACTTTAGCTGCTTCTAATTGAAGTGCTAAGTTTCCGCTGAATGTTCTAGTATCAGATCCTAATAAACTATTCGGTGAAGCTGAACCGTTCACATCACCAATTTTAGTAGCGAAGAAGTTAGCAGGTTCAATCGTAGAAGTTAACCCGATGTACTCAGGGAATTCTTCTAACCAAGGATTAGTTGGATCAGGGAATACGTAATCTTGTTCTACAAATCTCCAAGAAGTATTATTAGAGAACTCATCATCTAAGTAAAGAATCAATGCTCTAATTTTAACTAAATCCAAAGCAGTAATTGTTTCAGAATTATTTGCATCAGCTGCAATTATCTTGTAAGGAGAATCTAATAATTCAAGTCCTAAGATATGTTTAGAAATCAATACTAAATCGTATGTAGTCACACCATTCAAGTAGTTAATGTCTTTCTCAGGAGTTACATCGTAATCTCCATAACTCTGGTTGAATTGGAAGATACCTGTTGGTCCAGTAATTACCGGAGCAGTCATCATTCCATTATCATCACTCAATACAACAGTAACCTCTTCGATTACCTCTTGGAATTCATTCTCAATTGTACCTGTAATCAATCCTGTTGGTGTTACACATACTCCATTAGGATCCTGAACATCGATAAATGTAGTACAGAAATCGAAGTTACCTGCTTCATCCGTTACATATAATGTAATTGGATATAATCCATTTGGTGGAACATCATCGCAAAGTATTGTAACATCAACATCAGTTACATCTTGAGAGAATGAGAATTGTAAATCATCATAAGCTGTACAGTTATCAAAAGATGAACCTGATTCAAATGTAGTAGCTGAAATTGTTACAGCTCCACTTGATGGCATTACTGTAGTTGCAATTCCGAAGATACATACTGGTGTAGGTTTCTTAGCATCTACAACTGTAAAGTCATGTGTTTCCCATACGGTGTTATCACATCCGTCAGATACTGTGAATGTCAATGAGTATGATCCGTTAGCGAATGATCCTGATGCTGACAATCCTGTTCCTGACAATCCTGTTGAGAATTCCCATGATACTTGAAGGTCTGCTTGTGAAGTACAATCATCATCTGCTGTGATTTCAAATGCTGCAAATACATTTCCACAATTCTCATCGAAGTTATCAACTACTGATGGGAAATCTACTACTGTTACGTTTGGATCATTAGAGTTAACTACTTTAATGATCTGTGTATAGTGCCATACCCCAGGTCCAATTTGTGTTGGATCTTGGTTTACATCTGCTTGACACCAGTCAATTACATGCCATTTTCTCAATACTTTTAAACATGCATCTGCTACTCCAAAATCAAGTACTTGATCCTCGTGGCCTACTGCGATGTTGTTACAAGCTCCTTCGAAAATTTGTGGGTAAGCATCTAATGGATAGTCTCCTACCAAGTCAGATGGCTCTAATCCTAATCCACATGTTGTCAATTCAAGATCTGCAGGCCATTCAACTCCATCCTGAGATGAATGTGGTCCTACTCCAACTGATGTTGGTAATCCTGAAGTTGGGTACGGATATGTACCTGGATTTGCAATTAAGTTGTGATTAATTGGCGTCAATCTGTGCTCTGTATCTACAATGTAGAATGGATTATTATTTTCTACAAAGTATCTCTGGATACAAGAAGAAGTTCTTCCTCCTGCATCAGTTGCAGTCCATACTATTGTGATTGTTCCGTTTCCACAATCTACTCCATTAGAAATAACTGTATTAGTCAATGTTACTCCTGAGCAGTTATCTGAAGCTAAAGCTGCTCCATTAGCATCAATTGCTTCCTGAGGTAATGGTTGTCCTTGTACGATATAATCTAAGTAAGTTTCATCACACTCAACATCTTTATCTGAAGGACAGATAACTGTTGGGTCAATCTTATCTTCTACTTCTACTTCTACCATACAAGCATTGATATTACCCGCAGCATCTGTAACTCTCAATTCTACCATTACAGTAGTTCCAACCTCAGCACAACAGAATGATACTGAAGGTCCGAAGCTATTATTACTTGGGTTACAAGCGTTGAAAGTTTTTCTTACGCTAAATGTAACGTCGCTACAGTTATCAAAACTACCATCATCAAATGTAATTGCATCCACAGATGCAGTTCCATCAGTTCCAATAGCAACAGATGTATGTTCATCACAGATTGCAATTGGTGCAACTTGATCTTGAACTGTTACAATCATTTCATCAAATCCTACATTTCCACAACCATCAGTTGCAATGTAAGTAATCGTGTGATCTCCTAAACCAAGTGACTGACCTAATGGTCCACCATTAGTAGTTAATGATCCGAAAGGAGTATCTGTAACTACATCGAAAGTAGAACATCCGTCTGTTATGTTAGCAGCTGGAGCAGTAAAGCCAGTTTCACAAGATGCACTACTTGTGCTAATTGTGATATCAGCTGGAGCTACTACAACAGGTCCTTCAGTATCAAGTACTTTGATAATTTGAATATGCTCAACTGGATTTCCTGGTCCAATTGGTAAACACATATTTCTAACTTTCCAAGTACGTACTATCTCATAACTTCCTTCACAAATGTCATAGATTTCATCAGAGACATTAATAGAAGCCATACATAATCCAGAGTTAGTGATTTCCAATCCATTGATAGTTGGGAAACCAGTATTATCAGAATCAGTCAAAGTAGGATCATTTGAAACATCGCTACATTCTAATGCATCACCGTCAATTAAGTCGTCAGGGAATGTAACATCTGCTAAATCAACTGCTGCGATTGTAATAATCTGAACACATGTAGCTGAATTTCCTGAGTCATCAGTTACAGTCCAAGTTCTTTCAATCATTGCTCTTGGATCAGAACATTGACCAAAGTCAGTAAATACATCATCAGAAGTTACTGTGTGACTTAATTCACAACTTGTAATTACTGGTGCACCTGTTAATGCTGGAACTGCATTTTCACTACATGCTATAGTAATATCTGCAGGGCAATCAAATTCAGGAATCACTTTATCTTCTACGTATACTTCACCCCAACAAGATATACCTGTTACTGGATCAGTAATTGTAACTGTAATAGTCGTTCCTACATGAGTAATATCAATCAAGTTACCAGGAATGATATTTCCATTAGCATCTTCTGAAGTGATGATATAGTCATCATAACATCCGTAGTTATTTCCTTCAAGAATCTGATCAGCAGTAATAATTGCTTGACAGTTTTCATCTAATGAAAGATTTACTAAAGAGTTACATGTTAAATCATTACTAGTCGGTACATATTCAAATACAGTAACTGAGAATGAACATTGTGCAGTATTACCACCATCATCAGTAGCTTCGTAAGTTAAAACGTATGGTCCACCAATTGGGAATCCATCACCTGAACCGTATAATCCACTAATTTGAGAAATAGTAACATCACAATTATCAGTTGCTAATACATCAAATGATAATACTTGCTCACATGCACCTGGGTCTAAGTGTACAATGATATCATCAGGACAAGTGATTGCTGGTGCAATGTTGTCTTCAACTGTTACCGTTGCAACACAAGTTCCAATATTTCCACAAGGATCAGTTACTGTTAATGTAACCAAGTTGTCACCAATATCAGCACAAGTGAATGAAGATTGACTTAATGCTAGAGTAAGTGCAGAAGCAGCAGCACAGTTGTCTGAACTTCCGTTGTTAATCTGATTAGCAGAAATAACTACTTCACCATTTGCATCTAATTCTACTGTAATATTTTGACAAACTGCGTCTGGGCCAGTTGTATCTTCAATTGTAATAACTTGAACTTTAGTCGTTACATTTCCACACTCATCAGTTGCAGTCCATGTACGAGTAATCGTTCCTGTATATCCTCCACATCCTGTCAAGTCGTCTACATCTGTAAATGCTACAACTATATCCGCTGGTGCAGAACAGTTGTCCATTTGATCAGTTACGTCACCTGTATTAGCAGGCGTTGTATCTTCATCACATTCGATAGTTACATCTGCAGGTACAGTAAATGTAGGTGCAGTTGTATCTTGAACATAAACTTTTTGCTTGTGCTCAGCTGAATTACCAGCTTCATCTGTGATTGTCCATGTTCTTACTATTGTGTATGTATTAGCACATACCACATCAATAATATCTTCCATGTAATCAACTGTAATATTCATACTTTCAGTACAATTATCAGCAGTATGCATCATTGGAATTACTACAAATGGAGCAGGAATTGCATCACACTCTACTGTTTCATCAGCAGGTAATGTTGTGATAAATTCTGGCGCCTCAGTATCTGAAACTGTTATATCAAATGTACAAGTAGCTGTATTTCCATCATCATCTGTTGCAGTATAAGTAACTGTTGATGTTCCAACTGGGAAAACAGAACCTGAAGGCATTCCTGCAGTAAGCACTACAGAACCTGATCCCATTACAACACAGTTGTCAAGTGCAACTGGAGCTATCCATGAAACGATAGCTCCACATTGATCTGGATCATTTGCCACAGATATAGCTGTTGGACAGTTTTGGAAAACTGGCGCTGTATCATCTACTACAGTTACTGTAACTGTACAACTTGTAGCATTTCCTGAAGCATCTGTTGCTGTAATTACTACATCTACAGAATTTCCATTATTTCCAATCGAAACTCCTGGAAGTGGATTTTGAGTTAATGTTACTGCTCCACAATTATCCATTTCATCTCCAATTGTTGAAATCAAGTCAGGCACTAAACCGTCACATCCCTGTACATCTACTGGAGATGGACATGTGAATGTTGGTGCAATATTATCTTCAACTGTAACATTAGCAATACATGTTGCAGTATTACCTGCTCCATCAGTTACCGTAAGAGTAACTTGATTATCACTTCCTAAATCTGCACAAGTAAATGATGCTATGTCAATTGCAACAGTAGCTACTGAACAATTATCATAACTTCCATTATCAACATCAGCAGCGGTAATCGTTGCATTTCCTGCTGCATCTAATTGAACGGTAAAGTCTTGGCAAAGTGCTACTGGGTTAGTATTATCTTCTACTGTTACATCAAATGTAACATCTGTGAAGTTACCACAGTTATCCGTTGCTGTTAATGTTACTACTGAAGTTCCAAGTGAAAGAACTGTTCCTGGTAAAGGAGATTGTGTTACTTGAACATCTGAATCACAGTTATCCGTTGCTGGATTAGAAGTGTAATCTGGAAGTAAAACATTACAGTTTACATCTGAATCCAAAGTAACATCTGCTGGTGCAGTAATCATTGGTGCTTCGGTATCAGGCTCAACTGTAATAGTACTAGTTGCTGTACCTGTATTTCCACAATCATCAGTTGCAGTCCAAGTTACGGTGATGATATTATCACCTCCTCCTATACATGTTCCATTGAAAGGTGTACTTGCAAAGGTACTTGGTACCGCTAATTGCCAGTTACCTCCAAAATCCTCAAGGCTCCAAAGTAATTGGAATTCAAAGTCAGTAGGAGGAGTTCCTCCAAATGGAATAGTAACTTTGATTTCTCCGTTCACAACAGTCGTTGAAACTACCGTAGCAAAGCTTGGTCCTTCAATCAATAAGAAATCAATTGGTGAACTTGTGCCTGATGTTGCTGTAACTTCAATATTACCTCCAACATTTTCTACTGTCAATATTGCTTCTGAATTCGCTGGATTACCTCCAAAATGTGTAATCGACTGATTACAGAAGTTAGAATTAACAGGCGAACAACTTCCTGAGAAAGGTGTACTTGCAAATGTGCTTGGTACCGCTAACTGCCAGTTTCCTCCAAAGTCTTCAAGACTCCAAAGTGCTTGGAATTCAAAGTTAGCAGGAGGAGTTCCTGCAAAAGGAATAGTAATTGTGATTTCTCCATCAACAACAGTTGTTGAAGATACAGGAGTAAAGCCTGGCCCCTCAATCAATAAGAAGTCAATTGGTGAACTTGTTCCAGATGATGCTGTAACTTCAATGTTACCTCCAACATTTTCTACTGTCAACAATGCTTCTGAATTAGCAGGGTTACCACCAAAGTGTGTAACCGGAGTAGCACAGAAGTTAGATGTTGTAGGAGAACAAACACTCATTGTTGTATTATCAAGATCATGCGTCAAAGTAACTTGAGAAGAACAATCATCTGAAGCTGTTGCTCCTGCTAAGAAATTAGCAATAATACCCGCTGGGCTACTTGTGTTACTAATATCTTCACAATCTACCGTGATATCAGCCGGAGCTGTTACCATTGGGCCTGTAGTATCTTCTTCGAATGTGATAGTCTGAGTACAGCTTGAGCTATTTCCAGCTTCATCTATCACAGTATAAGTACGTATAATTACTTTTGCACCGTCTGAGGTACAAATACTCAATCCATTATCTATATCTGCTACCGTCAAAGTAAAGTCAGCAGGATCAGTAGTACAATTATCAACTAATGATGATCCATTTACTCCTGCAATCAAATCAGCTACCGATAATGTAGCAGGAATTCCTTGTCCACAAGTAAGCGTTACATTAGTAGGGCAACTCAATGTTGGATTAATGTCATCAGTAGGTTCATCTATACTTACTGAAACTATTACATCACACATTACTCCCATTGGATCACTAACTAATACTGTATAAAGTCCAGCAGACAAGTTCATTGCAGTTGCAGTTGTTTGACCATCAGACCATAAGTAATTATATGTTCCAGATCCTCCTGATGCATTTACAGTTGCAGAACCGTCATTTCCTCCATAACAAGTTACATCCATAACTGCTGAAATATTAGCTTCTAGTGCTAATGGGTCAGCTATTGTAAGAGAAATCTCCTCTGTACAACCATTCGCATCTGTTACTGTTACTGAGTATCCTCCAGCTGTTAGTTCTGTAGCTGTAGAGCTAGTTAAATTAACTACTGACAAACCAGTACTCCAAACAAAGTCATATGGTGAAGTTCCACCACTTGCTCCAACTGTAGCTGATCCATTTGCTGTACCTGCGCAATCTGCATTGGTGATATCAGTTATTGATAATACAATTGGAGTTGGCTCAGTCACAATGATACCTGAAGCTACATCAGTACACCCATTGGCATCTGTAACAGTAACTGTATAAGTTCCTGCTGGGACATTCAATGCATCTTGTGTATTATCTGCAGGTATTGATCCTGCCCAATCATAATTATATGGACCTGTTCCACCTGAAACACCCATAAATATATTTCCATCACTTCCTCCATTACAAGAAACATCATCTACTCCTTGTACAAATATATTTACTGCTGTAGGCTCACCAATTGTTGCTGTAGTTTCTGCAGTACAATCGTTAGCATCAGTTACTGTAACTGTATAAGTTCCTGCAACCAAACCAATTGCAGTTGCAGTAGTTTGTCCATTAGACCATTCGTAAGAATAACCTGTAGTTCCACCTGTTGCATTTACTGTTGCTGTTCCGTCAGCACTTCCGTTACAAAGTGCATCAGTAGTGTGGATTGTTTCAGCAATTAATAATGTAGGATCATATAATGTCTGCTCCTCAGCAACAAAACATCCATTAGCATCTTCTATAATGAAAGAATATTGCCCTGCAGATAGATTATCTACAGTTAAAAGTGTACTTGCAAAAGGAATATTCACAGTAGTAGGTACTAAATCTTTAAAGATTGTAACTAAGGTATATGGAGGAGTACCTCCCAAGTTTCCATTTTGTAAAATACCTAATCTTACACTTCCATCACTTCCACCATTACAACTAGGATCATTACTTAGTACAATTTCTACAGATAATCCATTAGGATCAGTAATAGAAACTGAAGCTTGTGCAGTACATCCATTACCATCTGTTACTGTTACACTATAGCCTCCTGCGTGAAGTTCATCAGCAGTTGCTGTATTATCACCATTTGACCATGCATAAGTTAACATTCCTGTTCCACCTGACGCTGTAGCAGTTGCCGAACCAGTTTCGTTTCCTGCACAATCAGCATTCACTACATCGATCATATCAATTGATATTGGATCTGGTTCTGTTATTACAATTCCAGTAATAGCATCTGTACAACCATTAGCATCAGTTACAGTAACACTATAAGTTCCTGCAGGAATACCTACTGCGTCTTGTACATTATCTGCTGGTAATAAACCTGACCAGTCGTAGTTGTATGGTCCAGTTCCACCCGTAACAGATGTATAGATTGCTCCATCACTTCCTTCGTTACAAGATACATTTGATACATCTGGTCCATTTAACTGTAATTCATCAGGTTGTCCAATTATTGCTACTGCAGTTGCAGTACAATCATTAGCATCTTCTACTGTTACAGTATAAGTTCCAGCAGCCAAACCAGTTGCAGTTGCAGTTGTTTGTCCATTAGACCATTCATAAGTGTAACCTGTAGTTCCACCTGTTGCATTTACTGTTGCTGTTCCATCCGAACTTCCAAAACATAATGCATCAGTTGTTGAAATCATTTCGGCAATTAATACATGAGGCTCATCAATTGTTACATCAGCACCAACTTCACAACCATTGTCATCCTTAACTAAGAATGAATATTGACCAGCTTCGAAACCACCTAAGTCCAAAGTATTTCCACTAAATGTCATAGGTAACGATGGGAAATAAGCAGTTACACTAACTCCATTTTGAAAAATAGAAACTAGTGTGTATGGAGGTGTTCCTCCTAAGTTACTCGTTTGTAAAATACCTAAAGAAATCTCTCCATTTGCATCTCCATTACACCATGGTTGATTATTTACAATCACTTCCATAGAAAGCTCCTTAGGATCTTCTAATAAATCACTTACCTCAGCTGTGCATCCGTTAGCGTCAGTAACTGTTACTGAATATCCACCTGCGTGTAACCATGATTCAGTATCTGTTGCTGCACCTACATTTGTATTCGTAGTACCTGTACTCCATGCATAAGTATAAGGAGCTACTCCTCCACTTACTGTTACTGTCATTGTGCCATCTTCTGTACCTGCACATTCAGGATCAACATGAGATGCTGTCAAGCTTAATGAGTAGATTGTTAATAAGGCAATATCTGATTCAGGACACGCTGTTGCTGCACCTACTGTGTATTGGATAGCATATAATCCCAATCCAAGTGTAGTTGTTGCATTTGGTCCATTGATCTCATCACCAACAACCTCAACCCATGCTAATGGATCAACATCAGCTTCAGTTTGACCTGGTGCTAATGCTTGGTATTCCCAAGTACCTCCTGTAGTTGTATTATTGTCTAAATACATGCCGCTTAAGTCATATTCCTCTTCTCCACAGACTGTTCTATCTGTAATATCCGCTGGAATATTTGGCAATACAACTATATTGTAGCATTCTACTGCATCACATCCTGCTCCATTTCCTACTGTATAGCAAACGCTATGTACACCTTCTCCTGCTGTTGCTGGAGTAAAAGTATAATTTGGATGAGTTCCTGCAACACCCGTTCCAGTAAAGACACCTCCTGGTGTTCCTCCTGCAGCTGCTACATTTGCAGTTAAATCAATTACACTCATATCATCATAACAGAATGGTCCTGGATTAGTCCAAGATGAATTAACTGCTACACTTGTTTCTGTAATTGTAATTGTATGACATACAGTTGCTGTACATTCCTGTGATGGGTATGTTGTACATGCTGGGTTGTCAATATCCTCTTCTAAACAAATCTCAATTGTATTTGATCCAGTTGCTGATGTAACATCAACAATAGTTACTATTGGATTTCCTGAAGCATCAGCAGTTACAGTTGCAACTGCATTATCAGATGAAGTCCAAGTTCTTGTTGGATTAGTAACATAACCTGCATCTGTACTTTGTAATAAACCAGCTATTGTTACGCCTACACTTCCATCCCAACAAGTTTCCTCCGCTAAATCAAATGCTGGTTCTGGTTGCTCACTAACATATACGAAAGCTGAAACAGGTCCTACATCCGTACAAGGTGCATCTGCTGTAATACTGTACGTTACTTCGTAACATCCTGGTGCATTATAAACAAGTGCATTTCCTGAGATAGCTGCCCCTGTTGGAGCTCCTACTAAAGCAAATGTACCTGAATCATCATTTGTTTCAGGATATAAGTCAAAAATTGATACTGTGCCATTTGGATCTGCTGTACATTCGATATGTACATTTGATGCTGTACCAATTACTGGTTGCATATTTACTACAATATCGTGACACTCAGTTTCTGCGCAATTTGCATCGCCTACCGTAGCACATACGGTATAAACTCCTGCTCCCATATTAGCAGTAAATGAACCATTTAAACCTGGTCCATCAGTTATTCCTTCACCTGACCAAAATACATCTGATGCTGTAATTGAATTACCATCTGCATCCGTTGGGTCAGTTAAAGATAAAGTTGCTGTAACTGGAGTAGCTTCTGTTGTACATAGAGGTCCTGGATTCACCCAAGCTGGGTTTCCATCTCTATGGATAAATATTTCTTGTTCAAATACGAAATCTTCACAAATATCTGCTGGATCTGACATCGTCATTCGAACTCTATAATAACCTTGCTGTACTGAACTAGGATCAACTGAAATTGGGAATCCTGCCCCAACAACATTACCTGTTGCATTTATAGTAAGACCTGTGATTGCAGCGCCTCCTATAAGATCGTTGTTATTAGCTTCTGGACCAGAAACAACTTCAAATGTAATTTCTGTAGTAGCACATCCAATAGCCTCTACTCCAACATTATTAATCTGGAATGCTGGTGCATCTTGACATAATTCACTTGGCAATGCAAACGAACCACTCATTTTTTGACTAATAGAAATTACTACATTATCTGAAATTACTGTTGTTCCGTCACAATCAAGTGTATTAACAGTAACTGTTAAGTTTCCACATCCTCCATCATATCTAACTAAATCATCTCCAAGAGCTACAACTTCTAAATCTCCTGTGGTACCTATACTTACAGAACCAAGTCCTGCAACAGTTAAAATCTCAGGAATACCTGGATTCGTTATATCAGCAAGAGTAATCAACTCTTGTGGATCTAAACAAATTGAAAAATTTTCTACTAATAAATCCTGTGGTACTCGAGGTAAAACAACAATGTTGTAACATTCTGTTAAATCACAACCTGCTGTCGCACCTACTGTGTAACATACACTATGTATTCCAATACCAGCAGTAGCTGGATTGAATTCATAGTCTGGATGTGTTCCAGATACACCTGCACCTGTAAATACACCATTAGCATCACCAGTTACCAAATCATCTAGGTCAACAGGCATAGCGTCAACACAAAGTGGTCCTGGATTAGCCCATGATGGATCAATATCCTCATTAGTTGTTGTTACTGTAATTATTTGACAAACAGTCTCACTACAAGTTAAACTTACAGTTGGTACAGGAAAACCAAAGAAGAACGGTCCTATATTAATTGCTGGGTAAGTTCCTGTAGCAGGAATAGTAACTGAATTAACCAATTGAGTCTTTGTTTCAACTAAACATATCTCAGCGGTACCTGAACCATTAATTGTAACTACCCCTCCAACTGGAGTCACAGAAGCCACAGCAGCATCACTAGATGTAT
>JBGCFD010000071.1:0-25166 GCA_045106765.1 Saprospiraceae bacterium | reverse complement strand
CTTCTTTAAGCTTTTTCACTTCCCATCCTTTTCTCATATCAATTCTTTTAAAGATTCCAAAATAGTAGCCGTTTCCTTATCCAAACTTTCCATCTCTTTTAAAATTTCCTTAGGACTTCTTAACGGTTCTTCCTCAGGCAAATTTGGATTTTTAGGAGAAAGATCAAAAGTATTTTCGTCCAAATCTTTCACTTTAAAAACCCAAGACTTTTCCGAGTCTTTATTATTTTTAGCGAAAGCGAGAAACTCTTCCATATCCTTATCATTTAAAGGATTGGTTTTTCCCATTTTTCTACCTGGGTCTAATTGGTAATACCAAATCTTTTTAGTCGGTGCTCCTTTTTGGAAAAACAAGACGACCGTTTTTACACCTGCCCCTGTAAACGTACCAGCGGGCATATCTAAAATGGTATGGAGGTTACAGCTTTCTAATAAATGTTGTCGCAAGGAAACCGAAGCATTATCTGCATTACTTAAAAAAGTATTTTTGATAACGATGGCACATCGCCCACCTGTTTTTAGGCTTTTGATAAAATGCTGTAAAAAGAGGGAAGCCGTTTCGCCTGTTTTGATGTCGAAGTTTTGTTGGACTTCTTTTCGTTCTTTCCCTCCAAATGGTGGATTGGCTAAGATGATATGGTAACGGTCTTTCTCTTGAATGTCACTAATGCTTTCGCCTAAGGTATTGGTATGAATGATATTGGGCGCTTCGATACCATGTAGTATCATATTCATAATCCCGATGACATAAGCGAGGTTCTTTTTCCCTTTTCCGTAAAGGGTATTTTCTTGGAGGGTTTTGAGGTTGTCGGTGGTCTTTTTCATCCGCTCATACATATACTCGTATGACTCACATAAGAAACCACAAGAACCTGCTGCCCCATCATATATTTTTTCGCCTATCTGTGGGTCGATGATATTTATCATAGCACGAATCAAAGGGCGTGGCGTGTAGTATTGTCCACCGTTACGCCCAGCATTTCCCATGTTTTTAATCTTGGATTCGTAAAGGTGGCTGAGTTCGTGCTTGTCAGTACTTGCTCTAAAAGGAAGGCTGTCGGCATACTCTAAAATCTCCCGAAGATTGTAGCCTGATTGGATTTTATTTTTGAGTTCGGAGAAGATTTCTCCGATTTTATATTCTATCGTTTGTGGGCTGTCTGCTTTTTCTTTAAACTTAGCGAGATAAGGGAATAGTTTTCCATCTACAAAAGTCACCAAGTCAGGGCCTGTCATGGCTTTGTGGTGGTCTAGTTCGGCAAGCTCACTATCTCCTTTTTTGACTATTTTTTTAGGCATTGCCCAATTGCCCCATCTATATTCCTCGTCTAAGATAAAGTTATAGTCTTCGCCTTTGAGTTCGGCTTCATCGGCTTTGTCCATTTCTAATTCATCCAAATAGCGAAGGAACATAATCCATGAGGTTTGTCCTATATAGTCTAATTCGCTATCGGAACCTGCATCTTTATACAAGATGTCGTCTATGTTTTTGAAGGTTTGTTCAAACATTGATTTTTGCTAAGTTTTTATTGATTAATTTCTGAGTCAAAAAAACGGAAGATAGTGATTTTTCCTTTTGGAAAAAAAGAGGGAGGATAGGCTGTTTTTGATAAGAGAAGCGCATTGTTCTATTGGTGTTATTTGTAAAGGTAAAAGTTCTTTAATTATAGACTAAATATTTTAAACGGCAGTTTTTCTCATAGGTAAGATTATCAAATATAATAAAACATTATCAATATCTCCCCTATCCGTATGGTTTTCTTTTGGTTCAGGTATCGGATACCTATTTTACCATAAAAAATAATTTTCAACTCCAAACCATTGGTTTCAACTCTAAACCATTGGTTTCAACTCCAAACCATTGGTTTCAACTCTAAACCATTGGTTTCAACTCCAAACCATTGGTTTTAACTCCAAACCATTGGTTTTAACTCCAAACCATTGGTTTTAACTCTAAACCAACGGTTTTAACTCCAAACCATTGGTTTCAACTCCAAACCATTGGTTTTAAACTCAAACCAATGGTTTCAAATCTAATCTGATGGGAAGAGATGAAATACATGATGTTAATAAAAGGAATCCTTTGGTACAATTCTAATTTGGTCAATCTAACTGATACATGGCATAAATTTTGAATATTAAAAATTCGTAATATATTATTATATAAACCTCATTCTTCTAATTAAAAACAATAAAGTTATGGTATTAGTACTATTAAAAGTTCAAAGAAATGATTTCAATAAATTAAATCAAGCCAACCTTTCAGTATTCGGTCAATTAGTCGTTGGCAAAACAGATGGCAATGCAAAATATCAGGTGATGGAAACACAAGTCGCAGATCTTAAAGCGAAATCGCTAGCCTACGATCAAGCATTAGTCGCTGCAGCTAACCGAGGAACAGAATTTATTCAATTAAAAAATATAGCCAAGCAGGCATTACTAGTTTCTTTTAATTTATTTGCCAATGCATTAGAACTCTATGCTGATGGAAATGAAGATTTTATCATCGAGACGGGACTGTCTGTCCGTGCCAAACCAACTAAGAGCACGTTACCTTTACAAGTGCCGCAAAAACCTACCAATATTTTTGTAAAGTCTACGGGCAACGTAGGTGAACTAATGGTGCATTTTGAATTACCTAACAAGGAACATGTGATTACGGTAGCAGCAGAACACCGAATCGTTAATGTGGATGCTCCATATACGAATGGAAAATACTTTAGTGGGGTAAAGGGATTGATGAAAAATTTGCCTTCGCAATCTATGGTGGAGGTTCGATTTAATGCGATTGGTCGAGATGATTTAAAGAGTGGTTGGACAACACCAATTGTGGTGCCTGTACTCTAAGAGCAATCCCTTGTGGTCGCCTTACACCGTGGGGATTTTACTGCAATTGTTATTGCTAGATGTAAAGGGCTTTGTCATAAAAATATTTGCTTATCACATAGGCACATAGAACACATAAATATTTTTTCGAAGAAAAAATTAAAAACTATGTTTTCTATGTGCCTATGTGGTAATTAATGCAAAATAAAGGTGTTTTCATTCCCTTAAAGTTTTTATGAGAAAGCCCTTGTTAGATGTATTAATTAGTTGGACAATAGAAATCGTATAATTAAAAGGATAAGATTTTTTCGATAGTTTATATTAAAAAATCATTGCATACTCTACCGTACGGAATCATTTTTTAATGAGAAATACCGAAAAAAGATATTTTTATAAATTACGTTTTCTATTGTCTAACTACTTAACCCCGTTGTGCAGGGCATTCCTTTGTGGGTGCCTTACACATCGGGGATTTTATTGTAAATTCTTATTGCTTGGTGTATTGATCTCGTCGTGCAGGGCAACGTCGTGCAGGGCAACCATAAAGGATTGCCCCTACGTTTAATTTTATTCCTTTTCGGTCAATTATCATCACTAGACTTTATTCCAAAATATATTGTATATGGCTCGTTAAACGTCTAACGTAAACCGTTCAACGAAATAAAGTCTACTACAATTTCAAAATCTTAATATTTTTAAACCAAACTTTATCACTATGATCCTGCAAAGATATATGACCCTTTTTCGCTAAACCAAAATCTGGCATATCTTTAAATTTACTATTGGCTACCATCGCTTTCCATTCGTCGGTGTGCATTTCATACTCTACCACTTTTCGTCCATTTAACCAATGCTCCATTTTTCCATTATTAGAAATTAAGCGAACTTGATTCCACTCTCCTGCTGGTTTTACAACAACATATTTACATTCAATCATATCGTACAAATCAGCAGCTCGGTGGGTTGGATATTTGGTGTCAGGATGACAAGTATTATCGAGCACTTGCATCTCTGGCCCTGTCAACCAAACCGAATGATATTTTTCATCTTCTACCACATTAAACATAATTCCACTATTTCCACATGCACCAATTTTCCATTCTAATCTTAATTCAAAATTTTCATATTCGTTCTTCGTGATGATATCTCCTCCATCTTTTGCTGACCATGAGCCATCTTTATTTTGTTGAGAATTCAAATGCATTGCACCATCATTAATTATCCAACCTGATCCAATTGCCTCTTTTTTAAAGTTTCTCCAACTACTAAAATCTTTTCCATTGAATAATAATTCCCAACCTGCCGACTTTTCATGGTCAGCCAATTGATTATCAACCATTTTGGCAAAAGTATTTTTTGATGCAAAACCTGGTTGATTTTCTGGAATTGCATTCATCGTGTACCAACCTTCCGTTGACCACAATTCATTATTTCTTTCACTTATAAAATGATTCTTTAATTGAACGTGAACTACTCGATCTTCTTTCATTCCATCTAATTCTAAAAATACTTTTTTGCGATCTTCAGAAACATTGACAGAAACAATTTTCAAATGCTCTTCATTTAACTTCGGGCCACCATATTCCTTAGTTGGTAAATACATCCATTGGTCAATTCGATAGTCATCTTCACTCCAGCCTTCACCTACTGAAAGTGGCTCAGTAAATTCAATTTCTACTCCATTCGACTTCGCCCGTACTGCTAACATCTCAAATGTAGGAGTATTGTTATATTTTAATCGTTGAACTCCATACCATAATTTATCGGTCTGTGCCCAGTTTCCAGGATTACCTATACAACCTACATATAGTGCGCCATCAGGTCCCCAAACCATTCGATTTACACCTCCTTCTAATCCTTGAATAAAGCGGAAAACACATCCTTGATATTCCCCATTTATTTTTTCTACAAAAACTCTTTTTACTCCTCCATGAGTCACTTCACCATGAATCATTTGACCTTTATAAATTCCATCATTTAATGCTAAAGGCGTACTTGGAGAATTTCCAATTTCATCCTGTGGCAACCAAACGACTGGTTTATTCTCCTTTAAATCAGCTGTTCCTTCAAAATCAACTGAACGGGAACCATACCAAGCCCCCTTTTGAACATGAACAATTTTACTCGATGGCAGCCAATCTCCTTGATTATCTGCTATAAAAAACTCACCATCCACTCCCTCTCCGATTCCGTTTGGCGTTCGTAATCCATGCGCTAAGAATTCCACCGTTCCATTGTCTTTTGAGATCTTGACCACCTTACCTCGATCTGGAATTTGAGGATCTTTACTTGCTCCTCCTGGCATGATTCCAGTTGCCAAAGCAGCATAGAAATATCCATCTTTGTAAACTAAACCAAAAGCAAATTCATGAAAATTAGCAGAGACTAACCAATCATTGGAAACAGTCTGATACTCATCTATAATTCCATCGCCATCAAGATCTTTTAATCGAGTCAATTCTTGTTTTTGCAAAACATAAATTTCTCCATCGACAACTTTCACTCCTAGAGGTTCGGCAATTCCATCTGCAATTTTAGTCGCTTTCATTTTAGAAGGATCACCGCCTTGAGCACCTTCAATTGTATAAATTGCACCATCGGCATCCCAAGTACTTACCACCAATTTTCCGTCAGGTAAAAAATCCATTCCACCTACTTTTGGTAAAAAATCGTCTGGTCTCGCTTGACTCAAATCATAACTTGGATGAACACCTTCCAGAGAAAATCCATCTCCCGGAATTCGCAAACCATCCACCATCGGAAGTTTATAATTTTTAAATTTATTTTGGATGGCTTTGTCATGCATCATTGACCCAATATCCATATTCATAAATCCATCCTGAGTAGCAGCTTTCCATTGTAAAATCACACTCTTTCCTCCATAGCCTTGAAAGAATTCTAGGTGCAATTTATGCACACCTTTTTTCAGCGCAACACTTCCATCTACCAAATCTGCCCCGTGCAATCCATCATTATCAATCACTTGTTTTCCATCAATTAATAATTGAGATCCATCGTCGCTTATCAATCTAAAAGTGTACACATCATCTTCAGGAACATCCAGATACCCATCTCCTATCAACGCAAAATTTGATTCCAAACCTTTAAAGTCTGCATCTAAAAAATTAAGTTTTGGGCTCACTCCTGCATAAATCGGTTTTTTCTTCAAATTCAAATCTGCCAATTTTGAAAGATTTTTATCATATTGCTGAATCTGAACCATTACCCCAGGCAACAAAGTTTTTCCTTCTACATTTACTGCCTCCATATATTTACCTGCATCTCCTGAACTAGCCCCACTTCCTCCTCCTGACTCACTCTCTGCCAATCCCAAAATATAATCTACCATTTGTTCCGCATCCGTATTGGACAAATTAGGATGCGCACTCATCAAAACTTCTCCCCAATTTCCAGCTCCTCCATTTTGAATTTTTCCAACTAGGGTCGAAACATTTTCAGGGGAATTTGAATATCTTTTTGCGATGTCCACATATGATGGACCAATCGTTTTTCTCTGTGCATTATGGCAAGCTTTACAATCGCTTTTATCAATTAATCTTTCGCCTAAAGTTCTTTCAACTTCAGCGGCACCTTCTTCACCAGATTTTTTATTTGGATTTTCTATGGTTGGTTTTTTTACAAAAACACAAGCCAATCGAGTTTTTCCTGAAGTATTCATTTCTAACGTTCCTTCTAAATCCAAGGTCGTGACTGAACCCGTTTTACGAGAATTTTCTTTGCCAAAATTTAAAGTCCCATCTGTCTCCACTTTCTCTTTTGAAACGACTGAACTGGCATTTGTTTTCATTGAAATTTTTGCACCAGAGGGAACATTTGAAAAAGTAAAAACTCTTTCAAAACCAGGTTGTCCTGTTTCGGATTCAATATATTCTGGTCTTTCTGATACGCTGATGGCTTTGTTATTTCCAAGAACTAAATCATACAAAATTTCCACTTGGCCTTTTGTTTTTCGATGACCTTTATAAAGTGATTTTGGTGTTTCCGTTTTCCCATCCATAGTAATTTCCCATGGATTTTTATTTTCATTAACCAAATAAGCATCTCCCAAACTCACCGGTTGAGGTCCATGGTAAGTATCGTAAACTGCTCCAGTCAATTCTACATTTCCTTTCCAAACTTTATATAAAGCACCATTGTCAGCATGGTAAGCAGCCCACATCTTTTCATCTAAAGCTAGCGTCAACATTCGAGGTTGCAAATCCAAAACGGATCGAAAAACCCAAGGTTGAAATGGACGATCTGCCTCAAAATTTGGCTCTACATCTTCTTGGCAGCTAAAAGTAAAAAGGAGGGAAAAAAGCAGAAAAAGGCAAAACAGTTTTCTCATAATTGGTTATTTTTTCGTTTTTATTTAATTCTGGTAAATAGGACACTAAGATAGAAAATAAGGTTATAAATACAATTGTTTTGGATAGCAGATTCCTATTCCATTCAAGTTTGTTTTGTTTATTTTTTTGATAAAATTGAATTTTTATTAAACAACCAAATTTGAATATTCGCATTATTTTTTAGAAACTAAATCTGTATATATCAGGTATAACTTATAATTGTATATTGCTTTTTGGAAAATAAACATTTAAAAAAAAAGCCATACATTTGTGTGTTTTTTGAAAAATATTAAAAATCTAATTTAAAAATTTATGAAACCTACACTTTTAGTTTTAGCTGCCGGAATGGGTAGCAGATATGGAGGATTGAAACAATTGGATGAAGTTGGTCCAAATGGTGAAACGATTATTGATTATTCAGTTTACGATGCTATTCGAGCTGGTTTTGGAAAAGTCGTTTTTGTAATTAGAGAAAATATTGAAGAAGCATTTAAAGAAAAAGTTTCTGATAAATTTGAAGGAAAAATTGAAATCGTTTTTGCATTTCAAGAAATGGATGCCAAAATTGAAGGTATCGAAAAAATGCCTGAACGAGCAAAACCTTGGGGAACTGGACATGCGGTTTTGGTGGCTCAAGACCTAATTAACGAACCATTTGCGGTGGTGAATGCTGATGATTATTATGGTATTGAAGCATTGCAAAAAATGGCTAATTTTTTAGCAAATGATTGTAATGAAACCAACTACTCCATGGTAGGTTTTCAATTAAAAAATACCATCTCAGAAAATGGTTCTGTATCTCGTGGAGTTTGCTCTGCGGATGAAAACGATTACCTCTCTACGGTAACGGAAAGAACTAGTATTCGGAGAATTGGTGATGTAATTTGTTACGAAGAAGGTGGTAAAAAAATCTTTTTGGAAAACGATACCATTGTATCAATGAATCTTTGGGGATTTCATCAAAATGTCTTTGAACATAGCCGACAGATGTTTATTGATTTTGTAAAAAACAACCCAGATAATCCTAAGGCTGAATTTTATATTCCATTGGTAGTCAATGACTTATTGGAAAAAGAAGCTATAAAATTAAAGGTCTTAACTTCAACTGAAAAATGGTATGGTGTAACCTACAAAGAAGATAAAGACGATGTCGTTGCCGCAATGAAAAATCTTCATAATGGCGGAAAATATCCGAAAGCATTATGGAATACGGAGACTGTCTAAATTATAATTTTAAATAAAAAAATTTGAATTTTGAATGTAGTAAAACCAAACATTCTTTCTTCTTTTTTTAAAAATATAGAGGATTGTAAAATCATTCCTTTTGGTTCGGGGTTAATTCACCGAACCTTTTTTTTGCAACATGCTGAAGGTGATTTTATTTTACAAAAAATCAATCATCATATTTTTAAAAACCCTTTAGATTTGATGGAAAATATTCAGGTGGTTAGTAATCATTTGAGGCAAAATAATTATCCAAAATCTATTTTAAATATCAAAAAAACACTTGACGGGAATATTTTGTTACAAACTTCCGAGAATGAATTTTGGCGTATTTTTAATTGTATAAAAGACACGAAAGAATTTACCAAACCTGAATCTAAAAAGCAGGTTTATCAAACAGGAAAAAGTTTTGGAGAGTTCTTGACCTATCTTAAAGATTTGCCGATTGAAAAAATAAAACCGTCTATCCCTGATTTTCATAATACTAAGATGAGGTTGAAAAAATTGGAAGAAGCAATTCAAAAGGATGAATTTGATCGAGTCAAAATTTCAACTCAGGAAATTAAACAAATTAGAAATTGGCGTTTTATTTTAGAAGAATTTAATGGGTTAAATTGCCCGATTCGAATTGTTCATGCTGATACTAAAATCAGTAATTTACTTTTTGATAAAAATAATAAAGTCAAAGCGGTAATTGATTGGGATACTATTATGCCGGGACTTGTTTTGCATGATTTTGGTGATCTAGTTCGAACGGTAACTTGCGAAGAAAATGAAGAATCTACCGATTTTGAAAAAGTAAAAATTTCACATTCCTATTTTGAGCAATTAAAAAAAGGTTTTTTAGAATCTACTGAAAGTTGGTTAACTGAAGTAGAAAAAGAAAATTTATTGCTAGGCGCAAAAGTGATTATTTATGAGCAGGCGATACGTTTTTTGACGGATTTTTTGGAGGGAGACCAATATTATAACACGGTGTACACGGAACAGAATTTCAATCGTGCAAAGAATCAAATTGCGCTCTGTAAAACGATTTTCCAAATCGTTCCTCGTTGAACAACTTGGAAAATCAACTTACAAATATTACTCAAAATCTTTTTCATAAATTCGAATAAATGCTGACGCTTCTAATTCTTCCACATTCCGAATTTGATAGACTTTTTTATCCGTCAACTCATGCATATATTCATAATCGAAATTAGCAAAATCATCCGAAGAAAATTTTCGTTCTTCTAAAAATTCCCTTCCCAACACTAATCCAATTTTCCCAAAATTCCCATAAAAATATTCTTGCAATAATGGTAATATTTTATTGGCAAAAACACTTTTCAACTCTGCAAAATTACTTACTTCTAAAAAGTAAGAATGTCCAATCAAATGATCCTCATCCAAAAGAATCGAAATTCTTTGATTAATTTTATTCAACATCCTTTTTAAGTCAACACCAGAAATCGGTGCTTGATTAAGTATCTCTGCATTTGGTTTTTGCTCGACAAAAGTAAATCTTCTTCGTAGTGCAGCATCTAAAGATTCAACACTTCGATCAGCGGTATTCATAGTTCCGATGATGTGCAAGTTCGGCGGTACACAAAAGTAAGTCTTCGAATAAGGCAAAATAATCTTTAATGCTTCAGGATTGCTTTCTCTCTTATCTTCTTCAATCAACGTAATCATATCGCCAAAAATCCCTGCAATATTTCCTCGATTAATTTCATCAATAATTAAGACAAATTTCCCTGCTTTATTTTTCGCCACTTCCGAAAGATTACTCAATTCAAATGCATCAATTCCTTCTTCAGGTAACGGAATTTCCCCTTGCTCCGCCTCCATCAATGCTTGAACAAAACTTGGTTCAAATTTTTTCAACTCATTAAAAACAGACCAATATGCTCTTGTATTTACTCCTCCCAACAATAGATTTATATCATTTTGAGTATGCTTGATATCATCCACAGATTGAAAAGCTTTGTACAATTTTTTTAATTTGGTTTTAAAAATAGTATAAGCCAAAAATGAATTTTCAGGCCTAACGGTCAAATTCCCGTTTCGAGCCATTTTTTGTAAAAGCATTCTTTTACCAGTCCTAGACTCGAAAGAATTAAAATCATCACTTTCCAAATATAAAAGAAATGAACTGTACAATGCTTCGTAATCAATATTGATTTCTTGAACTGGAATCAAACTTAGCAACACTTCCACTAAATGCCTTTTTGCAGTCAATGAAATATATTTAAAAACACCATCTTCTACATCATAAATTACTTTTCCGTCTTGTGTAGTTTGTGGTTTTATCCCTTCTACAAAATCCTCATAAGCAAACGACGGATGGAATGTTACATATTGAATCCAACCTTCTTCCATATATTCATTAAACCGATGGCGCAATGCACCTCTGGGTTCCATTTCTAATTCTTCCATTGTTCGATTTTCAATAATCGAAAGCGCGTAATTGATCGCATGGTAAGTTTTTCCAGTACCTGGTGCTCCGTACAAAATCAAATTGAGTGGATGATCAAGCGAAGTCTGAGGATTGTAGCCGATCGTTGGTTCTGCCAAAATATCTTGTCGTTCCACAAGATTGATAATTTCCTCAAATTGCTCCTCTGTAGCTTTATAGTTTGTTCCAGAAAGTCCTCCATAAAATCGATCAAACGATTTGCTCAAAGGAATAAAATCTTTAGTAATTGGTTTACTCCACAAATTATAATCAATATTAAGATGTACCCTTTTTGTTTCCTTAGGCACTTCTTTAAAAAATGGAACTTCCTGCTCCTCTACTTGGTCATTTTCTACATTCGAAGCAACAGTAGCTAAGGCATAACAACCAGCATCCTCCCCCATTTGCCAAATGATTACTTTATCTCCTTTCTTAATTTTCCCTTTATGAGTTTTGACTACAAAAGTTTTTAAAGCCTCTTGTTGAAGTGCTTCACGAAGTTTAAATTTCTTTGGATTATTTTGAAACAACCAATAATTGATTGATGAATTATTTCCCATATTCGTTTTTTATTTTTCTGAATAAATCCTGTTTTATGTTTCCTAAAAATTGAATTATCTTTTGGAAAGACTACATAATTTAACCTAGAGGATTTTTTTTGCCAAAATAATAGTTTTTTCTTACTATTTAAATATTGATACGAAAAGTAAGATTCAAAGTTGTTTATTTACATTTGTGGCGACATTTTTTTTTCGAATAAATTAGAACTGGTCAGAGTTAATATGATAAATGATTTTCAACGCAGAGGCACAGGTTTTTTTAAAATTTTCTAAGAAAAAATTCTCCACATCTCTACGTTGAAAAATAAATCAAATTTAACTTTACTCAGTAGAGTTTATTCGTTTGACGTTGAACGTTAGACGTTTTACGGTCGCTTATACAATTTTCTATTTGGAATAAACTCTAATAATCATAATAAATTTAAACTTCAACGATGGAAGTACCTATTCATGTTTTTGAACCAATTACATTTAAAGCAACTTTAATTACAGTCATTTTCACTTTTCTATCTATTTCTATTTTGGGATTGATTTATTATTTGAATAAAAAAGAAATGAATTATGATGCAGCAAAAAGACGTGGATTATATTCTATTCTTTTAGGGATTGCTTTGCTTTTGACTACTTCTACTGCAATCCTCAATTTTTGGAACAGTTTTAAAATTAAACCTATTAAACTTTATAAAGACGCTATTGAAACGCCTAGAGGGAAAGTCGCTTTTGAGGATATTCAAAACGCATATATTTTAGTTGATAAACCAATGACGATAACTACACCTCCTGCAGACTCTTTGATGAATTATAAACGACTTTTGATGTTGGAAGAATTTGATAAAACCTCACATGCGATGTCAGAAGAAAATTATCCGATTGAAGAAATTTTAGAGAAACTTAGATTTTTGGCAAAAAAAAATAAAGAAAAATAGTCATTATTTCGTTTCGAGTTCATTCCATTTTATTGCTTTCCCCAGTAGCTGTGTTAGCGCTTTGAAGCGCTAACACAGCTTTCTTAATTTAAACAAAATCTCCAACCAAATTCTATACCTTGCAATTGAATCCTATTTTAGAAAAAAGAAATTTCATTTTATGAAAATAAAAGTTGCGGTTATCCAAGATGCTCCCGTATTTTTTGATAAAGAAAAAACGATTCAAAAAGTAAATGAATGGGCAAAAAAATGTGCTGACCAAAATTGTCAATTAGCCATCTTTCCAGAATCATTTATTCCAGGATATCCTCGTGGATTTGATTTTGGGACAAAAGTGGGAAGTCGATCTGAGGAAGGTCGAAAATTGTATTTGGAATATTTTAAAAACAGCATTAATCTTGAAAGTGAGGATTTAACTCAACTTGAATCTATCGCAGCAAAAAATCGAATTTATTTGGTCATCGGTGTTACTGAACAAGTAAAAAATACTGGAAGCTTATATTGTTCTATGCTATATATTTCGCCCGTAAATGGATTGTTAGGAGTTCATCGAAAAATAAAACCAACTGGGCAAGAACGAGTAATTTGGGCAGAAGCAGATGGTTCATCTTTAGTTAGCTTTGATACGCCGATTGGAAAATTAGGAGGATTGATTTGTTGGGAAAACTTAATGCCTCTTGCTCGGTTTTCTATGTACCAACAAGGTGTTGAAATTTATATCGCACCAACTGCAGACTCTAGAGATTCGTGGACTTCGATCATGCGTCATATTGCGATAGAAGGAAAATGTTTTGTTTTAGGATGCAATCAATTTTTTAAAAAATCAATGTATCCTGAAAAATACCAAGCCTTGGTTGAAGATAAAAAAGAAGAAATATGCCGAGGAGGAAGTATAATTGTCGGGCCACAAGGAGAAATAATTGCAGGACCACTTTTTGATCGATCAGGGATGTTGGTAGCAGAATTAAATTTAGAAAAACTAATTGCTAATAAATTAGATTTTGATGGAATAGGACATTATTCAAGAAAAGATATTTTTCAAGTAGAAATAAAAAACCAGCCTCCTATCAAAAAAGAAGAAGGAAAAATATAGAATAAATTATCTAAATTGAATGATCCTATTCTAAAGGCTAAATCTTAAAATTGCAAAAAGAAATAAACTCCAAAATAAACCAGAACAACCAACACCAATAATCAATCCTTTAAAAAAAGATAAGCGTCTCATAATTAATCAGTTTTGGGAAAAAAAGAAATTGAATCTTTTATTTGTTTGGATAAAACGAATATATTAACTTTTAAGTTGTATTAATAATTTTTTTAATAAATTTTCAGACATCATCGAATCAAAAATGAGCATTATTTTATTCGCAATTATTGGATTTCTCATTCTCTTTTTGATTATACCGAAGGGAACCATCCTTCATGAATTACTACATATTCCATCTTTTTGGTTTAGAAACTTAAGTATACCAAAGAATAACTTGATTACTCAAAAAATTAAATTTGGCAAACATCGCCAACAATATTTTATTTTTTGTCAACCTAAAAAAAATGTTCCATTAAAAAAACATGTGATTTTATATTTTCATGGAGGAGGTTGGATGGCAGGTTCACCAGAAATATTAAAAGCTGCGGGGCAACTTTTTGCTGACCATGGATATATTTCTGCTTTTAGCAATTATCGCAAAGCTCCTTTTTTCTCCTACCCTGAAATGCGGGAAGATATTTCTACTTGCTTAAAAAAGTTGAATCAACACTTAAAAGAAGAAAATTTAAATATTGGTAAATTCATCATCGGAGGAATGTCAGCAGGAGCAAATTTGGCTGCACTATTAACCTATGATGATGATGAATTAAAAAAAATAAATATTTCTCCAAAACAAATTCGTGGTGCTTTTCTGAGTGGATCTCCAGTTGATTTGACACAAATGAAATGGTCCTTTCCACTTTATTTTTACGCAGGAAAAAGAAGTGGTAAAAATTTTCAAAAGGCCAATCCGATCAATTATTTATCAAATCCAGAGTCTCGTCCAATCCTTATGATTCATGGAAATAAAGATGGATTAGTTCCTTTCAGAAATACCGCTACTTTTTTACAAAAAATAAATTCCATCAATCCTAGCTTAGCAAAAATGCATTTTATTGAAAACGGAACTCACATGGATACGGCTAGTTGGAGTTACGAAAATAATGAAATTCGAAAAGCCATTTTAGATTGGTTAGCAGAACGAGAAGCTGAGATCAATTAATTTTAAAATTTTGTAATTATATTGTTACAATAATAACAATACCTTTACAAATTCAATAAACACTTCTTTTTAGCTTTTTTATAAAACTCCTCCTTGTTGAACAAGCTGCAGAAATCCATAGATTAATTGGATCAGGAGGATATCGAAAACAACCACCAGAATCAGAACAAAACAAAGTTAAAGCTCGGTGATCTCCTGAAACTTCGGAATATGTATTATCCCAAGAATTGCTTCGATAAATTGAAAAAGTTTTTATCCTTTGATTAGTTTTTGTGTTGATCAAATCACAAAACAATTCAAGTGAAGTATCTAAATTTTGTTCATAAGTGGTTACAAAAACGGTAACATCTTTAAAAATAGGAACCGTAACTTCTACATAAGCTGAATCTTTTTCACTCCATTCTTTTTTAATTTCGCATCCAGCTTGAACTGTTTTCGTATTCGAACAACTTGCTTGATTTGTGTAGCAACCACTTTCCCTAAGATTATCAAAATAGAATTCTGCATAAAAATCAATATTTGTTCCACTTGGTTTTTCGAGGTGAATCACCTTCCACTTATATGTTTTTGGAAATTTATTTTTATAGAAAAAACCATCCAATAATTGACCTTCCAATCTTTCATTTAAATTGGAAGCTACTGGTTGAACCAAAATATTTGTGGTTCCTAGTTCATACATTTCATCCTCTAATTCTGGTGTATCCTTAAACTTCGGACGATACTTTCTACAATTTAAAATTTGAGCATAAGCTTTTCGGGCTGCCCTTTTTTCACCATTTCTTGCAGCAGGAATAAATTCAAGTGCTTGAGCATAATAATAAAGTGCAACATTGTCCGTTGCCTCTTCAATTAAATTTCGAGCAGGATAAAAATCCAAATCTGGGAAATAACCTTTTTTAGCAATCCTTTGTGCTATTTGTTCTACTTTGAGTTGTCGATTATCAATATCGATTGCCTTTTCTCTAATTTTTAACCATAATTTGGGTTGGCCTGCATTCCTCATTTCCGAAATGATTTGCGCATCTTTGTCCGTGACATTATAAAAAGATTGCTCAAAGACATCAACAAGAGCTGGTTTTACTTTTCCTCTTTTGAGACGTTGCAAACTAGATTTTAATGCTTTTTCATCCTTTCCTTTTTCCAATAATTTCATTGGTCGATTGCAGGAGATGAGCAGTAAGAATATTAAACTGAAGTAGATTATATTTTTCATAGACATTAAGCTTTTGTTCCTCTAAATTTAAATGTCTTTCGATAAAAACTGTCTTATCATTATTTTAAAATAGAGAAGAAACATCGTTAAAGTCTTGACAACTTTGTTAAAATCTAAATGTTAAAAAGTAAAGTCTTAAGCTTTCCTTAATTTCTAGATAAATAGATCGAAAAGAATGGCAAATAAAAAAATATACTCCCGAGGTTATCGAATTCGAAAAGCATATTGGACTGCGTTTGTAGTAATGATGAGTTATGTCAAATTATCTCTTTTGAGTAAAATATTTGGAATACAATTTTATCAAAAAAGAATTGGTGCGTTGCATTTAAAAAATGCCAATCGAGTAAAAAAAGCTATCCTTAAATTGGAAGGATTGTTTATCAAAGTTGGTCAACTATTATCCATCCTCAGCAACTTTTTACCCGAAGCTTTTCAAGAACCATTGGAGGCTTTGCAAAACCAAATTCCTCCACGACCTTTCAAAGAAATTGAACAGAGAATTGAAAAAGAATTAGGGAAAAAGCCTAATGAGCTATTTTCTTTTTTTGATAAAAATCCGCTCGCGTCAGCTTCTATCGGGCAAGCCCATCGTGCTACCTTGGAGGATGGAACTCAAGTGGTTGTAAAAGTTCAACATGCTAATATTGAAAAAATCGCAGAAATTGATTTACAAATCATGGAGCGATTGACTAATTTAACCGCCTACTTTTATAAAGTAAAAGGAATCGAATTTGCCTACACTCAGGTGCAGAAAATGATTCGAGAAGAATTGGATTTTAAGAAGGAAGCCATAGCCATGGAACGGGTGCAAAAAAATCTTAGTGGTGAAAATGGCTTAATTATTCCTTCTATCCAAAAAGCATTTTCGACTACGAGAGTTTTAACTACCACTTTTTGCGAGGGCGTAAAAATCAATGATCTTGAGACAATCAATAAATGGAATATTGATAAAAAAGATTTGGGGAACCGGCTAGTTCATGCTTATTGCCAAATGGTTTTTGGAGACGGACTTTATCATGCAGATCCACATCCTGGAAATATTTTAGTCCAAAAAGATGGAACGATTGTCTTGCTAGATTTTGGTGCAGTTGGAACTTTACAACAAGAAATGCGAGATGGTTTTTTAAAGTTAATTGAAGCCGCTTCCCAAAATGATTCGGAAAAAATTATTGATGCCTTGCAAAGTTTAGGTTTTATTGCCTACGAAAGAAATGCTGAGAAGATAGCCGAAAAGGTAATTGTTGCTTTCCGAAATTTTTTACAAAATGAAGTTGAATTTGATGGATTAAATTTTAAAGATTTAAAAGTAAATCCATTTCAGACAAGTCTTTTTAATTTGACTACAGAGATTGGATTAAAAGGAATTGCGAATACCGTCCAAGTTCCAAAGGAATATGTTTTGCTCAATCGAATGGTTACTTTACTTCTCGGAATTTGTAATACTTTGGATTCTAGTATCAATCCAATTGATGTGGTCAAGCCTTATTTCCAAACATTTATTTTGGGTGAATCAGGCGATATGGTTCAATTCGCTAAAGATTTTATAAAAAAATCTGCCACTACCCTTTTGACGATTCCAAGTGATTTAGGAGAAGTTTTAAATAAAGCGAGAAGAGGAAAACTTGAAATACAAATGCCAAGTGAAGTTGAAAAAACTAAATTGCTTTATGCTTTGGGACAACAGTTAGTATTTTCAATTTTAATGATTGCGTCATTTGGTTTTGCTTATTTATTTTTTCAAAATGGAGAAATATATTTTGGAAAATGGATTTTAGGCGCATCTGGGTTCTTTGGATTTTTATTAATTCAAGCTATTCGGAGAGGGAAACGAATTAAGAAAATGCTTTAATTTAATATATTATTCAGGTTTGAAATTGTATTCTCGGTCAGGAGCACAATTACCAATCTTAAACCTGAATAATATAATAATGCTACCTCACCAAAGTAACATCTCCCGATATAAATTCTCTTTCTCCATTTCCCGAAATATATTCGATCATATAAACATAAACATCACTAACAGCGGCCTTACCATCTGATGTTCCATCCCAACCTTGCTGGTTTATTTCATTAAACACTTCGCTTCCCCATCGATTGAATATTTTAAATTGAAGCACTTCTATCGAAGCTCCCGTTACCGGAGCAAAAAAATCATTTAGTCCATCACCATCAGGCGTAAAAATGTTAGGTATCGTTACTTTGCAATCCTCGATACCTTCTACCTCCATATTAATAGTTTCGGAGGAACAAGCATTACTGATCTCCACTTCATAAGATCCAGGTTGAGAAATAATATAAGTAGAACTTGTAGAACTGTCTTGCCAAATTATATCATTATTGGCATCTGTTTGAATCATCAAATCAATAGTTTCTCCTGAACAAAGTATGATGTTATCAAAGGAAGGTTCTATCTGATAATTAATTGTAGATGTACTCACCTCAATATTAAAAGTATCCATAAATACATTTTCACAAGCATCCATTCCCATCCCAAAATAAGTAATATTTTCCGTAGGAGTAACAGTTGGATTTGTAAGATTTGGATCACTTAATCCTGTAGTTGGAGTCCAAGAATAATTAGCACTTTGTTGAGAGGCATTCAATTCAAACTCGTCTCCTTCACAAAGGCTAACTGTTTGGTTCGTACCAGAAGTACTACCTTCAGATGAATCAAAACAAACAGATTGTACATTGCTTTCGCCACCAGTTGAAGCGGTAAATCCCCAATACACCATCGGGTCTCCACCAAAAATATCGTTAACAATATCTCCAGAATAACTCAATCGTAACTCACAATCAAAGTAAACTTCCAAAAGTAGATCAGTTGCATTCCAAATAATTCTTACAGGATGATAAACGCAATCTTCTATATCAACCACATTTGTCGCATTGACCGGTCCTGCTAAATTATTTACGTTATTGTGATTGACATTTCCATCTCGTAAAATAGCAATATGATCTGCATCTCCATCTCCATTCACATCATTTCTATAAGTATCAAATTCTACAGCGAGCGATGGATCAAAACCGATTCCATAACCTATATCACCTCCTGCTTGACCAAGTACATTAGGATTAGTTTGTAAAACGAAAACCATCCCATCTGCTCCAACATCGTTGCAACCTAAATTCAAATTAAATTTTAAGTCAAAGGAATTAGTTAAACTAATTTGATCTTCTTTCCAAATTGAAGCTATTTGTGCGATTGCTGCTGAAGTAAGTTGATAACAATCTTGATCTAATTGGGTAGCGGTTCCATTAAGAATAAATTGACCATTTATCGGAGACATATAAAGAATAAAAGAAGATAAAATAATTATCGCTGACCTTGATTTCTTTTTATAAAACTCAAATTTATTCATTGTTCTATAGTCGTTTGTTAAAGAAAGTAATTAATGCTTTTCTAGTAAAATCTAAAAACGAAAATTACTAACTTATTCCATTATAGAATAAAGAATAGGGTACTATAATACTACTCATTTGAAGCTTATGTAATATTTTATTAATAAAAAAATACACATTTAGGTATTATTCAAAATTATCTTTAGGCGAGTTGAATTTTAATAAAAACATAAATAGTTAAACGAAACAACCCACCTACTTTGAGTAGGTGGGTTGTTTTGAATAACGAATATCGTATAAAAGTAAGAGATCTTCATCTTTTCTGAAATCAATAAAACTCATTTTATTTTCAACAACAACTCTTCTATTTTATCTGTTCTCTTCATTTTTTCAAATATCTTTTTTGCTTTCTCCTTTTCCATCATCCCCAAATAAACCAATCCCAAATACCACTTACCCTGCTCCTGAAACAAACTCTCTTCATCAGCAACCACAGTTTTTAAATCCACCTCTGCAAACGCCAAAGAATCCAATGCCAAATAACTTACCCCACGCAAAAAAATAGCAATATCCTTCTCTGGATTTTTCTCCAATGTCTTTGTAAAAAACTGAACTGCCTCTCCATATTCTCCTTCATCATAACGAGCCAACGCTAGAATAAAATTTTCATCAATCGAAGTCAGATCTTCCGATCGAAAAGTTCCTGGAGCATTATAGGGCGCAAAATATTCTGCAAAAAGTTGCTCAGGTGTTGATTTAGGAAATAAGAAAAAATAACTCATGACTGCCAAAAATAATATTGCAGCGGTAGCAGCAATCTTTCTACCATATAATTTGAAAAAAGAAGGGCTACTTTTTGGTTTCTCTTCAAAATACTTCGCTCCACTCTCCTGAACTAATTCTTCAAAAAATTGTAGGTTTTTATCACCAATAACTTGGTGTAATCCTTGATGAAGTTCCAACTCTTTTTGCCATTCAGGATTTGCTACAAGATTACTTTCAAATTCTTTTTGTTCTAATCCATTTAAGGTACCTCGCAAATATCTCTCAAAAATTTCGTATCGTTCTTCCTTAGTCATTAAGCATCAATTTTTTTATAATCTAGATCTTGTTCTATCTTCAATATCAACTGTTCTTTACATTTAAATTTTCTCTTGCGAGCATAGGCAACATTTGCAAAACCAAATTTCTCAGCAATAGTTTTCATATCCGTGCCTTCTAAATATAGTTTTAATAACGCTTGACATTTTTCACTTATATTATTAAACTGACGTTTATAAATTTTATATCGCTCCAACCAAATGATGGATTCTTCTAGTTCATCTTTATCAATTATAGTATTTTCTTCAAAAGTTTTTGAAATCTTAATTTTTCTATCTCTGATTTGCTTAAACCAAATATTCCGACATATAGAATATAAGTAAGTGCCAAACTTGCAGGTAAGTTTAAAGTCTTTGTCCTTTGCACTATTGTAAATAACTAATAGTGCATCCTGAAAAATGTCTTTTGCATCATCGACAGTTCCGGAATGTTTTAAAATAAATTGTTGAACTTTAGGAAAGAAACCAGCATAGATATCATCAAGTGTACTTCGACTTCCAACTCGAATACCTTCTACAAAGGGACTCCCCACCTGTGAAGTGCTTGGATTATTGGTAGTTTTCATTAATAGTTTTTGGCAAAAAATAGTTGCCTTTTTTAGGGTTAAAAAATGTATAAATACTGTAATAAAAAATCGTTTTTCCAAACGGATAGTTATATCTGCTAATATAGAGTTCTATTGAATAAAAAGAAGATATAAACAATTTATTTTTTATTAAAATTTTAAAAACGTTTTTTTTTTTCAACAAACATAGTATATATTTACCATATATATTATCCATGTTACTTTATTAAATTCCAACTGATAAACACTTCTTTTTACTACTATTACTTAGAAACACTTTCCAACTGTTTTCAACTGTCTTTAATTTTTTTCCTAATATTTCAAGTTGTCTATTTAGATAGACGGCATAGTTCGTCTATTGTTTACTGTCCTCAAAAAAACAAATAAAATGACTTTATTACTTGCTTCATGCAGGAAGGTAATATTGCATACCTATGCCCATACCTTACTTTTTCTTACTTTCTTTTGCTCAGAACAATTAATGGCTTTTTCCTTTGAAGAAGAATATTTTATCCAAGCTGAGTATGCCTTGATAGAGGGTGATTCTATTCAAGCTAATATTATTTTTAACTATTTGGATAAATGTACTTCAAATCATAAACTAAAAAAGTTAAGCTTAATGCGACTTTATTCAATCAATGATGATATTGAAATGTCAAGTATACTATTATCAAAAAATAAAAAGGATTCTATTCTCCTGCAACTCATGTTAGATAAAAAGAATTGGGAATCTAAAAAAATAGAAAGGTTTGATGGATTACTTATTCCTTCTGAAGTAGATTTTGAAAAGATAATTAATGAAATAAGAAAAATAAGTTATTGGATAAATTATGAAAGAACGGAGGAATTAATTTTTTCAAAAAAAGAAATCGCTTTTTTTCATAGACTTATTTCTGATGCAGAATTATTTTATACAAATAACACTAAAGAAACTCAGAACTCGATACTTCTTCAAGAAGCATTAAATGAATTAGTTACTTTTTTATATAGTGAAATCATAAACCAGTTTTTTTTAGCTGAATTTTTAACTGAACAAAATTCTAAAAATAAATTTTATTTTGAATACAAAAAATACCTCAACTTAATAGAATTAAATAGAATAAAGGCATCTTTTTACTCCAAACAATTTTATTCCAATTCGTTTTCAATATGGAAAAAGCAACTTGTTCAAACTTATGATATTATTTTTTTCCTTCAAAAAAAAGTATTTCAAAATGGATTGCTTAACTCAAAAAGAAAAAAGCATATAAGAGATAGGTTCAAAATTCAGGAAGCTGCAATTATTTTTTATCAACAACAATATAATTCAAGTAAGGATAAAAAATGGATGCAAAAAGTCCTGACTGCAATGGAAAATATAAAATCTTCATTATTAATAACCAAAGGGATATACTACAACTCAGATGATCTTCTAAAAGACTTATGTCGAAACCTTATAGCTGAAATTGAAAAAAAAGAATCCTCGCCTTCTATTCTTTTATATGATAATGATCAATTAAAATATATTCAGCTACAAGTAAATATATCTCAACAGTATAATCACTTCTATTGCATTCATCAATTCAGAAAAGAAGAACACACAGAATCAAATCTAAATATTTTAGAAAAAAATTGTTTGGATTCGCCTGAAAAGAACTTAGCTATTGTAAATTTCTTTGATAGTAAAAATTACCTTTTTGCACTATTTATAAATGGTAAAAAAGAGATACTGAAAACTATTCCAAAATTTAATAATGATAGTTTGATGCAGGCACTTCATTATCTTAAAAATACATTCTCTAATCCCGCTGAAGTTTTACAAGCCGATAAAAAAACTCTAAATAAATTTCAAAAAACATCGCATATTATTTACCAGTCAATACTTCAACCATTATTTGAAAAAGAAATCCCTCCAAATTTTATTATTATCCCCGATGGCATATTAAACTATATTCCGTTTGAGGCTCTTGTTTCGGATAATTCATTTTTGAAAAATGGAAAGGTTTCATATTTAGTACAGGATGCTGCAATACAATATTACCCCAGCTTAAAAATGCTTTCAAAACAAAAATCTGCATCCCAGAAAATAATTTCTATTAATAGAATTAATTCTTTTTCTCCTTGGTATAAATCATCAAATGAATTAGGAAAGAATGAATTGCAATTACCTCAACTACGTGGAGCGATGGCTGAACACCATTCAATTAAAGAACAATTTTCATCATATCATTTTGATCAAGATTTAATGCAAAATGATAAATCTAGATTATCTAAGACCGATAAGGAGTTACTTCATTTATCTATGCATGCAGCTTCAAGTTTTGGACATCGAAAAGAACCAGGATTAATTATTTCAAATAAAGAAAAGGAAGTTTTGTTTCTTCATGAGATTGCTCGACTACCTAGTGTTCCTTCTGTAGTTGTATTAAGTGCATGTGAAACGGGACTTGGTGAATATATTAAAGGAGAAGGATTAAAAAGTATTGGTCATCAATTTTTACAGTCTGGAGCGAGTAGTACTATCCAAAGTTTGAATAAAGTAGCAGATGCATCCTCTTTTCAATTGATTGACCAATTTTATAAAAATCTTAAAAAAGAAACTGAAAGCCCAAGAGCCTTACAGAATTCAAAAATAAAATTTTTAAATAACGCTGATGCTTTTTATGCGCATCCCTATTTTTGGAGTGGCTTTGTTAATTATGGGGAATCATTTACAATTGAGAATTGAAATGTAAATAGCAATTACTGACTTATCAACTCAAGGCAAGCAGCCTGAAGGATAGGAATAACTAGTAATATCAAATAGTTCACTACATGAAGTCGAAGCAATTGACAACATAAAAACAATACCAAAATAAATTATTCATTTTTATACATCCAACTTGGTTGGTGTTTTTTTGGTCGACTATATTTTTTTGGTTTGATTAGGTTTCCTAAGAATTTAACTAAGCTATTTGAATTATTTTTATTCTTCATTTCTCTAATAGTTTTAAAAAGATGATAAAATTAAATTTGTAAGTAGTCTGTTAGTTTTGTCATGACTTTATTTTAATCATGATTTTTTTGTGGGTTTTCATCTGCAATTCCTAAAAACAAAAAACAGAAAATAATACATGAAAAGAAGATGATTGCATTTTTCAAAACACCATTTCCAGCAAAATAAAGACTCAACCAAACAATAGTGGTGACTGATAAGACAGTTAGCAATAATAGGAAATATACACTCTCCTCATTTTTTGCTTTTGAAACTGTTTGTTTTTGGATGCTTTTTTCCAGAGGCTGCTTGATATTCATATTAAAATTAATTTTTATTTAATTTTTAAATCATTACTTACTCTGGAACACAAATATGGGTCTTTTAAATCATAGATTAAAGTATATAATTTTTATACACATCATAAAAATATTTTATAGTTTATAATTTCTTTATATCTTACTGCTTGCATTTCCACTTGAAAATGTAAGCTGAATTTTCAAAAAATTATATAGCATGAATTTTACCTTTCATCAATTAAAAATTTTCTTAGAAGTAATCCGACATCAGAATATCACAAAAGCCGCTGAAGAAATGTACATGACTCAGCCAGCTCTTTCTATTCAACTAAAAAATTTCCAAAAGCAATTTGATATTCCATTAATTGAAAAAGTAGGAAAGAAATTCCAGTTGACTGATTTTGGAAAATCAATTGCCCAGATTGCCGAAAATATATTAAGTCAAGCGGAAGAGCTTAAATATAAAACCAAAGAATATGAAGGACTGCTGACAGGTAAACTTAGAATATCGTCTGCTTCTACTGGCAAGTATGTTATTCCTTATTTCTTAAGTGAATTTGTACATGAATACCCCGGTATAGATCTTACACTTGACGTTTCTAATAAGACGACTGTAATCAAACAACTCCAAAACAATGAGATTGATTTTGCATTAGTTTCTGTACTACCAGAAAAACTAGATATAGATGAAGAAGTATTGTTAGAAAATAAATTATTTCTGATTGGTGATACTAAAAAGATAATCAAATCTAGACCATTGATTTATCGAGAACAAGGTTCCGCTACAGGAAACGCAATGAATCATTACTTTCGTAACTCTACTAAAAGGAAAAGTATTCAGTTAACGTCTAATGAAGCCGTCAAACAAGCCGTTGTTGCTGGGTTGGGTTATTCTATTATTCCCTTGATAGGTATGAGTAACGAATTGAAAAATAAAGACGTATATATTATTCCTTCTAAAGGTCTTCCTATCCTTACTTATTGGCGATTAATTTGGTTAAAGAATAAAAAACTTTCACCAGTCGCTTCTGCCTACTTAGATTTTATTAGAAAAGAAAAAGAAGCTATTATTAAAAAACATTTTGGGTGGTATGCTGACTTTAAGAAATAAACTTGTTAAAC
>JBGCFD010000070.1:0-71103 GCA_045106765.1 Saprospiraceae bacterium | reverse complement strand
TTTCGTTGTCTAACTCAAATATTCTATTTTATTAAAAGTAAACTCTCTAGTTTTATCAGAGTTGAATTTAAATAGAATTTAGATTTATAACTGCTTGATTATCAATGCTTTCATTGATTAAAAAATTACCGAACTATTGTTTAAACGAATATAAAACAATACGCTAATGTCTCTAAAAGCAAAAACCAAACAACAAATCGCCAACGAATATGGAGTATGTGTCAAAACACTTAACAAATGGCTAGGCAAGAAAAATATTGAAATACCGCGAGGGTTAATTTCACCAATGGATCAGAAAGTTATTTATGAAAATTTTGGGGTTCCGAAAGATTCGGATTCGTTCCGATAAATTCAGTTTTAGGAAGATTTATGCTGAAATATGGAGATAAGATTAGAATACATTTGTCATGATATATTTATTAAATAATTAAAATCAAATTATCATGAAAAAATTATTGTTATTAGTTTTTACTATTTCCATTTTTACACTTAGTTGTAATAAAAATGATTCAGCATTAGCTTCGTCTAATACTGAGACTATCCCTCCAATAATTAATTCAGGGAGTGTTGAAATCCGTTCAGATATAAACCCACTAGATGCGGTTATTCTAAACAATGGAATTTTGGAGTTCACAGACATGAATCATTTCTATAATTCAGTATCTTATTTAGAGGAAAAAATAGATGAACATGAAGATTTATTTGTTTCAACTTATCCAGATTTTACTGATGAAGAATTAAATGATAAAGAAGAAGAAATAAATTTTAATCCTTTTCAACCAGCTATTGATTTTGAAACGAGTAAAAGCTTTTCATCCAGAAGATCATATATTGAAAGTGCAACTTTAAATTGGTTAAATAATGAAATTCTTGACTTCAATAATGATCCTGATGATTGGGATAATTTAGATGATATTGAAAGAAGTTTCTTTAACTTAAATGGCGAAGTAAAAATTGGAAATACAGTTTATAATCTTAATAATTTTTATGATACAAATATATCTAGTGCTGCTGAGACATGCAGAGGATGGTGGATTAGTTGGGATGAATATTCATACGATTCCAACAAAAAGAAAATGAAAATTAGAGTTAAATTTGCCAGTAATGCTTTTCGTATGAAACTCTCAACGAGAGTGACATCATACAAAAAAGGCTTTCTCTTTTGGAAAAGACACAGAACCAAAATTTATGCTTCCGTTGGAGGGCTTGTTTATCCTAAAAGTTTTTGCGAGGGTAGTAATGGTAATCAAGTAGGAAAAACTAGAGGGCCTAAAAAAAGAAAGAGATTGAATTGTAAAAAATATGACTGGTTTCCACCCGAAGTACAGCAAGTTAAGAAAGGCTCAATATCAGGCTATGGTTGGGTTGGGAATTCTAACAATGCATTAAGTGTTCCTTTAACTTGGTAAAAATATTTGTGGAGTTTTATCACCCTTTGATAAAAACTCCATTTTTTTAAACTTTAAAATAAAATGAAAAAAATATTTATCTATCTTTTATTAATTTTAAACAACAACCTAATTGCTCAAGACAATAATATTAAAATAGATAATACTATTGAGTTATCAAGTCAACTACTGATCACTTCCAAACTAGATATAGATAAAAATTATCCAGCTCAAGCAAGTGATTTTTCTTCAGCACCTGCCCTTGCATTCCAATTCAATTTAATTTGGCACAAAGAATTTTCGAAAAAGTGGTATTATCAATTTGGAGTAATGGGCGGCATGTATGGATATAGACAGAAAGTTAGAACTCAGGAAAACTTTATTGAATTAGGTTTCCCAACTGATCTAGATTCTAGATCTACTCTTTTATCAAGTAGATTTGCTGGAATAAATATTGGTGGAAACTATCATATTATAACGAGAGAAAACGAAATTTTATCTTTAGGAATTGGATTAAACAGTTATTTTTTTCCTACAACTGGTATTTCTTCTTCCGTGAGTGCTAAACCTGATAATCAGCCAATAAAACGATTATTTTCTTCTTCTGTAGATTCTTACGATCATAGAAAAATATTCTTCGCTCCTGAATTAAATATTTCATATTTCAAAAAATTAAGTCGACGAATTAATTTAAAATGCGCAATATCTTACACTTATTCTGGAAGTAAAATTTTTATCGGTGATTATGCTCTTTTTGGTGATGACGAAACCTTAGATGGTCGTTATGCTCTAAAACTTCAGCATTTAGGGATTAGTGTAGGTATTCTATATTCACCTCGTAAAAATAAAAATTGAGTAAATATGTTTAGTCCTTCTAAAAAATATAACGCAATAATTATTTTGCTTTTATGTCTGTTATCAAATCTTTCCTTTTCTCAACTTGATAGCTCCCTGAAAAATAGAATTGGATTTTCTACTCAATTACTATTAAGTTCCCCAATAAAAATTAAAAGAAATTATACTTCTAATCAAACAGACATTACTAGTGGATTTTCTCCAGCCGTTCAAGCAACTATAACCTATAATAGAAAAATAAATAACCGTTTTTGGGGAAATATTGGTTTAAATATTGGCAGTTATTCTTTCAATAAAAAGGTATATGTTTCCAATGCTTACAATGAAATGAATGGAAGAGATTATTCCTCTAACAACCCACACTTTGGATATACTTTCTTAGGTCTAAAGTTAGGTGGTGGGTATAATCTCATCAACAAAGAAAAATTTCAAATTATGATTGGTCTAGATATTATCGGATCTTACTTTTTCTCCACTATAGAAACGGAATTCGTTAATTTTATTCCTACTAACAATGCAATAAAAAAAATATACACTTTTGATGTTAAAGGAAATAAAGATGAACTTATGATCTTCTCTTCTGAATTAAGTGCTAACTTCTACAAAAGATTAAAATATAATCTATTATTTAATTTAGGATTGTCTTTCACTTATTCTCAAAAAGAAACATTTGAAGGCAACTATATCATTTATGGTGATAACCAAAATTTGACAGGATCATTTAATAAGACTTTTAGGCATAGCAGTTTTTCTGTTGGATTATTTTATCAATTCTAAAACTTAATAAAAAAATCAATAATAATCTCCGCTCGCGCAGAGACTCCCGACTCGTGTGTTTCTTTCAAAAAACCGCAGGTTTGCAAGTAATCAAATAAAAGACTTCAGTTAATAATAATCCTCCCCATCCATTTCCTCCCGTCGTCTTTCCTCTTTTGTTTTTTCAAAAATATCTCTCGGCAAAAAGTAAGGACCAGTACCTCTTTGTGCTTCAAATTCTTGTCCCCACGTTCGAGGTTCATTTTCTTTTTTCAATCGTTCCACTTCTTCCAACAAATCATCTTTATAATAATACGCCGTAAAAATCCCAATCAACCCTCCAAACAAATGACTCTCCCACGAAATGCCTGGTTGGTCTGGCAAAATTCCCGCAAACATTCCTCCATACATAACCAATACCGCCAAAGCCAAAACAATCGATTCTCTACTCTTGACAAATACACCATTCCAAAAAACAAAAGCCACCAATCCATAAACTACTCCACTCGCTCCGATATGGGAAAAATTACCAATCTCATTATCAAAAAAATTACCCAACAACCAAACTGCTCCTCCCGTCAAAATCCAAATCATCACTAATCCTCGCACCGCTACGATTCGATAAAAATACATACTCACACCTAACAAACTCAAAAATGGAACTGCATTAGAAACTAAATGTTTCCAACTTCCATGTATCAATGGAGCAGTCAAAATTCCTTTTAACCCATAAAATTTTCTTGGAAAAATACCCCAATAGATAAATTCAAAACTCGAGAACTCTTTGATAATATGAATCACCAACATGATTAATATTAAGATCACAGGTAATTGTAAACTTCTAACAAAATGATTCTTTTCTTCTTCGGGATTCAATATTTACTTTTTTAGAAATGATCAGGAAAGTTAAATATTAAGGGATTGACAATCAAGCAGATTATATTCAAAAAAAATCCCAAAACTTAATTTTTAACAAAAGTATTGGGATTTAGTTTTTATGCTCTTATACAAATCTACGGCGAACCAGTTTTACAAAAATTTTCGCCTTTTTCTTTTTCTTCTTGGCAGCCCAATTATATATCTCAGCAATATTAGCCAAGTAATCTTTGGCTTCATCAAAATTATTTAATCTATTAATCGTCGATAATGCATCTTTTAATGCATCACCATTACCATCAAATAATTCATTGGTCGTCAAAATTCTTTCATTGATTCCCATCGCCTTATTCAAATCCTTGATTGGACTTTGACTTAATCTTTCTGACAAATCTGTTGCTTCTTTAAACTCAAAAAGTTCCTCGTGCTCTTCACTTATTTTTGCCTTAGCAGGTTTAGGCGCAGGCGGTGGTGTAGCAACTCTCACAGGAGGTGCTTTCTTTTCCACTTTTGGTGTTTCGGCTACCGATGGTCGAGGTGCAGGAGCAGGTCTTGGAGTTGGTGGAACAACTTCCACTTTTGGTGGTGGTGGTGGTGGTGGTGTTTCTACAACACGCTCAACTTTTACAGGTGGTCGTTCTACTACTTTTGGCATTTCTCTTACAGGAGGTGCCACTTTGATGGGGGTTACTTTCTGGATCGGTGCAGCTTTTGCTCCGCCATCGGGCATAAATTCTTCGTAAAGTGATTTCACATAATTCCGCATCAACTCCTTTTCAATTTCAGAAATATGCTCGTCCATTGTCATGCTTTGGAATAAACGATTAATTTTTTCTAAAAGAATTTTTGCTTGCTTAACATTCATACGGTATATCTTTTTTAATTTCGCAAAACGCGATTTCAATAATTTTTGTAAAATTAAAGAATTTGGTGATATAAAAAAATAGGTGATTGGTTGATTAGAAAATCAGTCACTTGCGAAATTATAACTTGGAAATCCGTTGGACTGATTACCTAATCACCTGATCAACCAATTCCTTTTCAAAAAAAAATATATGTTTTTAGAACCTCATTTTAAAGGACAAAGAAGTGGATGGATAGAAGTCATCTGCGGTTCCATGTTTTCAGGAAAAACAGAAGAATTGATTCGTCGACTCAAGCGAGCTAAAATTGCGAGTCAAAAAGTAGAAATTTTTAAACCAGGAACCGACACTCGATATGATATTGAGAATGTCGTTTCACATGATGCAAATTCTATTTTGGCAACTCCTGTCGAACATTCTTCTAAAATTTTAGATTTTGCAGATGGCGTAACCGTGGTGGGAATTGATGAAGCACAATTCTTCGATCATGAGTTAACCGAAGTTTGTGAAAAATTAGCATTGAAAGGAATTCGAGTAATCGTTGCAGGTCTAGATATGGATTACAAAGGAAAACCTTTTGGTCCAATGCCCAATCTTTTGGCCGTTGCAGAATATATTACTAAAGTGCATGCTATTTGCCAACATTGTGGTAATCTTGCTACTCATTCTTATCGATTGAGTGAAGAAACAGGCACAGTTGTTTTAGGAGAAAAAGATCGATATGAACCTCGTTGCAGAACTTGTTATCAAATGGGAAATATTCTGAATCTGCAAGTGAAGGAGTGAATTGGGTAATCAGTTAATCAGCAAACGGGTATGACTGATTAACTAAAATGAATCAACCTACCGACATTTGTTCATTTCTCATTTTTTTTATCAAAAAGTAGAAAGTATTTTTACAATCGTGTATAAATTTCTCAAAAAACCATCCCTCATTTTTTCAAAATAAAAAATACAACCTAGATGAAAAAGTTTGTACTACTTTTTTGCGCCTTCTTGGTATTTTCAAATCTATTTTCTCAAAATATTGCAGACCCTTGGTTTGATGCCAATGAAGCCAATATTTTAATCCCAACCAATCAAGAGCGTAAAATTATTCCTGAAAAATACAGAACATTAGCTTTGGATCTTGATGAGCTCAAATCTAGTTTAGCTAATGCTCCAATAGAATTTACTTTTGCTGCTAAGCACAATCCAATGCAAATAATGTTGCCAATGCCCAATGGAGATGATGTTGCTTTTCAAGTAGTTGAATCCTCTGTTATGGCTCCAGGTTTGGCAGCAAAATATCCAAATATAAAAGCTTATGCAGGATATGGCGTTGACGATAAATCATTACAAGTTCGATTTGAAATCGCAGCTAAAGGATTTCGAGCAATGATCGGTTCGCCAGAAGGAGTAATTTTTATTGATCCATATTTGGAAGGAAATAACAATAATTATCTTTCTTATTATAAAAAAGATCGATTGCCAAATGCTGAAGAATCAGCAGTTTTGAATGCAGCACATGCAGCTCATAATCCTTTGGAAATGTTGAATGCCAAAAAACCACTTGAAGATAATGATGGTGGCCCTAATAGCCCTTTTCAAAATAAAGGACCAAATACAACTCCGACTCCTGAATCACCTACAACTACAGGAGCCCCAGTTGAGTTAAGGGTTTATCGAATGGCATTAGCTACTTCTGGAGAATTTTCAGCAACTCAAGGTGGAACAGTAGATTTAGTGATGGCAGAACTAGTATATGCAACAAGTCGATTAAATTTTATTTTTGAAAAAGAAACAGGTGTTCGTTTTCAATTAATAGATAACAATGATGAACTTGTATTCTTAGATCCAGATACTGATCCTTATGAAGGTAACGAGATATTAAATACACTTGATATTAATGATAATATAATCGCTTTTGGTATTTTTTACCAACATACTACTATTTTAAATTCAGTTATTGGAGTTGAAAACTATGACATTGGCCATCTTTTTAATACGTTCCCTTGTTTAGTAAATGGTAATGGTGTAGGAGGTGTGTCAGGAGGTCTTGGAACTGTATGTGACGACCCTAATAAAGCTCGTGGAGTTTCTTGTAATAATAATCCAAGTGATAATTTTTATCTCGGAACTTTATCTCATGAGGTTGGACACCAATTAGATGCACCACATCCATGGAGTAATTGTACTCCAGCATTGAATGGAGAAATCCCACCACCTGAAGGAAATGATCAACTTAATGAATTTGCTGCTTACGAGCCAGGAAGTGGTTCAACCATTATGTCGTATGTAGGAGCATGTGGTGCTAACAATGTTCAGAATTCTAGAGATAGTTATATGCATGTCAACTCTATTGAGTCTATTCAAAACTATAGTCGAGATGGAGCAGGAACATGTGCGACGGTTTTACCTACTGATAATTTTGATCCAGAGGTAGAGATCCCTTTTGGGCATGGATTAAAGATTCCGATTAGTACTCCTTTCCAATTGACCGCAGTTGCAAGTGATATAAATCCAGACGATACTTTGACCTATTGTTTTGAACAATATGATTTGGGGCCAATTAGTCCATTAGGAAGCCCGATAGGAAATGCACCAGCTTTTAGAACATATATTCCTACGGAAGATCCAACTCGTATTTTTCCAAGAATTGCTACTATTGTCAATAATCAAAATTCCATCACAGAAGTACTTCCAACTTATGCGCGAGACTTGACTTTTAGATGTACGGTTAGAGATAGCAAGTGGGGCGGAGGTGGAACAGTTTGGGATGAGATTGCTTTTGAGTCGGTAGAAACTGCTGGACCATTTTTAGTGACACACCCAAATGTTAATCAAACATTTGAAGTAGGAGATTATGTAGAGGTAACTTGGGATGTAGCTAATACTGATTCAGCACATGTTAATTGTCAATTTGTAAATATATTGTTATCCACTAATGGTGGATATGAATATCCTATATCCTTAGCACAAAATGTACCTAATACAGGAAGCTATACTATTGTTATTCCTAATGAATTGACTGGATTGGCTAGAGTAAAAATTGAAGCAGCAGACAATATCTTTTTTGATATATCAAATGCGAATTTTAAAATTGAAGCACCAACGACTCCAGGCTACACAGTATCATCAGGGCCATATTTTCAAAAAGTATGTTTACCCGAATCACCTATAGTTAATATCAATACGCAGTCCTTATTGGATTATGATAGCTTGATTTATTTTGAAGTAATTGATTTACCAGTTGGCGCAACATTCGAATTTAGTGCCAACCCAATTATGCCCTCTGAAGATGCAACATTGACTATCAGTACAGATAATATTCCAACAGCTGATGGAGTCTTTACTTACCAATTAATGACATATGTTCCAGGAGAGGATACCGTTTATCAAGAGTTGGTTTATGAAACAGTCGCTACAGACTTTTCTGATTTCTCCATGGCAACACCTGCTAATGGAATAGATGGAGTTGCCGAAATTCCTATCTATACTTGGAACGAGGGCATTGCCGCTGATAATTATATAATCGAAATTGCTAGTGATCCATCCTTCTCTGCAGCATCTATTGTTGAGACTAATGTTGTCACAGGAGGAAGCTACCAAGGAGGTGCTCAACTTGATCTAGGCGGTATTTATTTTTGGAGAATTAGACCTCAAAACGAATGTCAAGTTGGTGATTGGTCAGAAAAAAATGCTTTTGCAGTTAAATCATTATTATGTACAAATGCTGTCAGCTCAGATGGTCCAGTTACTATTCCGAGTAATGGATTACCAACTATTGAATCAAGCATCAATATTCCAGTTGATGGAATGATCAATGATTTGAATATCAGTAATATCGAAGGAAATCATAGTGCCTTCAAAGATATAGATATGACTTTAGTTGGCCCTGACGGAACTTCTGTCAAATTATTCTCCTCCATTTTTTGTCAAGGAACTACCTTTGATTTTGGGATGGATGACGAAGCTGTTGCTTTTATCGGTAGCGATTGTCCTGTCAATACAGGGCTTAGCTATAAATTGGAAAGTAACCTTTTAAGTACATTTAACAATACCAGTTCTCTCGGAGAATGGAAACTTCAAGTTGAAGTAACTAATACCGCAGGAAATGGTGGAAAATTAAATGAATGGACTTTACAGATTTGCTCTGAAGCTAACTTGAGTCCACCAGCTTTAATAGTAAATGAAACCATGCCACTTCCACCAGCAGGCACTCGACCTATTGATTCAGAATTTTTATTAACTAACGATCCAAATAATAGTCCAGAGGAAATCACTTACACGATTGTCACACTTCCTCAAAACGGGAAATTATATTTTATCACAAGTGAGTTAGAAGTGGGAGATAAATTCAAGCAAAATTCATCAAGTGCTGGAAACATTTTATATACTCATGATGGAGGTGCTTCGACAGAAGATAGTTTCACCTTTGTAGTCGATGATGGCGAAGGTGGATTAATTGCTACTCCTCAATTCAATATTGTTATTGATCCTGATGTGATAATTGCGACAGAAGATATTTTAAATCAAAATGAAATTTCTATTTTCCCAAATCCTGCAAATGATTTAATCAATATTGGTTTTACTAAGCCTATCAATGAAGAAATCATTGTTCGTATTTTTAGTGTACAAGGAAAATTACTAGCGGAGAAAATGGTAAAAAATGCTCAAGATTTAATTCAAATGCAAACGAGTAGATTTGCAAGTGGAATCTATTTTGTCCAAGTGAGAACGGAAGGTCAGATGATGACAGAACGAGTGACAATACAGCGATAAGTATTTTTTTAGAAAATATCAAAAAAGCCCTTTTAAACTTGATGTTTAAAAGGGCTTTTTTGATATTTTTCCTAACTTTGAACAAAACAAACACACATATGAAATTACGAATTAGAGGGAATTCAATCCGATTACGATTGAGTCAACAGGATGTAAAAGTATTTGGAGAAAAAGGACGCGTGGAAAATAGTATTCAGTTTGGAGCAACTGCTGGTGGCCAACTCACTTACGTCTTAGAATCTGCTGAGGTTAAAAAATTAAAAAGTGAATTTTCGGGTAATACCATCACTATTTTTGTTCCAACAGAATTAGGCGAAATGTGGGTTAATTCTCAACTCGTCGGCATGGAACATTTGGACGCAACTACTGAAAATGATCAAATTAGAATTTTAGTAGAAAAAGATTTTAAATGTATGCATGTGCGAATTAATGAAGATGAAAGTGATTCGTTTCCGCATCCGAAATCCTGATGAATATTATTTTTTTGAATATCGAATATCGAACAAGGAATTTCGATTTGAGAAGTTTGACGAAGCTACTCAGAGAAGAATACAGACAGTATTGCAAAACTTCTCAAATCCTTGTTCCTTTTTCGATATTCGTTATTCAAAAAAAATTAAAATGAAAAAACCAATCTCCCCCACTCCTCCCATCGAAGAGGAAAAAATAAAACTCGGTGCACCCAAAACTACCGCCGCTGGAATTCCTGCAGTTGTTTCCTCCGTCAAACATTTACTTGGAGAATTAACCATTGGTAATTGTGTCAAAACAGTTTTTTCCATCAACCAAATGGATGGTTTCGACTGCCCTGGTTGTGCTTGGCCTGACCCTGATGACCATCGATCTGGCATTGGAGAGTATTGTGAAAACGGAGCAAAAGCAATTGCCGAAGAAGCTACAAGCAAACGAATCACTTCTGATTTTTTCAAAAAAAATAACATCGCAGAATTATCTCAATGGTCTGATTTTCAATTAGGCAAAAGTGGTCGATTAACTCATCCTATGATTTTGCGAGAAGGAAATTCGCACTACGAGGTGATCAGTTGGAAAGATGCTTTTGCTCACATTGGTTCAGAATTAAATCAATTAGATTCACTGAACGAAGCCATCTTTTACACGAGTGGTCGGACGAGCAATGAAGCTGCTTTTTTATATCAATTATTTGTTCGAGAATTCGGAACAAACAATATGCCTGACTGCTCCAATATGTGTCATGAATCAAGCGGAGTCGCACTTTCTGAAACAGTCGGAATTGGAAAAGGTAGTGTTCGTTTGGAAGATTTTTATGTGACCGATTTGATCATTGTCATGGGGCAAAATCCTGGAACCAATCATCCTCGAATGCTTTCCGCTTTACAAAAAGCAAAACAAAATGGCGCAAAAATTATTACCATTAATCCATTACCAGAAACTGGTTTAATCAAATTTAAAAATCCACAAAACGTTTCAGGTTGGATTGGAAGTGGAACGCAGTTAACTGATTTATTTTTGCAAGTAAATATCAATGGTGATGTGGCGTTGCTCAAAGCGATCATGAAATTATTGCTCGATGAAGAAGAGAAAAAACCGGGGACAGTTTTCAATCATGATTTTATCAATCAAAATACGCATGGCTTTGAAGATTTTATCGAAGAATTAAAAAAAACAAATGTAAAAAGCCTAGCAAAAGATTGTGGAATTAGTCTTTCTCAAATTCGTCAAGCCACCAAATTAATTTTAGAAAATAAAAAAATCATCGTCTGCTGGGCAATGGGTTTGACTCAACATGAAAACGGCGTTAACAATATTCAAGAAGTTGTAAATCTATTGTTATTAAAAGGTAGTATTGGAAAACCTGGCGCAGGAACTTGTCCCGTGCGAGGACATAGTAATGTGCAAGGTGATCGAACAATGGGAATTTGGGAAAAACCAAAACCTGCTTTTTTAGATAAACTAAAAGAGAATTTCCAATTCGAACCTCCACGGGAACATGGCTTCGATACCGTTGAATCCATCAAAGCAATGTCGGAAGGAAAAGCGAAAATATTTTTTGCCATGGGTGGAAATTTCCTTTCCGCAACTCCTGATACTGAGTTTACTGCTAAGGCTTTGCAGAATTGTAAAATGACAGTTCAAGTTTCCACCAAGCTCAACCGAAGTCATTTGATAACGGGAAAAACTGCTATTATTTTACCTTGTCTCGGAAGAACAGAATTGGATGTACAAAATGGTAAAAAGCAATTTGTGAGCGTCGAAAATTCGATGGGAATTGTTCACTCCTCACGAGGTAGTTTAACTCCTGCCTCTAAACATTTATTAAGTGAGCCAGCCATTGTTGCAAACTTAGCAACAGCTACTTTGAAAAATTCAAATACGAAATGGAATCATTTGATTGAAGATTATGATCGCATTCGAGAAGCGATTCAAAATACAATTCCAGGTTTTGATGATTACAATCGACGAGTAAGAAATGATGGAGGGTTTTATTTGCCGAATGGAGCACGTGATGGAGATTTTAAAACCAAAACAGGTAAAGCAAATTTCACCATCAATCCAATTCCTAAGCATGAATTAAAAAATGGTGAGTTTATCATGATGACTATTCGTACGCACGATCAATTTAATACGACTATCTATGGGCTTGATGATCGCTATCGAGGTATTTACAATGGTCGCCGTATTGTGATGATGAATGTCGAAGATATCAAAGAAGCCAACTTGAAGGCGGGTGACCTTATTGATTTGTACAATCATCACGAAGGAGTCGAAAGAATTGCTCCTCACTTTATGATCGTCGAATATGATATTCCTCAAAAATGTATGGCAACCTATTTCCCAGAAGCAAATGTTTTAGTGCCGATAAATCAATACGCACGCAAAAGTCATACACCTGCTTCGAAGCAAGTTTTAGTCACTTTTAAAAGGAATCAAACTTAGTTTTATTCAAAAAAAATAAACATTTAATAGCCAGATAGTTTTACAACCATCTGGCTATTAATGTTTTACAATCTACTATTTAATGAATATTATTTTTTTAAAATTCATCACCAACGTAAAACCATTGTCACAAAAACCCTATTTTTTATAAAAAAAAACTGAACTGCAATTTTACCTTTCCGATACACAACAAGGAAGAAATCCCTTCACACATTAAAGAAAGTATTTTTTCTAACACTATTTTCAAAGGAGCGTTCTTAGATAAAAGAGAGCCATTCCAAAACCGTTTGTTAAAAAAGATAAAAGAGAGAGCTTGATTTGATAAAAGTCAAGTTTTCTACTTTTATCAAAAAAAACCTGTCACACGATTTTTTCACCTTTCGATTAAAAGTAAATCGAAAGAATTTTAAGACAAAAATTTACCCCCTGTATGATTGAAAATTTGAAGAAGGGTATTCTTTTAAAGATAGGAGACACATTAGAAACACTACAACTTCGATTGATGCTCAACAAGGAGACCATTATCAATGAAGAAAATATTACACCTACTCTTAAAGAAGCGATTGATTTTTACAAAAATATTACCCAACAAAATCAACAAGCAAATCGAGTAATTCAAGAATGCGAAGACACTATTGAAAAGTTATTATTACTCAAAAAACATTCGCCTGATTTATCCATCGACTCTATGGTCAAACTTTATAATAATTATGAAGCTTTTCCAAAGGCAGATTTTCAAAAAGAACTATGGAATAATATGGGGATCAGGCAAGGATCACAGTAAAATTAAAATGTATACTTAACTATTTATTTCCCTCAATATATCAGTCTCAAAAAAAGAACCAACTCATTAAATGAATTGGTTCTTTTCTTTTTAGGACATAGTGAAAACGTCTAACATTCAACTTATTTTACTCCATCGAAATCTTCCCTGTAGCATATTTTCCACTTTCATCTTCCACTCGGAAAAAATAAATTCCTTTTGGTAAATTATTTTTTTGAAATGTAAACGTATTGTTAGAAATACTTTCCATTCGCTTAACCTCTTGCCCAGTTGCATTAAAAAGAGAAAACCGAACATTAGTCATTCCTTCTGGCAATGCAACTGTCGCTTCATCATACATTGGATTTGGAAATACTTGCACCTCCTGTTTGAGGTCTTCTATATTTTCTAAACTCGTTGGCAAATCTAGTCCAGTTGTATCGGTCGTATACATCATCACCATAACCATCATTTCATCATCAGAAGTTGGTCCAAACCAAACATTATTCGGCCCATTATTCACATAACTTGCCGAATGAATAAAACCTGGATTCATTGGTAAAGCATATAAATTATCAAAATATAAAATTGGAATATGCTGATAATCAAAGAATGGTGCTACACATCCAGGAGCACCGTCCAAAGAACAGGATGCATCATAAATCAAATCCCCTTTGCTACCATCAAAGTTTCGGAGATATATTTTATAATCTGTTCCCCATTGGTGAGTATGTCCCATGAGTCCCCAAACATAACGAGTTCCTGCACTAGTTTCTGATTTGTCAAAATCATATTGATTACCATTATTAGGAATAAAAATATCATCTTTTAAACGCAATTCCGTTTTCATTTCTTGAATGGCAGTTCCAACTGGTTGGGTATATACATTAAAATAAACTTCCGCTTGATAAGTATTTGAGGCATCGTAATTAATGTAGTGCGAATTCAAATCCAATACCATATCATTATCCCAAATAAATGCAGTTCCTTCTGGCAAAGCTAGATCAGTTGCTTCTTGAACAGCTGCCGTCAAACTAATTGCACTATGATCTGGATCTAATCTAAAACCTGGATCAATATTATCGGCATCATCTACGGATGGGAAATTATAAATAATTAAGTGATGCGACGAGGACGAAATTTTCATATCAATTCGATTCACATCAACATCAGCAGGAAGGTCTAAAGCATACTTTTGAAACAACTCCATTTCTGAAAAATTTTGCCCAGCAGGATTTAAAAAGAATGGTCCCATTTTCACTTGAAATCCTTCTGATGGATCTGGTGCAGGAGGCGCTCCATTTGGAAAACTAGCTAATCCATCTCCGTTATAATATTCATTAATCAATTGCGGAATTTGATCAACATATGCAGTTTCAAGTTGTGCATCGCTATTTTGCGCAGGTGCTCCGAGAAGAATCCATTGACGAATTAATTCTTTTTCGACATCAGTTAACTCAGGTTGATAAAGTGGCATTTGGTCACCTTCCACACTTGCGTCTAATTGGATAGTCGGTTCAAGTGTTCCATTTATTTTTCGAAATAAATAACTCAAATCTGGGCGACCTTTATAAATATATTGATAGCCTTCTGCAATGGCATGAGCATTCGTATTTGGCGTTTTTCCAACCAAATTATTGTACACATTGAGTGCCTTCAACGCAACATTAGTGCCTGCACCTTCTAAATCCAAACCTCCTTGTTGATCTGCATTGCTATGGCAAGACATGCATTTATTTTGGAAAATATTATAAACTTCCAAACTCAATTGAGCTGTAGAAATCTGAAGAGTAAAAAAGAAAAGGGTAAATAATAAGTATATTTTTTTCATTCGAAAGTGGTTTTAGAAATTTTAAATAAACAGCGTTTTTAAAAATATGATGTGAAAATAGTTTTTCTAAAAAGAGATAAAAATAATTTTTCGACTATGATGGATAAATTATCTTTAAACTGGGTTAAAATAAAGTTATTCTATTAGGTTAGTGTTTTTCTATAATCTTTAGTTACAACTAAGACGACAAAAATAAAGTTTGCCCCTATGCCTACTAAAATTAATTTTTATAACTCAAATAAAAGAAGGAATTAACTTTTTTGTAAAAAACTTAACTTTTGTTAATACTTTAGTTCTTGGGTTCTTTTACAGAATCTGCACATATCGATGTAAAGATTTTAATAAAAACGAATTTCTCAAAAACAGCAAACTATGAATCACTTTCAAAATATCTGGGATTTAAAAAAGACTTCCAAAGAAAATTTAACGCAACATGCCTTCGACTATCTTGTTGGTGGAGCAGATGACTTAAGAACTTTTAATAGAAATATCGAAGCGTACCAACATTTTCAAATTCGCCCTCGAAGATTAATTGATGTAACGAACATTGATACTTCGATAGAGTTATTTGGAAAGAAATACGCCAGTCCAATCTTTTTAGCTCCCGTTGGATTTCAAGAATTATTTCATGAGGATGGAGAAATCCCTGCCGCCAAAGCTGCTGCTGCAAAAAATATTTTATCGGTTGCATCGACGGTAACGAGCAAATCATTCACAGAAATTTGCGAAGCAGTTGACTCGCCACCATGGTTCCAATTATACACGACTCAAGATAGAACAACCACTACTCGCCTACTCGATCAAGCACAAAAAAATAATTGTAAAACTATTGTTTTGACCGTCGACGTTCCTGTTCCAGGCAATCGAGAAAAACACATTGAAATTCTTACTGGAAGTATGCGAACAGAAAATGCCCTCGGTAATTTTAAAAATGGCGGAGCTGATTTTGATCCAACATTGACTTGGGATTTTATTCCTTGGTTCAAAAAAAATTACGATATGAACCTCCTGCTCAAAGGCATTATGACTGCTGAAGATGCTGCTCTAGCATTAGACTATGAAATCGATGGAATTATCATTTCGAATCATGGCGGACGACAATTAGAAAGTGATTTGAGTACGATTGAAGTACTTGAAGAAATTTCAAAAACGATCAATGGAGCAATTCCAATTTTGATCGACGGAGGTATTCGTCGAGGAACAGATATTTTTAAAGCATTGGCTTTGGGGGCAACTGCAGTTGGAATTGGACGACCTTATATTTATGGTTTAGCTACAAATGGGCAAGCAGGAGTTGAAAAAGTTTTGGATATTTTACAAACTGAATTAGTGAGAAATATGCAACTTGCGGGAACAATTTCGATTTCTAAAATCAATAAAAAACAGGTAAGAGAAAAGAAATTTTAAATGAGATAGATTTCCAAATCCGTTAGTATTGCAAGCACTTCTTTAAGCGATTATGATCATGACTTTGGAAAGTCGCTCTACATTAGAGTTTATTCGTTTGACGTTGAACGTTTTACGGCTTCACATACAATTCTATTTAGAATAAACTTTATTACGCTACTGGTACATTAAAATTTTTAGCGTAGCTTTCAATAATTTCTACCAATGATTTCGAGCTTTTATCTTTTCCAAATTCTCCATCCAAAACATCATGTTCCACTTCTTCCGTTAGCTTTTGATAATCTAATTCGTCTACCAAATCGAAATCTAATTCAAAATCTTTTTTTAATCCAATTAATTTAAGTTTTTCATTTTCCAAATCAATTCTGCTTAAATCTGCCCAATTCCATTTATCAATAAAATAATCATCGTAAGAAAAAGAATCATCATCCAAGTATATCGTCGGATTAGAATTCAACACAATTTGCGCCCAATAATATAATCCTAACAAAGCTATCACCAACGTATCCATACTTCTCAAACTTCCATAAGCTTGAACAAATCCCAAACCTAGCAATGCGATAACAATACCTTGAATCAATAAATTATTTTGGTAGTCGCTTTTTTTTCCCAAGCTGACAATATTAATATTTCCTTTCAGGCGGTAAAAGAGTACTCGTTTCAAAACTAAATATGCCCCGATGGTAAATAGATAAATCTTGAGGGCTGTGATATAATAATCAGCAAATACAATATTAGTTCTCAAAGAATCACTCATCAACATGAAGATTCCTAAACCAAGAAATAACCAAATAAGATTTGAAAGAATTTTAAACATAAATTTGGGACTTTTGAATAACGATGTCGAAAATTAAACGATTCTTTTCCAAAAAGAAACTCATTCTTTCCAGTTAACAAGTCATTAACCTTATTTTTTTCGAAAAAAATACGCTAGTTATCACTAATGTCAAAAGAGTTAGGGTTTTTCAATTGCTCTCCTTGCTTTTTTTCATTTAGTTTTTGCTTTAATTTGATGATCTCTTTTTCCTTAACCATTATTTCTTTTTCCTTTTGAAAATTTTTCTTTTTTTCTTCCCATTGATTATTCCAGTTTTCTTCCGCTGCTTTTTTTTGCTTTAGGTATTCATTGATAAATAGGTAAATAAAAAATATTGGAATGGCAAAAATGAGTATTCGAATCATAATTGTATTTTTTTTAGAAAGATGTAATTGTAAATATTTTATTAGTCAAAAAATGCTAGAGTCAATATTGGTGCATCGCTGCGTAATGAATAAAAATCTTAAATCTTTTCAAAAATAAATTACTAAATTAATTTTAAAAAATATTAATTTTACTGGCTTGCATTTCTAATTCTGATAATATTATTTTATCATCCAATTGTCTCCCAAACCCATTTTTAAATTAGAAATATTACAATTATACTTTCGTGAGGTATTTACTCCTATTTATTTATTTTTTGGGTGCTTTCCCTTTATTCTCTCAAGATTACTTGACGAGCGTTCGACATTATGATGCTAAGGACGGGCTCAACACACGTGACATTCGTTATGGATTTAAAGATAGTCAAGGTTTTCTTTGGTTCACTTCCAAGTCAGGTGCATTTCGTTTTGATGGCTATCAGTTCAAACCATATAAGAGAAGATTGGATCAAGATGAGCCATTTGATATGAATCAGTTAGGAGAAGATGCCGATAAGAATATTTGGTTTTCTCATCCTGGAACTAAAAACTCTGGTGGTGACATCTCTATCTTACCATTCGGAAAAGATTCATTGATTGGCTTTGATGATTTTTTTAAAAACAAAGCCCCTTTTCCCGTTAAGAATATTTATAAACCATATTTTAATGATAAAAATGTTATTCATCTATTAACGTATGATGGACAAATATATGAGTATATCAATCATTCATTTGTTAAAATATTTCAAATCAAAAATGATTCAAGTCTAGGCTACACCAATGTATTAAAAACATCTACTAATTATCATTATATCCACACGGAAAAAGAATTCTTTGTTATTTCTCCTGAACTTACTTTAGAAAAAAGAGATACATCTTCTTTATTTGATTATAAAATCACCAAACAATTTCACATTCTTCGTCGAGCCTATTTTCTGCATGCTCACGATAAACCAAATCGTCAATTAGATAAGTTATTACAAGATAATTCCAACTTAATTGCTTCTAACTCTAATTTTCATTCGAATTATTTATTGCATCCCAAAAGTCAATCAGTACATGATTTAGTTTTGATGGATTTAGAAAAAAATATTAATATAGACATAGAGCCTTTTAAATTTTTAGATAAATATATTGTTCCTCGTTCTTTTTTTCTAGAAAATGAAAACTCCATTTGGCTTATGGTGCACGATGGTGTTTATCATATCAAACTAAACAAAAAGCGCTTTAATAATTATTTAAAAGGAGAAAGTACTCGAGAAATAATTAAAGGCAAGAATAATGATTTATGGGTAACTTCTAACTCTGGACTTTATAATGTTAATCTAAAAAACGGCATAGTTCAATCTCAAATTTCTGAACCATGGAAAAAAGGTCGGAGTATAATTTGGGATGGAGAAAATACACTTTGGATGGCTAACCTCTCGAGCAGTTTTCATCAAATAAATGCTTCCCAATTTAAAATTGAACAAAGTTATTTTTTAGATACAAAACCAAAGAGTCCGCTTGATTTCAGTTTTATTAGAAGAGATAAAACTACTCAACAATTATGGGCAGGAACCAACTCCCAATTATATATTTTTAATTCTGCTATAAATAATTTTACTCCCTTTCAAAAAAGCAACAGATTCTCCGAATTCAATTCAACTGAAATGATGCACTTTTTTGAAAACGATGAATTTATTCTCATCGCTACGACCAAAGGCATCTTTCAACTAGATCCAATAAAAGGTATTACCCAACATTTTTCTACCAAAGATAATGCGCTTCCCTACGATAATATTATTTTCATTCACCAAGACAAAGAAGATAACACTTTTTGGCTCGGGACTAGATTGGGTGGTTTAATTCATTGGGATAAAACAACTGGAGAAACAGAAACTTTTACCACAGTGGATGGGTTGCGCAACGATTTAATTTATGCCATTTATGAAGATGACGAAGGATATTTATGGTTGCCAAGTAATTTTGGATTGATGCAATTCCACAAAGAAACGCATGATGTAATCACTTACACGACCAAAGATGGACTTCCTTACGATGAGTTTAATTTTTATTCTCATTATCAAGATAAAGATGGAACATTGTATATGGGTGGACTAAATGGTATTACTGTTTTTCATCCAAAAGATTTTACTTCAACTAGCAAAAAAAATGCTCCATTACATTTGATTAATTATGAAATTTTTGATGAAGAAAATAAAACTATGGTTTCTCGGTGGAATTATTTTAATCAAAATAAAAAAATCATAATCCAGCCAAGTGTGAAATCTTTTCGACTTTCATTTTCTTTGCTAGATTTTAAAAATCCAAAAGATAATCGATTTGAATATAAAATTGATGGCTTCGATTCCAACTGGAATCCTGTAGATGGAAATAGCATTGTATTTAATAATTTACCTTACGGACAGTACACTATTAATATAAAAGGTAGAAATTCTGATGGTAATTGGTCCAATCAAGAATTAAAAATTCCTTTAGAAATACTACAACCTTTTTATTCTAAATGGTGGTTTAAAGTGTTAGCTATTCTTAGCCTGATTGGTTTTATTTCATTTATAATTCGAAGACGAACGGCTAATCTTTTGAGGGAAAAAGAAAAACTAGAAGTAGAGGTAGTTCGACGTACCAAAGAAATTAAAAAACAAGCAGAAGAATTAAAAAAATTAGATGAAGTTAAAACTCGTTTTTTTGCTAACGTTACCCATGAATTACGAACTCCACTTACCTTAATTATTAGTCCACTCAAGCAACTCATGAAAACGGAAAATCTAAATGATAAAACCATGAGAACGCTAACTGCTATTGCTCAAAATGGGGAACAGTTAAAAAACCTAGTGGAAGAAATTTTAGACTTGAGTAGATATGATGCCAATAAATTAGAAGTTAATAAAAAGTCCGTGCACTTCTTAGCAGAAGTCAGAAAATGGGCAACTGGCTTTGATCTGGAAGCACAACATCGTGGTATTGATTTCCAATTATTTTATCAATTACCTATTGATATCCAACTGATCGTGGATGATCAAAAACTAAAAAAAATTGCAACTAATTTGCTTTCCAACGCATTTAAATTCACCCAAAGTGGAGATAACATAACTTTGGAGGTAAGTGAAAAACATGATAATATTCTTCTAAAAGTTATTGATAGTGGACAGGGTATTCATCCAGATGATTTACCACATATTTTCCAAAGATTCTTTCAATCCAAACAATCGGGCAATAATCTTCATGGTGGATTAGGTATCGGATTAGCGCTATCCAAAGAGTTAGCCAATCTTATTGAAGGGGAACTGTCTGTCCAATCTACCTATGGATTAGGAACGACTTTTACTTTAAAATTCCCCAAAGAAACCTCAACAATTCTCATTAATCACAATCTTTCCCCACCTATTATCCTTGAAGACTCTTTGCCAAAATCCAATAATAATAATTCCAAAATCAATATTCTCATCGTCGAAGACAATACTCAGATGAGAGTTTTTATTCAAAATCTATTACATTCAAATGCCAACACATTTCTCGCTGCCAATGGAAAAGATGCTCTGAATATTTTAAAGAATGAAGAAATTGATATTCACTTGATTATCTCTGATGTAATGATGCCTGAGATGGATGGATTTACTTTGTTAAAGAAGTTGAAATCTTCTGAAAAATGGCAACTTATTCCTGTCATCATGCTGACTGCTCTATCGAATACTTCCGACAAATTAAAAGCAATTACCATCGGAGTAGATGATTATTTGATTAAACCATTTGAAGCAGATGAATTGATCGCTCGAGTGAATACTTTGTTACAAAATACCGAACAACGAAAAAGTATTTCCACCAAAATAGAAATGGATAAAAAAGAAAAAAAACTTCCTCCTCTAGAATCCGCAGATTTAAAATGGTTGAAAAAGCTAGAAACCATTGCATTTGAAAAAGCAACCAAACCAAATTTCAATGTTAGTCAACTTGCTTTTGAAATGGCAATTGGCGAAAGGCAATTTAATCGAAGATTGAAAAAAATCACAGGACTTACACCTGGGAATTATCTAAAAGAAATCAAATTACAAAAGGCAAGACAGTTATTAGAAAATAAAGTTTACTCCACTATCGCAGAAGTTGCTTATTCGATTGGCTTCTCCACTCCTGAGTATTTTTCAAAAATATTTAAAAATCGTTTTGGAAAATCACCTTCTAATTATATTAATAATTAAAGTTTCTTTTTTTTAGATGTTTTCCATTTAAGTTGATAACCAGTCATATTAAGGTTATGACTTTTGATAAAAAATAAAAATGTCTATTTTTTACATGAAATATGACATTTTTTTAAACAAAAACCACCGTAATTTTGATTCAAATTTAGAGAAACTCTCACACTATATTTAATTTCTATTTAGACACTTTTTTAAAGGGCTATACCAAAACACTATTTATTAAACTATTCCAAAAGGCTCGACACACGCTAAATCTAATAAAAGAGCATAAGAATTTTTGGGGTTTCAATTAAGATAGAGTTTCAAAACTTTATCTTATAATGTAAGTTAATGTATGACTACCAACTAAAGTTGGTAGTCTATTTTTTTTGGAATCATAAAGCTTGTGTTTTACAAATCGAAAATCTGCCCTTCTCTCGCTATGTGAAATCCTTTTTTCTCCACCTCATTTTTCGCCTCACTTTCTTTTTGCAAAACAGGATTCGTATGATTAAAATGTATAAAGTATACTTTTGATTTTTCTTTTTCTGAAAGTGAATCAAATAAAGTCATACTCTCTTCCATAAATGGATGTGGAATCAAACTCATATCTCGCCCTGGAATTTCTCCATTTTGATAAAAAGTGCCATCCAAAAAAGCATAATCTACCCTTCTTATTTCGTCTAAAATGTTTCGTTTCCACTTTCCCCATTTGTCAATATCTGGAATAAAAAGTGCCGTTTTATTTTTTCCAAAAATCTTAAAACCAACTGTTTCTGAAAATTCATCTCGATGCGGAACTTGCAAGGGAGTAACCTTTATATTTTTCAGCACAGTCATCGAATCATTTTGAAGTGGTTGGATTTTTATATTTTCTAATTTTACTAATTGACTCCAAGGAGCATTTTCTTCCAACATGGTTTGCATTTTCGGCATTGCAAAAACAGGTACTTTTTGAGCGCCCATTGCCTCTCTTCCCAAATGCATCAACCCAGTATAATGGCCCATATGTGCATGTGTCAAAAAAACTCCTGTTAAATCGTATTGATTTTTCTGCAAAATATTTAATTGATCTTTGATATCGGGAGTCGCATCAAAAAGGAAGCATTGATTTAATTTTTGGTCAACGACTCCGATACACGAAACCATTTTTCGCAAACTTTTATCATTCCACAAATTTTTACAACAAGCCTTTTGACAATTGATTTGAGGGAAACCTGCGTCTTGCGCTGTGCCCAAAATTTGAAGATAGGTTTCAGGTAAAATAGGCAGTACTTCGCTCTTTATTTTCTCCTCAGCACAACTGAAGAATACGATCACGAGGAATAAAATTGTTGCTGTTTTTTTCATAAAAAGTTATTATTGGATTTAATTTACCACATAGGAACATAGAAAACATAGACACAGTATATGTATTTTTTTAGTGATGGTCTATATTCTATGTGCCCATGTGGTAAATTTTCGATATGACAAAATAAAAAAAGGGTACGACGAAACCGCCGCACCCTTCCTTTTTATCTTAAAACTAAGTTTAGTCACCTCCTGCAAAAATTGCTACCAAACGAATGATTTCTAAATACAACCAAACTAATGTAAATACTAGTCCCATTCCGAAATACCATTCCATGTATTCAGGTGCTCGCATCGCTTCTCCTTTGTGAAAATTATCAAAATCTAACAAAAGATTTAATGATGCTACTCCAATGATTACTAAGCTAATACCAATACCAATTGGAGATGCTTCGTGAAGAAATGGAATATTGACACCGAACATGTGTAAAACAAATTCAACTAAATAAACCACCATAATTGCTCCAACAGCCATCGTTACAATGCTTCTAAATTTCTCGGTTACTTTAATTGTTCCTGTTTTGTACAAAGTCAACATCACAAAGAAAATAGACATTGTAATGATAATTGCTTGCGAAATTACTCCGCCTGCTACTGCTCCATAAACAGCTGAAGCTGTCCCAGCTGAAAATCCAGCAGCAATTGAAAATAATGGTGCCCAAATATGAGATCTTTCTTTATCTCGATTCGCAATGAAACTAATTGCGATAATTCCGATAAATCCTCCCCACATAAAAATTGGACTGGCAAACATATATGCCACCACCGCTGCTGCTAACATCACACCACCTAGCATAAAAGTTTTGTTAACTGCTCCATTCACAGTCATTGGTCTTGCAACTGTATCATATCCTGAAATATGACCATCTAACGTTTGACTTCCATTTGTATTGGTGTTTTGGAAAGTATCTTTTCCAAACATTGGATTATTAGATTTTTCGAACATTCCTCTTCTAGCCATAATAATTTTGTTTTTAATTGAATAATATTTGAAATAATTCGCCTCAAAATAAGGCTTTTTATTTGATTTTAAAATAATTTTAGACTGCAAGCTTAATTTTACTATTGAAATTATTGCAAGGTCAGAACAATCATTTAGACGCAAAAGTTAATAAAAATCACACTTTTACTTCAATTTTTCTACCAACCAACTCTTTATGTCTAAATAATCTAAGATATCATCGTTTAAAATCTGGGGCTCCGCATCCACTAAATCCATTTTTAGTTTTTCGAAAAGTTGTGAATAATGAGAATGTGGCGCATTACATATTTTGGAAAAAAAATGAAGCAATACTTTGGCAAAAGGTAAAACAGTTGGTTGACCTCGAAAATCAATAGATTTTTTCAAAAACCGTCTGCAGTTTTCCACCGCATATTTTAAAACAATAATATTTCCAAGTTCAAAATGAATCATCAGATTCAACACACGAGCATAACTTTGCAAATCCTTTCGATAATTTTTAAACGGGGTTTGAATAATTTCGTTGACCCATTTTAAGGAATTTGAATAGTTTTTTTGCATAAAATAAATGTAGGCAAATTGATAGCGCAACATCACATGATAATCTGCAGGAATAATTTTTTCATTTTCCAATAGATACCTTTTAGCCTGACTGATTACGTTAATTCCTTTTTCAAATTGCTTAAGATCTCGATACATTTCGAGTTCAATATTATACGTTCTCAATTGAAGTTTGATCGAAAATTTTTGAGCATTTTTTAATTGGTAAGTCGTTGGAATTGCTCTGATCTTCTTTAATAAAGGCAACACGTGTATATATTGTTTTTGGAAAATAAAATAGCTCACTTTATTATTCATCACTCTTGCATAGGACGAAGGATCATCTTTGATTCGAGCTGGATTTCTTTCAAATAAATCAATCATCAAATCCAAACTGGCCAAGCCTTTCTTGGGTTCGCCATTTATTACATGAAAAATATAATCAAGATTGTAAAAAAGAATTTGATGTTGTAACGAAGCATTTGGAGGAGGTTTTTTTTGTAAAAAAATCTCCAACCGTTTTTTATTAGATTTAAAAAAACGAAAAACATCGGAGGTTAATTCCCAATTTTCATTTTGTAAAACAATTCCTTCGATGATCTTTTTTTCCTTAGCAATTAATTCCTGAAGCGATTCGACATCAGTTCCAGATTTTGTTAATTGAAACTTTTTTTTCCAATTGATAATTTCTAAAAGTGCGGTTTGATTTTCAAATTTGGTCGCCAATTTTTCGACTTTTCTTAATTCTGAAAAACTAGCTTCGTAGAGTTCTCTGACAAAAAGGATTTCAACATTTCGCAACAAAGATTTAATTTCAGCATCTGCAGAAATAGTCGAATGATAGTTGCGCAAACTTTTTAAAAGTAGTTGGTACAAATAATTTTTAGTGACATGAAGTTGTTTTAAAAATCGCTCGCCTTTGAATTTCTTTCGTATTTTTTCTTCATCATAATCAACTTGTTTTACCATTAATTCAAACAACTTCAAATAGTTATTATCTACTTTTTGAGAGAAACAAAATATTTTAAAATACCTTTTTTCTGCCTGAGTCAATGACTGAATTAATGAAAACAATTGTTCTTTTTTTGCCACTTGAATTATTCTTTTTTCAATAAAAAATAAGCATAACTATCTGATTATCAATAATTATTTTAAAATAAAGCTTTTTTAAAAACCTACAAATAAAATATTTTTCATTTTAAAAACAAAATGTTTTACTAGATATTTGTTTTATCAAATTAACTAATAAAGTTTATTCTAAATAAAATTGTATGGCAGACCGTAAAACGTCTAACGTTCAACGTCAAACGAATAACGTCTAATTGATTCATTCTTGATTTTTTACTCACCAATAAAAAAATAACATCATGGCAAACGCTATTAACTGGTTTGAAATTCCAGCAACAAATTTCGAGAGAGCAAAGGGTTTTTATTCTAAAATCTTTGATGCTGAACTTCATGTTCAAAATATTCAGGACATCCAAATGGCTTTTTTACCAGCCGATCAAGATGGCAAAAGTGTGGGCGGTGCAATCTGTAAAGGGGAAGGTCATGAGCCTTCAGATAAAGGAACAATTCCTTATTTGAATGGAGGCGAAGACCTGAGTATCATGTTGGGACGAGTCAATGATGCAGGTGGAAATGTGGTCCTTCCTAAAACTAAAATTTCTGACGAGATTGGTTTTTTCGCTACCTTTATGGATACGGAGGGTAACAAAATTGCATTGCATTCTCCAGGATAATTAATTGGTCGAACAGGTGATCGGTTTATTTGCAAAATTGGAATTCCGATCAACTGTTCAACCGTTCAACCGTTCAACCGTTCAACCGATTTACTAATAAACTGATTAACAAAAAATGGCATACTTCACAAAAGACTTTTTAAAATTCTTCCAAGGGCTTGCAAAAAATAATGAACGGGAATGGTTTCATGCGAATAAAAAAGATTACGAATCGCATGTCAAAAATCCATTTAAAGAATTTGTACAATTGATGATTAATAAAATCCAAGAGGTTGATCCTACAGTTGTCATTTTGCCAAAGGATGCGATTTTTAGAATCAATCGAGACATTCGTTTTGCAAAAGATAAGACACCTTATAAAACAAATGTCTCCGCTGCTATTTCTGCTGGTGGTCGGAAAGATCATTCCAAGCCTGGAATTTATTTTGAGATGGGTGCAGAGAAGTTTGGTATTTTTAGTGGTGTTTATATGCCTGACAAAAATCAATTGCAAAGTATTCGAGAAGGTATCGTTTCGCAACCGAAGGAGTTTGAGAAAATTTTAAAGAATAAAAAATTTAAAAAATTCTGGGGTGAAATTCATGGAGAAAAAAATAAACGGATTCCTAAAGAATTTAAAGAGGATGTCGAAATTCAACCTTTGATTGCAAATAAACAATTTTATGTAAAGACTGAATTTGATGCAGATAAAATCCTTGATCCGAAATTGGATAAAATTATCATGGAACATTACTTGGCTGCAAAACCGATGGCAGATTTTTTTTATGAGGCGATTTATCGATAGTGAGATGGAACAATAAAATTATATTATGGCTTATAACGAAGAAACTCACCAATACGCAAGCGAACAACTTTCTGAATTTAAAGAATTTACTTGCAAAAAAATGTTCGGTTCCATGTCCTACATGAGAGATGGAAAAGCATTCGCTTGTGTCGTAGATGACAAATTTTATTTAAAAGTTGATGAGACCAATTTGGAGGATTTCACTTCACGAGGAATGGAACAATTTAATCCTCGAAAAACAACTAAAGGCATGCCTTATTGGACTGTCCCAAAGGAAATCGTTGAAGATAAAAAAGAGTTAAAAAGATGGGCGACGAAGTCTTGGAAGGTTGCGATAGGGAAATGATTTTGAAATTACGAACGTATAGACAAGGCATACTTTGTCTATACGTTCGATATAAAAATATTCTAATTTAGAATTTATTTTTCCACATCATCGACTCCATTGGTTTTTTCGTTACTTGATTATATTTCGCATTCTTTTTCTTGTTATAATAATTTTCGATATCACCTTCCACCGAAAAGTAAATCAACTGCCCAATCGGCATTCCTGCATAAACTCGAACTGGCTGCACGCACGAAATTTCCAACGTCCAATGATTACAAAATCCAACATCTCCTTTCCCTGCAGTTGCATGAATATCAATTCCTAATCGCCCCACACTTGACTTCCCTTCGAGAAACGGAACGGAATTATGCGTCTCGGTATATTCTTCCGTCGAACCTAAATAAAGTGTTCCTGGCTCCAATACAAATCCACCTTTCGGAATAACTACTTCTTCCACTTGATTGTGTTTTTTCGCATCCAAAACTCGGTCTTTGTACACCGCTAAATATTTTCCTAAATGCACATCATAAGAATTAGTGCCTAAGCATTTTCTTCGAAAAGGTTTGACAACAATCTCACCATTTTTAATGGATTTTAGGATTTTTTTATCTGATAAAATCATAGTGACTTATTTGAATTTTATTCTACTGTTTTTTGAAGGCACAAAGGTAATTTTTTTAATCTCAATAGTAATCATTCAGCAAAGTTGAATTTTGTTTTATTTGAACACGGAGGCAGAGAACTACAGAGAATTTTTCGAAAAAGTTTTAAAGAACTCTACACCTCCCCTTCTCTGAGTTTATTTTTTTCAATTTCCCAAATAATAATACTTCGATCATCACTTCCCGAAATCAACCAGTTATTATATTTTGACCAAAGCAAAGTATTGACCGAATTGATATGTCCTCCATTTCGAACGGTATCGATTACCTTAAGTAATTTAAAATTATCAGCATCCCATATTTTTATGGTTTTGTCTCGGCTTGCAGTTGCGGCAAATTTTCCATCAGAAGAAAAAACGATAGCGTTAATCGTAAACCAATGAGCTGGTTCTGAAAAAATTAGTTCGTAGTTTTTTTTCAAATCCCATATTTTCAAATGAGCATCTCGTCCTCCACTCCACAAGTATTTTCCATCGGGAGAATAACTTAAAGCAAAAACAGAATTATCATGTGCTGCTCCGATCGTATTTTTAATCGAAAAACTTTCAACATCCAAAACGTAAATATTTCCATCACTTGCTCCTACCGCCAGTTCATTTCTTTTTTTGGAAAAAACCATTTTGCGAAGACTCTTTTGGGAGACTTGAATGCTTTCGATGGCTCTTTGCTTCTCAATTGACCATTTAGTCAAAATTCCTTTTCCACCAATCGTAAATAACTTCTCATCAAAAATTTGCAAGTCAAAAATTCCTTTTTTATGAGGTAAAATATCTTTGTTGAGGGAAGTTTCTTTTGGAAAAATCCAATGCAATCCACCATTCATATTTCCTGCAATGATCATTTCATTTTTTTCCAACAAAGAAAAAACACTTGCTCGTCCAGAGGTTTGGGTATCTTCTGCTTGAGCAATCAGGCGTCCATTTTCAGGTTGAGTCAAATCCCATTCAACAATCCAACCATCGCCTGCACCTGAGAGGAATAAATAATCTTGACTTCCATTTGCTAATGAAAAGACACCACCTTTATGACCGGTGAGATGAGCTATTTTATTAATTTTTATTTTTTTCATGAAAATTTATATCAGTCTGCAAAACTAATATTTTAATTTTTTCAAAAGCATATAAAACCATTAGGAATAGAAAATTAATAGCTGCAGGTTTTTGACGAAGGATTTTTTTTGTCAGTTTTTAAAAAAATCATTGCATAGTATAGCCTTCGCTACGGAATTATTTTTTTGGGAAAAATGACGGAAAAATAGACCGTAAAAAACTGCATCTATTATTTTTCTATTCCTAATGTATTTTATATGCTTTTATTTTTTTTGTAAGTACTTTTGTTTTTATTTAAATAATTTATACAACGTGCCAATCTTCAACCATCAACATATTCTTCCTAAGGGAGAACTCGGAATGTGGAATATCACCGAACCTCCAAGTTACTTCTTACGTCGGTTAAAACCACAAGGAGATGAATTAGCTCAATTCGAAAAACTGACGGGCAAAAGCCGTCGATTGGAATGGTTAGCTGTTCGGTGGTTATTGCACAAAATGAGTGGTCGTCGGCAACGAAGTATTTGTCTAAAAGATGAATTTGGAAAACCACATTTAGTTGATTCTGATTATGAAATTTCGTTCAGTCATTCCAAACAATTGGTGACAGTAATTGCTTCACCATTTTCATGTGGCGTGGACATCCAAAATATCACTCCAAGTGTCGAAAGAATCGCTCATAAATTTATGCGAGAGGAAGAAATGAAAAGTTTAAAACATAAAACTAGAATGGAACATTTATCCGTTTATTGGGGAGCGAAAGAAGCATTGTACAAAGCATATGGTCGGAAAAAATTAGAATTCAAAGAACATATTTTAATCGAACCATTTAATTATAATTTGAAAAAAGGAACTTGTAAAGGTCATGTTATAAAAGGTGACTTTTCGGCAAGTTATTCATTATGCTATCAAATTATTGACAATCACATGTTGGTTTACTGCTTACAAATTGATTAAAAATTAATGATTATGGATTCATGATTAACATCATCCATAATCTTCAATCATAAAATCTATAATCCAAAAAATAGTATGAAGGTTATTATCGGAATTTTAATTGGCATCTCCTTGATGTTTGCTTTTCAAAAAATTATGAACGACAAGGATTCCTCCACGGATCAAGTTCAAACAACAGCTTCGCAAGATAATTCAATTGCAGATGTGCCAGCAGATTTTTTAGTTTTTTACACTCAATTTCATTCGGATAGTTCTTTCCAAATGGCTCATATTGATTTTCCATTGGAAGGACTTCCTGAGTATGCGGATAGTACAATTTTGGCTAATGGAAATTTTAAATGGGAAAAAGAAGGTTGGCAAATACATAAAAATTTAGATGCTCGAAAAGAAGATTTTGCTCAAAATCTAAGAGTGGTAAGTGATGGTCTGATCTTCGAATTTATTCCAACTGGTGGTGACAAAAAACTTTGGATTGAAAGACGTTTTATGAAAACAAATGGAGAGTGGCGGATGATGTATTATTCTGGACTAAACTATCGGAAGTAATGATTAATGTATAATGCTGAATGGTTTAATCCAACAAAAAATTACCATTCAGCATTAGTTTAAAATATCTTTTTCCCTTGTAGATAATTTTTCACATAATCTTCCACCCCATCTTCGAGCGAATAGAATTTCTTTTTATAGCCAGCCGCTCGTAATTTTTTCATATTCGCTTCCGTAAAATATTGATAATTAGCTCTAATATCTTTTGGCGTATCTATGAAGCCGATGTTCGATTCTAAATCCAACGCTTTAAAAGTCGCATTGACTAAGTCTAAAAAGGTTCTCGCCTCCCCAGTTCCAATATTATACAAACCACTCTTCTTTTGTTTTTGAAAAAAGAAAAATAAAATATCAATCACATCTTTGACATAAATAAAATCTCGTTGTTGATGTCCATTTTCGATGCCTTTTTTGTGCGATCGAAACAGCTTCATTTTACCTGTTTCTTTAATTTGGTTGGTCGCATGAAAAATGACAGACGCCATTCTTTTTTTATGATATTCATTTGGACCATAGACATTAAAAAACTTAGTTCCTACCCAAAATGGTGGAGCAGTTTTTTGTTTTAAAACCCATTTATCAAAATCATTTTTAGAATCACCGTAAGGATTGAGTGGTTTTAATTTAGAAACAATTTCGTGCGAATCTTCATATCCATGTTCTCCTCCACCATAAGTTGCAGCACTTGACGAATAAACTAAGGGAATTTTCTTTTCAGTACAAATTTCCCAAATTTGTTTGGAATAATTTAGGTTAAGTTCATCAAAAATTTCTTTGCTTTGTTCTGCCGTATCCGTTCTTGCACCGATATGAAAAACAAAACTTACTCGCTGATGACTTCGCTTAAACCAATCTAAAAATAAGTCTCGATGAATCCAATCTCGAATCCATTTGTCATCCAGATTTTTATCTTTATAATCTTTATAAAAATCATCGACAACAACAATATTTTTAGTGTGTCCTTCCTCATTCAATTTTTGGACAAGACAACTTCCTATGAATCCTGCAGCTCCTGTTACGACGATCATATTTTTAAACGTTTTACGTTAAACGATGAACGTTTTACGTTGGGCAATAACGTAAAACGTTCATCGTCCATCGTAAAACGTCTTCCAAATTAAGTTAAACTAGCTTCTTTTTTCTTATTGGTACTTACTCCATTTTCTTCTGCATACGATTCAATCGGAGGACAAGTACAAATTAAATTTCTATCTCCGTAAGCACTTTTCACTCTCGCTACTGATGGCCAAAACTTAAATCCTTCATGCAAATAAGGTAATGGATAAGCTGCTTTTTGTCGAGAGTAAGGTAAGTTCCATTCATCCGCAGTAATAACTTTTGCGGTGTGTGGAGCATTATGCAATACATTATTATCAGCTTCAAATTTACCTGTGGCAACTTCATTAATCTCATTTTTGATCGCTAACATCGCATCACAAAAACGATCTAACTCTGCTTTACTTTCGCTCTCAGTTGGCTCAATCATAATCGTTCCTGCAACTGGAAAAGAAAGTGTTGGCGCATGAAATCCATAGTCAATCAATCGCTTCGCTACATCCTCTGCTGATGCAAATTCTTTGAATGGACGTAAATCTAAAATCAACTCATGTGCTGCTCGACCTTTGTCTCCTACATACAAAACATCGTATTCTTTTTCCAAAAGAGCTTTAATATAATTCGCATTTAAGATCGCATATTTTGTCGAATCAGTTAAACCATCTTTTCCCAACATTTTGATGTAAGCATATGAAATCAACAAGATACTGGCAGATCCCCAAGGTGCAGATGAAACGGCATGAATACCTTTTTTACCACCTGTTTTTACTAATTTATGTTTTGGTAAAAAAGGTGCTAAACTTTCATTCACACAGATTGGTCCCATTCCTGGGCCGCCACCGCCATGAGGAATTGCGAATGTTTTATGCAAATTCAAGTGGCAAACATCTGCTCCAATAATTCCTGGAGAAGTCAATCCAACTTGTGCATTCATATTCGCTCCATCCATATAAACTTTCCCTCCGTACTTATGAATCGTTCTACATATTTCTTTAATCTTCGCCTCAAAAACTCCATGCGTACTTGGGTAAGTTACCATCAATGCAGCTAAGTTTTCTTTATGTTCCTTTGCTTTCAATTTCAAATCATCCACATCAATATTTCCTCTTTCATCGCAAGCTACCACCACTACCTTCATTCCTGTCATCACCGCACTCGCTGGATTTGTTCCATGAGCAGACGAAGGAATCAACGCAATATTTCGATGATGATCGCCATTCGCTTCATGATAAGCTTTGATCGTCAAAAGGCCTGCATACTCTCCTTGCGCACCTGAATTAGGTTGCAAAGAGCAAGCTGCAAAACCAGTAATTTCACTTAACCAAGCTTCTAATTCTGTAAAGATTTTTTGGTAACCTTTGGTCTGAGCAGTTGGTGCAAAAGGATGAATATTTGCAAACTCTTCCCAACTTACTGGAATCAGCTCTGTTGCAGCATTCAACTTCATAGTACAACTTCCCAAAGAAATCATCGAATGCATTAATGATAAATCTTTATTTTCCAAACGCTTAATGTAGCGCATCATTTCTGACTCAGTATGATATTTATTAAAAACAGGATGAGTCATATATTCTGTTTCCCGAATCAATTTTATTGGGAAATTAAAATCACGTGGTTGGATAACCATCGCTTTAAAACTTTTTCTTTTCGCTTTTGCAAAAATCCGAATGATTTGATCCAAGTCATCCATTCCTACAGTTTCATCCAGAGAAACTTGGACAGTATTTGAAGTGTAATGAAAATTCACTCCTTCTGCCAAAGCAATTTTTTTGATGCTTGCTTGACGTTTTTTATCCGCTTCAAAACTTAAAGTATCAAAGTAAAACTCATTCGTCAATTTATAACCCAAATCTTGCAAATTGTCTTCTAATACTTCCGCCATCGTGTGAACTCGTGCTGCAATTTGTCTAATTCCATTAGGCCCATGATACACGGCATACATACTCGCCATGATTGCCAACAATGCTTGTGCTGTACAAATATTTGAAGTTGCTTTTTCTCTTCGGATATGTTGCTCACGAGTTTGCAAAGCCATTCGTAAAGCAGGATTATCCTGCTCATCAATTGAAACTCCAATGATCCGACCTGGAATTTGTCGCTTGAATTTTTCCTTTGTTGCAAAATAAGCTGCATGTGGTCCACCATAACCCATTGGTACTCCAAGGCGTTGAGTATTTCCAACCACGGCATCTGCTCCCCACTCTCCCGGAGGCATCAAAAGTGCCAAACTCAAAATATCAGCGGCAACAGTTACATAAACATTTTTATCATTTGCCTCGGCTGCAAATGCTCGATAATCTTCCACCGAACCATCTTTTGCAGGATATTGTAAAAGCACCCCAAATGTTTTCTCAGAAAACGCATATGATTTCCAATCACCACGTACTACTTTGATATTCAATGGTTTAGCACGAGTAACTAAGATATCATGAGTTTGATCGAAAACTTTATTATCTACAAAAAAGATATTCGCAACGTCATCATCATTTCTGACTTTTTTGTTTTTTTGAGCAAAAAACATTGCCATCGCCTCCGCTGCTGCAGTTCCTTCGTCGAGCAAAGATGCATTTGCAATTGGCAGAGCGGTTAAGTCACTCACCATCGTTTGAAAATTCAATAATGCCTCCAATCGACCTTGCGCAATTTCCGCTTGGTAAGGAGTGTATTGAGTGTACCAACCTGGGTTTTGAAATACATTTCTCAAAATTGCAGATGGTGTAATCGTACCATTGTATCCTAAACCGATGTAGCTTTTGAATACTTTATTCATTGCAGCAGTTTGCTTCAATTCTTGTAAGTAATCAAACTCGGCCATCGCAGTAGGAATATTTAAATCACCTTTCATGCGAATAGAATTAGGTACAGTTTCTTTGATCAATTGGTTGAGTGTTTTCACACCAATTGTTTTCAACATCGATTTTTCGTCGGCATCATTTACACCAACGTGACGGTTGACAAATTTGTCATAATGGGCAAGGTTAAACATCTCTTTTCCTTTGTTATATTTGGTAAAAAAATATCGGTCAATTTTGCGATGGCAAAGTTAACGTTTTGGGTTGTTATTTTTCTAAAATAAAAGGAATAGAAATGGGAAAAGTTTAAGGATAAATAATCTTTGACTTTAGGGTGACGGAATATCATGTAAAGTAAAAAAAGAATTAAGTGAGACTTAATCCTTTTCGTAGAGAGAGAACATTTATATTTTTCTGTGTCTACTTGAATGAAGTAGACAAAAACTTACTTATAGTAAAATAGAAAGTAGTTCCTTTTAACGATTCAGACTCCACCCAGATTTTTCCTTTATGTTTTTCCACTACCCTTTTACAAATGGCTAAACCGATACCTGTACCTTCATAAGATTCAAGGCCTACTGCTCTCTGGAATATTTCAAATATTTTTTGTCCGTCTTCCATATCAAAACCAATTCCGTTGTCTTTCACACTAAATTGCCACTCAGTTTCTCTTTCTATAAAATCAATTTTAATAATTGGATCATCTAGTTGACGAAACTTAATAGCATTTGTAAAGAGGTTTTGAAATAATTGCTTTACCAAAGTTAGATTTACATAAATTGATGGTAGGTTAGTATATTCAAATGTGGCCTTTTGTTTTTTTATATCAAATTGTAAATCAAAAGTAATTTTCTCAATCAACGTATTGATATCAACTATCTCAAAATTAGCTTGCATTTGTTCTACTTTACCATACTCCAATAAATCATTGATCAATTGTTGCATTCGTTTAGTACCAACAATAATAAAATCAAGGTATTCTTTTCCGATTGAGTCAAAATGTGAACCATACTTTTTCTCCAACAACTGAGCAAAACTTACAACCGTTCTTAAAGGAGATTGAAGATCATGAGATGCTACGTAAGCAAATTGTTGTAAGGATGAATTTGACCTGAGTAGCTTTATTTTATTTCGCTGAAGTTCTTTTACCAAACTCTTAATTTCTCGATAAGAGTTCTCTTGTGCTTGCATACTAAATAAAAAATCAGGTGAAGAATCATAAGCTGCAAAATCAGCAAGCGAAATATTATATTTTAAAAATATTTCACTATTACTAATAACTGGCGTACCTAAAAACAGGATTATTCCCTCTTCTGCATAGGCTACAACTTCTCCTTTAAAATTTAAGTCTTCTCTTTTTATAGATAGAATAAATGCTTCTCCTTCTTTATTTGAAAAACCTTTAAAGGAAGTCTCAATCGTAGGCTTTACTATTTCAAAATGATTAGTGAATGAATTACCAATCGCAAAGGTTTCATCAATTTTTTTAAAATTCTTTCCTATTTGAATAATCTCCAGTTCTCTATTGATAATTACATGAAATGGAAATACTTGATCAATTAGTTGAAATATTTTTGTTAGCCCCTCTAAATTCACTAAATGGACATTTTCCTTTTTCATTATTTGGTTTTTTACTACTTAAATTTACTTCTGTTTTTGTCTCTTTTTGAATTGGAATATATTTTACTAGAAATTCATCATAACCAATATCTTCTTGTTTTTTCAAGAGTTCTATCTCAACTTCCATATCAAATTTTTTTCCTAATCCTTGAACTATACCTACTGCTAATGAGGTCAATCCTTTTCGATGAGAATGATATTGAAGTATTAGAGTCTGGTCATCTATTTCTTCGCAGACAAATGATGGTGGGATTAATTCTCGATAGGTCGTTCCAAGTCGCCGATGCAAATCATCTAGCTGATCTAAAAATTGAGGAAAAGTATTTCCTGCAATTTGCAATGCGTTACCATAGCCTTCAGTTGCTGTAAAGATCATCCAAAATTCACCAAAGGCAACTAGAATATCATGAGCTGGAGTTCTTAATATTTTTGAAGCTGCTCCTACTAAATCATAGGTTATAGCATCATCATAAACTTCCATACTCATAAAAAAGTCTTCTTGACATCCTGCCTCTTCTACTATTTTTCTCCAAACGCCTTCTCCATGATTTCGAATAACCATATCTCTAATTCCTTTGTTTACTATACCATACATAACATTAATTATTTTATCGCGCTTATTTTAAAGAATAAATCTCTTGAGTTAACTACTCACAAGACATGAGATAGGCTAAATCAAAAAACACAAAAGTTTTTTAAATTGAAATGAATCTGAAAATTGGCGTGAAATATTAAGAAATTGATCTAGGTAGGTAGTGTAGCGTTATATTACAATTTACTCTGATGCAAATAGAATGCCAATAGTCTTAATTTGGCATATATCAATAAAGCATTAATCAATCAAATTAGATGAGCTAAACAACAGACAATCAGCAAGTTATACTCTTACACCCTCCTTTATTCAATCATGAAACTCCGGCTCCAGCTCCCTCATCCATCCACCATTCTGCTTTTGTAATATAAGTAGCGGGATAGGTTTTATAGTTCCCATTCTTTGAAAAAATTTCTTTGATGACCGATGTTTTTGAAGCTCCTGTCACTAAAAAGTGAATTTGTTTGGCAGCATTGATCACATTTCCAGTCAAGGTAATTCTTCTTTGTCCTGACTTAGGATGTATCGCTACTGCACAAGTTTCAGCTGCATCTAACAGCTCTATTTGATGTGGAAAAATAGAAGCGGTATGTCCATCACTTCCCATTCCTAAAATAATTAAATCAAAAATTGGTAAACCATCTTTTAAAAAAAGATTCCATTCAATTAATTTTCCATAGCGATCGGCTTCTTCGGTTGGATCATTTTCGCCAAAGATTCGATGAATATTTTCAGAAGGAATATTGATGTGTTGAAAAAGTTTTTCATCAGTCATTTTATAATTACTCTCCTCATCATTTGGCGGAACGCAACGTTCATCACCCCAATAGAAATGAACTTTTTCCCATTCAATTTTATCTGCATATTTTTTGGCTAAAATGTCAAATAAAACTTTAGGAGTACTCCCACCAGAAAGTGCGATGTTTATTTTTTCTACTTTCGAAATTTCTTTTTGCAAAAAATCGGCGAAGGCTTCTGCAACTGCTTCGTTGTTTTTAAAAATATGAGTGGTGGGCATTTTTATTTATTTTTAAATTTTTCAACGCAAAGAGCAAAGAGTTATTATTTCTTCAAAACTCTCTGCATCTCTGCGTTAAAAAATATCATTTTCTAAAGTTCAGAATAATTATCATCCGCCGTCAAATTACTACATGGATTCCTCCAGGTAACGCTATCAGATTCAATTAATTTTGACACAACAGTTGGTCCCCAAGTTCCGGCAGGATAACCATGCACTTTTATTTCAGGTTTATTTTTCCAAGCCTGCAAGATCGGTTCAACAAATCGCCAAGCCTCTTCGACAGAATCTCCTCTTGCATAAAGTGTCGCATCTCCTTTTATTACATCCAACAATAATCGTTCGTAGGCAGCAGGAACATGTGCATCCGTCAAATCTGAATAATGAAAATCCATCCCTACATCTTTTACTTCAAAACCTGCTCCCGGCACTTTCATTCCAAATTTCAACACCAAACCTTCGTCTGGTTGAATTCGAATAATCAATTGATTATTATCATTATACACCTGCTCCTCTTTTCGAAAAAGTGCGTTCGGTGGGTCTTTAAAAGTTATCACAACTTCTGTCACTTTGGTTGGTAGTGCTTTTCCAGATCGAACATAAAATGGAACTCCTGCCCATCGCCAATTATCAATAAAGAATTTTAACGCAACAAAAGTTTCTGTTCGAGAATCCTTTGGTACTCCTTCTTCTTTTCTGTAACCATTAACTCTTTCTTTGTTAATTGTTGAGGAAGTATATTGACCTCGAATAACTTGCGAAGGAACATCGGCTTCTTTGATTGGACGAATAGATTTTAGTAATTTTAATTTTTCATCTCGAATCGCAGCAGCATCCGCAGCAATCGGTGGTTCCATTCCGATGTGTGCAATTATTTGCATCAAGTGGTTTTGAAACATATCTCGCAACGCACCAGATTTATCATAATAACCTCCACGACTTCCGACGGTCAAATTTTCGGCATTTGTAATCTGTACATGCTCAATATAATTTCGATTCCAGAGTGGCTCAAAAATTCCGTTGGCAAAACGAGTGACTAATAAATTTTGCACGGTTTCTTTTCCGAGATAATGGTCGATCCGATAGATTTGATTTTCGTCAAAATTATTTTTGATATTTTTATTTAACTCAATCGCAGTTTCTAAATCATAGCCAAATGGTTTTTCAATGACCAATCTTTTCCACCCATCTTTCTCTTCATTCAAACCATGTGCTGCCAAACAAGTTGGAATCGTTTCGTATAAAAATGGAGGTGTCGATAAGTAATAAATATAATTTCCTCCAATGTTGAATTTCTCATCCAACTTTGCCAACTCATCTTTCACCTTTGCATAGTCATCAGATACGGAAGTCTGAATAGGAATATAAGATAATCGTTCGGCGAAATTCTTTTCCATTTCCTCGTCTCTTTCTCCTTTTTCCTGATGATCAATAAATTCGTTAGCGAAAAAAACTTTACTTCGAAATGCCTCATTCGAATAATCCGAACGACTCACTCCAAGTACCGCAAAATTATCAGGCAAATATTTTCCTTGGTGCAATTCATAAATTGCAGGTATTAATTTACGCACCGCCAAATCGCCCGATGCGCCAAAAATTACAAAGATTACTCCATTCATATTTTTAATTGGTTACATTTATTTTCGTCAAACCTACTTAAAAACAATTACTCCAACAACCTCAACTAAAAAATTATTGAAGAATTTATGTCTTTGTAAAAACCATTTTTAATAAAATTGTTTACTTGAAATAAAATTCATGCAAATAAATATTTTAGCAATGCGTATTATTGCAAATATTTTTTCAAAAAAATCAAATCAGCATTATGAGTAAAAAGAAATTATACGATTTCGGAATGGTCGGACTTGGCGTAATGGGTAGAAATTTTTTATTGAATGTAGCCGATCATGGTTATTCGATTATTGGATTGGACACCAACAAAAAACAAGTTCAATCACTTGTGGAAGAAGCTGATGGCAAACCTGCTAAAGCAACTACCGACATGAAAGATTTTGTCGCTTCGCTAAAAAAACCTCGTAAAATCATGTTACTCGTTCCTGCTGGAAAAGTCGTTGATATTGTCATCGACGGGCTACTCAAACATATCGAACCAAACGATGTAATTATCGATGGAGGTAATTCTTTTTTTGAAGATACGGAGAGACGATTGGAATATTTGAAAGAAAAAAAAGTAACATTTTTAGGAGTAGGAGTTTCAGGTGGAGCGAAAGGGGCAAGATTTGGACCGAGCATTATGCCCGGTGGTTCGAAGCAAGCTTATAATAAGGTAAAGAAGATTTTGGAAGCCGTTTCTGCCAAAGTAAATGACGAACCTTGCGTTGCATACATGGGAAAAGGTTCGGCTGGAAATTATGTAAAAATGGTGCACAATGGAATCGAATATGCCATGATGCAATTGCTCGCAGAGAGCTACGATATTTTGAAGAATATTGGTGGCTTAAACAATGAAGAATTACATCAAGCTTATAAAAAATATAATCGAGGAAAATTAAAATCCTTCTTAGTCGAAATTACCGCAGAAATTTTTTCTCAAAAAGATGAGCTCGGTAAAGGCATGTTGATTGATAAAATTCTCGATAAAGCCAAACAAAAAGGAACTGGAAAATGGACTTCGCAAAATGCGATGGACTTTGGAATTCCTGTTCCGACGATTGATGCTGCCGTTACGATGCGTGGAATTTCTTCTTTGAAAAATGAACGACTCGCCGCTTCAAAAATTTTAAAAATTAAATCTTCTAAAATTAAATTGGACAAAACTAAATTAGTGAAAGAGGTTGGTGATGCCTTATTTTTTGCCTTTATCACAGCTTATTCTCAAGGAATGGCTTTGTTGGCAGATGCCTCGAAAGAAAAAGGTTTTGGATTAGACTTAGAAGCAACTGCAAGAATTTGGAGAGGTGGTTGTATCATTCGAGCAGCATTGTTGGAAGACATTAGAAAAGCATATTCAACTGATGCTAATTTGCCTAATTTGATGATTGATAAAACTTTTGCAAAACATCTAAAACGAAATCATAATGCACTTCGATCTATTATAAAAAAGTCAATTGATGCAGGAGTTCCTACTTTAGCATTTTCAACTTCATTGGCTTATTTTGATGCGTATCGAGATGGAAGATTGCCGTTGAATTTGACACAAGCTCAACGAGATCATTTTGGATCACATACTTATGAGCGAGTGGATAAGGATGGTATTTTTCACACGGAGTGGGAGTAATTTTTTTCTAAAAAAAATCAAAAGACTCGAATTTTTAAAGATAAAGATTCGAGTCTTTTGATTTTAAAACTTTTCTTTATTTTCAACTTTTCTTTTCTCCAAAAAAACAAACATGCAACAAGCCATTTCCGCAGGACACGAAACTACTCTTGCTGTAGCCAAAGAAATTTTACTCGCCAAAGGCAATGCATTTGATGCTGCCATCGCAGCACATTTTGCCATGTTTATTGCTGAACCTTGTATGGCGTCCGCAGGAGGAAATGGTTTTGCATTGACTAGAACTGCCAAAGGAGACATTCAGTTTTTTGATTTTTTTTGCCAAACTCCTATCAATAAAAAAAATTTAAACGGACTTGATTTCTATCCTGTGGAAATTGATTTTGGAAGTGACTCTGAGACCTTTCATGTTGGTTTAGGGTCAGCAGCAGTTCCAGGAAGTATCGCAGGAGTTTTTGAAATGCATCGGAGATTCGGAACAATTCCGATGAAAGAATTAGTTCAACCAGCTATTCAATTAGCCAAAGAAGGGGTCCCACTTGATACTTTTCAAGCATTTGATTTCCAATTACTTGAACCTATCTTTCGGCAAGATCCTAAGGTGAAAAATATATTTTTCAAACCCAATGGAAAAATAAAAGAAGAAGGAGATTTGATTCAAATGCCAAGAATGGCAGATTTTCTAACCTTCATTGCCTCGGAAGGAAAACGAGGATTTTATCAAGGAGAGATTGCAAAAAAAATTGCAGAAGATAGCCAACAAAGAGGTGGTTTTTTAATGAGAGCTGACTTCGAAAATTACCAAGTCAATGTACTCGATCCTTTAAAATTTAATTATAAAAATCGAATTATTTATTTGCCCAATGGTCCGAGTAAAGGTGGTGCAATGCTAGCTATGATGTTATCGCAAGTCAACAAAAATGAATCTTCTCTCGCCCTTGCTATGGAAACAACTCAAAGTATGGTAGCAGATGAATTTAAAATTAAAACACATCTTGACCACCTAGTTCCAAATAATAATTTCAAGTTCCAACCTTCGATTTCTTCCAACCGAGGCACTTCACATTTTAATATTCTAGATCGTTGGGGCAATGCAGTTAGCTTGACCAGTTCGATCGGTGAAGGTTGTGGGTATTTTATTCCTGACACTAATATGCAACTCAATAATATGTTGGGAGAAATATTTTTATTGCCAGATGGCGCACATTCTTGGGTTCCCAATACTCGATTGCATTCGATGATGACTCCAACTATTATTACTCAAAAAAATGGCGATTTGGAATTTATCGCAGGGTCTGGTGGTGCAGGAAGAATTCCATTTGCAATTGGTCAAGTGATTTTTCAACTCTATGAAAAACAAAATAATCTTAGAGAAAGTACCCATCATCCACGAGTTCATTTTCAAGAAGAAAAGTTTCAAATAGAAAGAGGTTTTGATTTTTCTTTGGAAAAAGAAAATACCGTTTTTTGGGAAGAATTGGCAATGTATTTTGGAGGTGTTCATTCTATTTTTAATGATGGAAAAAAATTAGAAGCTATTGGAGATGTCAGACGATATGGTGTAGCTGAAGTTTTTTAGGAAAAATATCCTAAAAAATAAATTGTTAAAAAATCGCATCCTATGGAATTTTTTTGACAATTGTTATGTTATAATAAGTAACAACAAAGCAGAAAATAAAACGCAACGAAGACAAAGCTATAAAACTAAAATTTCTCGTCTTCTTCATTTATTTCTGAGACACAAGTTTGGTTATTGATTTGCCTATTTCATGGGCTGTCACCTGGTACGATTAGATTAATCTTGTTGTTGTAACAATGTATTTACAATCTGATTTCTAACCTAGTTTATCGAGGTCTTGACCTTATGATGAACACTAAATATATACGTCTTATGAAAACTCAAAAAGTAAAAAAACTAAAAGACTTTAAAAAATTTGCTATCAAAAAAGAAGCTTTGAAGAAAGTGAAGGGTGGAATTGGAAATGATGATATTACAGATGGCTAGCGACTACAGGAGGAGTTTCAATGAAACTCCTCCAATTTTTCTATGAACCAATTCTTCAAAGCAATATTACTCTGATTTTCTATTTCACTAAGAACTTTATCAACCTCCTCTTTACTTCTGTTATTTTTCATTAAAAGTTTAATAATCTTTTTTACATATAAAATAAATGAAAAATATCTTTGCACTCTTTCAGGAGAAAGCACATTATCTTTTTTAAGTTGGGATTCAAAACTTTTAATATAATCTAATAAGGTTAAATGATAAGACCTATCATCTTTTAATATTTCAAAAGACGTCCTGATCCATAACAACCTTGATCTTAAAAAAAGGAATATATTCTTCTTACTATAAGTTATTTCTCGAAGCAATTCTAAAGTTTTAGAAAAATGGTTATCGTCTTCAGCAAATCCTTTACGATAATTTAAAAAAGCAAGTGCCATTAATTTTGTAAAGTATATCTCTCCTTTTGGTAAATATCCTTCATACTCCAGAATAAAATTCAAACTCCATTCAAACTCCCCTGAGTTTGTTGATATTAATGAAATATTAGAATAAGTTGAAGGTGAAATTGTATTATTATTAATGATAAAATTTTGACTTATTCCAAATTTATATAGAATTAATAGCTCCTTCAAAATATCTTTATCTCCTTGATTTAACAGACCGATTCCATAATTAACTAAATTGAAATAGATTAATTTCTGGCTTAATAGTTTAATACTATTGAGGCAAGAAGAAAGCTTTTCCTTTATTTCATAATAATAATTTATCGAATTTTCTTCTATTCGAAGTTTTATTATTTTATAGTAAATCCCTAATACATTTGGTTGATTTTTTCTAATTTCTAAATGGGATAATATCGGATTCAAGAAAATAATTTCCTTTGATATATTTAACCTCTTTGTCATAGTTATTTGCTCGGAAGCTAAATTCAATTTCGCAGTCATATAAAATAAATCTAAATTCTCCATGGCATTCTGAAGATAAATTGCACCATCATGATTTTTTGGAGTCTCTATATGAAAAAATAATTTTTGCTCAGCATCATACCTCTGAAAAAAATACTCCTCCTCCCTAAAAGGCGACTTCTCCAAATCATCTAAAACTACCTCCACTTCCTTCTTATAATTTTTATACAAATTTCGGTTACTGTACGCTTTCCCCTTTAATCTCCTCTGCAAAATTTTATCTTTTTGAAATTCCTGATACATATAAAAATCCTGAATCACACTCACTAAATTAGTCATGAGTAAATTCATTCTACCTTCATGATAAGGTTTGCCCTCAGAATGAATAAAATGATATAGATGTTCTTTCGTTAATTTTTTATGATCAAAATCTGGATGATAAGCGATGATTTTTTGGAGAAGGGGAATAATTAATTTGTTCGTATTATGATAGGGGGATTTTACAAATTTCATTAACGATTTAAGTTCTGATTCATCTATTTCACTTAATAACTGTATTAACTTCCCTTCTTTAAAATGCATTTACATTGTTTTTTTTATAAAAAAATAAAAATAAATAAATACTACAAAATATTGATTATCAGTACTTTACAAATTTAATATAAAAATTAGGTTAATTATTTTTTCTATAAAAGTAGTCAAAAATATTACTATATAATAAAATAGGAAAGATGTAAATTTGATCAACAAAAAAAATAAAGCTAAAAAACACGGGGAGTGTAAAGCTATGGAAGACTTTTTTTTGTTTTAGGTAAGTAAACGCACTCTCCCTCATCGAACTTAAAGCCTATGAAAGCCTAGCGGCTTTTAATAAAACGCCACACCTAGAGTCATCCTGTTCACAATTAAATTTGTGAAACAGGATGTTTTCTTTTAAAGAAAGATTAGATTTTTATTTTTTATTATTCTGATAAATCATCCTTACATATTCTTCTGCTCCAATTTCTTTTCGCTTCGCAAAATAAGATTCCGCATCATCTCCAACTAAATATCTTAACCGATCTGAATCATCATTTGCCGCTTCAAAAATCTTTTTGGCAACTGCAATTGGATCAGGCAAATTGGATTGTCGTTGAATCCTACTTTCAATTGTTTTTTGAGTTGGTTCAATATATTCAGGCATGGATTCATCATGAGACCAACTGATCCCTTCCAATTGGAAATTAGTTTTAAAACCTCCTGGCTCCACTAATTTTACACGAATATTTAATGCTCTTAATTCATAAGAGATTGCTTCTGTAAATCCTTCCACCGCCCATTTCGAACAAACATACATCGATGCCAATGGATAACTTACCAAGCCTGCTATCGAAGAAATATTAATAAAAAGTCCAGATTGATTTTTTCTAAAATGCGCTAAAAAAATTTTAGTCACCATCATCACACCTTTTATGTTGACTGCAATTTGTCGATCAATTTCTGATTCCGTAGTTGGCTCGAAAGCTCCGTAGCAACCAAAACCTGCATTATTTACAACTACATCTATTTTTCCAAAATCATTTAAAATTGCATCTTTCGCATTTTCAATACTTTGAGTATCAGTTACATCCAATTGATAAATAGAAATATTTGGATGCTCTTTTAAATTCCCTGCTTTTTTAATATTTCGCATCGTTGCAATGACTTGCCAATTTTTTTTAGCAAAATATTCAGCAGTTATTTTTCCGATACCTGAATTGCTACCTGTGATAAGAATCGTTTGGTTCATATTTTAAATTAGGTTCAAAGTGGAAATAATTATTTGGATTGATTGGCGCTTCTTGCAGCTACCTCTTCAGAAGTTAATCCATACATTGGTGGAGTTTCGACTCCCAGCATTCCAAGATAAAAATATAATTGACCTCGATGGTGAATTTCATGTTCGACCATTGCTCGCAACCACTTCCATAAGGTAATTTCTACATTGCCTGGAGTCATACATTTTTTATTCAAATCATCTTGAGTTAGTTTTAAAAAAATAGCCATGGATTCCTTGTGCAGAATATCATAGTACCTGATGACTTCATCTAAACCTTTAGCATATTTTTCCTCACAGCCATCATAAAGACTAGGTTTAAGCTGAGCATTTTCAGCATACATAAATCGTTCGATATTGGCGAGATGACGAATAATATCTCCAATTGTAAACTTTCCTTCTTGATATGTCCATTCTATTTTATCTTCTGGAATGTAATCGAAAAGTCTTCTTGTCCGATGTTTGATCCTTGAATAGTATTTTAAAAAACTTTGAACATCATTTATTTCCATGATTTTTATTTTTTTTGTACTTCGTCAAAATTCGTGTTTTTAAGTCAAGCCAAAATTAAAATCAACACTTCCGTTGGTCATTCTTGATTTTCAATTTTAACTTGACCACGAGATTTATCAAAGAGAAGATTTTTTCAAATTTCGACAAAAAGAATTGTTTCTTAATATTTTCTCTTAAAAACATTTCCACTCAATTTCCTACATTTGTACAAATTATTTTTTTCAAAAAATACACCTATGAATTTTGACGAAATACAATCTCTCCGAGAAGCTATCAAAGCAAGCCCCAATAGCATTCCACTTCGAAAATTATTGGCCAATGCTTTGATGAAGAATGATCGATGGGAAGAAGCAGAAATTGAAATTAAAGATACACTCCGAATGGCGCCTAATGATTTACAAGTAAAAGTCGCGCTTGCACAAACTTTTTATGAGTTAGGAAAAATATCAACTGGTTTAGTTTTGGTGGAAGAGTTGGTTGATTTGGAAAGGCCTCCTGCCCAAGCATATTTGATTTTGGCAAAACTGCTTTTAAAAACTAATGACGCAGAAAGTGCAAAAGATGCTTACGAAAAAGCAATTATCATCGACGCTAGTTTAAAAGACACTTTCCTTGAATCTGAAATCAACATGAAAGTACAGGAAGGTGCAACTCCCGAACCTGAGAAAATAAAACTCGGTGGGCCAGATGAAGAAAATTTTGATGATGACGATAGTTACGTTGAAATCGAAAGACCAAAAACTTCATTTGAAGATGTCGGAGGAATGGATAAACTGAAAGAAGAGATTCGAATGAAAATTATCCACCCACTCGAACACCCTGAGATTTACAAAGCTTATGGTAAAAAAATAGGCGGAGGTATTTTGATGTACGGTCCTCCTGGTTGTGGGAAAACACATTTGGCTAGAGCTACAGCTGGAGAAATAAATGCCAATTTTATCCCTGTAGGCATTAGTGATATTTTAGATATGTACATCGGGCAAAGCGAAAGAAACTTGCATGCAATTTTTGAAAAAGCTCGAAAACTAAAACCTTGTGTTTTATTTTTTGATGAAGTAGATGCGCTCGGAGCGAATCGAACTGACATGAAAAATAGTGCAGGCAAGCATGTCATTAATCAATTTTTAGCAGAGATGGATGGCGTACAATATGACAATGATGGTATCTTAGTTTTGGCTGCAACAAATGCACCATGGCACTTGGATCCTGCGTTTCGACGACCTGGAAGATTTGATCGAATTATTTTTGTTCCTCCACCCGATGATGTTGCGAAGAAAGCTATTTTGGAAATAAAATTAAAAGAAAAACCAACAGAAACAATTGATTATCAAAGAGTTATCAAAAAAGCAAAAGATTTTTCTGGGGCTGATTTGGAAGCGGTAATTGATATTGCAATTGAATCAAAATTGGAAGAAGCCATGAAGAGTGGCATCCCAACTCCACTTTCTACAAAGGATCTAGAATTGGGTGTAAAACAACATCGAGCGACCACAAAAGAATGGTTTAATACTGCAAAAAATTATGCGCTGTTTGCCAATGACTCAGGACTTTATGATGATATTTTGAAGTTTATGAATTTGTAATTTGAGCAAAAAAAAGAGCGATGAAAATTTCATCGCTCTTTTTTTATTCGCTTCTTTCGTTCTAAACGAGAGAATTATCATACGCCATTTTTATCAATGCAGCAGTATTTGAAACTTGTAATTTTCGCATAATATTTTTTCTATGCACACTTACAGTTTGATCGCTGATAAATAATTTTTTAGCGATTTCTTTATTAGACAAGGCCAAAGTAATCAACCTTAATATTTCAATTTCACGCTTCGTCAAGTTATATTTTTTGACAAATTTATCATCAAATTTACTTGGCATCGCATCTCTTTGATCTTCTGGCATAATATGGATTTTCACTCCATCTCCAAAAAATCTTCCTCCATCAATAATTTCATCAATCGCTTCGAGTAGTTCTAATTTTCCAGTACTTTTTAGAATGTACCCATCTACGCCTTCATTAAATGCCGTTCGCACCAATTTCACTTCATCGTACATCGTCAATGCTAAAACTTGCATTGTTTTATATTTTTTCTTGACAATCGACAACATATTCAAACCATCCCCCTCAGGCATATTCAAATCCAACAAAAGTAAATCAGGTTGAACTTCCTTCAATAATTCTAACAAATCTTTGCCAGAATGAGCTTCTCCAATAATTTCAAATTGAAAATTACTTGCTCTGTTTAAAATGGTTTTGATACCTTCTATAAACAATTGGTGGTCATCGGCTATAACTATTCGAACTGTATCCATATCAATGTTTTTGAAAGAATCATTTTTGTATAAAATGATTTTATCCTTTCTTTGTTTTTTAGGATTTCTTTATAATAGACTCTACTCAGCTTTGCACATTTGTATTTTTTATTATAAAAAAATATAAATTATTAATTTTTTATATTTTAATACAAATCCAATGCCAATGCCTGAGAAATAAAGGCAATAATTAAAGTTGTGTAAATATTGATAGGTTGTTTTGTAATAAAACCTGAATAAGGTTTAGGTGGATTATTTAATTTTTGGGACAAAAGGATAAGTTTCCTTTTAAGAATTTTGGAAAAAAAAATTCCATGATGGATTAGCAACGATTTTGATTTGATTTATTTTTTCCGCTTTTAACCGCTTAATATAAACTTAAAAATAAAACTGAGAGGAAGTTTTTTCTTTAAGTCCTTTATTTCGAATGTCTTTATTAATTAAATTAATACATCTGATTACCATAAAGGTAAATAAAACATCAATATTTCCAATAGAGAATATTAATATTCATAAAAGTACTACATTATTTTTTTACATATGAATCTGAATTAAATATTTCACCTTTTTTATTTTGATGTTGTGCGTAATTGAATCCTGGATGAATGCAATATGAACCAACTTCTCCTTTTTTATTCATTGCTAAATATCCAATTTGAAAATCTTGATACTTTTGTTTTTTGACAATTCTCATCACAGCTTCTTCACAAGCTTCTTGAGGCGTTCGACCTTGTCGCATCAATTCAACAACTAAAAAGGAACCTAATGTTTTTAAAACAAATTCGCCCATTCCTGTTGCAGTTGCTGCTCCGATTTCATTATCAACAAAGAGTCCAGCACCAATAATTGGAGAATCTCCTACTCGACCATGCATTTTATAAGCAAGTCCACTTGTGGTGCAAGCACCTGACAGATTCCCATTTTTATCCAAAGCTAGCATCCCTATGGTATCATGATTCTCGATGTTAATGATCGGTTCATATTTTTTTTCTTTGAGCCATTCTTGCCATTCCTGAGTTGACTTCTCAGTCATCAAATCTTCTTTTTCAAATCCTTCAGAAAGCGCAAATTGAAGAGCACCTTCTCCTGCCAAAATCACATGTGGTGTTTTATCCATCACCTTTCGAGCTACCGAAATGGGGTGTTTAATATTTTGTAAAAAACAGACCGAACCACAATTTCCATTTTCATCCATAATACAAGAATCTAATGTAACTTTTCCATCTCGGTCAGGTCGACCGCCATATCCTACAGACATATCTTCGGGATCTGCCTCAGGCACACGGACACCTTGTTCAACTGCATCTATTGCTTTTCCGCCTTGTTCGATTATTTTCCAAGCCGCTTCGGTGGCTTTTATATTAGGTTTCCAAGTAGCAATAACTTTGGGGGTAAAATTTCCAACATCAGAAGTTGATGATGAATTTTCTTTGGCATTACATGAAGTTCCAATTGCGAGAGACATAGAGCCAAGAGCAGAGCGTGATAAAAATTTTCGTCTAGAAAACATAGATTTGGTATTATTTTATGCTAATGTAATTAAAGAATATCATCATTTTTAATCAAAAACTTATTTTATTTTTTTTAAAAGAACTCTAAAGCATAAGCGAGTATTAGAATACAAATAATATTTTTGTAAAAAAAACTATGCAGTTAATATCCTATATATTTTTCAGAGTCATGGTCTTCCTTTTTTCGATTACTCCTTTTTGGTTATTGTATCGAATTTCGGATGGATTGCGATTTCTCTTTTTGAAGGTGATAAAATATCGATATAAAGTTGTGAAGGAAAATTTGACATATTCATTCCCTCAAAAAAGTGAGACTGAAATTAATTCATTGATTGAAAAATCTTATCGAAATCTTTGTGATATCTTGCTCGAAGGCATCAAAGGAATGTCAATGAGTGATGCTGAAATTTTAAAACGATATAAATTTGTTAATCCTGAAGTAGCTGATCAATATTATGACAAAGGACAAAATGTGGTTGGTATGGCAAGTCATTACGGCAACTGGGAGTGGGCAGTTCAAGCGATCAGTTTACAATTAAAATGCATCACAGTAGGTGTTGTTGCTCGTATTAAAAATAAATATCTCGACGGTTATATTCAAAAATATAGAACACATGAAAATGTGATGGTACTCTATCCTGATCAGGCAAATAAAGTCATCGCAAATTGGGACAAAAGACCTGCTCTTTTCGTTTATATTGCTGATCAAAGTCCTTCTAAAAGTTCAGCAAAAAAAGCAGATTGGGTCCATTTTTTTTATTTTAAAACTGCTTGCCTTTGGGGAGGAGATCGGATGGCTCGCCGTATGGATTATCCTGCCATTAATATGGCAATTAATCGAGTGAAAAGAGGACACTACGAAGTGCGATTAGAAACTATAACTGATACTCCAAGAGGTTCAACTGAAGGAGAAATCACCACAGCCTATATGCAAAAACTAGAGCAACAAATTTTGAAAAAACCGCAAGATTGGCTTTGGTCTCATAAACGCTGGAAATTAACTCGCTGAAGAAACTGCCGTGCGAATACCGGTCTATAATCAACTGATCATCAACATTTTATCATAAAAAACAATTTATGAAAGATACCATTTTAAATTATATTTTTGAAACCTCAATTCCAGTTATCATTTTCTTTGCAACAATAATTGTCGCATTTATTTTTCAGAAATTATATACTAGATTTATCAAAAATTCCTCTGGAATTATAAATAATGATCCTACTAATTACAAATTTGTGGGACATGCCATGAGTGCAATTATTTACCTCGTGGGATTTGGTTGGGCGATCTATGAAATTCCTCAAATGAGACAAGTAGCTAACTCCTTGCTAGCAGGTGCAGGGATCTTAGCAGTAGCTGCAGGTTTTGCTTCGCAGCATGCTTTAAGTAATATTATAAGTGGTTTATTCATCATTATTTTTAAACCTTTTCGAGTCAATGATCGACTTTTAATTCGAGAGACGATGCAAGGATTTGTAGAAGATATTACACTTCGGCATACGGTGATTCGAGATTTTGAAAATAGACGAATTATTATTCCCAATACAGTTATTAGCGATGAGGTAATTATCAATTTTGATTTTAGTAATGATAAAATCGTAAGGCCGATTGAATTTAATGTAGCAATGAGTTCCGATATTGATTTAATTCGAGAAATTATTCAAGAAGAAATTGCAAAACATCCTCTTTCTTTAGATAATAGAACATTAGAAGATATCAGAATGGGAAAACCTAAAGTACCTGTTAGAGTAATTGGATTTAATAATATTGGCATCAATATCAAAACTTGGACTTGGGCAGTTGACGCTAGTAAAGCATATGAATTATCTTGTGACGTCATGGAAGCGATCAAAAAGAAATTTGATGAAAAAGGAGTAAAAATGGCTCTTATCAATAAAAACTTCACTTATCTAAAGCAAATGGATAATGAATAGGCATGTCTTTTGAAATCCATTACTTTTTGTTGCAACAACCGTCAAATAGATGAATCATTAGATTTTATATACCAAATTAGTTTCAAAGGATTTTTTCCAAATAAAAATGCACTTATATTTGTATAAGTTATTTATATAAAAAACCGTTATTAACTTAAATCATCCTATCCTATTTAAATTAACAATTTTTCAAATTTCAAAAATGTTTAAAATGAAAAAAATTATTGGACTCTTTCTTTTTGTATTTTTAGTTGCTGGACTTCAAAATGTATCTGCTCAAAAGGCACTTGAAGAAGGAAATATTACTATTGGTATTACTGACTTACAAGTAGATGATCCATCTGCTGCACCTCAACTACAAATGCTTAAAACTGCAACAATGAATATTGCATTTACAAAAGATCAGTCTTTAGTTACAGGAGATGTCATGGGAGGAATGATGAAAATGCAAGTATTATATCAATCAAACCCAAGGGATATGGTAATGTTGATTGATGCTATGGGGCAAAAAATGATGACAGAATTAAAAGCCGACGACTTTACTGAAATGGAGAAGATAGCAAAAGATGCACAAGAAAAAGATGAAAACGAAACATTTGAATACGATGTAACTTATGATAAAAAAGATAAGAAAAGTATCTCAGGTTACGATTGCTACAAAGCTAATATTATACTCAAAAACAAAGAAGCTCAAGAGAATAATGTCAAAGTTGCACTCTATGTAACTGATGCAATTAAATACTCTGATGCAATGTTGGAAAGTATGAAATCATCTGGTGCACCTGAATTAAAATTAAAAGAGATGCCTCTTGAGATTACAATCTCGGGTGGAGAAAAAGGAAAAGGTGGTTCTATCACTTTCGCTGCAACTAAAATTGAAAAGAAAGTAGATAAAAGTATTTTCAAATTAAATACTGATGGTTACGAAAAGATGGACATGGACGACCTTCAAAAAATGGGTGGCGGAATGTAATCCAAATTTTCATTAAAAAAAAAGAATCCTGCATTCAGAGAAATCTGAAAGCAGGATTCTTTTTTTAAGACAACTACTAGGGATTGTTTCTACAAAATCAAATTGTAAATATTTTTTATAAAAACTTAATTTTCACCAACGATTTCTCTATTTCCTTCCGTTTAATAGAACAGAAAAACATTCATTATTTAGATAAAAAATTGTAATTTTGCGCACTTATGAAAATAAAGTTAATTTTTCCCATTTTATTGGCGGTCGGATTTATATTTTTTAGTTCATGTAAAAGTGATTTTGAAAAATTACGAGCAGGTGGAGATGTAGATTTAATTTACAAAAAAGCTTTTGAATATTATGAAGATGAGGAGTACTTAAAAGCTCAGAATCTTTTCGAACTTATCATTAATAACTTGAGAGGAAAAGTGGAAGCAGAGAAAGTATATTTTTACTATTCTTACACCCATTTTTACTTAAATAGATATGTTTTGGCTTCGTATTATTTTAAAAATTTCACAACTACTTTTCCAAATAGTACGTATAGAGAAGAAGCTGATTTCATGATTGGCTTTTCCAATTATAACCTTTCACCAAGTTATCGTTTGGATCAAACTTATTCAGCCAAAGCAGTTGATCAATTTCAATTATTTGTCAATACTTATCCTACAAGTGAACGAGTAGCAGAATGCAATAAGTTGATTGATATTATGCGTCGAAAGATGGAGAAAAAAGCATTTGCTGAAGGTGAATTATACTATGACTTAAGACAATATCAAGCGGCTACTACATCGTTTGAAAACTTGTTGAAAGATTTCCCAGAATCTCCAGATGCAGAACGTGTGAGATTTTTGATATTGAAGGGGAATTACCTTTTAGCTCAAAATAGTATTTTTTCAAAGCAGTCAGAGCGATATAATAACACTTTGAAATATTATAAAAAATTCATTAATAAATATACAACCAGTAAATACAGAAAAGAGGCGGATTCGATTTTTAATAACACTACTAAAAAATTAAAACAATTAGAAAATGACAGATATCAAATCCAAAGTTCAAGGTCTTGAAGCTAATATTCAAGCACGTTCTATCAAAGATTTTATTGGAGAAGCTGATAATATTTATGAAGCATTAAATGTAATTAGCAAACGAGCTTCACGAGTAGCAGTTGATTTAAAATTAGAATTGACTAGTAAGTTGGACGAATTTGCAGTTAACTCTGATACAATCGAAGAGATTCACGAGAATAAAGAACAAATCGAGATTTCTAAATTCTATGAGCGATTACCAAATCCAGTTTTGATTGCTGCTGATGAATTTGCAAATGGAGAAATTTCTTATCGTTACAAAGAAGGTGGCGAGAAAAAAGACTTTTAATCAAAAATTAAAAGTAAATCCTAGATGAAAAATGATGAATTTCCTATATTAGGTCATTCATCATTTTTCGTTTAAGATATATAAACATTATGGTTGGCAAAAAAATTATCCTTGGAATTTCAGGTAGCATAGCAGCTTACAAAGCAGCATTCCTGACTCGTCTATTAATTAAGTCTGGTGCCGAAGTGCAAATTTTGATGACGGAAGCGGCTACCCAATTTATCACTCCACTTACACTTTCTACACTTTCCAAAAGACCCGTTCACACTCAAGTTAGTTCAGAAGAAAGTTGGAATAATCATGTCGAACTAGGCCTTTGGGCTGATGCTATGATTATTGCACCTGCGACTGCTACCACCTTGGCAAAATTGGCTAATGGAATTGCTGATAATGTAATTGTTGCCACTTATCTTTCTGCCCGATGTCCTATGTTTTTTGCACCTGCTATGGATTTGGATATGTGGTTACATCCTTCCACAGTTGGGAATGTACAAAAATTACAATCCTATGGAAATCAATTAATTGATGTAGCTCATGGTGAATTAGCTAGTGGATTAGTTGGAAATGGCCGAATGGCTGAACCTGAATTTATTGTAGAAACTTTAGAAAAATATTTTTCTCAAAAAGAAGACTTAGTTGGGAAAAAAGCACTCATCACCGCTGGTCCAACTTATGAACCAATTGATCCTGTCCGATTTATTGGAAATAGATCAAGTGGAAAAATGGGCGTTGCTTTAGCCAAAGAGTTAGCGGAAAGAGGTGCAGAGGTCAAATTAATTTTAGGGCCATCTGCTCTAAAAATACAACATCCAAATATCGAAACAATCCAAGTGATGAACGCTCAATCCATGTACGAAGCAGCACTAAGTCGTTTTGAAAAAAGTGATATTTCTATTTTAGCCGCTGCTGTAGCAGATTACCGTCCAATCAATGTAGCAGATAAAAAAATAAAGAAAAAAGATAAAACACTCACAATTGAGTTAGAAAAAACCACAGACATTGCAGCAACTCTTGGTAAACAAAAAAAAGGTAACCAATTACTCATCGGTTTTGCCTTGGAAACTAACAATGAAATTGAAAATGCCAAAGGCAAATTAGAGCGAAAAAACTTCGACTTTATTGTTTTAAATTCGTTACAAGATAAAGGAGCTGGTTTTGCTGTAGACACCAACAAAATTACTATCCTGCGAAAAGACAATAAGATCAAAGATTTTGAGTTAAAATCTAAGACAAAAGTGGCAATTGATATTGTGAATGAAATTGTCTCTATGATTAATTAAAAATATTATTCCGAGCGATGTCAAAACTAAATGTGCTAATATCGTTTTCTAATAAAATAATTTTAAAATGAAAAAATTTCTCCTTTTACCTTTTATTCTTTTTTTGAGTCAATTCGTGAATGCTCAAGAATTACTTTTTGATGTAAAAGTGAATACTCCTAAAATCCAAAATGTAGATCCTAAAGTTTTCAAAGATTTGGAAACGAATATCCAAGAATTTTTGAATAACCGTAAATGGACGGAAGATGTGTATGATCAAGAAGAACGAATCAAATGTCAAATACAACTGACGATAACGGAAGAGGTTTCTCAAACTTCTTTTAGAGCGGACTTAGCAATTCAATCATCTCGTCCTATTTATGGAAGTAGCGAGGAAACAACACTTTTAAATCACGTGGACAAAGATGTTGTTTTTAATTACGAGCCGTTTCAGCCAATTGTTTTTAGTAAAAATTTATTTCAAGATAACTTAAGTGCATTATTGGGTTATTATGTCAATCTAATTTTAGGAATGGACTATGATTCATTTTCACCACTTGGAGGAGATCCATTTTTCCGAACTGCGCAAGAAATTATCCAAAGTGTGCCCCAAAATGCAGCTTCTGCATTTCCTGGCTGGAGACAAATTGATGGCAATCGAAACAGATATTGGATCATCGAAAATTTGACCAGTCCTAGAATTAGAGACTATCGAATGTCAATGTATAAATATCACAGAGAAGGTTTAGATAATATGCACTTAGATCCAACTGCTGCCCGAGCAAAAGTAATGGAAGCCATTGCTACTATGAAAGATGTTAATCGAAATTATCCAAACTCGATGATTATGCAGATGTTTGCCAACAGCAAAAGAGATGAGTTAATCGAAATTTTCAAGCAAGGAACAAAAACAGAAAAAGATGATTTGCACAAAATTATGGTTCGAATCGATGCTTCCAATGCTAATGAATATAGACGAATTGGAAAATAATTTTTCTAACGGTGAATGATTAACTCCAATGCTTCGCAAACTCTTTCGTTACCTCCAACCATATCGCCGCAACGTCATCCTCAATATTATTTGTAACGTCTTCATGGCATTGTTTACAATAGTAAGCATCCCTGCAATCATTCCTTTCTTACAAATACTTTTTGACATCGAAGCACCTGTCATACAGGAGCCAGAATTGTCTTGGAGTGCGGGAAGCTTGGTTGAATATTCTAAATATTGGTTCAGCAATTTGATGCATACCAAAAGTAAAGAAACTGCGCTCGCCTACATTTGTATTTTCATTGTTATACTTTTTTTATTAAAAAATCTATTTCGATACCTTTCCTTATTTTTTATGGCTCCGGTACGAAATGGAATCGTACGAGATGTTCGCCAACAACTATTTCACAAAATGATGGCCTTACCCCTCTCCTATTTTTCAGAAGAAAAAAAGGGAGATTTGATGTCCCGAATTACAACCGATGTGATGGAAATCGAATGGAGTATTTTAAATGTTTTAGAAGCTTTTTTTCGAGAGCCTTTGATTATGTTTGGCTGTTTGGGATTGATGATTTATTTGAGTCCTGCATTGACGATGTTCGTTTTTGTACTCATCATTTTTACCGCAATCATCATCGGAGGAATTGGAAAAACATTAAAAAAGAAGTCTTCAACGGTTCAAGAAAAATTGGGAAACCTAGTTTCAATTGTCGAAGAAGGTCTCTCAGGTTTACGAATTATCAAAGGTTTTAATGCGGAAAAATATCAAGAAGAAAAATTCCAAAAAGAAAATAATGATTATAAAAAAACCTTAACCCACTTGCTTTGGCGAAGAGATTTGTCCTCACCTTTAACTGAATTTTTAGGCATTGCAGTTGTCTCAGTTTTATTGTGGTATGGATCAAGGCAAGTATTTAGTGGAGCACTTGGGGCAGAAAGTTTCTTTGCATTTTTGATGGCATTTTATTATGTCATTGATCCTGCCAAATCTTTTTCAAAAGCATATTATAATTTCCAAAAAGGGGCTGCTGCTGTCGATCGGGTAGATCATATTTTAAATGCGGAAGAAACGATCAAGGAGAAAAAAGATGCCTTGCCTATTCAACAATTCAACCATTCTATTGAATATCGAGATATTGATTTTTTTTATCAAGAAGATGAGAAGAAAATTTTGGATAAAATAGATCTAAAAATTCCTAAAGGAAAAATCGTCGCACTCGTCGGAGCTTCGGGTGCAGGAAAAAGTACTTTAGTTGATTTACTTCCAAGGTTTTACGAAGTTAGTTCAGGAGGAATTTTTATTGATGGAAAAAACATCAAAGATTTAAAAATAAAAGACCTTCGACATTTGATGGGAATCGTTTCACAAGAAGCTATTTTATTCAATGATACTATTTATAACAATATCGTTTTTGGGTTAGAAAAGATTACGAAGGAACAAGTTATCGAAGCTGCCAAAATCGCCAATGCACACGATTTTATTTTAAAAACTGAAAATGGTTATGAAACTAATATTGGCGATCGAGGTAATAAATTGAGCGGTGGCCAACGCCAACGAATTACCATTGCAAGAGCTGTATTAAAAAACCCACCTATCCTTATTTTAGATGAAGCCACTTCTGCACTTGATTCTGAATCTGAAAAACTAGTGCAACAATCTTTGACACTTTTGATGAAAGATCGAACTTCAATTGTCATCGCTCATCGACTTTCAACTATTCAACATGCCGACGAAATCATTGTAATGCAAGATGGAAAAATTATTGAAAGGGGTCGCCATAAAATTCTTTTAGGACAAAAAGGCGCTTATCAAAAGTTAGTTGAATTACAGACATTTTAGTCCACTTTCTCAATAAACTTCTAGGTTTATACATTAAGACTTTTTTTTATTTTTAAAAAAAAGTAGTCACACTTCCCTTCTTTAAATCAAAATCCCATTTCAAGTTGGTATATGCTTTGCATAACAGTTAAGCAAAACTAAGTATAATAAATTCACTTACTTATGAAAGCCAACCATCATCGAAAAAAGACTGTAAAACAACAATTGTTCTTGTTAGCAATGGTTTGTTTTTTGAGTGTTGCAGGAAGTAATTCGATGTTAGCATTTGGCAATGATAATAATGGAGATCCAACTTCTTCTGTTGCCAAACTTTCTAATCATCAAAAAAATCAATATAAAAAAGATGCAACTCGATTGGCTTTACGTCAGTTGGTTAATGGAAGTAACTTCGAAGGTTTAGATGCAGAGGTACCGAAGGAAATGGTTGAATCGATTTATTCAAGTTTGATCGCCATTCACACAAGTGGATTACCCGAAGCAAAAATAGTAACCTCGGAACATAAGTTGCACACTTTTCCAACTCCAACGGTAGATCGATTAGTAGTAATTTATAAAAGAGATGCAACTTGGGCAACTCCGCTTAGATTAGGAGATGATGTAACAGACAATGATAAGATTAATGAATTAAGTGAAAAATTTAAATTAAAAATAGACCGTCATGTAGAATGGGATGAAGAACATTTTTCATTCAACATGTGTGCAGAAGAATCATTGAATATAGCTCCATTGGCAAAAGATTTATCAACAGTAGAAAGTGTAACACTTGTTGATATGATGGAACCAAACGGGGATGGAAATGATATTGAAATAAAAAAATTAGCGAACGGTTGGGAAATTAATTACATCATCAAGTTTGATGGTTGTATCTCAGGATGTAAAAAAAGACATACTTGGAGTTTCGAAGTAATTAATGGGAAAGTGAATTTTAAAGGAGAAAGTGGCGACGAATTACCTAAATGGATGAAGTAAATTTTACAGGCAAAACTGAGCAATGATTTTTAAAAGAAAAAATCATTAAGGTCTGTAACCTAAATATTGAAATAGCGTTTTAAAATATATCTTCCTAATTAATTTTAGGGTGAGTGTTTGTTCATAGTTTTTGTTTTTTGTTTTGTCCCCTCGAAACATCGAGGGGATTTTTTTATTTTAAAAACTACCCTAAACATGGTACTTTTGGCATTCAATTTGCAATATAGATAATAGAGTCAGCAATCAATATTTACTCCCACAATTAATTAATAATCAACGTTTTACCCCTTTCTAATTTAGTTCATTTTCACAAAGCAATGATTAAAATAACAATGCTTTTACAAAAAAACTAAACTGAATTTTTCCCTTAAAAAAATATAGTAAATATTATTTTTCAAAAAAATAATTAGCAATTTCTGAAAAATAATAAATGGAAAAAAATTATTCCAACTTCAACTCCTACCAGATCTAGACGGAGAGTGACAAGTGACGAATGTAACTAAAAATTTAAATTTTACTCCGAAGAGTTATTTCCTCTTCGATCTCAAAAAAGATAAATTAATTCCTTCGGGAATTTTAAAGATAAGTGTTTGTTCATAGTGTTTGTTTTTTGTTTTGTCCCTGTCAATGCTAATTGACAGGGTCTTTTTTTTTCCAAAAAATCAATTTCTGATTATCTTCTCTTACAAGTCTTCTAATAAAGTGAAAAGGTCAAAAAACTGCATGTGCAATTTTTCAACCTTTCGAAATTTTCCAAAAAAAATAAAAGTTTTTTTATCTAGTAGCAGTCACGTCGCCTTTGTATACTTCGATACGACCGTCCAAAAATTCGATTTCTGCAAAATAAATAAATACATTTCCTGCATTTTTTTTGTTATTGACTTTTCCATTCCAGCCTTGTGTTTCATCATTTACCTGAAAATCGGTATTAGAAAACACTACAGCTCCCCAACGATCAAATACTTGAAAATTTTTGATTTTTACAACATCATCTCCTCCGTAAATTGTGAAGGTGTCATTGTTACCATCGTTGTTTGGAGAGAATGCATTTGGCACAAAAACGTTTCGTGGCTTTTCTACCTGGATCGTCACATGAGCCTCGACAGAGCATCCCTCTGCAGTCGTCACAGTCAAAAAATAGGTAGTGGTTTGTGTTGGTAAAATAGTTGGAGTCATACAGTCTAAGCAAGAAAGTGATTCATCAGCTTCCCAAGCGAATGTAGCGTTGGTGTAATTTGTTACTACTTGAAGACGATACTCGTCACCCAGTTGTACTGTTGTTGGTTCCAAAATTTCAACTAAAATTGGAGCATTGGCTTCGATGTAAACTTCTTCAGAAACTGAGCACCCATAAGCATTAGTTACTTCAACATAATATAAACCCTCTGAAAGATTTTTTACTTCATCAGAGCTAGCAACAGTTTCATTATTAGCATTTTTCCAAACATAAGAATATGATATGCTTGGGTCGTACATGGTAACCTTTGCAGTTCCTCCGATATTAGTACAGTTAATGTGAGTTGCTTCTAAATTTTCAATTTCCGGAGTCGCAATGTAAGGAATATTGATTTCGAGTTCAGCAGAGCAACCATTCACATCTGATACGACAACTGAATAGTCGCCAGCGGAAAGATTATTAAGTGTATTCGTGTTTGTAGTGTTGTTGTCCCAGTTAAAAGTGTAAGGGCCAAATCCGCCAGTAGCTTGAAGTTCGATCATACCATTAGAATTGTCGCAACTTTCAGGTTGAATTTCCATCAATTCAACTAAAAGATTTCCAAGAGTAATTTCGATTTCGTTAGAGTTAGCAGTAAGTGATCCAGAGCAAGTGTTAGTCGCTGTAACGATACAGCTAATTGTTTGTTCAGTAGTAAAAATAGTGTTAAAAGTGTTTGTAGTGTTTCCTGTTATTGTCCCGTCTACCAACCATTGATATTGTGGATTAACTCCTAAGTTTTCGCCTGTAGCTATAAAGTTTACTGAGCTACCAAAACAAATTGAAGTGGCATCAGAAGTAATTGCGATGGTTGGATTTTCTGGAGTAGCAACTTCGATTTGGATCGGTGCGCTTGTTATTGTATTTGTGGTTACACACGTTTCAGAAGTTACTGCTTGGCAAGTGACGGATTGTCCGTCAACTAAGTTGTTTGTTGTAAAAAGAGCGTTGATTAAGCCTGTTGTTACTCCATCAATAAACCATTCGTATTGAGCAGAAGAACCAAGGTTAGTTCCATTTGCGGTGAAGGTAATTGTTTCGCCTGAGCAGATGTTCGTTTGGTCAGCTTGAACATTTAATTCAGGAGTTATAGGTGAAATTATATTGATTGAGATAGGATTCGAAGTAGCTGTTAGAGTACTTGCACAGATATCGCTACTGGTAACTAAACAAGTTACTGTCTGTGCATCGGTAAGATTTGATGCAATAAAAATTGAAGTATTTGTTCCTACGTTTGTTCCGTCGATCATCCATTGAAAAGTTGGATTAGCTCCTACCTGATTAGTGTTTGTTGTAAAAGTGATGTCTTCACCAGCGCAAATATTGGTAAAGTCAGAAATAATAGAAATAGTAGGTGTGGTGGAAGCATTGACAGTAAAAGTAAGCGTGTTGGAAATAATTTGATCGTCACCATTACAAAAATCAGCGTAGTTCAAGTGACAATTTAATATATCTCCATCATTCAAAGTGTTGATTGAAATAGTAGTGTTCGTTGCACCAGGAATGTCCTGGTTATTCAATGCCCATTGGTAAGAGACATTTGTTAATCCTTGAATATCCGTAGCCAAGGCGGTGGCCGTTACAGATTCAATAGAGCAGATAGTTGTGTTCGTAGTAGTGATGTTAAGTGTTGGCGTGTTTGTTAAAGGATTGATAATAAGTACTTCTAATTGTGGAGTCGACACCATTTGAGAAGCACAATTATCCGAAAAAGTAATTTCGCAGTTTACTAAATCTCCACTATTAAATAGAGCGGTGTAACTTGCATCAGTAGCCCCTGGAATAGGATTTCCATTGACTAACCATTGGTATTGAATAGTAGCAGTTGTTATTCCTACGTTAGCTGTAAAGGTCACAGGGTCATTTTGACAAGGTTGGTCATTTGATACGCTAACAAAGATAGATGGGATTACCAGCGAACCAGGAGTCGCCAAAAAGTGAATAATATTTGAAATCAACTCAGGTGAGTAATCGAGTCGAATCCAATCTTGATCAGAAGTGGTAGCAATTTTTCCTTGAGATGGATTAGTTGAGCAAAAAGTAAAACCGAAGTGTTTGTCATTTTTTTCTAAAAAAGGAGTAATGTTATCTCCACCTTCTCCGTGAGCTCCGTACCAAAAATGGTCAATTGAAGTTACTGGTGTATCTCCTTCTGCTAATTCTCCAAAAATATTCATTGGAGCTAAGTTTCCATTTGATTCTCCAATCCAACTAAAAGTTCCTCCTAATTGATTTACTACATATTCAAATGCTTCGCTACCAGGTTGTGTAGCTTGATATTCTGCTTGGATATAAGCATTGCCACCTTGAGCGACAAATTGGTGAAGCACTTCTTCGCGGGTATCCGTCAATTGAATTAGACCGTTAGAAAGAATTAAAACATCAAAACCAGATAAATTATTTACATCGTCCAATGATGTTTGAGAAAGGATAGTAGTTGTGTGTCCTTGACTATTAGCAATGCTTTGCCATTTAGCGTCCATCTGTTGAAGTGGGTGAAAGGAAGTACTTTCGATGATTACAATGTTTGCTGAGAATGCAAAATGAGAAAGGAAAATAAATACGAAAGTAAATGCAGAAATTCGGTTTGTAGAAGTATTCATGGACTTGGGACTTTTATCTGGGGATGGTTTTTGGAAAAAAATTGTCATTAATTGTTGAGGGTAGAATAAGTCTGGGGAGATATAAAAATTGTAAGATTCGTTTCAAAAAAAATGGGAGGATAAAAGCTTTAGGTTATTAATCTGAAATATTTTGGTGGGAGTAAAAAATTGTTAAGTTCGTTTCGATGATTCAAATATAGGGGTAGAATCAGTTGGAAGTCAAGCAATTCCGTTGAAATGCAATACGCTGAAATGAAGTTTTGTAACTGCTAAAAAAAACACTTGCGATTTTTTTTCACTATAAAAAAATGCTTAATTTTATTGATCTCAATTCTACTTATTCTTCTTTTGGGAAAAAAATAATCATCGCTTTTAAAATTTTGGTGACAAAAAATAATTGCTTTTTCATTCCTTTTCAACACAATTTTTCTTGAAAAGAAATTAAAACTACACTTCAAGTATCAAAATAAATTAATACGTTCCACAACTTGGAGCCTGTGACATTTCTTATTTTCACATCAAAAAAATCAATATAATTTAATCAATAAAAATCATTGATTTTTTTTCAAAAATCAAAACTTGACTTGAGTTTAATTGTTAACTTGAGGTGACAAATTCTCGTATTTTTTTTCAAAAAAAAGTAATAAAGAATAAAAAAATGGCTAGAAAAAAATTATCCGACCTCCGAGAAGATTATTCTAAAAAAGAATTGGACATTTCTGATGTTTCAGATAATCCAATCAAACAATTCGAAATCTGGATGAAAGAAGCACTCAAAAGTGAAGTGCCTGAACCAAACGCAATGACTCTTTCAACAGTCAGTCCTGATGGTATTCCCTCCGCAAGAATTGTTTTACTAAAAAATTTGGACGAAAACGGTTTTACTTTTTTCACCAATTATAAAAGTCATAAAGGAAAAGAGATCGCCAAGAATAAAAATGTCGCTTTGACTTTTGTTTGGTTAGGATTGGAAAGACAAGTCCGTATCGAAGGGGTCGTCAAAAAAGTGAGTAGAAAGGTTTCTAAAAAATATTTCCAAAGTCGTCCCAAGAAAAGTCAAATGGGCGCATGGGTTTCTTCACAAAGCAAAGTGATTAAAAACCGAAGTGTACTTGAAAAAAATATGAAAGATTTGGAAGAAAGATATAAAAACGAAGAAGTGCTTCCTTGCCCTCCTCATTGGGGTGGATATTTGGTACAACCTGTTTTAATTGAATTCTGGCAAGGACGGAGAAGTCGATTACATGATCGAATTAGATATAAATTATCTAAAAAAGGAAAGTGGAAAATGGAAAGACTAGCACCTTAAATAGTCAACATATGGAAGTCTGCTTCAGCAGACCTAAAAAAAGCATAGCGACCAATAATTCAAAAAGTACTTTTCCAAAAAAAAATCCAAGAGAAATTAATTCCCTTGGATTTTTTTATTTTGACTTTTTTTTGCAGTCGCTTTGCTCCTTTTTTTAGTTCTGCTGAAACAGACGACTACGTGCAAGCTACTAACAGTATTTATCAAAAGCCATCTTCAAATTAGCTGCAATCATTTCAGCAGGTCGCCCTTCGATATGGTGACGCTCTAACATGTGGACTACTTTTCCATTTTCAAATAAAGCAATTGCAGGAGAAGAAGGAGGATATGGTAATAAATATTCTCTTACTTTTTCTGTTGCTTCTCGATCAACTCCAGCAAAAACTGTTGCTGATTGAGTAGGTTTTTTATCATTTTGCATAGCTAATTTCGCACCTGGGCGAGCCATTGCTGCAGCACATCCGCAAACTGAGTTCACGACAACTAATGCGGTGCCTTCCATATTTTTCATAAAATCTTCAACAGCTTCAACCGTTTGTAAACCCTGAAAACCATGGTCAGTCAAATCTTTATGCATTGGAGCTACTAAATCTGGTGGATACATATTATTCTATTTTTTTTTGATTAAAATTTATTTTAAAAGTGATCCCAATGAATCTCTAATACGTATATTAGATTACAAAAATAATGCTTTTTTACGATTAATAGACTTTAATTCTAATTTTCTAATTTTGAAAATCGTTCAATGTCATATTCAAAACAACAGTAATTACCTAATAGTTGTTAGTTCTCAAAAAATAAATTCATTATAAGTTTTACGCATCCTTTTTCCTATTTCTACTGTATTAAACAAGATGTGTAAAAATCAAACCTAATTTTGGATTAAATATTTAATTAGATTTTTATTTTTACATTTCATTTTACCCCATATTTAAAACTCTTTTATTCTTATGAAAAAAATCAATCTGCTTTCCTTATTTATTTTAGGGAGTTTATTTATGATTCAAATGAGTCAAACCTCTTGTACCAATGATAAATTGGTTGACCCTGATACAATCTCTAATGAATTTTGTGACACCATCTCAGTTCCAGTTATTTATGACAACCAAATTAAACCAATCATTGACAATTCATGCGCATTTGCAGGTTGTCATGGTTCAGGTGCTGGAATTGGAGATATGACTGATTATGCAAAGTTATCTATCTTTCTCAATGATAATGCATTCAAAAAACGAGTTATTGACATCATGGATATGCCTGAAGGAGATATGCTATCTGCCTCAGAATTTGAATTAGTGGAATGTTGGGTACTCAATGATTATCCTGAAAATTAAATTCCTTTTTATTTTAAACCTCACTAATCACCTAATTAATTTGCAACAAATGAAGAATCAATTTTTGATTACAATATGTATCGTTTTTATTTTCTCTTCTTTCCAAATCAATGCACAAGACCCTGTGTTTCAAACTTTTAAAGATACTCGGGTCATTAATTCTCACTCTGTCGAAACAGTTCCTGATCGAAAGTTAGATTTTCGAATTGGTCATCGTTTTGGAAATACTAAAGGAGGATGGGAAACTTTATATGGCTTAGAAAATGCAGCTGATGTATTATTTGGGTTCGAATATGGCATTTCTAACGAATTAACGATTGGCGTAAGTCGAACTAAAGGAGCAGGTGCTTTAGGTGCTTTAGTCAGTCCTTCTTTAAAATATAGAATTCTTCATCAAAAAGATGATAACTCTATGCCGTTGTCCATGACTTTAATGGGCGTTTCGACCATCTCAACTATGAAAAGTACAGAGGGTGATGCATTAACTAATTTCGATAAATTCGCTCATCGAGTTACGTACACCGCTCAAGTTTTAATTGCTCGCAAATTTTCTCAACGATTTACTTTGCAAGTCATGCCAGGTTATACCCATCGAAATAAAGTAGATTTTGATGATGTGAATGGCATCTTCTCAGTCGGTGCAGCCACTCGAATTCAAATCAATAAAGTTTTTGGAATTATTGCAGATGCTACTTTTTTGTTGGCTGATCGACCTGAAGGATTTTACGCGCCAATGGGAATCGGTTTAGAAATTGATACAGGTGGACATATTTTTCAAGTCAACTTTACCAATGCAACTGGGATTATTGAAAATGATTATATTCCTTACACGACAAGCAATTGGGGAGATAATGAATTTCGTTTAGGGTTTACGATTTCTAGGATTTTTAATCTCTAGTCTTATTTCCTTAATTGAAGTTTTTGAAAAAATAAAAAAATTATTTTATGAAAAAATTATTTTTTATATCCATATTAATTGTAGCAACTATTATTCTAACTAGTTTTTTGCCTGAAGAAAAACCACTTCTAGCAGTAAAAAAGGACGATGCAATTTCTGAAGTTTTAAAAAAACTAGGTGATGCTCCAATTCAACATCAAGCTAATTTAATCAAAGGTGCTTCTGCTAAAATTGGTGCAGATTTAGCCCTTCATGGAATTGCAAAAAAACCAAGTGGAGGCAGTACTAAAAAACAAAGCAAGCATTTTGTTTGTACTTCTTGTCACAATACTGTTAAAGAGGATCCAGACCTTCGAGTTTCAGATCCACAAGCAAGATTGGAATATGCTAAAGAAAATGGATTACCATTTTTGCAAGGTACTTCACTTTATGGTATTGTCAATCGAACCTCTTTTTACAATGGAGATTATGATAAAAAATATGGTAAGCTAGTTGAACCTGCAAGAAATAATCTTCGGGAAGCCATTCAACTTTGTGCAGTTGAGTGTGCGCAAGGTCGTAAGTTGAAAAATTGGGAAATGGAATCTGTGTTAGCTTGGTTGTGGACTTTGGAATTAAAAATGGAAGACCTCAATTTATCAGATGCAGATTACAAAACGGTCAATGCTGCTCTCAATAATAGCGGGGACAAAACTGCTGCCATCGAACTAATCAAATCATATTATTTGCAGGGTTCTCCTGCTACTTTTATCACTCCACCAAAGGACAGAAAAATTGGTTATAACTTAAAAGGAAATCCTGAAAACGGAAAATTAATATACGAATTAAGTTGCCAACATTGTCACAAGGACAAGCGATATTCTTATTTCGATTTAGATAATGAGGAGTTAACCTTTAAACATTTGGATAAGCATATTTCAAAATATACTCGATACTCGATTTATCAAGTTGGAAGATATGGAACACCTCCGATGAATGGAAAAAAAGCATATATGCCACAATATACTCAAGAGAAAATGAGTGATCAAATGATGGAAGATTTGAGAAGTTATATTGAATCACGAGCAAGATAATTTTTGGAAAAACAAAAAGAAAACCCTAGGAGATTAAATCTTCTAGGGTTTTCCTTTTTATAAAAAATATTATTTGATTCTATTTTTTAAAAGCCTTCGCTACCACTTCCGCCTGCTGTTTCTCATGAACTTTTTTAAATCCAGTTGCAGGTGAAGCTGTTGCTCTTCTCGAAATATTATCCAATACTATATTTTTATATTTCACTAAAAACTTCGCTTGAATATATCGCCATGCTCCCATATTCTCAGATTCTTCTTGCACCCATTTGAAGTCAGCGTTTTTATATTGTTTGATAATTTTAGTCAACTGATCTGTTGGCAAAGGATATAATTGTTCCAATCTAACGATGGCAACATCATCTCGTTTGTCTGCCATTTTTTTCTCCATCAAATCATAGTAAATTTTACCTGTACACAACAAAACTCGTTTTACTTTTTTCGCATTTTTAGTATTTATTTCAGGATCATTAATGACTTCTTGAAAACCATTTCCAGTTTCAAATTCAGACAAATCAGAAACGGCCATTGGATGACGTAATAAAGATTTTGGCGACATAATAATTAATGGCTTTCGGAAAGGTCTAGCCAACTGTCTTCGCATCGCATGGAAAATATTCGCAGGCGTAGTGATGTTCGCAACTGTAATATTTGCTTCTGCACACATCTGTAAAAACCGCTCCAATCTCGCACTTGAATGCTCTGGACCTTGACCTTCGTATCCATGAGGTAACAACATGACGAGACCACTCATTCGTTGCCACTTACTTTCAGCAGCCGAAATATACTGATCCACAATTGTTTGTGCTCCATTATAAAAATCACCAAACTGTGCCTCCCAAATCACTAAATCATCTGGTGTCGCCAAAGAATACCCATACTCAAATCCTAACACTCCAAACTCAGAAAGGAAAGAATTATAAATTCTAAACTTCCCTTGTTTTTTCGCCATTCCATCCAATCGATTAAATTCTTCGAAGTTTTTTGAATCATTAAAAATAGCATGTCGATGAGAGAAAGTTCCCCTCTTCACATCTTGTCCACTCATTCTCACATTTCTATTTTCTAATAAAATAGATCCGTAAGCCATCATTTCAGCCATTGCCCAATCTAATTTATTCTCATCGAGCAATTTTTGTTTTCCTTTAATTAATCGATTGATCTTAGATAATTGATTGAAATTTTCAGGAATTGTCATCAAGTGCTTGACGATTTTATTCACCTTAGTTTTAGGAATTCCAGTTGCTGGCGATTTTTGAAAATCTTTTAAATTAGTTGTTCGAGTTAATTTTTTCCAAGCCAATTCAGGTTTTTGATAATCGTAAGGCAAAGGTTTTTGCTTCACTTTATCTAATCTTTTTTGCAGATTAGCCCAAAACTCCTTTTCCATTTTTTCAGCCATCGCTTTTTCAATATCGCCCCGCTCCGCTAAAATTTGAGAATACAACTCTCTTGGATCTTTGTGATTTTTAATAAAATTAATATACATCTCAGGTTGTGTAAATTGAGGATCATCACCTTCGTTATGACCATGCTTACGATAACAAACCATATCAATGAAAACATCATTATTAAATTTCTGACGATATTCCGTAGCTAATTCTACTGCGAAAACTACTGCTTCCGGATCATCTCCATTCACATGAAAAACTGGTGCTTGAACCAAACTTGCCACACCTGTAGAATATGTTGAAGATCGAGCGTCATCAAAATCAGTTGTAAATCCGATCTGATTATTAATGACAAAATGAATTGTTCCTCCTGTAAAATATCCTTCTAATTGACTCATCTGAACCGTTTCGTAAACGATACCTTGACCTGCAATCGCAGCATCTCCATGAATCAAGATTGGAAGAATTTTATCATACTCACTTTTATATAAAATATCTGCCTTCGCTCTTGCAAATCCTTCTACCACCGTATTTACTGATTCCAAATGCGATGGATTAGGAGCTAACTTTAAATGTATTTTTCTACCAGAAGGTGTTTTGATTTGAGAAGAATACCCCAAATGATATTTTACATCTCCATCTCCAAAACTCAAATCAGGAACTGCCGTTCCTTCAAACTCATTGAAAATATGCTCGTAGGTTTTTCCCATAATATTGGCCAAAACATTTAATCGACCACGGTGAGCCATTCCTATCACAACTTCTTCTACATTATGAATTGGATGCTTTTCTGTTCCTTTTCCAAATTGACTTTCTGCATTTGCTGCAGCATTAATGATTGCATCTAAAGCAGCAATCGTAGATTCACCACCTTCCAATGAGAATCTTTTTTGACCTACATATTTGGTGTGGAGAAACTTCTCGAAACCAACCGCATCACTTAATTTTTGAAGAATCCGTTTCTTTTTATCATCACTTAATCCAAAATTACCTGAATCTCGATTTTCAATTTTATCACGCAACCACATTCTCTTTTCACGATTTTCAATATAAGTATATTCATAACCGATATTACCGCAATAGATTTCTTTTAACTTATCAATGATTTGTTGCAAAGTGGCATTTCTCAAACCAATCTCCTCTCCTGCAATAAATGTTTTGTTCAAATCACTTTCCTCTAAATTATAATCTGCTAGATCCAAATTAGGACTTCGATCTCGTCGATCACGAATTGGATTAGTGGTAGATTTTAAATGACCTCGACTTCGGAAACCATGAATAATGGATTGTACACCGAATTCTTTTTCATTCATCGTTGCAGCACCATTACTTGGAGTCGCCGTCGAAGTTCCATTACCATTTGCGTTGGTTGCAAATTCAAAACCTTCAAAGAATGATCTCCATCCATCCTCAACAGAAGCGGGATCTTCTTGAAATTTTTTGTACATAGATTCAATAAAACTTGGGTGTGCGTTGAATACGTAGGAATAATCGTTCATTTTATATCTGGTATTTTTCTAAGTATTTACGGTAGGATCGTAAATGTGTTTTGATTTATATAATTGATCTTATTCAGGTTCTAAAAAATTTTAGCAAATATCGTTGAAAAAAATTAAATATGTACTGATTTTAACGTCGTTTTTAAGCTTTTTTATAAAGGTTTAATTCTAAAAAAACTATAAATAAAATGTGGATAAAAGTTTTCTTTTATGAATAAAAGCTATAAATTTGCACTCCATTTGAAAAAAATGGTATAATTGATCATAATTTATTAGTAAATATATACATAATGGCACATCACAAGTCAGCAAAGAAAAGAATTCGTCAAGACGCTAAAAAGCGTATTCAGAATCGTTACTACAAAAAATCAGCTAGAACGAATATCAAGAACTTGAGAGAA
>JBGCFD010000007.1:0-11740 GCA_045106765.1 Saprospiraceae bacterium | reverse complement strand
GTCATTTACGAAAAACTTCCTATCACTATTAAATTGATTGCTATAGCAGTAACTGCCATTCTAACACTTATCATAATTGGTAGTTTTGAAGGAGGTATACGCAAATTATATCCTTTTTGGATTAGGCAAATTTTAAATTGGTTTTTCGATTCTGAACCGGAGGACAAGAAACCTAAATCAATTCGAGTAGTACTTTTTGTAATGCTATTTATTATGTTGGTTCCGTTAGTTATTGGAACGACAATATCAAGTTGGAAGGCTTCACCCGATTTAGTTGCCTTTACTTCTGCCCCTCCAACTGTAGTAGATTTGAAAAAGGTTTCGCTAGAACTCAATTCTTCTACTCAACAAATTTTGCAGGAATTTGAAAAAGATATGAATCGGGATTCTATTATTTTTCAAAAGAAACTTGTTGCTGAAAAATCAAAGTGGATTGCTAAAATTAACGAACAAAAGGCAAAGCGAAAAAGCTTTTTGAGAAAACATGATAGAGGACATATTTGGGCAAAGTCTCATGCGGATAAAATTAAAGACAAGGTGATTCCTAATCTTAATTCATTGATGCAATCTTCTCTTTTAGATATCCAAAATGAATGGAATCAAAGTTTAGATTCTCTTCGAACGACAAAGAAGACTACCCTACTCAATGAGCAAAAAAATAAGAATCAAGTGATGAAATCTACATTGGCTTCAAATAATAATGCTATTCAAAATTCGAAAATCAATATCGAAAAATGGGGCGGCTTTTTAGCTGTATTAGCAATCATCGCTACTTTCTTTACGATGTTTTGTTTATCATTTATTGAGGCCTATAAAGCTGGAATATTACCAAGTGGAATTGGAATTATTCCACCCATAACTCCACAGACACCAAAACGAAAATGGGAGTTTTGGAAGAATAATTATCCTGACACAACTCAAGATTTAATAGCATCATCACCACCGCTTTCTGTTTCGCACACACAGGCTGAAACCTTTGTGCCACAAAAGAAACAGTCTAATCAAACTTCAGACACACAATCAAACACACAACTTCATCACACACAAAATTATGAAATGGTGTCAATTGACAATTTGATCAAACGTACACGTCAACAATATGCTCGAAGCAAAGACACAACTCGTCCTACGGAGACCATTGAAAATAACCGAAGGAAGGCGGAAAAGAATATTAATTTTTTGAGATCGATTGGGGTGAAGGTAGAATTTGATTTGGAGAATGAGAAAAAGTTAATTATTGATCGGAGAGAAATTGCATAAGACTCTAGTTCCCAATTAATGTAATATACTTATGAAAATTGGGAACTATTTTAAGGCAAAAAATAGAATCAAATATTAATAACACCAATTCGCTATTTTAATAATATCAGTATTGATCAGGAAGTTAAGGTGAATGTCTTGTAAAAAAGGAATGTATGACAAATGAAAAAGCAGATAGATTTACTTTTTTTATTAAGTTAGAAGGGGATGTAAATGTCTCATTTAATGATCCTACATCAATTGGGTTACCATACATAGAGAAACCTTCACCTTTAGATTCAATATTTACTTCCTCCCTTCCATAGACCAACTCCTCATTTATGAGGAGAAAACCTAAACCCTCATTTAAGTGGATGTTTAAAATATAGAATAGCCTCAACTTTACACCATAATTAGTTATTCTTTGAAGTCCTAAATATTTACCTAACGTCCATAAATAAATCCATATGATATGAGAGCTTATTACATTTTTCTATGCCTTCTTTGTTTAATGTTTTTAAATCAACAAGTGAAAAGTCAAGATTCAATTCCCATTCTTCAGCCTGTAAATTTAGAGATGGCTAATCCTATAGATGCGGCATTTTATTTAGAAAAAGAAAACAAAGATTACTTCTTTTCTCAAATGGTCTATTTCAGGTTATTCAATAATCAAGTAGATTCAGGCTATCCAACCAAAATTCAAAATGGGTGGAAAAATTTACCCCAATATTGGAACACAGGTATTGATGCAGCCCTTAGGTGTGAACCTAATAAAAAAACTATTTTCTTCAAAGGACGAGAATATTTTATCATTCAAAATGGGCATCGAGTTGCTACCGTTCCCAAAAAATTACCTGGAGAATTTAAAAACTTACCAAGATATTTTCATTCAAATATTGATGCGGCGGTTTATCTTACAACCAATCATCGAATGTATTTATTTAAAGGAAACCAGTACGTAAGAATAAAAAATAATAAAGTAGAACAGGGTTATCCAAAAAAATTGCCGGGCGAATTTAAGAAACTACCAAAAGAATATTGTTCAGATATTGATGCGGTGCTACATCGCAATGGAGATACCTTTTTTTACAAAAATGGTCAGTACGTTAAATGTAGGAAAATTACTGGTTTCCAAAAGAAACTAAAATAGAATACTCAGTTTCTAAGAACTTGTTGGAAATTTTTCTCTGGATAAGAGAAATCCTTTGTACCTTAAAATTTAGCCTTTTGACTAAAGACAAATGATTGATTCTGAAGATAAAATTTCTAATGAAAATATTTTTCTACATTTTATTTTTTTTGAATGCTGTCCAACTTTGGGCACAGCCATTCCACTATGAAATTTTTGATACTCAGGATGGAATGCTTTCTTCGGAAATCACCACTTTGTATCAAGATGAAAAAGGTTACTTATGGATAGGTACGGTAGTAGGTTTGAGTAGATATGATGGATATTCTTTTACCAATTTTACAATAGCTGATGGTTTAACTCCATCTTATGTACGAGGTATTCTGGAAGATAAATCAGGGACTTTGTGGGTGGCAACACATGGAGGAATAAGTTTTTGGAATGGACAAAAGTTTCAAGCAGTTAATTATAAAGAATTAGGAAATGAACTTATTTGGCTATTTCACCAGTCTCCAAATGGGGACCTTTGGGTAGGAAGAGATGTTGGTATTTCTGTTTTAAAAAACAGAAATATACACCAAGCGAAAACCAATTTTCAAGAATCTGCTTTTCATCATTTTGACCTTACGGTAGATGTCAATGCGATGGCAAGTGATACTTTTGGAAATGTTTATTTCACAGATTTTAATGAGTTGATGGTTTACGATGGAACCGATTTTGAGATGCTGGGAACAGATAAGGAAGATGCGATTACGAGTATTTTTCCATTGAATAAAGATACCGTTTTGGTAGGCAACCGAAGAGGAAGTATTAATAAAATGGCAAAGGGTTTTAAAGCTCCTTTCCATGCTTATGAAAAAGATGCTGATGATGCCTTAACGATTTTACCGCATGATAATCGCCTTTGGATTTTAGATCAAAATGGCGTAAAGATCATTGAAAATGGCAAGCAAATTTATAATCATTCGCTGTACGAAACGGAGGGAATCAAATTGTTACAATGCATGATAAAGGACCGAGAGCACAACTTTTGGTTGGGAAGTACCGAAGGCTTAATTAAAATGACATCTAGAGATTTTAAGATGCACCAAGGGGTTACAGATGCAATTAAAAATGGCGTTTTTTCACTCATTGAAAATGATGTAGGTGAACTAATAGTAGGCGGTAATTCCATGCGTAACTATGTTCGAAAAGCTGATGGTGAATATGAAAAATTAGAGATTCCAAAGCATTTCCCACAAGGTGAAATGTATGATATGCTAAAAGACCACAATGGTGATTTATGGTTTTTATCTTATTGGGATGGTCTTGCTCGATACCAATCTCCAACTCAGGTAGATACGTTTTATTATGAGGAAGGAATTACCAGAGGAGCAGATTTTTATTGCGTCTTTGAAGACCAATCTTATAATATATGGTTAGGGCATACGGCAGGAGTTTCCCGTTTAATATTTGATTGGCAAGCAGATACCTTAAAGCAGGTCATTAATTATCCAGAAGAATCTGAAATCAGTCGCGGATCGGCCAAGAGTATTATTCAAGATAGTCATGGCATTATATGGTTTGGCCTAACAACTGGCCTATATTATTACCAAGAGGATAGCCTGATAGAATATACGAAACTACAAGTTCCGATTATAGATATGGTGATTGACAAAGATAATTTTTTGTGGATGGCTACACAGGGAAGAGGTTTGTTGAAATGGAAAATCACAGGAGAAAAGCAATTAGAATTGGTGGAAGAATATGACCAAAACAATGGTCTCGCTTCTAACTTTTTATTAAGCTTAGCATTAAATCAAAACGATGATTTATGGATAGGTACTTATGTTGGGTTTTCTGTACTAAAAAAACAAGCAGAAGAATATCACATTATTAATTACAATCCAGAGGATGGCTTATTTAAAAAAGCTTATCAGAATATTGCTTTATTCAATGATAAAAATAACATCATGTGGGCAGCAACTTCGATGGGACTTTTATCTTTTGACCCATCCATCATGAGTATGAATACTATCGAACCCACAGTTAATATTAAAGGATTGGAAAAAATTACAGGAGAAAAAATTGCCTTAAATAATTTCCCTAAAGATTCGGTGATGGTCTTAGCACATGACGAAAATACTTTGACATTAAGTTATACTGGGATTAGTTTAAAAAACCCTTCCAAAATAAAATATCAATATCAACTAGAAGGACTTAGTAATAGATGGAGTACGCTTACTTCTCAACGAGAAATTACTTTTAATAATCTCAATGATGGAACTTACACCTTAAAGGTCAAAGCCTGCAATAATGATTTTATTTGGAGTACTCAGCCTGCTACTTTTACTTTTCGAATACGTCCGCCATTTTGGGAAACTTGGTGGTTTATTACTTTTGGAATTTTTGCTTTCACCACCTTGATTGCATTCATCATTAATGATTATAAAAATAAACAACTCAGTAAACAGCGATTTGCGATATTAGAAAAGGAGCAAGAAATGCAACAATTAAAAGCACTTATTTCTGGAGAAGAAAAGGAACGCAAACGCATTGGACAAGAATTACATGATGGACTTGGAGCTGTATTGGCGACCGTCAAAATGCGAATAAGTAGTATCTCTGATAAGTCTCCGAATATTATCAATAATGATAATTATTTGAAAGCAGAAGAATTAATTGATGAAGCTTGCCAAACGGTTAGAGATATTTCTCATAGAATGACACCTTATATTTTAGAACAAAATGGATTAGAATATGCTATTAGTGAATTGTGCTTAACAATTGCTCAAACACAAAAAATGGAGATTCATTTTAATCCTTATCAAATAGATTTAATTGAATCCGATACTTTAAATATTACTATTTATAGAGTCACTCAAGAGTTATTAAAAAATATTATCAAGCATGCGGAAGCAACAGAAGTAATTGTTCAAGTGACGGTGGAAGATGAAAAAATTGAAGTAATAGTTGAAGACGATGGGAAGGGATTTGACCTTAATCAGGTGAAAGGAGGAATCGGTTTGGGGAATATTCGATCAAGAGTTGAATATCTAAAAGGGAGTTTGGAAATAGAATCTGAGATAAATAAAGGGAGTACTTTTTTAATTCATTTACCTTTAAAATAACAACGTCTATGTATAATATTCTTTTAGTTGATGACCACCAAATCGTTATTGATGGATTAAAATTATTACTCGAAGAAGTACCTAATATTGAAAATATTTATGAAGCTTTATCAGGCGAAGGCACGATTAAAACCGTCAATACCAACGCAGTAGATTTAGTTTTACTAGATATAAATTTACCTGATAAAAGTGGATTTGAAGTTTGTACTGAATTAAAAAAACAACATAAAAACATCAAGATTATTGCCTTAACTATGTTTGGAAATGCTGGATATATTAATAAAATGATTAAGGCAGGAACCGATGGTTATTTGCTTAAAAACACGGGAAAAGAAGAACTCGTTACAGCGATCGAAACGGTAATGAAAGGAGAACGATATTTCAGCAAACTAGTTACCGACATCTTAGTAGCAGGAATGCAGGAGACAAAAAAACCTAAGACTTCAGACTTTATTCAAAAATTAACTCGAAGGGAAAAAGAAGTATTGCAATTGGTCGTTAACGAATATACCACAGATGAAATCGCAGCCAAACTTTTTGTTTCTTCTACCACAGTCATTTCACATCGCAAAAATTTATTGCGGAAATTAAATGCTAAAAATGTAGCAGGACTGGTAAGGAAAGCAATTCAGTTTGGATTAATTGATGAAGAATAAATGAACTCTAAGCGCTTTGCATTTTACCATCTTGAACAAAAAACTCAAATCTATTTAGTCATCTCTTTTGTCTAAACCATTTCTAAAAAATCAGATTATGAAAAACATTTTTCATTTTTTTCTTGTCCTGCTTATCCTAATAATTGCTTCTACTAGTTTTGCTCAGGTTAATAACTTTAGTTTATCTGGAGTAGGTGGAGGTAGTGCTTTATTTCATCCTAGCATTAGTCCACATGATGAGCAAATCATTTATGTTGCTAGCGATGTAAGTGGAATGTTTTATACTAATGATGGCGGCGACAATTGGGAAATAATTCCATCAAAGGATCTGGTAGCTACGACTGAAAGTAAAGTGAATTTCACTAGTGATCCAAATATTTTATATACCGTTTGTCGAGATTTTATTCTAGATAAAGACCATGCTTGTAAGAGTGTAGATGCAGGTATAACATGGACTCGTATCGAACATCCAGAATTAGATGGGGAAGTTGAATATCTATTTGCAGATCCGAATCATACTGATCGCATCATCATAACTACCTACGATGAAATGTTTTATTCAGCAGATGGAGGTATGAGTATTAATATAGAATATGAAGCAGAAACAGATGCAGGATTATATCTAGCGGGTGTCTTTTGGGATCAATCAAATATTTATGTTGGATCTACCGATGGTCTATTAATATCTACTGACGCTGGTCTTAATTTTTCAAAAGAAACGGTGGAAGGCTTACCGAATGATTTTGGTTTTTTATCTTTTGCTGGAGCTAAAGAGGGAGACTCTTTGCGTTTCTTTAGTGTCGCCAGAAATAAATATAGTTTTTATCCTGGTATTTGGGGCAGCGATTATTGGGAAGAAGAGAGCGCATTTTTTTGTCTAGAGTCAGATGGAAATAATGGATTTGCCACGCTTGATGGTTTTGATTTTACGTTAAGTAATTTTCCTTTTTTTACTGCTTCATCTGCTAGTGATATCAATACCGTATACGTAGCTGGTGCAAAAACCGAAAATGCTATTCATCCTAGTGTTTGGAAATCTACTGATGGTGGAATGAATTGGGATAGTGTTTTAGAAACTGAAAATAATGCAAATATCGAAACAGGATATATGGGCGAAGGTGGTGTATTCGATTGGCAATGGAGCGAAAATGCAATGGGATTAGCCGTATCACCTACTGATCCAAATATGTCTATTATTTCAGATTTCAGCTTTCTTCATATTACTAAGGATGGAGGTGAAAATTGGAAAGCTGCTTACGTAAAACCAGAAGAACGTAACTCAGCAGGTTCGTCTATTCCTATTGCCAAAACTTATTCTTCTAATGGTCTGGAAAATACAAGTGTTTGGGGTTTGCATTGGTCCAGTCCTGATAAAATATTTGCTTGCTTTACTGATCTAACTGGTTTTTATAGTATTGATGGTGGCACACAATGGTCTTTAGATTATACTGGTTTGGATTATTTTGATGAAAATGATTTTACCCAAAAACGATTTAATACGATTTATCATATTAGCGAACATCCTCAAAATGATTTGATCTATGCCTCCGCTTCTACTCTTCATGATATTTATCAGACACATGTATTAACCGATAGTGAATTGGCAGGAGAAAATCAAGATACAATACTAGGAGCTATTTGGTCCTCCAATAATGGAGGAGAAGACTGGTCCTTAATTCATGAGTTTGATATGCCCATTCTTCAAACGGTGATTGATCCTAATAACCAAAATATAATGTATGCAACTGCCCCGAATCCATATAGTGGAGGTTTCTTTAAAACAAACAATTTATCCGATGATACTGCTGCTACTTGGGAATTATTACCTAGCCCTGATAATACTGCTGGAAGGGCTAATTCCATTGATGTCTTAAATGATGGAAATCTTGTTTGTACTTATTCAGGAGGTCAAACCAATGGAGATATTTTTACCTCAACTTCAGGCGTTTTTTATAGCGAAGATGGAGGTCAAACCTGGGAGGATAAATCAGCACCAGAAATGAAATATTATACTAAAGGTTTTACAATTGATCCACATGATGTGAATCAAAATACTTGGTATGTGGGGGTTTTTGATGGTTGGCCTATTTGGCATCCATCTGTGGATTTAGGAGGATTATATCGAACCACGAACAGAGGTGATTCGTGGGAAGAATTAGGCGATTTTTATCGAGTCGAATCTGTAACTATCCATCCAGAAAATCCTGAGATTATGTATGTTGCCACCGAGTCGGAAGGATTATGGTTCACTAGTAATTTGACTGCTACGAATCCTAATTTTCAATTAATTGAAGAATATCCATTCCTTCATCCTGTTAGAACAATTTTTAATCCTTTTGATGTAGAAGAAATATGGATAACTAGTTTTGGAAATGGAATTCGGAAAGGGCCAGGTTTGAATGTTTCTAATAACCCTTCCCTAATTACTAAAGTTTTTGTAAGTACGTCTCCTAATCCTGGAAATGATTTTATTAATTTCCGCCTTGAATCGGATGTGCTTTTTCAAAACAGAGAACTGAGTCTAAGTATTTTTGACTTATCTGGTAAATTAATACTTGAAACCCCATTTTCAAATTTAGGCTATCAGCTAAAAAAATCACAAACGGGTGCAGGTAGTTTTATTTATCAAATCAGTACTAAAAGTAAAAGACTCGCAGTAGGGAAAATTATGTTTTTTGAATAAAGAATAATGAATTTGAATTGTTTAAAAAAAAATTAGAAGTCAGATACTTCCATATCTGACTTCTAACAATTAATAAAATAGAGTTTTACTTCAAAACAAAATCTACTACAAACTCAAAGTTATATCTCCTAGATTAGTTACGTTTACTCTTGGACAAAATTCTAGATTTGCATTTCCAAAACTAAAATTATCCATTTTCATTTTAAGCAGGCAAGAATCGAATACACCTAAAATAGAACTTAGAATAGGAATATCTGCTTCTCCTTTTACCGACTCGGCACTCAAAGTCAATTTATTATTTTGGCACTTAATCACCAAATCAAAATCTACATCCACTTCAAAGCTAATCCCATAATGAGATTTTAAGTCAAGATCAAAGTGAAGTTTATTCTTCGTCTTTTTAGTCGCTTCCACATATCTATTTCCATTTTTGTATCCATACTCTAAGTCATTTTTTCTCATATCAGGATCAGCATTCATCATATGACCTACATATGATTCCACCATATTTTCTAAAGTTTTTCGCTTAATGATTGAAGGTGGCAGCCAGATAGCTTTGTTGCTATTTGAATGTTTCCAAGTAGGAGAATTTCTTAATACAGATCCTGCTATTTGAAAAATTGCTCCTGAGTTTCCATTTTTATCAATACATTTTTTACCCGAGAATGATTTTTTGAAAACAGGAATTGGCGCACCATTTACTAATAATTCTATTTTTGAAAAACACCACCCATCATTCCCTTTGATAGTAAATTTCATAAATTGAATATTACTAATCGTTTTAATATCTGAATCAAGAATATCGTAAGTATCTGTTTTGTTTTTTTCTCTGTCATCACCTCCATTATCAAGGTAATAAATACTGCGGGTGCTATTTCGAAATTGTACATGCAACTCACTATCGCTATCTGCATTTTCATAGCCACTTGTTGTCACTCGAAGTTGAAGTCTCCATACATTAACTTGTTCAAACGATGGTCGAAACTCATCAGGAAGATTGTACCGTCCTGGAATATCGGTGGATGGTCTTGGCGTTTGTGTTGGTCTTTTCACTTTATCTGGTGTAGGCACTTGAGTTTGATTGGTAGCTCGATAATCTCTGGTTTTCGTTTTATTTACCTTTCGATGGTCTCTAGTTTTTTTTTTTTTTGTTTGAGCCATGATAAGATTTGAAATAGAAAATAAAAATAGGAAGAGTGCGGAAATTCTGATTAGCTTTTTCATAATAAATAATTTAAAAAATTAAGTGCCTACTCTTTATGGTTTTTCGGCGACGACCATTTGTATTAATTACAAATCAAAGGTGAGGGAATACCGCGCACTAAACACCCACCTTTTTGAGGATAGTAATAATCTCCCCATAAATGAGGAGAAGAGAAGAACACTAATCATCTTGAGTTTTGAGAACTACTTAAGTAGTGTGTGCTACTTAACTGATCTTCCAATACCTTATAATTGAAAAAACATCCCGAGCCTTATAATTGAAGGTTCGGGATGTTTTTAATTATAAGGCATTTATGCACCCTCCTCATAAATGAGGAGTTTACAACAACCCCCAAATGTGAGGATGTTTTGGGGCATCATTCCCACCATCTTTACATTATAATTATTCACATAAAAATTCAATCACTTTAAAAAATCAATATCATGAAAAATGTAAATCAAATTATTCTAGCAATCATCGTAATGTTATGTTTCTCTTCTTCATTACGAGCTGGCCCTTCTTCAAAAGATTATTTTTTCATTCAAGCTAAAGTTAGTAAACGAAGTCTATCGAATTCAAATAGCTTAAAAGCCAAAACGCCAATTGTTCAAAGAGCTGGTCCTCAAGATTCACAACGATGGCGATTTATCTCTGCAGGTGGAGGCTACTATTACATTATCTCTAAAAAAAGTGGTTTATACTTAGATGTAAAAGGAGGATCGAAAGCATCCAAAACAATTGTGTGGCAATACCCACGAAACGGATCTAATGCACAAAAATGGAAATTAGTAAAAGCTGGAAAAGGTTATTATTATATTCAATCAAAAATCAGTAATCTATATCTTGATGTGCGAGGTGGAAGTAAATCAGGTGGAGCTACGATCTGGCAGTATAAATTAAATCGGACTGATTCTCAAAAATGGAAATTGATCAAAGCTGGAAAAGTATCAAAAATTAATCGAGCAAAATCAGCTTTCCTTTATGGGCCTTCTATTGATGAAGTTAAATTACTCGGACACGAATTTAATTTTTGGAAGACAGTTAAGGTGACTAAAAAAGGTTCACAAAGAGTGGTAACGGGAAGATTCAGCCATGCGATTGCATTTGCAAGAAATGACAAATACTACTTCACCGCTACTTTTAATTCGAAAGGAAAAATGATTAGTTTCAAACGAAATATCAAAGAGGGATTTGCCATAGTTACTCCTATCATAAAATTTGTTGCCAACGAATTAGTTGGAAAAATCCCAGTAGTCGGTAGCCAAATTCATGTGACAGATTCCGATATTGATTATCTCGTTAGCCAAGCTGATAAACGATTAGGAAAAACTTCTTGGGAAAAAGCAGCAGATGAAATCGCATGTATTTTAGCAGTAGCTGCGCTTGATAAATAATTTATTTTTTGAGAGACTGTTAAAAAAATGCTCTTGGAAATCGTATTATTTATTAAACCAAAATGATCTTTAAGCGAATTGACTTTATTGTAGCCTTGCCATCCGTCAAGGCTTTTTTTACATTCCCAAAACCTTCCGAATCTGCGCCTTAGTCTCTGAAGGGAAATCAGAACTTAACACCCAATTACAATAACTCTTCGTTTCTGAAACGAGTTGGTCTTTATGCTTTCCTAAACGCCAATAAATTTTTCATAAAGCTTCCCTGTAAAATCTACTCGCTTAAATTCTCCTTGACAAAAAGCTTCGAGGTCCGCAGCTCCACTTG
>JBGCFD010000069.1:0-7451 GCA_045106765.1 Saprospiraceae bacterium | reverse complement strand
TTGCCTCTTTAACTTGCCAGCATGAATCGTCTCACCCTTCTAGCCCCCTACCCCATTGTCTACGACCATACGCATCTATGTCTCATAAAAAAAAAAAAAAATCATTTTGATCGTCAAAAGTCCTTGCGATTTTTTATGTCGCAAACCATGGTTAATCGCATTTTCTACAAAAGGTTGAAGCAGTAAAGATGGAATTTCTATCATAACCAAATCCAAAGAATCGTCAATTTCATAAACGACATCAAACTTTTTTTCAAAACGCATTTGCTCCAAAGAAACATACAATTTTAACAATTCTAACTCATCCTCCAAGGACACATATTTGCTCTTGGAAGACTCTAAAAACAAGCGCATCAATAGAGCAAAATCTGCTAAATAATTAATGGCTAATCTTGACTCATTATTTTTAATATAATATTGAATAGCTCCCAAGGCATTAAACATAAAATGCGGATTCAATTGTAACCGAAGTGTTTTTAATTCCAGTTCTAAAAATCTTCTTTGGTTTTCTTTTCGCTCAATTTCTTCTTGCTCATTTTTTTTCCTTCTCTCTATTTCTCTTCTAATAAAAAAATATACAATTCCAAAAATGGATAAAAACGCAAGCAGATAAAACCACCAAGTTTGATAAAAATAGGGTATTACTTTTATCGAAATAATCAAATCATCTATACTGGAATTTCCTCGATCATCCATTCCTCTTACATGCAATTTATAATCACCCGGAGGTAATTTATAATACTGAACAGAAGGAGTATTTGTAGGAGAATTAAAGACTGTTTCCCAGCCTTCTAAATAGGTTTGAAAAGTATTATTTTCAGCGTTAATATAATTTGGCAACATAAAATCAAAACCAAAGAAAACCGTTTCTGGCTTTATCTCTAAAGTCTTAGTAAAATCAAAACCACCATACTGGTTTCGAACTTGATCTTTTCCATCTCTCAAATTAAAAAACCTAGTGATTACGGGAGTTGGATGGGTTTTTCGAACTACTAAGTCTTCAATTCTAAACACATCAAAACCATTTATTCCTCCAATATAAATATTGTCATTTTTATCTTTAAAATGAGATAATCGATTAAATTCATAATTACTAAAACCATCTCTTTGGAAAAAAATTCGAGAAGTTTTTTTCTCCAAATTCAAATACGTCAAACCAAAAAAAGTACTCACTAAAAATTCCTTTTTATTTAATTTCAAAATACCAGCAATACTATTATTCGGAAAAATATTATGGGTTTTACCTTGGGAAAAATTGTCGTCTTTTTTTAAGGTAAACTTAGAAAAAGTTTCAGTTTTTTTATTAAAATAAAATACTCCTTCATCTATCGTTCCAACCCATAATTTATCATCATCATTTTGAAGCGTAAGAATATGCTTTCGATTTTTTGAGGTTTTATCAATAATAAATTTTTGAAATTGATTTTGTTTTTCATTTATTTTGATCAAGCCAGTAGAAGTTGCCAACCAAATTATCCCATCTTGATCTGTTTGTGAAAAATTAATTATAGTCTTTTTTAATGCATCTTTTTTCTGATTCCAATTGTCAAAAGAAGTAAATTTTCCAGTCCGTTTATTGAAGATAAAAATGTCTCCATTTCTCGAAGTTTGATGCAAAGTAAACACCCAAAATTCATCTTTAGATTTTTCTAAAATCGTTCTTGGGATGACTCCTTTTTCAGGTAGAATCCACATGCTCCATGTTTTTGATTCGGGATGATAACGATGAATTCTTCCGTTGCTAGATTGATCACAACTAATACCCCACAGATAGTTTTCTTCATAAATCAAACTACCTCCACAAGACATTTTTTCTACTGCTTTTCCTAAACTATCCTTAACTATTAATTTTTCTAACTCATTGCTTTTTGTCTTCAATCCATACCAAAAACTTCCCTCTTCCGCAGTATAAATAGTTCCATTTTTATCACTTACAAAACCACGCATCACATTCCCAAATTGCCCTCCTTTCAATTCTTGATTCAAGTAATTTCGAATGTTTTTATTTTCATAACCAATCGTAAATTGATAGAATCCATTATGAGAAGACAAATGGAATCTTTTTGTAAAATCCTTTCCACGTATGCTAGTGATTTTAGATTCAACTCCTAAAATTTTTCCCAAATTCGTAAATTCATTTTCTATATTTACTAGTAATAATCTTTTAGAATAAAATCCTTCATGAGCACTCAAAATCATATTCCCTAATTCATCTTCCCAAACTAAATTGAAATTATAGTTGGGATGAATTTTATAGGATTGAATTTCAGTTTCAGATTTTTCTACAAAATAAAAATCATTACTAGAAATAGATGAAAACCAAAGTCTGCCATTTTTATTTTTATGAAAAACATCTAAATCTTGTAGATCTTGATTAGGTGAATTTTTAAAAGGGAAAAATTCTTTTTTCTTTCCATTCGAAAGCTTAATTATTTTTTGTTGATAATAATCGAATACCCAAAAATTATTATCTGGCAAGGCAATTATTTTATCATTTTTTTTATCCCCAGAAGAATTGGACATTATTTTTTCAACCAATTCAAAATCTTGCTGACCTAGCCATTTATAAATTAATAGATGAGTATTGGTTCTTCTCAACAAAAAATTATCTCCTCTCTGAATAATGGAAACATCCATTAATTCCCCCATTTGTTGAGGAGAATTTTTAAGTGAAATTCCGTACGATTCTAACGTATGGAAATTAAGCACTTCCAAAGAATCACTATAATCCGCAGGTTGGATAATTAGGTTTTGATGAGCATCTTCCTCAATCTTTCCAGCTCCTCGAATATTGATTTTTTTAACAACATTTGAAAACACGATATTGGAAAAATTATTAAACTTTACCCCATCAAACATACTAATTCCATTTGCAGTACTCACCCACATAATCCCTCTCGAATCAGTATAAATATCATAGACCGTTCGATTCGGCAAACCATTACTTTGGGAATAATATTTAGTATCAATAGGTAAAACCTGACCTTGGGAAGGAAAGATGAGAAATACAAAAAAAGGAATTAAAAAGAAGTTTATTATTTTCATTTATTGAAATCCAAAAGGTATTATATCTGTTGAAACAAATTAAGATTTTTTTTCGACAGGTCAGTTTCTTCACTTACAAAATTTGTAAAGCTGATCTTTTATAATAGAAGTTGTTTTAAAAAAAACCTTACCGATTGTCATATGAGAATCACCGTTGATTCAAAAAATACAACCATTTAAATGTGTTATCCTAAAAAAGTAGTAATTTTCGGAATAAAAAATAAAGAATTCGAATCAAAAGTAAAATCTTACTTAAACTAAACCTAAATTATTGATTACCTCGAATATCAAAATTCTTAGTGATCAAAATAACGAGAATAATGAATGCCATCATAATCGACGACGAGCAAAAAGCTATTCAAATTTTGAATAGTCTCTTGCTTGAATATTGTCCTCAAGTCAATATATTAGATACTGCCAACTCTCTTGAGACTGGGTTACATTCGATCTCCTCTCACCAACCTGATTTGGTTTTCTTGGATATTGAAATGCCTGGTGGAAGTGGATTTGATTTACTTAAAAAATTACCTCACCTCAATTTTGAAATCATTTTTGTTACTAGCCATGAAGACTATGCAGTCGAAGCCATTAAATTTTGTGCAATCGGTTATATTTTAAAACCAATTCGTGAAATGGAACTTTTGGCTGCGGTCAATCAAGCTAATTTTAGAGTTAGTCAAAAGGAAGAAAATCTCCGCAATAAACAATTACTTCAAAATCTAAGTAATCCACTTAGTCAAAATAATCGAATTGGGATTCCAACTTCTAGAGGATTAGAATTTGTAGAAACTGGTGCAATTATTCGATGCGAAGGAGTTCAGCGATGTACTAAATTGATATTAAAAGATAGTAAAACAATTATCAGTTCATACAACCTCGGCGAGTTCCGAAAACTATTAGAATCATATCATTTCTATTCGCCTCATAAGTCTCATTTAATCAGTCTTAATCATATTATTCGATATGATAAAGAAGGCACTATAGAAATGTCTGATGGAATTGTTGTACCTGTTGCAAGAAGAAGAAGGCAAGATTTTTTAGAAAAAATGACACGATTATAAAAGACTCTTTTGATCGTATATTTAATTCCTACCCCTAAAATAAAACACGTCATCCTGAATAGAATGACGTGAATTTTTTTAAATATTATGTATCATCTCTGATACAAATTAATTCATCTGGTTTTTTAAAGCTTTGTGTCCGAATGTAGCAATTAATGACCGAGGCGTGTCTAATTTTTGTTTTCTTTGGAGTTAAATATGAATTCTAAATAGTTTTACTTTTTCCTATTTTAGAAGAGAATTTTCGATTTGGTCAAAAGTCAAAGAAATGACTACTATTCGGACACTTACTATTTAATATTAGAAATTTTAAAGGTGCTATTTCTTCAACTAAATTACGAGAAGAATTACAATTTTTCGCAATTCATTAACCTATTGGTTCAATTGATTCATCCATCGGTAAATTAAATAGAATGTTTCTAGTTTTTCCTTAAATTTAGCTAGTCAAATAATCCATATTCACTATTACAGTTTTTCGTGTGATTTATGGTGGATAAATAAATAACTATTTTAAATTCACCATTAGTTCTGTTTTCCACTTGAAAAACGTACTATGAAACTCAAAAAAATTCTCTTTAGTATTAGTTAAATAATAAACTTTACACCTAATTTTTTTGGAAAGAGATTCTTAAACAACTTCATTTTTTCTAATTAAAAAACAAAATAGAATGAGATTAATTCTTGCTATGTTCGCAATGCTATTTTTTTTAGCATGTGAAAAACCTGCACCAAAATCTGATACTCCTACTACACCTGCAACCACGGAGTCAGAAATTCCTGAAAGTAAAACCGTTTCTGACGATAATGGATTTGCTTGGCAAACAGAAACCTTTGCAGACTTAGGAATATTAAGATACCAAGTTCCTGACTTTGACAAACTCACTTTAAAACAAAAGGAATATGTTTACTACTTAACTCAAGCTGGGTTGGCTGGTCGTGATATTATTTACGATCAAAACTATCGACACAATTTGACCATCCGAAGAGGGCTGGAAAAGATGATCGAAAATTACAAAGGAGACAAATCATCAAGAGCTTATTATGATTTGGAAACTTATGCCAAACGAGTTTGGTTTGCCAATGGAATTCACCACCATTATTCAATGGACAAAATGTTGCCAGATTGTTCTAAAGAATATTTTATGGAAGTAGCCGATGCTACATCTGTTAAATTTTCTGCCGAAGTGATGAAAGCTATTTTTGATCCAAACTATGATAATAAAAAAGTAAATTTAGATAAAAGTAAAGGATTGGTAAAAGGATCTGCTACCAATTTTTATGATTCAAGTCTTACTGAAAAAGAAATACGAGATTACTACAAAAGCATCAAAGTTAAAACGGACAAACCAGTTTGGTATGGATTAAACTCAAAAGTAGTAAAAGGAGATGATGGAAAATTAATGGAAAAAGTATGGCATTCTGATGGCATGTACGGATCAGCTATCAAAGAAATTATGAGTTGGTTGGAAAAAGCCGCAAGTGTTGCTGAAAACGAAAAACAAGCTAAAGCACTCAAACTATTAATTGAATATTATAAAACAGGAAACCTTAAAACTTGGGATGCTTATAATATCGCTTGGGTAGAAGCTACTGATGGAGATATTGATTATATCAACGGATTTATTGAGGTGTATAATGATCCACTCGGCTACAAAGGTTCTTACGAAAGCATTGTGGAGATCAAAGATTTTGAAGCATCTAAACAAATGAAAGTGATGGCAGACAATGCTCAATGGTTTGAAGATAACAGTACAATTGCTGCTGAACACAAAAAGAAAAAAGTAGTTGGAATTAGTTATAAAGTAGTTTCTGTTGCTGGCGAATCAGGCGATGCAGCTCCTGCAACACCTATTGGAGTTAACTTACCAAACTCAGATTGGATTCGAGAAATTGGTTCGAAGTCAGTTAGTTTGGGAAATATTATTTCTGCTTATGATGAAGCCTCTGGTCCAGGTATGCTAGATGAATTTGCACATGATAAAGAAGAAGTGGAACGAATTAGAAAACACGGAGGACTTGGCGACAAATTAAGTACTGCTCTTCACGAAGTAATTGGACATGCTTCTGGAAAACTTAATCCAGGTGTTGGTACACCAAAAGAAACTTTGCAAAGTTATGCCTCTACCCTAGAAGAAGCTCGAGCTGATATTGTTGCTTTATATTTTATCATGGATCAAAAAATGGTAGACATGGGATTGATGGAATCATTGGATGTGGCGAAAGCTGAATATGATGGTTATATCGCCAATGGTATGATGAAACAATTAGTAAGAATTGAATTAGGAAAAGTAATAGAAGAATCTCATATGAGAAATCGACAATTGATTTCGAAATGGGTTTTTGAAAAAGGGGCCAAAGATAATGTGATTGAAAAAGTAACTCGTGATGGAAAAACGTATTTCAACATCACAGACTATAATAAACTTAGAACTTTATTTGGCGATTTGCTTAAGGAACTTCAAAGAATCAAATCGGAAGGTGATTTTGAAGCAGGAAAAGCATTGGTAGAAAATTATGGCGTTCAGGTAGATGCTGCAATTCACAAAGAAGTTTTGGATCGTTCCGAAAAATTGAAGTTGCCTCCATACAAAGGTTTTATTAATCCAATGTTAGTTCCTGAAACTGATGCTGATGGAAAAATCACAAATATCAAAGTGACGTACCCTGATAATTTTAAAGAACAGATGATGTATTATGCGAAGAACTTTTCGTTTTTACCAGACGTAAATTAACTTCGTGATGAACGGATAATTTAATAAACATTAAAGCCACAATTAGTTGATTAATTGTGGCTTTGGTTTTTCCAAATTTTATTAAAAGGATCGAATTATCTAACGTTTGTACTTTAGGGCATAGATAATTATTGAGTTTGATTTTGTTAAAAACAAAAAAATGAATTATAAAAATAAAAATATATCCTAACCTAGAATTTTTTATAATATGTTGGACAATTATATTAATTTAACATCTGTAAACTATTTATTATTAATTAGTTATGTGGATATACTAGAATACAGGACAATGTAATATATAAGGGATATATACGTAACTGTTGTGTATATTTACAAGTTATCGTTCCATAGCCTAAACGGCCCCGACTGAGGTCGGTTTTTTGTCCAGCAAAAGCTGCCCAAAAATACGGTACATAAAAAAAGTATCCCCGCTCATTCTTCCCAAAAGGTCAGAACGACGTGGATACAAAACCGTTAGGCACAACTAAGGAAGAAAAAAATTGCTCGCAAAAAGATAAATTTAAAAATCGATTTTTCATCTTTTAATCAAAGAAGTAAAAAGGTTTTCGTAAATTGGAAATCGGTATTCTGACAAAGAGGAATTTAGAAATTT
>JBGCFD010000068.1:0-13431 GCA_045106765.1 Saprospiraceae bacterium | reverse complement strand
TATCGCTACTAATGTAGAGATTAATGACATGGAGGCTGTTCGAATGTCTGCCTATTTTTACAAATTGTTTTTTGAAAAAGAATACACACTTAAAGAGGCTTTTGAAACAGCCGAAGCTACCGTTGGAGGAAATAACTCTTTTGTTACTATTGTTAATCCAGGAGAAACTTCCAAACTCAATCCCTCCTGGACATTATTTATCCATGCGCATCATAAGGAAATTATTGATTGGACATTAAAGGATTTCTTAACTAGAGGACAGGAAAAACTAGATGACAAAGAAACTAATCCAGATGGAGATAAAAAAACTGGTAACCAAATAGGAAGGCAAATTAATATGGGAGATAATAGTACTTATATCGAAAATCAAAATAATATGGGAAATCAAGATAATTCTTATAAAACCATTGTTCGTAATTTTGTTGCTCAAGGAAAATTGAAGGAGGCTCTAACAACATTAGAAAACCATCTACCAGGTGAGATCAATGATATCATTCTACTAAAAGGAAGGCTAAACCAATTAAAAAAGAAATCTATAACAGGGATACTTTCTTCTGCTGAAGAAAATTTAGAACGTAATAAAATTACAGCTTCCATTTTGAGTATTACTTCTTGATGTGTATTACTTCTTTATCTCTTATCAACAATTGATTTTATAGAGACTGTTTCAGAAATATTAACTATCACAGGTATTTTTATTACCACATAGGCACATAGAAAACATAGGTAAACTGCTATATTCTCTATGTGCCTATTTGGTGAATTAATATTGGGAAGTCTGTTTCCCATTTTATTTTGAAACAATATTTATAAAACCCATTTTATAATTCTTCGTCAACTTACTGCAAGGATCTTTAATCCAAAGTATTATTCTTCAAAAAAAAATCCGTTCCCAGAAATTCTAGCAACGGACTTTTAAAAAGGATTAATCTAAATAAATTTTATTTACTACCAAAGACTTGAATCCAAGCATTTGGAATACCACCTACATCTCCAATCATATACACGCCACATTGCGTCCATTTTGGTTCAAGTAAAGTTTTTCTATGTCCTCTTCCAGGAATGCCAGAGTCCACTAATAAAATCATTAAAGATTCTTTTACCGTATTTCCACCAGCAACTAGATTTTCATTTCCATCGCTTAATTCAGTATCTCTTCTTACTCTATCCCAAGGCCAAGAACCGTCGCTTCCTTTGTGTCCGATCATTCCTTGTTTTTGAACATCTTTTCCATGAGTAATTCCTACTCGATGCAGTCCTTGGTGTGGTTCAAGTATTGGTAGAGGATTCAAAGTTTTTAATTCTTGAATCAATTCTTTTGCAGTTGAGATTTCTTCCGATTTATATGCAGCGTCTAACATATCATCATTTTTCACTTGATTAATATATTCTTCCACATGCTTAACATATCCTTTTGGATCTCTTCTCATTACATTAATTTCATCAATCATTTGCTGTTCAGCAGAAGACATAGTACCTGCTCCTGAGCTTGAATTATTATTATTTGAGGAACTACTCGCTCCCTCATTTGTATTTGAACTTCCTGCTCCGACCTCACTTGAATTAACGGAACCAGAACCAGAACCAGATGAAGTAGTTGAAGTCTCCTCTCCTCCTCTACTTGTCATTACTATTTCTTCTCCAAGGTCTGAAGCTACTTCAGCAGGTACCGCAATCCCAGCTTCTGCCACATTTTGGAAAGCATCAGGTGATAGCGTTAAGTTAAGCGCCTCAGCTGTTTTGTAATCCAAATGTCCTTGCCACATATTATTAGCTTTTTGGAAAGCAACCATAGCCGCATAAGTTCTTGGTCCAAAAACATTATCATTTGGTCCAGGATTAAATCCAGCAGCTCTTAATGCTTTTTGCATTTCTATATTTAACTGAGCAGTTTGATGTTTAGGACATACGATTCTTCTCCATTCCATGTCTCCTTTTTCTCGAATAACTTTTTTTATAACTGTTTTGTAAACAGCAGGAATCTCTTCAATTCGAACTTGCTCAGCAACATTTAACACTCTTTTGGAAACTGTTTCATAAACAGCAGGAATAATTTCTTCCCTAGTCGAAGCAGGTGTTTTTACAACTTGTTTAGTTATAGTTTTATAAGTTGCAGGAATAATTTGTTCCTCAGTCCTTGCAGCAGAAACCATTACTTTCTTTACTATATTTTTGTACTCTGCAGGAATGATTTCTTCTCGAGTAGTTGCAGCAGTCTTCACTACTTGTTTTATATAAGTTTCGTAAACCGCTGGAATTTCAATTTCATTAGTTTGAGCGGGTGTTTTTAAAACAGTACGTGTCACACTTGTATATTCTGCAGGAATCATTTCTTTTCGAGTTGTTGCAGGTGTTTTGATAACTCTTTTCGGTTTGGAAGAATATATGGCAGGAACTTGTATTTCTTTTTTGCAACCTGAATTTGCTACTCCAGATCCATCACATCCCATATTTACAGTTTTATAAACTATCTTATATTCATCAGGGACTTCCACCAAACACCAAACAATACAATCTTTAGGATCAGCAGACAGACAGTTTTTGTCGCCTACTGTTTCCACCCATTTTGTATGAGCAGGTTTTACCAAAATTCTTTCCTCCACTTTTTTCATTTCTGGAGTCAAGGTTTCGACACTTACAGTAGCTGGCTCTATTTCAACTTGTTCCATGATTGTTTCATATTGAACAGGAACTGGAACATATCGTTCAGAAGCTGCTTTAGCCATAACTTTGTCTGTAACTTTTTCGAAAACAGCGGGAACAAATTCGAATCTTGTTGAAGCTGGACTAATCATTATTTGTTCTGTTACCGTTTCATAAGTTGCAGGAACAACTACCAATCGCTTACTTTCCTCTTTAATTAAAACTCTTTCAGTCTGATTTTCAAAAACTGCTGGAATGTTAATTAATTTAGTCGATTCGGGTTGATCTATAACTTGTTCAGTTACAGTTTCGTAAGTAGCTGGTACATAAAATAGTTGACGAGATTCAGGTTGAATCATTATTTGTTCTGTAGTCGTTCCATATTCGGCAGGTACTTTAATCGATTTCCTTGAAGCTGGTTGAACAAGGATTTCTTCTGGAATCTCATCGTAGACATCAGGAGATTTTAGCTTTGCATAGCAAAAATCATCACTATTTCCTATTGTTAGATTTTGTGCATAGGAAAAATTAGCTACAGCCAGAATAACTAGAATACAAAAGATTCTAAAAAACTTCATAAGTCAAAAATTTAATATAAGTTGAAGAATCAATCATGAGACATGCATAAATATATATACATAAACCTGCTGAAAGGAATCGATCAACTATGGTAAAAGAATGTGTAATGAATATTGGAACTAGTTAAATATAATTTTATCAAAAAATATAAGGATGATAAAACTCAGTTGAAGCCCTTCCTAGAAATTAGGTGAAAATTCAAATTAATAGTTGTTTTTACAGCTATTTTATCTTTTGAGGTAAGTTTAAATACATAGTATGTTAAAATTCCATTTCTATATGAAATAAAGAATTTTGATAAAATTAGTAAAAAATCTGATTGTCAGCTAATTTTTTATAAAAAAAAGAAAATTCAAAATAAGGAAAGAAAAACTAAAAAGGCTATACAAATAAAGGACTTTAGTAATATGTAATGGGATTTGAACATGCTACTAAATGATAAAATACTCTTAAATATGCCTTAAAGGATATTTAATTTCGTTTTGATGATCAATCGAAAAATAGCTATTCTAACAAATACTTTTATTCCGTACTTTTAGGTAAATTTTAAATGAAAAAAATATGCTATGCAAACGACTTCTTTTAAGAAATTGAAGGTTTTTATATTTTATTATTTTACTTTTACGATTATTTAATTTAAAAAAGAGATTTATGAAAAACAAGTTTACTTCTATTTCACGATTACTTCCTTTGCTAATACTACTTTTTGGTAGTATGAATTTATCTGCGCAACCTGCTAATGATAATTGCGATTCGCCTACTCCTATTACTTTAGCAGCTGACCTAGCAAGTATTGTATGGGTAGATGGTGATACTCGTATGGCACAAGATGCGACCGTGCTAACAAATACTCCTGGTGTTTGTTCTGGATCATGGTATATAGACGACGTATGGTTTTCATTTAGTACTGGGGCAACGATCTCAGAAGGTGGTCTAGTTGTTCAAACTGAATTTGGAGCTCAGCCAGACGATGTAGCAGGTATCGGTATGTCATTTTATACTAATTCATGTGATGTAGCTAATATTGAATTTCAATGCTTCTCTAGTGGAGATGGATCAACTAATAGCTTGAATATTGTATGTGGTCTTGAACCGAATACCGATTACTTAGTTAGAGTTTGGTCAGGAGGAAATACTACTGCTGATGAAGGTACATTTAGAATTGGTGCTTATGAAGCTGAAGCTACAGGTAGTTCTAATACTGTATTTTGGGGAGGAAACGGTGAAGGATCATTTACAGATTCAATAAGTGCTGGTTGGACTACTACAAGTGAAGCTCCATGTGATACACTTGATTTATGGCAATGGGTTCCAAGTGGATCTACAACTGAAGCAACTGTACCTAACAGCTTTGGAGATGCTTCATCTCAAGCTCCAACTGGTTGTACTGGTGCAATGGTGTTTAACTCTGATGGATTCGACCAAACAGGTACTTGTGGTGCTAATCAAATAGGTGAATTGATTTCTCCTGTGATTGATTTATCCACACTTGTTCCAGCAGGAACTGCTGGAGTTTCTGTTTTATTTTATCAAACGACTCGTCAATTCCAAAGTACATATATTGTATCTTATACGAATGATGGTACTACTTGGAATGACATTGTTATCAATGATGAGTTCATTGTAAATAGTGCTACTTTCAATGTATGGAAGCGTGTATTTTTACCAGGTGCTGATTTGACTTCAACTAATTTCCAATTCAAATTTAGATATGAAGCAAATTACTATTTCTGGATGATTGATGACGTACAGTTAATTGAGACAGAAGCGAATAACTTGCAAGCAAATCCTTTCTATGCGAGAGCTACCAACTTATTGACTCCTGCATCACAAACAGATTCTGTTCGATTTTTAATTGATGTTGAGAATGTTGGAGCTTCTGCTCAAACAAATTCTAATGTTAATGTTAGTATCCTTAATAGTGCTGGAACGGAAGTTTATACTGAAGATTTAGCTTATGGAACTATTCCTGCTAACTTTTTAGATGAGAATAGAATTTTCCCAGGACACTTCTTGCCAGATGCTGTAGAAGATACTTATACTGCAACTTATACTGCATCTGCAGATGATCCAGATTTTGATCTTTCTAATAACTCTCAGTCTTTTTCTTTCCAAATAACAGATTCTATTTTTGCAAAAGAAGAAGCGACTAATTTATTTGGTGCATCTCCTCAAACTCCACCAGAATTAACTTGGACAATGGCTACTACTTATTTCGTAAGAAATGGTGAAGACCCAAATAATTCTAATCTTAAATATGAATGTTCTTCTGTCCTTATCGGATTAGAAAATTTAACAGCTAACGAAGGTGGTTTTGTAACTATCTATTTATATGAGTGGGAAGATGTCAATAATGATGGTATCTCTCAAAGTGGTGAGCGTGATGGAAGTCTTGGTGGTAATACTGTGGGTAATTTCACTTACGAAATTCCAGTAGGTACTGATGATGTTACAGATTTATTAGTTGTTCTTGAGAACATTGTTAATGATGGAGAACCTATTGAGCTTAAAGCTAATACAAATTATGTTTTAGCTGCTGGGTTAACTTCTGCTGGTGTCTCTAAGATTGAGCTTTCTAGTACTAATGATAATGAATTAAATGCTACTGGATTCCTTACGGATTCTTTAACAAATATTCCAAGATTTGGTGCAATGTGGAATACTACAAGTGATGATGGTGGAGTAAACAATGATTTAACTAATTTGAATGTTGCTCCTCGAATGAGAATGCATGTTAATGAGTACACAGAAATTTCTGTTAAGAATCCATTAGATGAAGCGAATAAAGTAAATCTTTATCCTAATCCAGCTACTGATGTAGTTAGTATGGAATTAGACTTAGTAGAAAATTTAAATAATGCAGTTGTAAGAATTGTGGATTTAAATGCTCGAAACGTAATGGAAGTTACTTACCAAAATCTTTCAAGTCAAACATTAAATTACTCTGTAGCTAACTTAACTGCTGGAACATATTTCTTAAAAATTGAATCTGACAAAGGTTATATTACTAAGAAATTTACAGTTGTTAAATAAAAATAAGGATAAAATCCTAGTTTAATTTATGACGGGAATTATCAGATTTGATCTGATAATTCCCGTTTTTTTTTAATTAAAAAATAAATTAGAAGATTTTAAAAACTGTCAACTTCATTATTTCAAATAGAAAACTGTCACCATATTATCAGTTAGATTTGCCATAAATAATTAATTTTGTCTTAATGATTTTTAAACTAAAAAATGTAATATGGCTAATAATTTTACAAAACTCTTTTCATTAGCACCCATTTTTATTTTTTGTTTTTCCATGAATGCACAAATCTTCTCTGAAGATTTTGAAGGAGGATTACCTACAGATTGGACAGCTTCACAAATGGATGGTAGTTCTGTAAATCCTTCCTCAAATTGGATTTATACTACAGTAGGTCCTCAGGGTACCTATCCATTAGGCCCGATAACTTCAACTACAGCGAATAATGGATATATGCTTTTTGATTCAGATTTAAATTGTGATGGACCTCAAGATGTTTGGTTAATTTCTCCCTCCTTTGATGCAACAGGATATGACGATGTGATAGTTTCATTTGAACATTTTTATGCAAGGTTTAATGATCAAATATTTATAGAGGTGAGCATTGATGGAGGTAACGTTTGGGAAGAATATGAATTATATCCTGATATTGGAAATAATGATTTTGCAGGTGCTGGCATCAATGAAAATCCAGTTATTTCAAGCACTAATATTTCAAATGTGGCTGCTAATCAAAGTGATGTAATCATAGCTTTTAGGTTTTTCTCAGTTGAAGGTTGTGCCTATTCTTGGCAAATTGATGATATCAATGTAACAAATGTAGATCCTACCCCTCTTTTTGATTTGAGGCTTAATACTAATTTTTTTGCTATTCCACCAAGTATCATTACTCCTGCAAGTCAAATTGATCCTGAAGGAATTGGTTTTCTTTGTGATGTGCAAAACGTAGGACAAATGGACGCTACTGGAGTTAATTTAAACATTACTATTTCTTCAGGAATAGGTGGAGTCTTACACAATAAAGATATGGATTATGGAACGATTCCATCTGGAGTATTGGATGAAAATAGAATTTTCCCTGACCGTTATTTCCCTCCAGCTGATGCAAATGTTATTTACGATGCAGTATATTCTATATCAATGGATTCAACAGATCTGATTCCTTTGAACGATCAAATTGCTTTTCAATTTGCGGTAAGTGATTCTATTTTTTCAAAAGAATTTAATCTGACAGGTTCTGGTAGTCCTCCTGATCCTGAAATCACTCCTTGGACAATGGCTAATCATTTTTATGTTCCAAATGGAGATGGTTTTACTTGTACTTCTATTGTATTTGCAATTGGGAATGCTTCAGAATCTGCAGGTGGTTTGATAAATATTTACCTATATGAATGGGAAGATAAGAATGAGGATGGTAATGCTCAAAGTGAAGAAAGGGATGGTTCAGTTGGAGGAAAAATTGTGGCTAACACTAGTTACACCATTCAATCTAATGATACTGATGTCCAACTAGTCTTAGAGAATTGGAGCGCCTCTCCTGATGATCAAATTAGACTTAAAGATAGTACACATTATATCTTAGCTGTAGAAACTTCTCCACCTGCTGGCGCAACAGAAAATGTCTTGTTGGATGGTACAGGTGTGTGGGATTATACTGCTATGTCTTTTTTAAATGACTCATTAAATATTGCAAGATATGGATCATTTTGGAATACTTCTGAAATTGGAACAGACGCAGATTTGGTTCAAGTAATTTTTGCGCCAAGAATCAGAATGCATATTAATGAAGAAGTGGTGTCTATTGACAACCAATTGGCAGCTGAAAATATTGTTAATATTTTCCCTAATCCGGCTCAAGAAGAATTGAATTTGGAATTAGATTTTGTAGAGATATTTGATGAGGTAATTATTAAAATTACAGATATATCTGGAAAGGAAATTCAGGTTATAAACTTGAGTAATATTGATCAACAGATTTCTCAAATCAATACAAACAATTTTGCTCAAGGAACTTATTCCTTACAGGTAATTACTTCTTATGGAGTGAGAACCAAGCGATTTGTTATTGTTAAATGATTAGACTTTTTCAAAAAAAAACCTTCTAGAAATAAATCTGGAAGGATTTTTTTTGAAGAAAAGTCTAATGGAAATTTTAGCCTAACTGAGCTAAACTTTCTTCTAACATTTTTATTCTAGATTGCCCGTCTGCTAATTTTTTTCGTTCATTTTCAACTACTGCGGGAGGAGCATTTTGAACAAATCGTTCGTTGCCTAATTTCTTCTCGATACTCTTTACAAATCCTTTAGTATAATCCAATTCTTTGGTAAATTTTTCTTTTTCAGCAGCCACATCAATCTGAATGTTTGCTTCCAAAAAGAATTTATCCGTCCCAGAAACGAATGAAATAGTTCCATCTACATCCTCTGCATCTGTAAAATTAATTTCCGAAATATACCCTCGTTTTTCAATTATTTCTTGGATTCCATTCATCTTAAAAATTTGATTAGCCGTTTCAGAATTCTGAACAAAAAGCTTCAATGGTTCTTTATCTTTCATCCCTTTATCCTTACGAGTTGCTCGTATTTTTGAAATAATATCAATGGCTTGATCTACTTCTTTAAAAGCATTTTTCTCAAAAGCACCAACAGTTGGATATGTGCTCACTACGCAGTCCTCCCCTTCTTTCCGCTCTCTCAAATAATGCCAAATCTCTTCAGTAATAAAAGGCATAAATGGATGTAAAACGGTCATTAGTTTTTCGAAAAATCCAATTGCAGTTTCGTAAGTTGCCTTATCAATCGGTTCTCCAAATGGTGGTTTAATCATTTCTAAATACTCAGAAAAGAAATCATTCCAAATGAAATTATACAAGTTCATCATCGCATCACCCAACTTGTAATTTTCATAGTTCCCTTCTAAAGTTTTTAAAAGTTGATTTAGTTTATTTTCCATCCATACATGTGCAACAGGATTGATTTTTTTAGCAATAGAATTAGTATTTTCTTCCACCTGATCTAACATCCTTAGCATTCGCATTGCATTCCAAATTTTATTACAAAATTTAGATCCTTGTTCACACAATTTACTTTCATCCAATGCCTTCTTAGTCTTATTATCAATAGGTGCATCAAAGATAATATCATTCCCCGCAGAACCACTTGACAACATTCCAAATCGAACACCATCCGCTCCATAAGTGTCAATCAAATTTAAAGCATCAGGAGAGTTACCCAAGGACTTACTCATTTTCCTTCGTTGAGCATCTCGAACCATTCCTGTAAAGTAAACATCATGGAATGGCTGTCTCCCATTTTTTTCAATAAATTCCTTTCCCAACAAATCTTCTGACCACTCATACCCTGCCATAATCATTCTCGCAACCCATAAATACATAATATCCCAACCTGTCACCAAAACATTAGTTGGATAATAATATTTTAATTCTTCTTGATTTTCAAAACCATCAAAAACACTAATTGGCCATAGCCATGAACTAAACCAAGTATCCATTACATCTTCATCTTGTCGTAAATCTTCGATGGTTAAATTATCATTCCCAGTTTTCGTTTTAGCTTCTGCCAATGCTTCTTCTGGAGTTTCAGCTACAAAAAAATGATCTTCATAATAGTAGGCAGGAATCCGTTGTCCCCACCATAATTGACGACTGATACACCAATCTCTCACTTTATCTTCTTCCAACCAATTTCGATACATATTGATAAAATGGTCTGGATAAAATTTTACTTCTCCTTCTTTTACTGCATCCAAAGCCGTCTTAGATAATTCTTTCATATCTAGAAACCATTGCAAAGTCAAACGAGGTTCAACAACTGCATTTGTTCGTTCTGAACGACCTACTTTATTTTGGTAAGGATCGATTTTAACAAGATTACCAGATGCTTCTAAGTCCCTGATAATCAGTTTTTTAGCCTTAAATCGATCTTCTCCAATATATAGTTGAGCAGCCTCACTCATCGTTCCATCATCATTGAAAACATCCACTACTTCTAACTCATGTCGCTGTCCAATTTCATAATCATTCATGTCATGAGCAGGAGTAACTTTAAGCGCTCCTGTTCCAAAATCAGTCTCCACATATCGATCAAAAATAATTGGAATCGATCGATTAATTAATGGAACTAATGCTCGTTTTCCTTTCAAATGAGTATATCTTTCATCTTTTGGATTAACTGCAATAGCAGAGTCTCCTAAGATCGTCTCAGGACGAGTGGTAGCTATGGTAATCCACTCATCTAATGTATTTTCAATTTTATATCGAACATAGTGTAAATGAGAATTTTCTTCTGAATGAAGTACCTCCTCATTCGACAAAACTGTTTGTGCAGAAGGATCCCAATTCGTCATTCTTTTTCCTCGATAGATTTTTCCTTTTTTATATAAATCAACAAAAACCTTAATTACCGCTGCCGATAATTTGTCTTCCATTGTAAATCGAGTCCGTTCCCAATCACAAGAAGCGCCTAGTTTTTTTAATTGCTCGAGAATGATTCCTCCATATTTATCTTTCCACTCGAAAGCATACCCTAAAAATTCTTCTCTCGAAATATCAGATTTTTTAATTCCTTTTTCTCTTAACAATTTCACCACTTTAGCCTCCGTAGCAATAGATGCATGATCTGTTCCTGGTACCCAACAAGCATTTTTTCCTTCCAATCTTGCTTTTCGAATCAAAGCATCCTGAATAGTATTATTCAACATATGCCCCATGTGCAAAACTCCAGTTACATTTGGTGGAGGTATGACGATGCTGTAAGATTCTCGTTCGTCAGGAGTAGAATGAAAATAATTTTTTTCCATCCAATGTTGATACCATTTACTTTCCGTATCTGCTGCTTTGTACTGTGTTGAAATTGACATAATTTTTTTTAACTGTGAATGATTAACTGTGAAATGTTAATGAATCCCATGGTGGTATTAATCATTAACAATTATTAATTTCGGTGCAAAAGTAGTTTTCCCATCGCTTAATTCAAAAACATAGACTCCCGCATTTAGGTTTTTACGGGAAAAAATGAATTTTTCTTCATTTATGTTATTAATTTTTTCAACTATTTGGCCTTGGAAATTATAAATACTTATAACTGGTGAATTTAGTTCCGATAACTCAGGAATTTCGATAGTTGTTTTTTCTAAGAATGGATTGGGAAAAATATTAAAATAGACATTTTTATTCTTGAATAAATCGTCTAAAGAAGTTGTTTCACATAAGTCCGAAAAAGTAAAAAGACATTCAGGTTGAGTTGTTGGATTAGAATAGCCTAGTTGCTCAAAAGATTTGAAACAGTTTAGATAGGGATCAAAATCTGGAGTGAGCGGCATTCCTCGAGTTAGTAATCCTCGGGTACTTCCAATACCTTCAATCCATGATTCATTTTCAAAATTGATGACACGCCGAGTCACTCCATCTGGTGTGTCAATTAATTCGTTAGAATTAACAATTAAGGTTTCGTTTGACCCGAAAATAGTTTGAACCGTTATTGACTGACCAGTTTCCAAAGAAAAATCATATAACAAATATTCCTCGAAAGCATTATTTTCTATATAGAAAACTACATCAGTTTCCATTCGAGTTCCTCCCTGATATTGTCTCATCGTTTCTACTCCCGCTGAATCCAAAATTATATTATACAATTTTGAATAAGTATTATTTCCCATCAAAGTATCTCCGCATAAAACTTGATAATCAGGAATTGGAACTCCCGCAAATCCAATCGTTGCATTTTCCCAAGACGCTTTTTTAATCGGAAAAAATTGACTAGGCTGTGCTATTAATAATTGGAATGAAAAGAAAAAAAATAGGTAGGATAATAATCTTAGGTTTTTCATGTCTTGTATTTTTTAAATAAAATTCATATTAAAATAAAAAAAAGCTACATCTAACTGAAGTAGCTTTTCATTTACATTATTTTTTATTTAGCTAATCTAAAATTAGAAATCACATTTATTTTCAGAATTAGAGTCAACAGTTTTTTTTGAAATTGCATGAAAGTAAAAACCGACTTTAAACGTTAAAAGAATAATTATTAAATAAGCCCGATCGGTGTTTCCTTTATTACCTTCAAAGAAATTCAAATCTGATAAGTCCATTGCAGCTAACGATATAGTTAAAATGATTGCTATTACGATAATTACTTGCATTGCTCTTTTATTCATCTTTTTATATTTTTTATTGAAAAATAATAAATCAAATTTAATCAAATTGAAAATCAATTTCTCAATTTTATCCACTAACGTCTATGCTTGCTCGTCAGATTGAGGTGTTTATTCACTTAATCTTTTATTCTTATTTTATTTCTCAGAAAGAACTCTTTTGGCTTGTCTCACTAGGTTTACATATAATTCTTCTCTTTCGATCATATCCATTTTTAGCACAGGTATATTTCTAGGGTTCATCGTTTGATATTGATTTAACTCATCAACTACTTCTAACAAACAGGGTCTCAATATGACGATTAAAATGACAGCTCCATCATTTTCCGCAGCTTTTAATAGAGGAGGAAGTTCATTAGAAATAATAAAATCTGAAGCAAGAAAATTCGCACTTAGCAATAATATTATAACCTTCGTCTTACTGATGGCCAATTCTATTTCTTCTTTCCTATTTTGCCCAGGAAGAATTAAGCTGTTATCCCAAAAATTAATTTGATCTTGAAATGGTTTAAAATGTTTTTTTATTTCTTCTAAATAATCAGCATCTGAAGGACTATAACTCACAAATACTTGATCTCTAATTTGTGCGGGATTGGTTGAATTCTTTTGCCGTGCAAATAATGGTAAGGTGTTTAATTCTTGATGAATATAGAATAATAATTGTTCGCAAAATTTGTCATATAAGGAATCCGAATCAACTTCTCTAAGATGCTTTTCATTTTTATGTGCTGTAAATTTTTCAGTAATTAATCTTTCAATTTGGTCCAAGAAGATGGCTTTGTATTCAGAAGAGTAAAAATCTTTTAATCTTTCTTTTAATAGTTTAAATCGATCAATTGCTCTATAGCTCGAATTAAAACCCAAATTACGATTGGTAAAATAGCTGGCTTCTTCTCTTATTATTCTTTCGTCTTGCATTTTTTGGTTTTCTTATCAAAATTATTCCATCAATTTAAAAACAAAGAGTTGAATCTTATTTTATCAACTAGACTTACCAAAATCCTTATTG
>JBGCFD010000067.1:0-152857 GCA_045106765.1 Saprospiraceae bacterium | reverse complement strand
AATTAAATACTGCCACAGGTGAATATAATATTCAATCTTTTATTCCGATTTATACAACGATGGGGGTGATTGGAGAAGGTTCTCCATCAGGAACTTGGGATACAGAATTGGCCATGACAAATTTTGGTGGGAATGTGCATGCTTGGACGATTACAGGTATGTTTGATGGGGCCATGAAAATGAGAGGAGATAGCTCTTGGGATTTAGCTTTTGGAGCAGACGGAACTCAAGATTTTCCAATTGATACTGCGGTATTGGATAATTCAGCAGGAAACATCATAGTCCCTGCAGGTGAATATCGATTAGAGTTTAATGATACTTCAGGAATATACGAATTCAAAGACCCAATCGCAGACTATGCAACTATTGGAGTAATTGGTAGTGCAGTTGGTGGCTGGGATGATGATATTGATATGTTTAAAAATCCAGATCCAGCGGCTCCAAATGAATGGCTATTAACGATTACGGTGGTAGATGGAGAATTGAAATTCCGAGCAGATAATGACTGGATAGATGTTTGGGGAGGAGAAACAACTCCAGGAGGATTTCCTACTGGAAATGCTGTAATGCCAGGAGAAAATATTACTGTTTTTGCAGGGACATGGACCATTGCTTTTAATTCAACAACTGGAGATTATAGTTTCACTCCTGCTTCTATTGGATCTATCGGTCCTGCATCTCCATCTGCTGGTTGGGATGATGATACTGATTTTGTTCAAGATGCAACAGTAGTTGGGTTATGGACAACTACTCAAGACTTGACAGCAGGTGAGTTTAAATTTAGAAAAGATGATGATTGGATAACTAACTGGGGAGGTGTAGATTTTCCTATGGGAGCTGCTTCACAAGATGGCGATAACATTAATATTGATATGGCTGGGACTTATTTTATTTCATTGCAAACGACTAATCCATTTGCTGGTGAAGATGAATATAATGGTGATTATTCTTTCTCTATCGAAAATTCTACGACCAATCCATTTAATGTAAATGATGTGAAAGTTATTCCTAATCCTGCAACTGATTTGGTAAATGTAACTATCGAAGGAACAGAATTACAAGGCGATGCGCAAGTAATGATTTTCGATATGACAGGAAAATTAATGCAGACTGGAACTTACGAATCAGCTAACAATATTTCTTTCAATGTGACTAATTACCCAACAGGTTTTTATGTAATTCAAATGAGAGGAGAAGGTTTCTTGGTTTCGAAAAGATTTGCAGTAGCAAGATAAAATTGCTCTGAAGAATAAAAAATAATGCCCTTCCAATTAATATTGGAGGGGCATTGTTTTTTTATTTCCCTAAAATAAATTTCAACGGCACATCCAATCTTGCATTCCAAAATCGTTCATTATGATCATGCCCTTCATACTTTTGAGTTATCCAATTTTGATTTTGGATATAATTATTTTTTGCTAGAATAGAGTCAATCTGACTTTGCCAAGGTTCATAATATTGATCTAAACCTTTGGTTCCAAAATCAAAATACCACTTTTTTCCTTCTGGTATATTTTTAGAAAAATAACTAACAAGTGCTTTCGGTGCCTCTGAAATAGAATCATCGAAACCAACTATCCAATGCGTAGAGAGGCACATTGCTCCACCAAATACTTCAGGGTATTCACAAACTGCATACATTGAAATTAAACCACCCATACTTGAACCTCCAATAAAAGTATTTTTTACATCAGGTTTTGTCCTAAAATCTTGATCAATAATTGGCTTTAAATGTTGAGTCAAAAAAATCAAGAAATTATCAGAATAGACAGGTCGCTTAAAATTTTGCGTAATCGAATCTGCAATTGTCTGTGGAATTTTAATCATAGGTTTGCGAGGCATATATTCTGAGAAACGATTGACTCCTGCATTTTCGAGAGCAACAATAATAACCTCTTCCAAAATACTTTTATCCACTAAGCTATCTACTACACGATCTAACCTCCAGGAAAAGCCACCATAAGCTAAACTATCCACAAATAAATTTTGTGCATCCATCATGTACAAAACAGGGTAGTGTTTTGATTTATTATTAGCATAATTTTTTGGTAAAAGAACTTGATATTTTTTATCTCTAATAATTTTGGGGTTAATAAAGGTGGAATTTATTATACGAGAATCTTCATTGATTTCAGTTGTTGATTCACTAGAATGGCAACTTGAAATCAAGAAAGAAATTAATAAAATTAAAAAATGTAAATATCTTGTTATCATTTTTTTATTTATTTTAAATCTAAAATCGTCGCTCCATTTCCAGCCACCAAAATTTTATTTTCCAAAGAAAAAACCTTCCCATTCAAAACATTTGTCCCCTTCGTTTTACCTTTCAACATCTCAGCATATCGACTCAAATCCAAATTCGTTTCCTCTTTATTTTTATTAAAAATAACCATCACCTTTTGATCCTTATTATACCTAAGATAAACATAGACACCATCCTTCGGAATAAAGTGCATCAACTTCCCATCGTGAATGGCAGTTGCAGTTTTTCTCCATTGTAAAAGCTTTGTTATAAAATCTTTAGCTTGCTGTTGTTGCGCCGTCAAACCTTTTCCTGTAAAGGCATTCACCGTATCTCCTCTCCAGCCACCAGGGAAATCACTTCGAATAATTCCGTGGTCGTCATTGCCACTCATCAAAATTTCAGTACCATAATAATACTGTGGAATTCCACGCATCGTCGCCACAAAAATCATGGCTTGTTGAAACAAATTATAGTCATCATTTACTTGTGCAAAAATCCGTTTCATATCATGATTATCTGGAAAGATCACCAAGTTCATCGGATCAGGATAAAGAAAATCTAACGCCAACATTTCATAAACTCCAATCCATCCTGTTTTCCAATTTTCTTCTTCGGTAAGTGCTTTTGACATTGACATTTGGATCGGAAAATCCATCACACTTTTTAATTCTGATGTGTAACCGTTTGGATTATTTTTTCCTTTTTGCCAATAGGAAACAATTGTTGGATGCTCGTACCATTCCTCTCCAACGATATTCAAATTTGGATATTCTTTCATCATCGCTTCTGTCCAATCGGTCATGAAATCCATATCAGGATAAGGGTAAGTGTCCATTCGAATGCCAGACAACCCTAAATATTCCACCCACCAGATACTGTTTTGAATTAAGTATTTTGCAAAGAGAGGATTCCGTGGATTTAAGTCAGGCATCGTCGGAACAAACCAACCATCGGTAAATTGTTTTTTATCAAAATCAGAAACATAAGGATCTTGCAAAACTGTTTTTCGATGATTAGTCTGCGTATAGTTTTCCCATTGATTAATCCAATCATCGGAAGGTAAATCATTCATCCACCAATGAAAAGAGCCACAATGATTGACGATCATATCCATAATTAATTTCAATCCTTTTGTTCGAGCTGTTTCTGCAAAATCTTGATAAGATTCATTCGTCCCAAAACGAGGATCAACTTTATAAAAATCTGTAGTTGAATATCCATGATAAGAATAAACTTCCATGTCATTTTCTAAAACTGGATTTAACCAAATCGAAGTAAATCCTAAATCTTTGATATAATCCAAACTGTTTTTCATGCCTTGAATATCACCACCATGTCTTCCACCTTTATCATTACGATTTGCTTTTTGGCGCATCCCCGCAATATCATCATTGGAAGGATCTCCATTGGCAAATCGATCTGGCGTAATTAAATAAATAGCATCGCTTGCATCGAAACCAATTATTTTGTTAGCTCCTCTTTTTCGATTTAAGAGTTGAAAAGGGTGGGTGGTTACCTTGTTTTTATTTTGATAAAAATCAATATTTATGGTTCCAGCTTTAGCACGTGTGTTTATTGTTACATTTAGAAAGAGATAGTTGGGATTTTGTACTTTGATGACTTGTCGAAGGGTCAAATCTGTAGACTCAATTTTCGGGTTTAACGCTGCAATATTTTTTCCATAGACTAAAAGTTGGATGTCTTGGTGCTCCATTCCAATCCACCAATTGGCTGGTTCGAGTCGTTCGATTTTGTTTTGGGAAAAGAGGGCAAAGGGAAAAAGTATAAGAAAGATAGGCATAAAAAGATGTCTCATGATTTGTTTTTTTTCAAGTGATGAATTCGTAAGTGGTTGATTTTTAGTATGTTAGAAATAGTTTATTCCTTTTAGAAAAACTAAAAGAAAGATACGATTTATCTATCTTTTTGAGTAATCCTTAGATTTGTTTTCTACCACGGATTAACACGAATTTCATGAATCGAAATCAATACAGTACAATAGATTTGTGGGATTTTGTAAATCTGACTTTGTCAGATTAATTGGAAAAGAACTAACACTTCTGGTTTCGTGAAATTCGTGTTAATTCGTGGCAAAAAAAAATGGCAAGACACAATTTAATAGAAGCACCTTTAAAAATCAAGGAAATAAAACAGGATTAATCGGTGAGTCAATCACTTCTCCAATTTTGGCTCCAGGGCACCAAGTATTCCAATCATTTATTTGATTTTTATTTTCAGGTTTTTTCAAAACCATATTTTTATCCATATAAATTATGGTAAAAACCTTACGTACTTCATTTGTGATATTTGCTCCTGCCCGATGAAAAATCCAACCTGAATGAAAACTGATTTCACCAATGTCAAATGATTCAATGACATGTTGGAAGTCAGTCACACGTAATTTTTTTTCAATAAAATTTTCACTCTCATCACCAATCGCAAGATCACGACCTTCTTGAATAACATGGCTACCCGCACTAAATTCTAAAGGGCCCATTTTTAATGGAACTGCTTGCAAAGGAATCCAAGCGGTCACCGTATTATCATTAGAAAGTGGCCAGTAAAATTGATCAGCATGCCACGGGGTAATTCCTCCGCCAGCTTCTTTGAAAAGAGCTTGGTCATGGTATAATCTAACGCCTTTCACTTGCATTAAATCACTTGCGATTTGAGCGATTCTTTTACTAAAAATGAGTTGTTTGATTTCCTCATCTTCTCGCCATAAATTCATCAATTGTAAAAAAGCTTTTCCGTAGGTACCTCGTTTTTCCAAAGGAATGGAAGTTTGATTTAATTCATTTACTTTTTTTGTAATTACATTGTTATAATATTCGATAGTTGGAGCATCGAGTACTTGTTTGATCTTAATGAATTTATTTTTTTTGTAAAAATTAATTTGCTCAGAGGTGAGTGGAAGTGGTTGATTTAGAATTGAAAAATCCATAGGTTTGGTTTTTTCAGAAAGATAAGAAAAAGAAGATTTTTAGCAAAATAGAAATATACATTCTGTGACACAATTTTGAGTCGTGCCATAGAATGTATGCTTTTTTAAACCTGCTTCATCGACAACTGAATCCTCCCTCGCTGTAAATCTACCTCCAAAACTTTCACCTGTACCTCTTGATTCAATGACACCACTTCCGCAGGGTTTTTAATAAAACGATTCGCAATTTCAGAAATATGAACTAGGCCACCTTGCTTAATTCCAATGTCAACGAACGCTCCGAAGTTAGTGATATTATTAATCACTCCCGTCAAAATCATCCCAGGATGAACATCTTCAATTGTCTTAATAGTTTTGGAAAATTCTACTGCTTTTGCACTTCCACGAGGATCCAATCCAGGTTTTTCCAGCTCCTTGACAATATCAGTCAAAGTCGGCAAGCCAATATTTTCAGTAACATATTTTTTTAAATCAATTTGTTTTCGAAGTGATTCGCTTTTGATTAATTCCTCCACCGAGCAATTCAAATCTTTAGCTATCTGTTTTACGACAGTATAACTTTCAGGGTGAACTGCCGTATTGTCTAATGGATTTTTTGCATCCCGAATTCTTAAAAAACCTGCTGCTTGTTCAAATGCTTTATCGCCCATTCTTTTCACTTTTTTTAATTCAGCACGACTTTTAAATAATCCATTTTCGGTTCGATATTCAATAATGTTTTTTGCTAAAGTTGGTCCAAGTCCAGAGACATATGTCAATAATGGTTTACTCGCAGTATTTAAATTGATACCCACATTATTAACACAACTTTCAACCGTTCGATCAAGACTTTCTTTCAGTTTAGTTTGATTGACATCATGTTGATATTGACCAACACCAATCGACTTCGGATCAATCTTTACCAACTCTGCCAAAGGATCCATCAACCGCCTTCCGATTGAAACAGAACCTCTCACGGTAATGTCCTGATCTGGAAATTCTTCCCTTGCAATCTCACTTGCAGAATAAATAGATGCACCATTTTCGTTGACCATAAAAACTTCGACAGGTCGTCCATAATCTACTTGTTGAAAAATCGCCAAACTCTCTCTTCCTGCCGTTCCATTTCCGATTGCAATGGCATCAATTTGGTATTTATCTACCAAATATTTTACATCAGCTACCGCTTCATATTCCTTAGATTGAGGAGGATGAGGAAAGATAGTTGAATACTTTAAAAGGGCTCCGCTTTCATCCAGACAAACCACTTTGCAACCAGTTCGGAATCCGGGATCAATGGCCAAAACTCTTTTTTGCCCCAAAGGAGGAGACAATAAAAGTTGTTTTAAATTTTCAGTAAAAACATTGATCGCATCGGTATCAGCCAATTCTTTAGATCTGTTTCTAAACTCAGTTTCGATGGAAGGTTGTAGCAATCGTTTATAAGCATCTTGCATCGCTTCCTTCACTTGATTTGTGGCAGAGCCATTTCCATTTTCTAAAAATTCTCGCTCTAATCGATACAAAACTTCCTCTGCTTCAGGCGCAATATTTACTCTTAGAAAACCCTCATCTTCCGCTCGTCGAATTGCTAATAATCGATGTGAAGGACAATTGTGTAAAGGTTGCTCAAATTTAAAATAATCCTTGTATTTACTAGCTTCTTCCTCTTTTCCACGAACTAGTTTTGAAGAAATTCGAGCATCTCTTTCAAATGCATATCTTACTTTTTGACGAGCTACTTCGTCTTCGTTGATCCATTCAGCGATGATGTCACGAGCACCTTGCAAAGCATCTTCGATTGACGCTACTTCTTCTGTCAAATATTGCTTAGCCAACTCTTCAACACGATGATTATTTTGAGAAAAAATTACATCAGCTAAAGGTTCTAAACCTTTTTCTTTCGCCATGCTGGCTCTCGTTTTTCGTTTTGGTTTATAAGGCAAATAAATATCTTCCAAAACGGTTAAATCAAATGTATCTTGGATTCTTCTTTTTAAATCATCCGTTAATTTTCCTTGTTCTTCGATAGTTTTAAGAATAGTTTCCTTTCTTTTTTCAATCTCATTTAGTTTGTCTAATTGAGTTTTGATGTCGCCAATATTTACTTCGTCCAATGAGCCAGTTGCTTCTTTTCTGTATCGAGCAATGAAGGGAATCGTAGCACCTTCTTCGAGTAGTTTGATGGTGCTTTGAACCTTAGATTGAGGAAGATTGAGGTCTTTTGAAATTATGCTAAGGTGAATGGTATTCATAGTATTTTTTTTAATTTACGTCACTTTACTCACAAGGTGACTTGAAGTTATTTTGTGAGTTGTTAGATGGCGAAGGTAATAAATGAGTCCTAATTTTTCCAATAAAAAAAGCCGTTAACGATAATTTGCTAACAGCTTTTTTTTTCGAGAAAACGGAGTTGTTTAAAAATTAAAATTCACCAAATATTAAGGAAGTGAATTGTAATAATCGAAAACTTTTTTCAAATCATTTTCTTTTTTGACATCTAATTTATTTTTAACAATAAATTTAGAAACTGAACTTTTGTGGTTTGACATCAATTTTAAAATGGAAGATGTTTTTATTTTAAAACACTCCGCTGGTTTACTCTCATTTTGAAAAAATAGAACTGTTTTGATTTTCTTTTTTCCACTTTTTTGAAATTGCTTGAGGAGTTTCATTTTTCCATCAGCTAATAATTCAAAGTAACCTAAGTTGACATTCTTTTTATTGGAATATTCCATTGAGACGAAAATTTGTTCCTTTCCATTATTTTTAAAAATTAGTTTTTTGACTTTTTGAGGAACCATTGCTTTGATTTTTTCTTGATGCATAATTTGCATTTCGTCGTCTGCAAATCGGTATCTCAATTCTACCTTAAATTGTTCGTCTTCAAAATCAATAATGGTGGATTCAATAAAATTGTTGTTCAAAAAAACTTTCCCTTTTTCTTCCAATGGGAAACTTTCAGTCACTAAAAAATAAAGTTTGCTAGCGTTTTTTTGAACTTGTTTTTTTGTGGGGAGGTAGCTAATTCATTTGACAATTGTGCATTAAGGTTGCATCCAATAACAATGATCAAATGAAAGATTAAGAATTTTACTTTCATGATGTTTTTGTTTTTGTGTATTAATACCGTTTAAATTATAAAAAGAAATTTAGTGTTAATAAAATTAAAGGATAATTTTTTATTTAATTTAAAAGATCTAGTTTAAATCAAAATTTAGGCGTGTTTGAAATCGGTGGAATTAAGATAAATTAAAATTAAAAGATGATGAAAAATGGTTAATTTTATTCATCAAATTGTGGTAACTCAGAAGATGTGGAAAGGATTTTTTCTTTATGTCTATCAAAATAAAATAAAATGTTTAAATTTCAAATAAAATTTGTTTTTTTAGCTTTTACATTAATAACTTATGTCAATTGTTTTTCACAAAATCTACTTCCAGAGGCTGGCGAAATATTTCGTGATGATATTATTCCTCGTATTGATATTCTTCTTCCTGCTGACTCGCTAGATTACATTTTAGACGATGCAAATGCCCAAAGTAACTATCATTTTCATGCGACTTTTATTTTTGATAATGGTACCATTCGCGATACATTGAATGATATAGGATTCCGACTTAGAGGTAATACTTCTCGAACTGCCGATAAGAATTCATTTAAAATTTCTTTTAACACATATGCACCTGGTCGTAATTATTATGGTTTGGAAAAAATGAATATAAATGGAGAGCACAACGACCCTTCGATTATCCGCTCCAAATTAGGTTGGGATATGGCAACCCAAATTGGACTTCCTGCTTCGAGGTGTAATCATGTAAGATTGTATGTAAATAATGAATACTTCGGGTTATTTATTCATGTGGAACATGTGGATGAGGAGTTTGTAGATTTAAGATTTGGGAGCAAAGATGGGAACCTTTACAAATGTTTATATCCTGCTGATTTACATTATTTAGGGAGTGATCCTGATGAGTATAAATTGGTAGTTTTTGGGCGTCAAGTTTATCAATTAAAAACAAATACCAACGAAAATGATTATTCCAAATTGGCTCATTTTATAGATGTGTTGAACAATACTCCTACGGATGATCTGGCTTGTGAATTGGAGCAAGTTTTTAATGTTAATCAATATTTAAAATATATCGTTTTTGATATTTTGACAAGTAATTGGGATGGTCCGATTTTTAATAAAAATAATTTTTATTTATACGAAAATCCTAAAAATGGATTAGTAGAATATATTCCTTATGACATAGATAATACTTTTGGAATTGATTGGTTTAATGTGGATTGGGCCAATCGAAATATTTATGCTTGGTCACCTTCAAGTGAGTATCGACCGATTTATGAAAAGCTGATGGAAGTACCAGAATATAAAAATAGGTATACTTATTATTTGCGAAATATTGTGATGGATATTTTTAATGAAAATAATTTAAATCCACATATAGATAGTTTGAAATCAAAAATGGATCCTTGGAGAATGGATGATCCTTTGGCAGGATTAGATTATGGATATGACTTTGATGATTATGAAAATTCATTTACCCAATCACTTTCTGGGCATGTAAAATATGGAATTAAAGAATATATTTTGGAGCGATATTACGCTGCGATTTCGCAATGGGATCAACAAAATATCGAACCAATTATTACTCAAGTTGAAAATAATTTTCCGAACCTAAATCAAGACATTGCAATAATGGCAAGGGTTGAAGATGATAATGATCTCGCTAGTGTAGAAGTTCATTATCAATTTGATGGACAACCCACTATTGAAATTATTGAAATGTTTGATGATGGATTGCATAATGATGAGGAAGCAAATGATGGAATTTATGGTGTAATAATTCCTCCCATTGGAAGTGGAGGTGAGTTGGATTATTTTGTAAAAGTGGTTGATGCCATTGGTTTGGAAAATCGTGCGCCGAAGTGTGTAAACCAAACAATTTTTATTGGAAATTCAGATTTGCCACTTTATGTCAATGAAATCATGGCAAGTAATAACAATACATTTACGGATGATGCAGGTGAGTATGATGATTGGGTAGAAATTTATAATGGAGGTGCTGATCCAATTTATTTGGGAGATAAATATTTATCAGATAATCAAAATTCACCTGACAAATGGCAACTGCCTGATTTGAGTATTCAGCCAGGAGAATTTTTAATCTTTTGGGCAGATAACGATGAGGTTCAGGGATCTAATCATACCAATTTTAAATTAAGTGCTGGTGGTGAATTTGTCGGAATATTTGATGCAGCAAGTAATAATTTTTCTATGATTGACGGCTATGAATTTGGAGAAGTTGAGACAGATCAATCTTTGGCGAGGTTACCGAATGGAACAGGTACTTTCCAAATTGCAGAACCCACTCCTGCAGCTTCAAACATGGCGCTAGAAGTTGATTTTTTCACTAAAAAATTGGAGGTGAATGTTTTTCCAAATCCAATTCATGATGTCGTGAATATTGTTTTGGAAAATGAAAATAACTACTCATGGAATGTTGAAATTATAGATCAGTTAGGAAGAGTTATTTTTGAGGAAAATGATTTGGAAGGGGAATATTACACGTTTTCTTTTTTGGAAAAAAATTGGAATGTTGGAATTTATTTTCTAAAAATAGAAATGGAAAATGGGGAGTCGTGGTCAGGGAAAGTTTCGTTTTTTTAAAAATTTAAAACCATTACATAATTTTTGTTACCACATAGGCACATAGAAGATATAGGTAAAATACTATGTGTTCTATGTGTCTATGTGGTAAAATAATAATTTGGTGAACAGTTTTTATTTTTACTTATTAGACTTTGCTTCGTGAATAAAAAATTACCTCATCAAAGTAACATCTCCTTTTTTTTGAATAGTTGTTCCATCCAAAAAAGTTGCATTGATATAATAAACATAAACACCATTTTCTTTTAGTTGTCCTCTAAATTTTCCGTTCCAACCTTGCTCTATTTTATTACTTTCAAAAAGAAATGCACCCCAACGATCGAAGATTTTTAAATTAAAATTGACTACTTCAATTCCGTAAGCTTGAAAGAAATCATTTTGACCATCTTCGTTAGGAGAAAAGGCATTGGGAACAAAAAGTTCGGTGGAACAATTAGTGGAAAAAGAGATACTATCAATTCCAAAACATCCAAATTCATTCATCACTTCTACTGCAAATGTGCCATAATTTTCTACTAAAAATTTATCGGTTGTTGATCCATCTTGCCAGAGGTAATTGGTATGACTTCCAGCAGAAATATAGAACGGGTTTTCCAAACAAAACATTGAGTCATTTCCCAAATTAAGCATAGGACTTGGCGAAATTTCTATGTTTAAAAAACTATCAATCTGGCATCCGTAATCATCCGTAAATGTAATGTTATAAGTTCCGCTATCATCAAATGTTGAATAGAGTTGATTGTAATTTTGACTTTCAGAAAATCCTCCATTGGGTGTTTCCCAGACATATTCACCTGGGAAAGGAACATTGGCAAATAGAGCAATGGGGTCACCTTCACATTCATTTTCCAATGATTGTAAATTCATTTCGAATGATGGGGTAGGAGAAATGTTGACTTGCGTAGCATCACCTTCGTCTGATGTAAGTGGATTGTTAGAATCGATGATACTTTCCCAAATTTGAGTGAATCCTTCTATTTTTGCCTGGTTATAAATGGTCGAAAAATTAGAAGAACTGCCAATAACCAATGCTGAGATAGTAAACTCGGAGGTGCTTGGTAGTATTTGCATTTCATTGATAGTCAGTAAGTTATAGTCGCTGGCAAGTGGGATGATTTCCACCGTCCCTCCAAATGTGTTACTAGGATTTCCTAACCAAATTAGATCAGGATGGAGAGGATCAGCAAATTGAATATCAGTAAAAGTATTATCTGAATTATTGATAATACTAAAGGTGAAAATGACGGTGTCTCCATGACAAGTTTCAGATGAATCGATAGATTTATTAAATTGAATTTTATTTAAACAACCACAAGCATCAATTCCAGTATTGATATCTAAACCTTCTCCAATGAGGGTTGAGGCACCAGTAACTTTATTTATTTTATAAATATCTTTTAAACTAATTCCGGTGAGTTCTCCACTTGCATCGAAATAAAGTCCACCAAAAATATTGGAGGAAGGACTAGTATTTGTACCGATTTTTTCGACTGCTCCAGAGTTTAAATCTATCGTGACCAGTCTACTCGATCCATTTTCAAATGAGTAGCAAATTCCTGAAATTGGATCTACAGCAATATCTCCAAATACTGGATTTCCAGATGCACCATCTGAATAGAATTTTTCGACTGCAGAAAGGACTATTGGAGGGGAAACACTAACATCTAAAACAACGACCCATGCATCTCCTCCACCTGAAATAATCATGTTTCCATTTTTATCAAATGTGCCTGCCCAATAACTACTTCCAGGCAAACCAGTTGGAAATCCCAAGTTGGTATGATCGCCATTTTTGTCCAATCGAACTATTTGTGAATTGCTTTCATTGATAGCATAAATAAAATTATCATTAGGATTATAAGCAAGTCCATTGACCGAAAAATCTAACTGTTTGATTAAAGTAAAATTAAAAGAAGGATTGAATTTATAAAAAAAATCACCTCCTGATTCATGGTGGGAAAAGTACGCATCTTGATTGCATGTAAATGGAATATCCTGCGCAACTATAAAATGTAAGTATACTGTTATGAAAATAAATGTAGTTGTTAGCCTTTTAAACGAAATCACGATCATCCCACTCATCTCGTAGTTTTTTTATTTCTTTTAGATCTAATTTTTCATCGGGTAACGGAAATTCATGTTTCCTATTTGCTTGATAAAACTGTTTTCGTTCTAATTTTTTAATTTCTTTTTCGAGTTCTTCTTCCTCCCAGTTTTCACCTTTTCCTGGAAGTCCAAATGCAGTAAGATAATGTGCGATAATCCCCATGCCCCAACCTAGTACTGCAAATAAAAACCACCAAAACCCAGGAGTTGTAAAATTATTGATGATGAATAAAGTAATAATTCCCATTAAGTAAATTCCAAAATGGATATAGAAAAACTTTTTTGCATTGACCTTCTCTTTAGCTTTATTATATATTTCTTCTTGAGTCATATTATTTTAGTTTGGAATCAAACAAAATCTTTATCCTCCCATTCGTCTCGTAATTTTTTAAATTCCTTTAATTCTAATTCATGATCAGGAAGTGTAATATTTTCTTCTTCAGGTTCTATAAAATGCTGGCGTTTGATTTTTCTCATTTCCTTTTCCAATTCTTTTTCTTCCCAATCTTCACCAGAAGGACTAGAGATGCCAAATACCCCAATGTAGTGAGAAACAATCCCAATTCCCCAACCTAAAGTGGGAAATAAAAACCACCAAAAATTGGGACTAGTCAAATAATTAATGGTAAACAAAAAAAGTGTTGTGGCGCAAAAAGATCCAAAATGCATGTAGAATCCTTTTTTAGCTCTAACCTGTTTTTTAGCTTTTTCAAAAACTTCTTGTTCTGTCATTTTTTGATTTTATCTTATTCAAAAATAAGAAAAATTACTTGAAAAGTCGTTGGCCAAGAGTTCCTGTTAATGCACCCATCCCTCCGAGTATTCCTCCGAGTAGAGCAGTAACTATAATCATATTTGCTCCAAATATTTCTGCCATTCGAGTGGAAAGAATACTTTCATTTCCTGCGTCTATTTGAAAAGCAGCAATGCCCCACAAAAAAAATACACCAATGAATCCAAACACAAAACTTTTACCAGCATGCTCATTAAAAATGCCTCCAACAATAGCAGCCACAATCACAATGCTCCACCAAGGCGTAAATTGATGAACTAACAATCCGAGTAAAATAATAACGATAATTCCGTAAATTGAATTTTTCATATTTTGATTTTTACTTATATTTTAATGCTTTGTCAGTATCTTCTTTTGTGAAAAATCGAGGACCACGATGTACCGTCTGAATTCCGTTGACCTTTTTTGCATTGAATTTTTTATCAGGATACATCTCTTTATAATTACTTAGTTGGAATGGTTCAACCACCAAATCCTCGATAAAACATTCTTCATAATATGTAGGGTTTTTATCAATTTTCAAGCCTCCAAGTTGTATTTCTACATTATCAATAATATCATCAATCATGAGCCTTTTTATTTTACTAGTTTTTCCATGAAATAAATTATCTCTAATTTTTTTGGAGTTGACGACATAGTTGACCACCATCTTTTCTCCTGCTAAGATTTTACAATTTGTTTCATATCCAGCCGTCATCAAGTGTTGCTTGAATGGACCATTGATAATAAAAGTGGCTAAGTTCAACGCTATATCTTTATCCGAAATATTTTTATAAGTTGCCTTAAATTTTAGATTTTTCACTTTCGCCGTTGAGGTTTCCGATTTATTGAGGAAAGTCGATTTGATATTACTAAAGGTAACTTCCAATTCATCTTGGTATTCCACCTCATCGTAGGTTTCGTTGATAGACATTCCATTTTGATGATAGGCTTTTGCCATGTCCAAAATTTCTCCATAAGTTTTTCCTTCTATTTCGTAACCTAAATAATCACGTTGTCGAATGATGGCGTAATTGATTAGAAATGCATCTTTATTTGAGATGTTTTCATCTTTAAAAAATTGAGCAAATTCTGTTTTGTAAAGAATAGGATTGAATGGTTTATCCAAAACAGATTTTTTACAAGACATAAAAAAAGTGGAGAAGATGAAAGTCAAAAAGAGAAATTTTTTCATTGATTGAGCTAGTTTTATTTTAAAAATTAAAAGTATCAATTTTTTTTGAATTTTAGACCGATTTAACCTCTGTCAGCGTAGCGGTCTTTTTTGTATCTTCGCCACCATGAATTTTGAAAAAGACAAATCACTTCAATCATTCAACACCTTTGGGATTGATGTCAAGGCGGAATCTTTTGTTGATGTGCGGTCAGTTGAAGAGTTGCAAAATGTTTTATTGGAAAATAAAAAACCGATTTTTATTCTTGGTGGAGGCAGTAATTTGTTGCTGACAAAAAAAGTAAAAGGACTAGTCATTCATAATTCTATTTTGGGAAAAAAGGTGGAACGAGATTTTCCCAAAAGTGTTTATGTTTCAGCAGGCGGAGGAGAAAATTGGCATCAGTTCGTCTTGTGGACGATCAAAAAGGGATTGGGAGGTATTGAAAATTTATCCTTGATTCCAGGTAGAGTAGGAGCTTCTCCGATCCAAAATATTGGAGCTTACGGAGTAGAATTAAAAGATGTTTTTCATCAACTAGAAGCAGTTGAATTAGCAACAGGTCAGGTTTATATTTTTAGAAAAAAGGATTGCAACTTTGGCTATCGAGAAAGTATTTTTAAGAAAAAATTGAAAGGTAAGTTTTGCATCACGAAGGTGTATTTTAAGTTGTCAAAAAATCCAACACTCAACTTGAATTATGGAGCGATCAAACAAACGCTCGAAGCAAAAAAAATAAAAAATCCAACGATCAAGGATGTATCAAAAGCGGTGATCGAAATCCGTTCTTCCAAATTACCTGACCCTGCTGAATTAGGCAACTCAGGCAGTTTTTTTAAAAATCCAGAAATCTCAAAACGACAATTTAAGCAGTTGCAAAAGTCATTTCCCGATATTGTTTTTTATCCTTTGGAAAATGGAAAAATCAAAATTCCTGCAGGTTGGTTAATTGAACAATGTGGTTGGAAGGGGAAGCGAGTTGGAAATACGGGAAGCCATGCGAAGCAAGCGCTCGTACTTGTCAATTATGGAAATGCAACGGGGAAGGAAGTTTATCGATTAGCGATGAAAATAATTGATTCGGTGGAGAAGAAATTTGGGATTAAGTTGAGTGCGGAAGTCAATGTTTTATAAAAGAAAATGAGAAGCCATTATATAAGATTGTTGTAACAAAAACGCCGATCAAAATTTAATAAATCTTGATCGACGTTTTTCAATTTAAAAGAAAATTTAGTCTTTCTTTTTTCCTTCAGTAGTTTCTTCAGCAGGTAAAACAAGCGGATTTTTTTTATCAATTTTTCTCACCTTTCTTCTTGATTTAAAAGGAATATATCGAGCTGGTCTTTGTTGAATATCTAACATTAAAACGTTAGCTTTTTCGGCAGCTTCTTTTAACTCATCATACAATTTGTCATCTTTTACTAATTTCCCAATAGAACCTTCTCCTTTATTTATTCCAGCCAAAAGAGAATTGAATTCAAGGATAGCTTTATCTGCTTCTTTCATTGTTTCTTTCATTTTGGCAACTGCAGCTTGAGTTTCTTCCATTGTTTTATTAGTATTGTCGGAGATAGCTTGCATATCTATTGCCTTGACTTTTGCTGAGATAGAATCTGCATTGGCAAGAATAGATTTCATTTTTTGCTCTTCGATACTAGCGGTTAACTGTTGGACATTTTCTAGGATTTTATTGACTTTTCCATTTCGTGCCATCTCTCGATTGAGGTTGCCCGTTAAGTTTTTCATATTTGCCATAGTTAACTGAAGGTCGCTCATCGTTTTTCCCATTACATTATTTGGGTCATTAACCATCGTGTCTAATTTTCCAGTAACCTCTTTTAGTCCTTTTGTAATTTCTTTCATGTACTCAGCTATTTCCTCAGTACTTGTCATTGAACCTAAAACAGATTTGTATTCCCCTTTTAAATAGTCTCCACTTTTTGCACAATCAGGGGCAGAACAAGGATTTTTAAATTCAAGATGAATCGATTTATCACCCATGGCAGATTGGTTAATGATTGCAATCGTTTCTTTTGGGACTTTGAATTTTTTGATCACCTCAATTTCTACTACTACCTTATCATATTTATCTGGTTCCCTGTAAATATCAGTTACTGTTCCTATTTGAAAACCTAAATTAAAAACAGGACTTGATGGTTGCATTTGACCAACATCATCGTAATTAATATAAAAAAACTGCTGAGAAGAAAATATATTCTGACCTTTAATAAACTTGTATCCCCAGATTGAGGCGGCAATTACTAATATGGATAAAATTCCAATTCTTGTTTCTCTAGACATAATCTATCGGTATTTTTTTGTTGATTAACATTTTATTTAACGGATGAAGTTTGAAATGGTTGTTTGTTTTTTTGCTACTGACTTGGACTGACTAATATGACTTTTTATGACCTTCCCAAAAGTGTATTTTTTATAATTAACACCTAGCGGGCGAAGTCACAAAAAGTCATATTAGTCAGTCCAAGTCAGTAGCAAAAAAACAAACAATCATTTTGTCTTCACCCGTTTCCCTGCTTGATAGGCCACAACAAATGCACCTTTAAAACCAAGTCTTCGCATTTTTTTACGAGCAGCATTGGCTTCTGCAAGGGTTTCAAAATCGCCCGCAAGGTACTTGAAATTTCCATTTTCTCGTTTCATTTCGATAGGAAATTTGACCTTTTTCCATTTTGAAGTATTGGTTTTCATGGATTTGGTAGAAGCGGCAAGTTGGACTTTAAAGGTTTTTTTAGAGTTTTTTACAGAATTGGAAGAACGAACATTTTTTTCTTTGGGTAAAACTTTTTGTGAATTGATAGGATTTAACCTTTTGGCAGGAAGTGCTGCTGGAGTGGTGGCATTATCTACTTCGATTTCTCTTTTGTAGGATTGAAATGCTTTAAAAATCGCAAACGCCAATTCATCTTGACCACGTTTGGATTTCATATATTTTTCATCTGATTGATGGGTCAAATAACCTGTTTCAATCAAAACACTCGGCATAGTAGTTTCTCTTAAAACTAAAAAGCCAGCTTGCTTGACACCTCTACTTTTTCGTCCAGCAAGGTTTTTAAAATTGTATTCTACTTTTTCGGCAAATGAAATACTTTGTTCCAAGAACGCATTTTGCACCATAGCCAAGATAATATGACCTTCGGGAGATTCAGGATCAAAACCGTGATAGTTTTTTTCATAATCTTTTTCCAGTAAAATTGCCTCATTTTCTCTCTTTGCAACTACAAGGTTTTCATCTGCATTATGCAACCCCATCACGTAAGTTTCCGTTCCTCGTACTAGATGTTTTTGAGTACTCATGGCATTGCAATGAATGGAAATAAAAAGATCAGCTTTATTTTTATTCGCAATTTCTGCTCTGGTGTGAAGAGGAATAAAGACATCTTTTTCTCGGGTGTAAATAACTTTTACTTTGGGAAATTTACCTTTGATATATCTACCTAATTTTTTGGAAATATTAAGCGCAATATGTTTTTCCTTGGAGTGTTTTCCTGAGCAACCATGATCATGACCACCATGACCTGCATCAATAACGACGGTGCGAAGTTGGTAATCTAGTTTTGTGAAATGGTCGAGTTGGTTATCTTTGCCGAAATTAGTGGCACTAGCTGTGTTAATTTCGTTAACAATAGCTAAATGTGGGGAATAACTATAGTTAAAGTTGAGAAAAGAGCCAGACATTAATAGGAAAACCAACGTTGGATATAGTATGTTGTGTCGCATAATGTTGCACATGTTTTTAATAAAAAGAGTTTACATAGATTTTTGGGGAAATATTGTTTTCTCTAATTCTCTAAAATTCTTTTTAAAGATAAGAAATAAATCAAAATGTCCATCAAAATTAAAAATTACCATTTCGGGCTTATCGTGGAGATTTTGATTTTTAAATAATTGAATTTGAAAAATATTTATACGATCATTTTACTTTTTTTGTTGGGATTGGCTACAAACGCCAATGGTCAAGATCGTCCTGTTAAACCAAAAAAATCAGTAACTGATACGATTCCTGTTTTTTCAGATTCTCTCAGTCAACCAGTTCCAACCTCAGTAAATGCACCAATTCCTAGCCAAAAAAACTTAACAGTCCAAATTTCTCCAGACTCTCCAGATGAGCCGGTGGAATATGATTGTAAGGACTCCATGGATTATGATATTAAAAATAAAAAAGTATATCTCTATGGAGAAGCTGTAGTGGTACAGAATACTTTGAAGTTGACGGCAGAGCGAATTACGATTGATTTTGGCAATAATATAGTGACAGCTGAAGGTTTGTCAGATACACTAGGTAATCGAATTGGCAATCCAGTTTTTGATCAAGAGGAGCAAAATTTTTCAGCAAAAAAAATCCAATTTAATTTTAAAACTAAGAAAGGAAAAATCTATGATGCGGTGACACAGGAGGGGGATTTATATATTCATGGAAGCGAATCGAAGATTTTTCAAGGAATAAAAGCAGATCCTTCTGATACGATTAATAGTGACGTTGCTTATAATCGAAATTCTATTTTTACGACTTGTAATCATCCTGAACCACATTTTGGTATTCGATGTAACAAGTTGAAAATGGTTACGGGAAAAGTTGCTGTTGTTGGTCCGTCGAATATAGAGCTAGGAGGAATTCCAACCCCACTATTTTTACCATTCGGTTTTTTTCCTTTAAAGCAAGGAGCAAGGACAGGACTTATTTTTCCAAGAGATTATGAATTTTCAGAAACTTGGGGATTCGGTTTTAGGAATGTAGGTTGGTATTTTCCCATCAATGATAATTGGGATACAAAGGTGACAGGAGATATCTATTTTAAAGGAACATGGGGATTGAATGTTGATACTCGATATAAATATCGCTACAAAAGTTCAGGGAATTTTAATTTAGCTTTCTCAGATCGAGTGCAAGAATTATCTGATGCAAGTAAATCTAGAGATCGGTCTTTAAGTCTTCGTTGGTCGCATTCACAAGATCGTTCGGCACATCCCAATCGATCTTTTAGTGCGAGTGTAAATATCCAAACGAATGGTTTCCAAAGTCGAAATTTTAATGATGCAAATAGTGTGTTAGATAATTCCTTAAGTTCAAATATTAATTATCGGCAAGCATTTCCTGGCAGTCCATTCAACTTGACAGCAAGTATGAACCACTCTCAAAATACTCGATCTAATTCGGTAACTTTTAATTTGCCGACGGTTGGGTTAGTGATGGATCGAATTTATCCATTTAAAAAAGAGAATAGAGTAGGGAAGGAAAAATGGTATGAGCGAATCACTTTTAAATATGATATGAATGCGCAAAATCGGTTTACCACAACTGACACCACTTTATTTACCAAACAAACTTTGGAAAGTGCGCAATATGGGATGAGGCATAAATTAGCTTCTGATTTAAATTTTAAGATTTTTAAATTTATTAATGTTTCGCCAAATATTAATTACACAGATGTATGGTATGGTAATGAATTAGAAAAAGAATATGTAGCAGACTTGGTCATCGTACAAGATACTTCATTTAATCCTGATGGAAGTGTGTATGAAATCACTTCAGATACGACTTCTTATGGAGGTATTGAGGATAATAAAATAAATGGCTTCTCTAGATATTTTCAATTAAATGCAGGAGTAAATTTAAATACAACTCGATATTTTACAAAGAATTTTAAAAAAGGATTAATTAGAGGGATTCGGCATGTAGCAAAACCGACGGTAGGTTTTACTTACACGCCAGATTATACGAATCCAGAATTTGGATATTATAAAGATGTGATTTCTCCTGAAACTCCGCTGACTGAAATGGATACCCTCAACTATAATGTTTTTGCCAATGGAATTTATGGAAGTCCTGGCTCGGGTGGAAAACAAATGAGATTGACTTATGGAGTTAGAAATAATTTTGAGGCAAAATATTGGTCGAAGAGAGATACGGTTGCAAAGAAATTTAAATTGTTCAACGATATTAATGTCAATGGAGATTACAATTTGGCCAAAGATTCTTTACAATGGAGTGATGTGAGAGCAAGTGGAGCAACCCGATTTTTTAAAGGAATGACTAATGTGAATTTGACAGCTAGTTGGAGTCCTTATGCTTTGGCTTCTAATCGAACTACAAAAATCAATACATTTTACTGGGAATCAAACAAGCGACCACTTCGATTTGTCAATGCGGTAATGAGAACGAGTACGAGTATTTCCATCAAGCAAATTCGAGATTTATTTGGTAAGGGGAAATCGAAACCTAAGACTGGACAGGGAGCACCTTCCTTTCCTGGAGGAAATTCGAATCAAGATAATACTTCATTTGATTCTAATCGAGGAGGATCGGTCAATGCGCCTAGAGGAAGTGTAAAATCAGGGGAAGGCTTTCTAGATTTATTTGAAAATTTTAGAATCAGCTATAATTTTAATTTGGAATTTGAACCTTCAACTGCAACAGGGAAGGATACTTTGGTCATCACCAATCATTCGATTGAGACACGTGGAAATATTAATTTGACAGATAATTGGAAAGTTACGGTGGGACGAATTGGTTATAATTTTAGAGATAAAAAAGTAACGTTTCCTGATTTTTCATTTTATCGAGATTTGCATTGTTGGGAAATGGGAATGAGCTGGCAACCTGAACGGACGACTTATAGTTTCTTTTTGAGAGTAAAACCTTCGTCATTGGATTTTATAGAATTGCCTTATAAGAAGAATAATGCGGATGCGAGGTTTGGAGGGTTTTGATTTTTTTGGCTACTGACTTGGACTGACTGTTATGACTTTATATGACATCCCCACAAGTATTAAATAATTCTCGTCAGTCTTAAAAAGTCATAACAGTCAGTCCAAGTCAGTGGCAAAAAAAATCAACCCATCGAGATCATCCAAATCGCTAAAATCGCCAACACAACTCCTGCCACATTTACTTTCGATAATTTTTCATTAAAAAATAAATAAGCAATCACAGCCGACAAGGCAATGATCGAAATATTATTGTAAGGGAAAAATTTCGAACCTTCCCAACCTTCTGAAATCGCTACGATAATCAAATAAATCGAAAAGAAATTAGGGACACCCAAAACAATTCCTGCTACGATATTTTTATAGGAAAAAACTAAACGTCCAGAAGCCAATCCAACAATTACTGAAATTAAACCAAGCGAACCTGCAATTCCGAAAAGAGTCGCTACGAAGTTTAAACCACCCATTCCTCCTAAAATCTTTATTTCCACATATTGCAAAACAGTCTCAATACAAACAGAGATCAACCAAACAATAATCGGTAAAATAATTATCCACTTTGATAAGTTTTTTGCTTTGTCAAGTTCCTCCTTATTGGGTTGGTTAGTCAAATAAATAGCAATCAAACCAGCCAATAAACCAAAAGTTTTCCAAGCATTAATATCTTCATTATACATCCAGATAGCCACAGGAACAGTCAATAATAAAGACATCTTTTGCATGATCGTCGTCAAAGTCACTCCTAATTTTTGAAAACTAAGTGCAGTAATATTAAAACCGATAACAAAAATAAACCCTAAAAAAAGAGCGAATGGAAACCATTCTGTTTGATGTACATTTTCTACTATTGGAAATTCACCAAGTACAAAACCTGCTATTGTTACGCAAACAAAATAATTAACCACGATGGCTTGCAAAGTATTTACGCCATATTTTGGAAACATTTTAAAAATAAAACCAATGACGGTATTAGTTAAAATACAGATGATTAATGTTTGCATGAAAATGTAAATTGATTGTTATTAACTTAACAAGTGATTAACAAAAGTTGAATTCTCATTAACAAAGAGGACCAATAAATGTTAGATATTTGTACAAAAGGGGGAAATTACTCAACAATATTAGAACTACTACTTTTTTTTGTAGAAAAACGGATATTAGGAGTTACCCCTACAATACAATTTCTTTTTATATTTGCAAAAAATTAGACAGTTTGTAATTTAATTTAAAAAATATGTTCTTAAGATAATTCTATGATTAGGTAAAAGTTGAAAATAGGAATGACTATAGGGAGTGTTATTTCCAACTTTTGCCCTATTTAAAACGTAGAACTTTAATAAGAATCAAAAAATAAGATAATGACTTTAACTACAATAGTAATTTGGGTAGCAGCTATTTCAGTTGTTCTAACGGGAATCACTTCTCAAGTTTTTAAACAAAATAAAAGCCTCTGGGTCAGTTATTTACAAAATTTTTGTGGTGCGTTTTTTATCTTCTCAGGTTGGGTAAAAGCAGCTGATCCTCTAGGAACATCCTATAAGTTAGTAGATTATTTTACGGAATTCGAATCTACGTTTTCTGAAACTTGGATGTCTTTTATTGCGCCTATATTTCCATTCTTTTCTGAGTATTCCGTTGCGGTTTCTTTGTTTGTAATAGTTTTGGAAATAGTTTTAGGAATCATGTTAATCATGGGTGCAAAGAATAAATTAGCAGCTTGGTTATTTTTTGGGATAGTGGTATTCTTTACATTTTTGACTGGCTTTACTGCGTTGACAGGTTACGTTCCAGAAGGAGTTAACTTTTTTAGTTTTGGAGATTGGGGAGGTTTTGACAAAAATAATATGAAGGTTCAAGACTGTGGTTGCTTTGGTGATTTTTTAAAATTAGAACCTTTTACTTCTTTCAAAAAAGATTTAGCATTGCTAGTTCCTGCATTTATTTTTCTTTTTAAGACAAAAGAAATGCATTCGATTTTTACTCAAAAAACGAGAGACATAATTACGGTGGCGAGTATTGGTTTATTTACTTTGTATGGTTTGAGTAATTTCGTTTGGGACATTCCAGGAAATGATTTTAGACCATTTAGAGTGGATGTAAATATTCGAGATCAGAAAGCATTGGAAGAAGAATCAATGATGAATGCGCCGACTAATTATGTTTATACGAATAATGAAACTGGCGAAGTGACCAGTTTGAGTGAGGCAGAATACATCAAACAATACAAGAATTTTCCGAAAGAAAAATTTGAAATGAAACAAGTGACAGAGGATCCTTTAATTCCTCATTCTAAAATTAGCGAATTTGCTGTGGAGGATACCAATGGGAATGATGTGACAGAAGATTTATTAAATGAAAAAGGGTATAGCTTGATGTACGTTTGTTATAAATTAGGTTATACAGAGGGAGAGAAAAATATTATGGTAGCTGACACTTCATGGTTAGTAGATACTGTTGGAACACCTGGAGCAGAGGATTTTCAATTGGTAAAAAAAGTAGATAAAGTTTCTTCCCATGAGGAGAAAGTTAAAGATTATATATTTAAAGCTGACTATAAAAATCGCTTCGAAGGTTTGGTCAATCCATTTGCAGAAGCTGCGCAAAAAGCAGGTGTAAAAGTTTACGCAATTGCAGGTGGAGCAGGTGAGCCAGTTGTTCAAGATTTCAGGGAAGAGGTTAAAGCGACTTATCCAATTCACATGGCAGATGATATTTTATTAAAAACTATTGTTCGATCAAATCCCGGAATTGTATTGTTAAAAGATGGGAAGGTCGTGCAAAAATGGCATTATAAACAGTTGCCCAATTTCGATGAAGTGAAAGCGGAATTTATTAAATAAATTATTTTTAATTTCCTATTCATTAAATTAAAAACCTCTAAAAAAGGCTATTAGTGCTACAAGCATTAATAGCCTTTTTTAATGAAGTGAGTCTTGAGTGTTTTTGATTCAGAGAAATATTTAGAGACTGTTTTGAAATTAATTGTAGAATTTTTTTGAGGCATACAACCTTTTTTGAGTTTGTAACATATACATAGTATAACTTAAAAATCAATATGTCATGCAAAAAAATCTATTATTTTTATTGTGTTTAATTCCAACCTTTTTATTTAGCCAAAATACTTATGATACTCCTTTCGAGGGAGTACTAGATATTTCAGACTGTGATGGAATCCTATATGATATGGGAGGACAGAACGGCGGCTATGATGTGAATAGTAATTCTATTGTTCATTTAGAAGGTACTTCTGGTGATTATTTAGAATTAACTTTTACTGAATTTGATGTGGAAAATAGTTTTGATAATCTTTTTATTATCGAAGGAGATTCTATTACGGGAAATATTATCGGATTTTATTCGGGTAATACATTACCAAATAACGGAGAGCCTATTTTAGTCAACGGCTTAGAAGTAACTATATTTTTCCAGAGTGATTTCACGATTAATGGCGATGGTTATGCTATGGAATTTGCTTGCAAAAGTTTAACAAGTCCTCCTACGGCAGATATAAGTTTTCCTAGTTTTACTTGTGGAGGTAGTGTTAATTTCTCAGATCAGTCAACTGGCTTTCCAAGTAGTTGGGCTTGGGATTTTGGAGATGGAAATACCTCTACGGAACAAAATCCAGCTCATAATTACTCAGTAGAAGGTACTTATACCGTCTCGATGATTACTTGTAATACCAATGGTTGTGATACGGTAGTTGTTCCAGATGCCATTACTTATGATGCTAGTAATTTTATTTGTAACAATGGTTTTACAATGCCGGCTTATGGATCAGATACTGCTCAAACTTGTAGCGGAGTGCTGTATGATTCAGGAGGTTCAACTGGAGATTATACGTCAGGAAATTATGGTCAGTTTTTAATTGCACCTCCCGGAGGAAATAGTATTTCAGTTACGTTTACGGAATTTGATTTAGGGAATTTCGGAGAGCATACTGATGTATTATATTTTTATGATGGAGCTACTTTTAATTATTTAGGAGGGTATTTTGGGCAAGACTTACCTAATAATGGACAGACGATTACGTTTAATGTTTCCTCATTGTTGGTCGGTTTTAGTTCGGATCATGAAAATAATTTTAGCGGATTTTCTATGCTTTGGGAAGTTAATGGATCTGCAGTTGCGCCAGTTTCATCTTTTAGTGCGGATACCAATACCATTCCTTTTGGAGGTTCAGTATCTTTTACTGACCAAAGTTTAAATAATCCTGGAATTTGGGAATGGGATTTTGGAGATGGACAAACTTCTAACGAACAAAATCCAACACATACTTATAATAGTGCAGGAACTTTTGAAGTGAATATGATTGCAACAAATTGTACAGGTTCTGATACGATGAAAAATGTTTTCATTACCGTTCAAGAACCACCTGCGATTACGATCAATCCTGATAGTATTAATGTAACTATGAATGCAGGAACAATGGGAACTCAAACTGTTACTATTTGCAATAACGGATCAGGAGACTTGGTACTCGACATTAATAGTTTGGGACAAGGAGGATCAGGATATTTATTTGGTTTTCAGACGAATGAGAATGGAGCTGATTTTAGTTGGGCATTGCTTGATCCTGATTTTAATGTATTGCAAGAGAGTCAACAAACTTATGGCGCTAATCAACTTTATCAAGAAAATATTTTTATACCAGATCCATCTTTAGAATATTACTTGGCGCTCTATTCTTTAGAAGGAATACCAGCTTTGGAACAGGTGATTTGGTATGATCCGTTTACTGGAGATATAGCATGGCAAGGATTTCTCGAAACTGGTCCAAATTCAATTTATATACTACCTGCTTTTTCTTTTCCAATTGATCCAAATATGGGGAGTCAATTAGATTGGTTAGATATAGATAATACACCAACAGTTATTGCCCCGAGTACTTGTCAAGATTATGAAGTGACCTTGGATGCGATTGATCTGAATGGTGGAATTTATACAGGAGAAATTATCATTAACTCTAATGATCCTAATCAAGCTACTTCCATTATTCCAGTTACTTTGACGGTGGTAGGTACTCCTGAGATAGCTGTTACTCCTACAACTTTAGATTATGGCGATACACAAGTAGGAGCATCGAGTACTTTAAGTTTTACTATTGAAAATATGGGGTCAGATGATTTGAATGTTAGCGGATTGGTGAGCAATGATCCTGCATTTGTGATTAACAGTATGTCTGATTTGATTTTGCTTCCAAATACTTCTCAAACTATCGAGGTTACTTTTACTCCTACAGAAATGATTAGCTATGCTTCAAGCATCAGTATTGTCAATAATGTGGGAGATGATATCACCGTTGATTTCTTAGGAAATGGAGTCCCTTCGCCAACTTTGACTATTGATCCAACAGAATTTACTTTAGAGTTAATTCAAGGAGAAGATTCTACATTGGTAGTTAATCTTGGAAATGTTGGAGCAGCTGATTTGAATTATACTGCTACGTCATCAACTGATGATACAGGATTTGATTTTACCTTTACTACAGATAACTGGGGAGGAGAATTTTTCTGGGAATTAGTAGATGGTCAAGGCAATACGGTGATAAGTTGGAGCGGGGAATTTTACGAAGCATTTACTACTTACACAGAATCATTTACAGGATTATCTGCTTCAGAAAGTTATACTCTACGAATGTTTGATTCTTTCGGTGATGGTGCATTGAGTAATTATACGGTGAATGATAGATCAACGGGACAAATGATTACCCAAGGTTCATTTCCAAATGGAGCTGAATTATTTGTTGACTTAGGAAGTCCAATAGAAGGAAGTTCCATCATTACCCCAAATCAAGGAATACTAAGTATCGGTGGAACACAAGCACTAGATATATTTATCAGTTCAGTAGGTTTGGCAACGGGAACCTATAACATTGTAGTTACGGTTGCGACGAATGATCCTACACAACCTTTTGTTGATGTGAATATTACCTTATATGTGATTGCTCCAGTCACTACTGATTTTGTTGCGCAAACATTTATTTGTGGAAATTTACCAGTTCAGTTTAATGACTTGACGATTAATGTTCCTACGAGTTGGGCCTGGGATTTCGGTGATGGAACCACTTCCTCTTTGCAAAGTCCAATCCATACCTATGCTGGGTCAGGTACGTATTCCGTTTCTTTGGTAGCTTGTAATAGTCTTGGATGTGATACGATCAATAAGACAGATTACATCACTGTAGAAACAGATTGCTATGCTCAGAATATCCCTACGAATCATGGAATAGAAACTATTACTGTATGCGAAGGAAGTGTGTATGATTCAGGAGGAGCGAATGGAGATTATATTGAAGGAAATGCTAGTCAATTGGTAATAGCTCCTTTCGGTGCAGAATCTGTGACTATTACTTTTTCTGAATTTAATTATGAGGAGCATGGAGATTATTTGTATGTGTATGATGGAGATGCTTTTACTGGAACTTTGATCGGATCATACACCGGAACAGAGTTGTCAGGGCAAACACTTTTGGCAACATCAGGTAAGATGACCTTGTATGAGTACACTAATCATTTTATTAATTTAAGTGGATTTGCTGCTACCTTTACTTGTAGTACTGATCCTATAGCACCAGTTGCTAATTTTAATTTCTTTGCAGATTCTGTGCTTTGTGCCAACCAACCTGTTATTTTTAATGATGCAAGTCAAGGAAATGTCACTCAATGGTTTTGGGATTTTGGTGATGGAGGTATATCGAATCAACAAAATACTTTTCATCAATATACTGCTTCTGGAACTTACAATGTTTCTTTGACAGCATGTAATGATGCGGGTTGCGATACTTATATTGAGACTATTTCCATTGAAGTAGATAATGGTTGTATAGTAGATGAAGTACCAACTAATAATTATTTGTATGGCCCGGTTGTAATTAGTTCTTGTTTTGGGACGCTTTACGATTCAGGAGGATCTGATGAAAATTATGTAGATAATAATTTTGGCGTAATTACGATTTATCAGCCAGGTATTGGGATTACATTTTCAGCGTTCGATTATGATGAAAATGATTTTGTGGCAATCTATGATGGGCTAGATGTAAATGCACCGTTAATTGGATATTACACAGGAGATGAATTACCTGAAAATGGGACTACCATTTTTGCCTCAGGCGAAGGATTGACTATCGCAGAATTTACTGATTTCGGATCTAATGCAAGTGGGTTTGAATTAACTTATGCTTGTCCAAATATTGGATTGGTTTCAGGGGGAACTAGTATCATTGTGATGAATGATGATATTTGTGATGGAGTTCGTCAATTTATGACACCTGATACGATGTTGGTGGATACTTGGAATTGGAATTTTGGAGATAATACTACATCGAGTGAAGCAGCACCGATGCACGAGTTTCCACACAATGGAATTTTTGAAGTTAGTCTAGAAGCATGTTACCAAGGTGATTGTGAAACTTACCTCATCAATATACATAGCAATAAATTAACCCCTGAAATTATAGCACCCGGTGAAGTTATTGTTGGAGAGGATGTTCAATTTGAAGGGATGACTATGGAAGCAACGCATTGGAATTGGGATTTTGGAAATGGTGAATTTTCCGATCACAATACTCCAACTACAGTTTATGGAGACACGGGTTATCACGATGTACACATTCACTTGATAAATATGAATGTTCATGAGACTTGCGATGCGAGCCACACTCATACTATTTTGGTTAAACCTGAAAACTCTACTTCTACGCAAGATTTAGATAAAAAAGAAATTCGAGTTTATCCTAATCCTGCGAATGAATTTATTCAAATTGATTTTGAAAATTCTATGGTAGCAGATTTCGAAGTGCAGTTGTTTACGATAAATGGTCAACTCGTTCGATCCATTCAAAATGCAATACAGGTTAATACTGCTGATCTAGTCAATGGAACGTATGTGTTGAAAGTTATTCAAGAGGATATTGCACCACAACAATTTAAAATAATGGTGCAGCATAATTAATTGAAGCGAGTGATTTGAAGTGGCTAAAAAAACTTAGCTAATAAAAAAGGAGTGGCAGTTTTCAAACGAAAACTATCACTCCTTCTTTTTGTAAATGTATTGTTATTTTAGTTGATGGTGAAAAAGTATTAATACTAAATTACTTTACTTCTTTGCCAATCAACCAAAAGCAAAGTGATTTCTTTCCCATTCCTCGTCTACCGTAAGTCTTATTTATTTTAAATGGATTTTGGCTCGTTCTCTTATTCCAAATATTAGACTTTCTTCCTTTTTTAGTATCGAATGTAATTCCATGATTTCCTGAGCCATTATCATCCTTTATCCATTCGAGTGTAAGCAAAACGTCATGATTGATGATCAACTCGTAAGGTGTAAGATCCACGGTAAGAATTCCTCTTTTTTGCGGAGCATAAATAGTAATGTTTTCTTTTAAAATATTTTCACCGATTTTTCCTTTTTCAAAATGATAAATATTTACTCGAAAAAGTAGACTGTCGCCATCCGCATGATTGAGTTTAAAATTAGCACTTTTAAGATAAGTTTCTTTTTTGATTTTAATGGAAGAACCGATTTTGCAACCTAATTGCGCATTTCCAAAACCAACACTTAGACCACGATTCTTATTTTTTTTGCCAAATAATTTTTCTTTATCAAATTCAGTAGCGATTAAATTGATTTCTTTTATTTGATGAATTTGTTGTTCGAGCAAGATTTCTCCATTTTGTAACAATTCATTTACGGATTTATTTTGACTGAAAAAACCAATAGCGGAAATGATAACTGTGTCATTCGAATCGTTGAATTTTAGGAAATAATTTCCATCTTCATCGCTGACCGTTCCTTGTGCATGTTTTGGGATTCCAATGTTAACATAGGGGATGGGTTCCTTGTTCTTTTTATTTAAAATTTTTCCTTTGATTGTGATTTGTCCAAAACTAAAAAGTTGGATACAACAAAAAAGTAAAGTGTAACAAATGTATTTCATGCTTTATTTTTTAGTGAGAGTAAAATTATGAATCGTTATTTATGGAAAAATAAGTATAAAAAAATCCGTGACTCAAATAAAAAATGAGTCACGGGTTTTTAATTTCCAAAAAAAAATAAAGTTAACTATCTTCTTTTAAACTAACTTTCATTCGATTATCGTCAGGATTTCGATCAATCAATTTGTTAATTGGATCTATTCCAGCCTTGGTTGGTTTCTCCTTGACCTTGACTTTAAAATTCATTTCCTCTTTAGTGATTTTATGTTTTTGTAAATATAAAATCTTGTCTTTTCCATTTTCGTCTTCGCCGTAAATTCCGATGTCAATCCAATCATTTATTTCGATAGGCGTTTCATTTCCAAGACTATCTGCTCGATATTTTATAGAAGAAATATTAAGATCAACAAGGTATTCATTTCCAGATTTTTGATATGTAGCTTCCTTCACTCGATTTTCAAATAAGGTAATCGTCTCAAACATATCCTTGATTAAGTATTGCAAAGTATCAGGAGTGACTGCTCTAAAATAGCCCAACAAATCTGCGGAGGTAATATATTGATCCTCTCGATAAGCCCAATCTTTGATACATCTTTGCAAAGCAAGATTGACACTATCTTCCGAAATGTAGTCTTGTAAAGCATACATCACTACCGCTCCTTTTCGATAATGAATATAACCTTGGCGTTCTACAAGTTCTAGCGGTTGTTCTTTTTTCTGCTCTCGAGAACGGCCTCGTAAGTAACTGTTCATTTCAAATTTTAAAAACTTCTGCATCATTTCAGTTGGGTAGGTTTCTTTCATAACCATCAGCGCGGAGTATTGAGCCATAGTTTCAGAAAGCATCGCATTTCCTTTTACATTTGCTTCTGTCACCTGATGTGCCCACCATTGATGACCGACTTCATGAGCTGTTACGTAAAATGGAAAGTCAATATCATCTTCGCCAATATCTAAGATGAATCCCATGTCCTCTGAGAAAGGAACTGTATTTGGAAACGACTGAGCAAATGATCGATACCTTGGAAATTCCATAATTCGCAATTGGCGATATTGGTAAGGACTAAAGTTTTTAGAAAAATAACTTAAAGAGTTTTTCATTCCTTTCATCATCCTATCCAAGTTTAAGTCATGCCCTTTATGGTGGTATATTTCCAAATTTACTTTCTCTCCATTTTCACGTATCCAAGTATCTTTTGCAATTTCATATTCAGCCGAGACTATAGAGTAGAACCCTAGAATTGGTTCATCCATTTTATAGTGGAAATATTTCCGTCCATCTTCTTCCCATTCTTTTTGCAGGTAGCCTGGAGCAATGGCAATTTGTTCAAGAGAAGTACTTAAAATTACTTCCAAATTAAGACGATCAGAATCATCTGTAATTAAATTTTGAGCCAATCCTACAGGATCATTTCTTTCTCTTTGTCTTTCTTTTTCAGGAAGGTCTTGTTCTTTTCGAGTATCATCATCTCCTAATTCTAATCCTTCATTATATCCAAATGTTGGGAAATAAAAATTATTGAAAAAAGTTCCATTGTTTAATATTTCAGTATTTGAACCACTTTCTACAAAGCCTTTGGTATCAAATTTTGTTACGAAATCCATCTGCAAAGAATCGCCTGGAGCAAGTGGATTTTTTAATTCGTAAATAAAATATTTGAAGTCATCGAACGCTTCTTTGATGGTGGCATCAGTTCCAAATTTTACAGTATTTGTTACATTGTTGTCAGCTGAATATTGCAAATGGATTTGAGAAATTGTTTTGTTCGTTTTATTTCTTAACTGATAACTTCCTCTTGCTTCAAAGTCTCTTTCCTTTGGGTAAATATCTACCTCTAAGTAAACATTTGTGATTTTAGGTTGAGGAATGTCTTGATATTTTTTTAAGGTTTTTTCATAATCAGCTTGTATTTTTTCAGCATCATCAGAATTGGTATATTCATTTTGAATATTGGTATTGTAAAAAATATAACAACCTGATCCCATGAAAATCATGAATGAAAATAAACCAAAAGTTAACAATGGTTTAGTCAGTCGCAATCTACTCTTTTTCAATCTCATCATAAATCCAGTTTCTGCTCCACGAGTAGAAAATAACAATGCTATTGCAAATAATATCCCTGCAAACCCAAACCAATAAATATTGAACCAAGAGAAAGTGGGAACATAATGTCCATAGCCATTCATGTCAGAAAAATTACCTAGTCCAGTACTTCCGAATTGGAACATTCGATGTTCTATGCCTAGCTGACCAAAGATCAGAGTAGAAATGAAAAATAAAACAAATACTGCATGACCAACAAATTTATGGTTAGTCAAGGATTGGAACAAAAATCCTAAAAAGGTAAAAAGTAATAGAAAGGATAAGGTGTCTGAAAATAACGTTTTGATATAAAGTCCTATTTGAAAATCTGTGTAACCACTTATCGCCTGAATTGCCATTGCAGTCAACATCAAAATAAAAAGCAATGTTATGAACATATAAACCATAGCAAAGAATTTTCCAGCCAAGGTTACGAAGTTAGGGTAGGGAAGAGCATCGTAGATTAAATTCATTTTTACATCACGTTCTTTCCAAATCAATTCTCCTGTGTACATGACAATGATGATGATAAAAAATAAATTAAAAGTTTGAATCAATTCCAACATCGAATAGGTCGTTGGTAATCTAAATATTCCATAAACTTTTCCCCAATTTTGAGAGTTACTCAGCATGATTAAAATGCCTGCGGCAAGGATGGCAATAAAAGGGACTTGTTTAAAAATCCATTTAAAATAAAACCAAGACATGCCAAACATTTGCTTGATATTTGTGGCTAATCCATCATGTTGAGTCACTTGTGGAATGATGGTAGTGGATGCAATCCGTGAAGGTTCATTATTTGTTTTAGTTTCAGTTTTTTGTTTTTTACTTTTTTTAGAAGCAGAAAAATCAAAAAAGAAATAAGTTAAAATCAAAGCAAGTAAACTTACTCCCATCCAAAGTAATCGATTGATGAGTAGCAATCCTTCCAAAGGAACGACTTGTGAATTTTTCTCTGCGACAGTCCAATATTGGCTGACATGATTATGTGTACCTACCGCAAATGGATCCATTAAAGCTGCTGTAGATTGACTATCCAAATCAGAAAGAAACTGAGAGGAAATAATATATAAAACAAGTATTCCAACCCCTTGTGTGAAGACCACCAACATTTTTTTACTCAAAGCGCCTCCCATAAAAAATATACCAGACATGATAAATAAATTAGGTATGGCAATGAATATAAATGGATGTAAATAACTCCAAAAACTAAAAGGTAATAATTTATCAGGATCTACCCAAGGTGATAAATGACCCAAAGCCATTCCAAAAATAATTCCACTAAAAACAAAAAGAGCCGTTAGGAATGATCCTAAAAATCTTCCAGTTAAGTATTGGAATTTGGTAATTGGAGTGGTGAAAAATAAGGAAGATGTTTTGTGTTCATAATCTCGAATGATCGGAGTTCCCATAATTCCTGCTGCCAAAAGCAAACCTGGAATTGCAGTTACAATCAACATCATAAATGAAATATTATGTGGTGCATTTTCTTTTATTTGCCCAGCTGCACCTCCAATGGTTAATTGATCCCAAGACGCTGCAAGAAATGGTAACAAAAACATTATGGCAAAATAGATATAGGTAGCTGGTCGTTTCCAGCGATATTTTAATTCGAATTTAAAAACTTCCCAAGTCATGATTTTTTGATTTTAGTTGAGGAAAATGGGGGACGTTTTACGTTTTACGTTTTGGGGAACGTCCAACGTTGAACGTTCAACGTCTAAATCACATTTACTTTTTTTCCAAAAATCTCAGAGAAGTAAACATCTTCCAAGTCAGGTTCTACAACTGTGAATCCTTCTCCAGGTTGCATATCACTAAAAACATGGATGATTGGTTTGCCTGCGCTTCTTCTTTCTGAAATGACATTATGGGCATTTTTATAATTTTCAATTTGGTCTTTGGTGATTTGTTTTCTCCAAATTTTTCCTTTGATACTTTCTAATGCATCCGATGGAGTTCCTGTTAATAAAACTTCCCCTTTGTTGATCACCGCCATATTGGTGCATAGCTCTTTGACATCTTCGACGATGTGAGTGGATAAAATGACTATTGTGTTTTCTCCGAGTTCACTCAATAAATTTAAAAACCGATTTCTTTCTGCTGGGTCGAGTCCAGCAGTTGGTTCATCTACAATAATTAACTTTGGACTAGCAAGCAATGCTTGTGCAATGCCAAATCGTTGCTTCATTCCTCCAGAGTAGCCTCCAAGGTTTTTCTTTCTATCATTCCAAAGGTTGGTTTTTACTAACAATGCTTCTACAATTTCTTTTCGTTCTTTAGAATTCGTAATTCCTTTAAGAACTGCTAAGTGATCTAATAGAATGGCAGCGGAGACTTTTGGGTAAACTCCAAATTCTTGGGGCAAATATCCGAGTACTTTTCGTACTTCATGTTTTTGCGTCAAGACATTCAAATCACCTAACATGATACTTCCTTCATCAGGTTCTTGCAAGGTGGCAATCGTTCTCATCAAAGTGGATTTCCCTGCACCATTGGGACCGAGTAATCCAAACATTCCTACAGGAATAGTGAGGTTGACATTTTTTGAAGCTTGAACTCCGTTAGGGTAAGTTTTTGAAAGATTGGAGATTTGTAGATCCATTTTGTTTTCAGTTTTTTTGATAAAATAATTTGGAAGAAAAAATAGGAGAGATGAATTACTAAAGATTGAAAATAATTTTAATGTAAAATAATAAAAATGTTAGACATCTCATTTTTCAAGACGAATGGAATGATTTGGTAGAGGAAAGGAGGTTGAGATAAAAATCCTTCTGATTTATCGAACCAGAAGGATTAGGTATTTTTCATTATAAAATGGTATATCCAAAAATTAGTGATACAGTTCTATATTCTGACTTTACATTTCTATAAAAAATATGTAAATCTCTTTTTAGTCCATGTCTTATTTCTAGGCTATATTTTTTTTTATAATTATATCCCACTCCAAAAGCCAAATTTCGTCCTCTATTATATGGAGTTTCAAATCCACCTTCACCATATGCTTTAGAGGCAAAATTAAAATCAAGTACATAAGCAGCATTAACAAAGATTTTAGAATTGGGATTTAAAAAAAAATAATGTCTAAATCCTAACGGTAATTCAATAGATTTATAATCTGAAAAAAGTGTACTTGTGGTTATGACAGTTCCCGTAACTATAGAAATAACATCAGTAGTATTCTCTGATTTTTGATATTGAAAGGAAGGTTCTGTAAATATTGCCCATTTATTTTTGTTAATAGGTAAAATGAATTCTAATTCAATTCCAAATCTAAAATCTACATTTATTCCAGAGTCAAAGTTTTTACTTCCAAATCTCATTTTTAATGATGAGGCTTGTATTCCTGGTTTTAAGTTCAGATTAAATAAATCCCTTTTTTGTAATTTTTCATAGTTGATAAATTGAGCATTTGCAGATTGATTATATTCCTCAAATATTTTTACCAAAGGCTTTTTTTTATACTCTAATTTTATAAGTTTTTCGGTTGTCGTACTTTCACACTTTAATTGATTTCTAAGTTGAACAAGGTATTGTCTATTTTCTTTAACTTGATTTTTGTAAGTTTTATATTTTTTGAAAACAAGTTGTTCTATTTTAGTGTCAATAGTTTTTATAAAATATCTCTTAAAGTTTTTTTCTTGATATAAAAATAATGTTGCTTTCCCATCGACTAGTATTTTTAAGAATAGTCGCTCCTTTTTAAATTCAGGTTCTCTCGATGAACTCATGTCTTCCACTTCTTTACTTGATCGATCTATGTCAATGTCAAATCGTTGATATTTTGAAAAATTATCAATTCCGAATTCTTTTATATTTTTAATAGTTGCAGTTTGTATTTCAGCATTTTCGGAAAGCCTATATTGAAACTTAGTTGGATTATTTCTCCAATCGATATTTTTAATCCAGCAATCTATTTTTTTATTTTCTTCATTGATGAAATAACCTTGGTCAAAAGTGATCTGTGCAAATGTACTAAGGGCGCAAAGGATTGTCAGGAGAGTAGTTATAGATTTTAGCATTTTAGATTTATTTAATGTTGTTAGAAAATTTTAATCGAGATGTGATTTTATAAAAAAAGACTCCCAATTAAAATTAATTGGAAGCCTTTTTTATTTAATTTAAAAATTCTTTTCTAGAATCTTTGTAATACTATTCGTTTTGCCAATACAGCATCATCAACTGTAACTTTTACAATATAAACTCCATTCGTAAACGAAGCTAAATTGAATTCCAATTGATTTTCAAAAACGCTTTGTTTTGGACTTGTCATTATTTCCTTCCCTGTAATGTCATAAATGCGAACTTGCACATCACTCACTTGTGGTAAGTCAAGTTTGATCATAAACATTCCGTCTGTTGGATTTGGCATCATTGTAATGTGTTTCTCCAAGCTTGGGTCAATCACACTTGTAGGAGCTTCAATGGTAATAATGTTAGAAACTACTACACAACCATTGTCATCAGTAACAGTCAATAAATAATCACCAGGAGCTGCATTTGTCAAATCTTCGTCTGTAGAAATAATAACTCCATTTAATTCCCAAGCATAAGAATAACCACCAACACCACCTTCGATAGTTACTTCTGCACTTCCGTCATTAGATGTAGTGGTAGTTGCATTGGTCACATTATCAAGTGTCAAGACTAATTCATCTGGTTGATCTACGATGAGATCAGCACTCATTACTTCACAACCATTAGCATCAGTAATTAAAACTGAATAAGTATCAGCTTCTAAGTTGATGGCAGTTTGAGAAGTTTGTCCATCACTCCAAAGGAATGAATATCCTTCTGTTCCTCCATCTACCATTGCGGTAATTGATCCATTAACTGCTCCGAAACAAACTGGCGCAGAAATATCGTATTCAGCACTTAATACTTCAGGTTCAGCAAGTGTTGCAGTTGTTTCCAATTGACAACCAGTTGCATCAGTTACTAGTAGAGTATATGTTCCTGCAGAAAGATCTGTAGCGGTTTCGGTTGTTTGACCATTGCTCCATAAGTAAGTGTAGCCTGCTGTTCCACCACCGATCAAGGCAGCAAGTGATCCATTGGCATCACCATTACATGATGGCATTACATCATTCATCGTTTCGATATCCAAAGTGTTTTCAACGGTAACAGTAAATGTACAAGTTGCTTCATTTCCAGAGGCATCAGTTACTTTGTATATAACCTCAGTTGTTCCTTCTGGGAAAACTTCACCACTTGCCAATCCACTTATCAATTCCATTGTTGGAGTTCCACAATTATCATCTGCAGTTGGTAAACTATAAGCAACCCCATTACAACTATTGGAAACTACATTTCCAGCACAAGTGATGGAAGGTCCAATTTCGTCGATGACGGTAATTGTTGCCATAGTTGAATTAGTGTTTCCAGCACCATCTGTTACTGTCAACATCACTTCATTCATTCCTAAGTTAGAACAATCAAATTGTGTTTTATCCAAACCAATATTTGAAATATTACAGTTGTCAGTACTTCCATTATCTACCATCATTGGTGAAAGATTAGCTAGACCATCTGAATCCAATGAAATAGTTATGTTTTGAGAAATTGCTTGAGGATCAACATCATCATTAGCAATTATTTCAACGGAGGTTGTTGTAGAACAGAAGTTTCCATCAGTAACCGTTGCAGTATAAGTTCCAGCACTTAAGCCAGTTGCTGTTGCTGTGATTGCACCTGTTGACCATTGATAAGTTAATGTTCCAATACCACCTTGAGCATCTACGGTTGCAGATCCGTCAGTTGCATTTGCACAAATAACATCTACGACATCAATTACAGAAGTATTAATTGCAGCAGGTTCTGTGATCGTTATTTCTTGAATACTTGGACAGTTATTTCCATCTGTAATAACTACTGTAAATGTTCCTGCTCCCAGATTAGCAACAGAACTTGTCGTTGCACCATTACTCCATTCAAAAGTTGGCGTTCCTGAACCTTGAGTCAAGGAAGCTGTTGCTTGTCCATCGTTTGCTCCATTACAACTTACATTGATAGAAGAAACATCAGAGGCAACAGTACATATAAATTCTTCAATGGTAACTGTTTCTTCAGTTGTACATCCATTGGCATCAGTAATAACAACAGAATAAGTTCCTGGCGCTAGATTTGAAATTGTTGCATCAGTTGAACCATTACTCCAAAGGTAAGAATAGCCCATTGCTCCTCCTGAAGGATTAGCAGTTGCTGAACCATTATTTCCTTGGAAAGAAGATTCGTTGGAAGTATTTGTATTACTAGAAAGTTCAAGTGGTTCGTCAATTACAACACTATAAGTTGCGGTACAATTATCTTGGTCAGTAACCATTACATTGTAAGTTCCTGCAGTAAGATTTTCAATAGAAGCTTGACTTGCTCCATTAGACCATTCATAAGTGTATGTTCCATTTCCTCCAGAAACTTCAATAGATGCAGCTCCATTATTATTGCCAAAACAATTTACGTTGCTGGAATTTTCTAATGCGATTTCCAACCCTGGTGTTTCAGTAACAACCACTTCGGAAGTAGAAATACATCCATTATCATTATTGAAAACTGTTAATTGATAAGTTCCACCTGAATTTACATTTGGATTAAGCGATGTTCCTCCATTCATGATAGAACCATTACTAGTTGTCCATTCGTAAGAATATTCACTTCCTGTAGAAGAACCACTTCCATCTAAGATTAAAGAAGCTGTATTACAATTTAAAGTACCTCCAACTCCTGCATTTGCTACAGGAATATCAGCTGACGCTGTTACTTCTGCATTGACAGAATTACTACAACCATTAGCTGAATTGACAACTATTAATGTGTAAGTACCTGCCTGACTCACTTCAACTGTTAGGTCTGTTCCTAAAACATTACCCATTGCATCTTGCCATTCGTAAGAGAAATTAACTCCAGTTGAAGAACCTGATCCATCAATCACAGTTGACGTATTAGAACAATCTAATGGTGCAACAGCATTTGCTTCTGCAGTAGGAGTGTTGGTGTCTTCATTTAAAATATAATTGGAAGAAGCGGAACATCCATTACTAGTATTGGTTACAATTAAGCTGTATGTTCCAGCATTGCCTACTTCAACAGTTATGTTTGAACCGATCGGTGAACCATTATTATCTAACCATTGATATTCAAAGTTGGTACCTGAAGATGAACCATTTCCATCTAAAGTCACCATTTGGACAGCACAGTTTAATTCACTTGAACCACTTACCATAACACTTGGGAAATCATTACTTGCCACTACTGCAACTTGACTTGTAGCGGTACATCCATTATCAGAATTTGTAACTATTAAATTATAAGTTCCTTCAGCGGATACGTTTATAGTTATTCCATTTCCTACCAATGCACCATTTGCATCTGTCCATTCGTAATTAAAATTACTACCTGTAGAAGAAGCACTTCCATCTAGTGTAACAGAAGGACTAGTACAATCTAATTGACCAGGACTTCCTGCATTAGCAGTTGGGTCAACATAGTTTTCATCCACTTGAATACTAGCAGTAGAAAAACAACCATTGGTATTATCAGAAACAATCAATTGGTATGTTCCTGTATTAGACACATCAACAGTTGAAGTTGTTCCGATGGAATTTCCATTTTGGTCAACCCATTCGTATGAAATATTTGTTCCTGAAGCAGAATTACTTCCATCTAAAGTAACCATAGAGTTAGCACAATTTAATGTTGCTGGTGATCCAGGGTCAACAGAAGGTGGAGATGAATCTACTGTAACAGATTCCATAGAAGAAGAAGTACATCCATTATCATTATCAGTAACGATCAAGGTGAAATCACCTGCTACAGAAACATCAATATTATTTCCAGTTCCAAGTGAGCTACCATTTTGATCCACCCATTCATAGCTGATATTATTTCCAGAAGTAGAAGCACTTCCATCTAAATTTACAGTTGAAGTGGTACAAGTAATACTTGCTGCAGGAGCGATACTTGAAGTTGGTTCATTGATATTTTGATCAACATCAATCGTTGTTAGAGCAGTACATCCATTATCATTATCAGTAACGATTAATTCATAAGTACCTGGTAAAGTAACATCAACAGTTGCTCCACTTCCAATATTGGCTCCAGATGGATCAGACCATTGGAATGAACCATTTGTTGAACCTGAACTATTTATGGTAACAGTTGAATTATTACAATCTATTAAGCCATTTGTATTGGCAGATGCAGTTGGTACAGTTGTATTCTGACTAACTGTTGCACTTGACTGATCTGTACAGCCATTATCATTGTTGGTTACTACTAATGAGTAATTTCCAGAACTGTTTACTGTTGCAGTTGCATTAGTAGAAATAGAATTATTGTTAGAGTCAAACCATTCATAACTCAAATTACTTCCGCCTGAAGAATTTGATCCATCTAACTGAACTGAATTTGTTGCACAAGTCAAAGTTCCAGGAGTTCCAGGATCTGCTGTTGGTGCCAATGTATTATTATTAACTATTGTGGATGCTTCAGAGGTACAGTTGTTCGAAGTATTCGTCACAACCAAAACATAAGTACCAGAGGCATCAACGGTAGGATTTAAAGAAGTTCCGCCGCCAGTAATATTTCCATTAGTTGTAGTCCATTGGTAGGTAAAAGTACCACCAGTTGAAGAAGCTGAACCATTTAATGTTACTGAATTTATATTACAGTTTAGTTCCCCGTTAGGTCCTGCATTAGCAGTTGGAACATTATTATTTCCTAAAACAACAACATTATCAGTTAAGGAACAACCATTAGCATTATTATAAACAGTAAGGGTATAAGTTCCAGTAGCGTTTACAATTGGATTGGTCGTAGTTGCACCAGAAACTATATTTCCTGTGGTGGTCGTCCATTGATAAGTAATATTAGGTCCAGAAGAAGAGGCAGATCCATTTAAGGTTACTTCTACGGTTCCACAATCTAAATTTTGACTTGTACCTGCATTAGCATTAGGGAAATTATAATTATCAACAACCTCGACCTCATCAATTGCGGTACATCCTGTTACAACATCTGTAACTTGAACCATATAAGTTCCTGCAGCATTGACTGTAGGTGTTGCAGTATTTCCACCTGACTCAATATTTCCATTAGCTGTCGACCATAAGAATGTAGAAACTGAAGAAGAACTACTTCCGCTTAGAATGGTTGAAGGATTTTGGCAATCAAGTGTTCCACTAGGTCCTGCATTAGCTACAGGAGGTGGATCATTTCCAATAGTTGCACTAGTCATTTCCGTACATCCATTTGCATCTGTTACAGTTGCAGTATAAGTTCCTGCGTATAAGTTGAAAATTTGATTACTTGAAGTTGGACCATTTCCAATATCGTAAGTATATCCTTGGTTTCCACCATTAGCTCCTAAGAGTAATATACCATTTCCTTGGCCACAATTGTCATTAAACGGTGTAGCAGAAAGTGTCAAAACAGGTGGTTCCATTACGGTGGCTTGTTCTACATCAGTACATCCATTTGCATCTGTAACAGTCAAAGTATAAGTTCCTCCTGCAAGACCAGAAATATTTGGATCTGATGATCCAGTATTCCATTGATAGGAATATCCAGAGGCGCCACCAGAACTAGATGTTAATATCGATCCCGAGGATAGTCCATTACAGCTAACATTGGTAACATTATTAACTGAAATTTCTACCGCTGAACTTGGTCCAGTAACTTCAAAAGGTCCTAATTCAATGAAATGTCCTTGTCCTTCTGTAACGGTAACATTATAAGTTCCTGCACCTACACCAGATAGATTCTGAGAGGTACTACCATTACTCCATGAATAAGAACTAGAACTATATCCACCTGAAGTCGTCAGACTAACTTCTCCATTATTCTCGCCATAACAATTTTCATTAGCTGTTACTTGTCCAGACCCTTCTAATGAACAACTTGTAATCCAATTGTACCAAGTTGAAACTCCAGGTTGCCCAACTTCATAGGTTTTTCGATCGGGACAAACACTATATAAAGTTGGGTAAAAATTAATATTAAAATTACTACCGACACTAGGGCCATTGCTGCTAGTCAAATTAATAATCGGATAAGAAACTCCAACTGTCCAATCTCCGATAGTCCCTCCAACACAACTTGATTGCCCATAAATACATGGCTCAGATGTACCTAAATCTGATTCAATCATCAAAACCATTACTTCGTCAGTTCCATTGGGACCCCGAGCATTATAAAGATCTTCCAAAACATGAGTTTGGTGATAATTCCAACAGGGGCCACACCAGGTGGCTGAAAAATCTAACACAACAGTTTTACCTTCATCTAGATAATCATACAGGGTATGTGTATTTCCATCAAGATCGGTAACTGTAAAATTGGGTGCGGTTGACCCATTAGAGAGTTGTGAAAAGATAGTAGTCGAATAAAATAATAAAAATAATAGAAGGGAGGTAAACTTCATTTTCATTGTGAATGGTGTTTTTAATTTGTAAAAGAAATAGAAATAAATAGTTAACAATGTGAAAGCGAAGGCTTTACATTGGATGGTGATGTTTTAAATAAGGTATTAAATCTAATTTTTAGAATAATTCTACAGATTGGGATGATGTAGAATTTTGTTAAAGTTAATAAAAATGTCTGCCAAAATACAAATACGACAAATATTATTTTAATATTATGTTGATATGACTTGTAATAATCTGGTGAAGTAGAGAATCAGGGTGTTTTAGATGAATTTTAAATTAAAGGGTAGAGTTATTAGCTGAAGGCACACACAGGTTTTCAAATACGTGTAACATCAGTTATTAGGATAAAAAAAACTCCACCAAAAATTAATTTGATGAAGTTTTAAAATGATAGAATATCGCTAAATCTTTGTTTATTGAAAATGTTCAACGCTTATGGTCAAACGATTTTTTTATTTTTTTCACAAGGGGTGAGTAAGTTGGGAGCCAGCAGGGTATTTTTTAAAGGAATACTAGCTTCTTCGTTACCAAATAATAGTAGTTTAGATACTTGTGTAAAACAACTTGGGGTCGTTAGATTAACAATAGTAAAAAGCATAAAAAAAATTCTTTGAAAATTATATTTATTCTTTAGAGTTTATTCAAAATAGAATTATGATGTGTTCCGCAAAACGTCTAATGTTCAACTTCTATCGAATACTGTTTATTTATTTAGGATAATATTCATTGGTATATTTATACTGATGATAGCCTTGTCCTAGATGGTCTCCAACTATATTTAGATAACAATCTCCTTCCTTTCCAAATGGAACAATGAGTAATGGGGCATCAAGCTTTATTTTTTTTAAGGAGAATCCATGAGGTAATTTAACCGCAAGATTTGGTTTGCCAGATTCAGTTGCATGCATTACATATTTGTTTCCTTTATCATCAGACATCTCAATTATTTCATCCTCGAATATTATTATTTGACACTTCTTAATCACCTTGATCGTTAGATGTCCTTCTTCTGGTTTCATGGTATCGGTCTCTTTTGGAATAAAATCTATTGCTATTGGGTCAGCTAATTCAATCCAAGTGTAACCTTTAAATTCTCTTTCTATTATACAAGCTTCGTCTTTGCAATCAACATCTGCATTAGGTGATCGGATAAGCGCAGTTTTAGTAAAGAGTATATTTCTATCTATATTTTTTTTCCAAGGAAGTTGTACTTTGAAGTCCTCCCATTTATCAAGCGGGATTGGATTTGTACCTCCACTTAATACTACTGTCTTTTCTCTAATGTTTATCATTTCTTTAGCAAGACCAATTTTTTCCCATTGTATGTTCTCAGGAACTTTGAGTGATGGTTTTGTTGAATATCTTAGTCCTGATTCTTCTACGGTTGGAAAACCACAAGAAGATATTAGTAATATGAAAAATATAAATACTTTTATTTCGTCATTCATTTTAATTGGTTTTTATTCTTATTTCTAATTCTACTTAATTGAGTGGGGGTAATTCCGATCATAGAAGCGATGAATCTAAGTGGAACACTCTTTAGTAAATTTGGATTATTTTCTAGAATGAGTTTATAGCGTTCCTTGGCAGTACCCATTAAAAATAGCAAACGCATCTTTCCCATTTCTACGACATTATCTGCCATGTACTCTCTTAAAAGTCTATTGAAGGTTAAGTTGGTTTCGAGAAGATGATCGACATCATTTGTGGTAGCTATCAAGATAGAACTGGATTCTATAGCTTTAATCGAAATGGGCGTTTCTCCTTTGGTTCTTACACTAATAATGTCTGTAACGAAATCGTTTTTCTTAGAAATTCTACCAGTCATTTCACTACCATTATTCTTAATAGCATAATGTCTGACACTCCCTTCCAATACAAATCCCAGGTGCTTGCAAATATTTTCATGCCGTTTGAAATATTCACCTTTTTGAAAATGCTTTAAATGGAAAATTTCTAGAATAGATTTAATTTCATGGTTGTTAGGATTTTTCAATCTTGACCTAATAAAATATTCTAATTGTTCTTTCATTTTAATTCCTTTTTTATTTATATCGGAATGCATCATAACTAACTCTCATAGGGTTGTCCAACGCAATAATAACTGGCTCTAAATCTGGAGGACCTGCTGCACTATAATTGGCTCCAGCAGTTGGGGTTGTCCCCGGACCTCCTGGATTATAAAAGGCACTATAACCTCCTGCCAAACTTGGGATTTCAAGGAAAGTTATATTTCTAGCCGCGGCCTCATCTCCTACCAAAATAATGTCAATATAATTGTCCCTATCTTCTGTGTAACATTCATCATAAATCCCTTTAGCTTGTCCCAAATCTGATAAACCAACTACTTTTAATTTTCCGCCCATGACCTCAAAATCTTGCCCTACCTTATCTATTAAAACGGTTTCCCCATCTTCCCCTTCTGCATGTATTCTAAAGAATTTTTCAAAATCAGTCGGTTGAACACCACGAACTCCATCAGGAGAAAAACCACCTGTTGTCAACATTCGAAGTCTAAAATCTCCTCCACCATACAAAGAGAACTCATCATTGGGGTGATTATCGCCTTCTAAAACACTTCCACCAACTCCTTCTCCTTTTGCCGATGTTCCACAAAAATTTAGTTTGGCTCCTACCAAACGAGGCCCTTGATTTTCATCGTAAGGACTTGTTGTGGTTTCCCAAGATAATCCAACTGCACTAACCATTTCTTGATTTGGACCAATTAACATTAATGGGGTTGCATCATCTACTATTTCGCATTTTATTGGAAAACGAGCATTGGGATCTGAACTCGGTAATCGATTACTGACCTCACTAAATAAGACGACACAATTTCGTTCATTGTATTCCCAGTTGGGGGGTAGTCCTGCTAGTTGCGGAGTTAGAACTTCTCCAGTATTTAAAGTGATTCTGAAATCTTCTGGATTTAGTGTGTTAGATAAAATCGGCCAACTGAATACTACCGGTTGTCCGTCCAATCCAATGGCTCCGTCCTTAAATAAACTGGGATCAATTTTTCCTTTAAAGGTAACTTCCGCCGAAGATAATACTAAGCTAGTAAATAGTTCTGTCTCATTTTGATCGCAAGTCATATCATCCAGCCAAGCAGCTCCAGCAGCCATAGCATTCTCTTTAGTTACGTCTTCAAAATCTACAAAATTAATATCTGAGAACCCCACACCTGCTGAAAGAATTTTTGGTTCATCGGACCAATAATCGGCAGAGGCTAGGTTTCCTTCATAAAGAACATTATCTATTCTATCTTCAATGCATCCTGAGAGAAAGAATAATAACGATAGGCAAAAAAATATTTTCATTTTATACATGGTTATTGATTTTTATTTTTTGAAAAATGAGTAACTGATATTTATACCAAAAGGAATATCTACTACCGTCGTTGATGTAAGTCCATATACGTTTCCCGAATTTTCGAATACTCGAACGGGCACATTTTGATTTGGGAAATAGTTAAGTCCTAACCAAGGGATAATGGATAGGTTGTTAAGTGTATTCTCTTTTTTATTCCAAGGAGACCATTCATAACCAATTACTGCTCCCAACTTCCAATGTGTATCATCTAATATTTCATTTGGATTATTATCTTCCTCTAGTTCACGCCAATGATATTCGGCATTAATTCCGTAAAAGAATTGTTTTAATTTGGAAGTAGGCTTAAAGTATCTTGTTAATTGTAATCTGGCAAAACGATCAATTTCTTTGATACCAGTTTCATCATAAGTATCCTTGTTTCGGTTAGGGTAGTTTATGTAGGCAAGAGCAATGTTATTTTGGTGAAGTTGAGCCACTCCCCAAAGACTCCAACCACCTAATGTGGTGTAAGCAGCCAAATCAGTTTGTACGGAAAGTTTTAAATTTTTATGCTCGCTTTGAGCAAAAAGGGAAGTATGGAACAGGAATAAAGTGCAGAATAGGATATTATTTTTCATGTAATTTTATTGAATGAAATAATATCCAAATTTCACAAATTACATTTTTAAATCTCTCAACAAATGTTGAAAAATTGGAAGGTTATGGTTTTCTTTTTTTTAATTATCACCGATTAAAGATATATTTATTTTTGTTATATGTAAAATTTCATTTTGGCTTTAACTTCGTTTATTTTTCCTATTCTTATTTTGTCTATTAGTCGCAATTTAACGATATTGAATAATCTCGTTGGGTTCGTTTGACATACTATTTTATTGACTTTTTATGATACTGGTGTTTTTTATATTTCACTATTTTAGGACGGGACAGACAGATAAATAAAAAAGGCTTCCAACTAATCAAAGTTGGAAGCCTTTTTTCTAAAAAACTATTTTTCAAAATCCTATCTCACATACAATCTTTGGAAAGGAACAATCACCTCATTTCTATCCATGTCGTTTAATGATCTAAGTTGACCAACAGTCGTTTTATATTTTTGAGCAATGCTATGCAAAGAATCTTCATCTTGAACGATGTGAATTAATCGTTGAGTACCATCCACATTCATTTCAATTAATTCATCTCCTTTTCCAGTCACTAAAGGTTGACCTTGCGCATTTCTATTTCCAGCCAAAGCAGGATTGATATAAACATATTCTTGAGGAACCGCTTGCTGTTGAGTAGGTACTTGAATTACTTGAGTACCAGCAACTGCTTCGTTTATCAACAATACTTGACCAGGCTTAATCATATCAGAAGTCAAACCATTAATTCTTTTTAACTCAGCTACTTTTAAACCATATACAGCAGCAATTCTAAATAAAGTTTCGCGTTTTGCAACGGTGTGATATTTAGCTCCTTTAGCTCCAATATATGCATATGATTGAGGCTGAGTAGCAGGTGTAACTGTTGCAGGTGCAGTTTGTGGTTGAATATAATAAGTTGTTCCAGCAGATGGAGTAGTAGGTACTTGACGGATGATTTGATAATCAGAAGGAGGTTGAATCATTAATCGTGTACAAGGATAGATAGCATCTCTTCGCAATCCATTCCATGCTTTGATTTGATTAACAGTCACTCCATAAGTAGCAGCAATGCTATAAAGTGTTTCTCTTTTTTGTACAACGTGAGTATTATAAGTTGGCTGCTCTAAGCAATCAGCAGTACCTGCACCTTTAGAAGGTTGCTCTACTGGTGGAACAATAGTTAATCTCATACATGGATAAATTCGATTATTAGCACCGATTTTATTCCATTTTTTCACTTCTTTAATATCCAATCCATAAGTTCTAGCAATCGTATAAAGTGTTTCTTTTTTCTGAACAATATGAGTATCGTTAGTTGAAACTTCTAAACATCCAGAATCATCATTAACTGTAGTCGTAGGAGCATCAGGTATGCTTGTTCCAGTTGAAGGAACAGTTGTAGTACCTGTATTATTATTAACCATATATCCATTACGGTAAGAGTTACCTCCGAAATCTCCTTCTGCTCTTAGACCAGTAGTAGAATCTATATAGTAACCTTTGTCTAGATCTAAATAAATTCTTCCAGCACCAGGGTAAACTGTAGAAGTGTATCCTCCCGTAGATGTAGAACCTCCACCAGAAAGAAGACCACCACCAGTATTTCCGCCAGTAACATTAACTCCTCCATTTGGAGTATTAATAATAGGAGTCGTATTGATATTTGGATTCAATGGTGTTGTCGTAGTCGAATTATTTGCAGATAAATCTCCAGGGTTGTTATTAGTAGTTGTACCTGGATTAGGATTAGGTTGACCGCCATAAAATTTACAAATCAAACCTAAGTAATCAACGATATTATAATTATTGATTTTTCTTAATTCCAATTTTTCACCTACAGCCAAAGGAGGCATCGGGTCAGATTTTTTATATAAAATGCCAATCTCAGGAAGGATAGTCAAATCAGCCATGCTATTTCTAGAAGGATCAGTTTTGATACGGAATTTGTAACGAGACAAACAATCATTGTCATCTTTTTCGCTAAAGTAAACATCCGCTTTTGAACCCTTGGTAGCAAGGTTACCTGTAGAAGCTTGGTTATAATAATAAGAGAAAGAATAGTTATTAGAACGTGTACCGAAAGCGATATTTGTGTTGTAATAATATTCTGCTTTTTTGACTTTGTAAATTCTGAAACCATAAGTATGCTCTTGTACCAAGAATACTTCAAGGGTCCCTTTGTTTAAATCGTCAACAAATTGTTCGTCTCTTTCCAATTCCGCACAAGTTTCTGTACCTGCTGGTTTGTATTGACGAGGAGTATAATCTTCACCTGCTTCTAAAATGATTTTTTCATTATCACTTACTTTAAGGTGAAAAAATAAGTAGGGTGTCTCTTCATTACCGTCTTTGGCATATTCGTAACTATCCATACAATCCTTACTAGCATTGTAGTCAATATAAATAGCGTTACCAAATGAATTGAAAGCGGCAAATAAGAAAAGTAATAAAACATTTACTTGTTTCATAGTGCTGTTTTTTAGCTAAAAAATTAATAAGTGAAACACGAGCAACGTGTAAACAATAACTTCTTTAAAGATAATGTAATAAATGATCAAATCTGAGATTCCAGATAAGATGCCGTATAGTCAGAATAGATGCTTTTAAGGGAAGATTAGTTTGAATCCCTAAAATTAGAATAATTGTAGGGACTTTGCAAGAAAAAAAGTAGGAAAATGGGGATTTTTAGAAAAAAGCGCTTTGGCAAAAAAAGCGCCAAATTCAATTTTTCTTTGAATTTGGCGCCTTTTTTTTCATTAAAATGCTTAATTTCTTTAGAATCGGGCAGTTATCCCACCTAAAACATTAATTCCATAAGTGGGGTAATTAGCCCATCTTTGACGTTTATTTCCAGCAACATTATTAAGATTTAGAAAAATTCCAAAGTTTTTCGCTAGTTGATAATCTGCTCCAAAACTTAGATCAAATAAGCCATTCAGATTATCTGCATCTCCATCTGCATTCAAATATGGGACGCCATTTTCTACATATAATTCGGCTTTTAATCTCAATTTATCTTCTAATGTTAGATAAGTAGCGGTAACATTGACATCCAAATTAGGTAAATGCCATGCTTTATCTTGATTTTTTGGACTATAGACATTTTGTGTAACTGCAGCAGTCAATTCAAAGTTTTTGAATGGGCGAGCAGTAATTACTCCTTCCAAATTAAAAATATCAACAGTATCATAGACTGTAATAAATCGTCTTCTTAAGTCTGTGGTATCCGTCTGGAATAAGGCTAAATCGTTAGCTTTTTTATAACCTACTTGACCATTATATTCGATAATTCCAAGACTACCTCGAACACCTCCGTAAAATTGATTATAAACTGTATTACGTAAATCCAATTTCCCATATGTAGAAATATATGGATTATAATCAGAAAGAGTTTGCATATCATTTTTCACATAGTCTCCTTTCCAACCTCCAAATACTGCTAATCTTGCTCCTAACAATGCGTATGATGCTTCCAAGTCTGGCAACAAATCAAAGTTATCATTGAAGGAAACTAAATTAGCTCCTAATTTTACTCTGAATTTATCACCATGAAATGTGAAATTTGGCTGAAGGTAAAAGTTGTTTAACTTCTGTTTGACTGTATCTTCATAAGTGGTGAAATCTGTGCGGACAGTCAGCGTCAACGGATTTTTTTCGTTGAACCATTTCGTTCCACTTAGATTCAGATTAAATCCTAATTCATCTGCGGCAAAATTATCACTCATGGTATAAAAATCCACTCCAGCATTATAGCTGATATCAAGGTCATTTCTTTCTCCATTGAATAAATTAACCCCAACTCCTAAAGTATTAAACTGTTGTTTGATTTGTTCTCGATCTAACATGGTGTCTCCAACGATTCCACCAGTTTGATCGTAGCCAAAGTAGTGAACTTGATCTACGGTATAACCAATTTTTCCACCAATAGCCATTCCGCCTTCTTCCAAATAATACGCACCTTTCAACAAAGCATCCGTCAAAGAATATCTCTGATTATCAAAATCATTATTGAAGTTAGCCGAATTATGCAATAGATGAACTCCAAGATTATAATTCTTCTTTTCTCCTCCGAAATTATAACCAAATTCTCCATAAGGTGAGGAAGGATAACCATAACCAGCTTTTAAAAATCCTCGAAATCCTTTATCTACTTTACTCTTTTTGATGGCAATCGGTCGTAGAGTAGGATCGGGATAATCAATAGGAACTGTCTTCAATGGAATATTATAATTCAATCTTCGAGAAGTCGTATCTAATGGTGGAAGACCAGGCAATACTTTTAATTTTTCCGTATCCAATAATCGAGCGTCAAACTCTTTGATTACTTCTACTTCGCCTGCTTCTAATCCACCGCCTCCTGGCTGTGCGAGTGCAACTTGGTAACTCAAGGCAACAATAATTAGGACAAATATATTTTTAATAGAATTCATTTCTTTTAGGTTTTAGATTTTTAAAAACGTTTTACGATGGACGTTCGCTTCGCTAATCGTTTTACGTTAAACGGTCCGTCAAGCGAAGCGAACGTAAAACGTTTAACGTCCAACGTCTTAAAATCCTCCAGTCTCATCTAACTCTAAGATGTCGCTATCCGGATTTGTCAAACTATTATTTCTATTTTCTTTTGCATTTAAGGCAGCTAATTTTTGTTTAGCTTCGGCTACTTGATCTTTCACTTCAGTTTCGCCTTCGTAGCTAGAAATCATCCCTTCTAACAATGCTCTTGCATCGAAATAATTACTTTGTTCCACATAAATATCAGCTAACAATAATCCACTCTTTGCTACCCATATTTGATAACTTGAGTTTTCTCGAATCGCATTCATCGCAGCATTTTCAGCTATATCCAAATCACGTCTAACATAATAAACATAAGCAATAGAATAACGAGCTTCTGCTGTATTTTCATTATTAGAATTAGTCACTACTTTGTTAAATGAAGCAATTGCTCGGTCGTAGTCTTTTTTGTCAAATGCCATTTTACCTAAGTAAAAATTAGCAGCTGCAATCTGATCTTGTGAGGCTCTAGAATTACTAGAAACTTTATTAGCCATGGTATAAACTGCATCTGTTCGACCAGTTCGATAAGCACTTCTAAGCGTTCCTAGTTGTGCTTCAAATTTGGCTTCTTCTGTACTTGCTACGTCTGCCCATTTGCTATAATAATTATAAGCTTTTTCAAAATTTTCCTCATGGTTATAACTGATGATCGCTGCTTTTCGCAATCCTTTTTCATAATATCTACTCTGACCTTTATTGATTACATAGTCATAATCTCGAAGTGCTGCGGAGTATTTTTTCAACGCAGTATTTGATTCTCCTCTATGGAAATAGGCTGGTATAATATGTCTTCCGTTAGGAAATTTTGCGATATAATCATTGTACTTTGTGATTGCTTTATCATAATTTCCTAAGTCAAATTGTGATTCCGCTGCTTTGAAATTAATCGAGTCACGAGCTGCAGTTGTCACATCATAACCACCCAAACTTTCTCGGAAACGAAGGTAGTTGTCAGGTTGTCCCAAATCATCCACATAAATTTCTTCCAAGGCAGCTAGAGCTCCTTCCGCTTCTTTTGGATCGGGATTATTTTTAAAGACATCTTTGTAATTTTTAATAGCACCTTGTAAGTCTCCTGAGTTGTAGGCAATCAAACCTAACTTCAATAAAGCTTGGTTGACCAAAGTTGATTTTCCTTTAAAATTTCTAACCAACTTATTGAAAGCTGCAGTCGCTTGATTCGTTCGTCCAATATCTTGATAAGCATTTCCCAAAGACAATAAAGCATCATCTGTAAATTCAGAATTTGGATATTGTTCCGTCAATCTTTCTAGTGCTAAAATCTGATCAGTTGGATTTCCTCGCAAGCCTTCAATGATGGCTTTTTGGAATAAAGCATACACATAACCTGAGTATTTTTTATTGATGGCTTCATCATAATATTTGATCGCACTATTGTAATTATTTGTCTTAAACAAAGCATCACCTGCACGCAAAGTTGCATCAGCCAAAACTTGTTTTTTTACATATACATCTTGAATATAAGGAGCATCTCGTTTGATCCCCGCAACAGCATCTTGAAAATACCCTAATGCAGATTTGTAATTTTTTTCTTTCAAAAAATTATATCCAACAGTATAATTGGCAGTATTTACCGAAGCTCCATCAGGCAAATTATTAATTGATTTTGCAGCTCTTAAAAACTTAGTCAAATGCTGATTACTTTCTTTGAATTTCTTTTGTTGATGTGCGATTTCCCCCAAACCATAATAAGCTAAAGCCGAAGTTCTGGCATCATAATCATTGTCTAAACTTTTATAAAACAATTGTTTTGCTCCATCCATATCGCCATCACCTGCCAACTGAACTCCTCGATAATAAGCTACTTTTTGATAAGTCTGTTTGATCTTAGTCGTTTTGGTAGGCATTCGCTCGATGATCTGCATTGCTTTGACATAGTCACGAGTATTAAGGAAAATATCTCCCAACAATCCTTGCGCTTCTGCATAATTTGGACTTCGTGGATCTATTTTTTGCAAAGCATCACTAGCATCTCTATCGAATCTCATCTCATAAGAAAGCTTGGCATAATTCCACAATGATTCTTCCTGAATTTTTTTATCATAATTCAATCGACTAGCATTTGCAAAGGCATTTCGAGCAGAACGTTTGTCTCCTGATTTTAAGTTACAATCCGCTAAATAATACATAGCGAGTTGTCCCATTTTATTTTTTTCTCGATTGAGTTTTTTGAAATTCTTCTCAGCAGCTTTATACTCTTTGGATTGGTATTGTACAAATCCTAATTGGTAATAATCTGAAGCATCCATCTTTTTTACCCGTCTTGCAGCGTACTCCAAATATTTTTTAGCCATCGAAAACTCACCTTCTTCAAAATATGCTCGACCAACCAAACGGTTAATGTCTGCTTGGTTTTTCACATTCTTTTCTTCTGTTTTCGAAACACCATAATTGATCACTTTAGCAAAATCACGTTCGGCGAAATAAATGGAAGTAATGTAATAAGGTACATATGGCTTGTATCTTTTAGAACCACTTGCTTTTTGAAAACTCGTAATGGCTTCCGCATATTTTTTGGTGAAAAAATTACACATGCCATAGTAATAATTAGCAGGGTAATAATATTCATTTTGAACATCTTTGATTGATCTGAATTGAGACTTTGCCAAGGAGAATTTCTTTTTGATAAAATTCAAATAAGCAATTTTAAAAACCACTTCTGATCGTTGATTGGAAGGTAATGCATAGGTGTCAATTGATGCATACAATGCCATTGCTTTATCGAATTTTTTATCGTTAAAATAAAAATTAGCAATGTCCAAAAGCGCTTCATTGGCAATTGGATCAGGTTGATTTTTTCGAGCAAATTCGATGATGAGATTTTCTCCTTCTGACTGCCCGAGGTTGACCGCACATTTAGCAAAATTCAATTCCGCTTTTTGCTTGAGTAATTTTGCTTCTGGCTCATTGACTGGAAGCAGGAGTTCAATAGTTTTACGAAATTCATTTTGAGCTAATCCATAGACTTTTCCATCGAAGAACTCCATTCCTTTTTTGAAGGCCAATTGGGCTTCGGAGAGGGTAGTAGTTTTTTGTGCGGAAAGGGAAAGAGAAGCGAAAAGAAAACTTAGCACTAGGGCTAAACTTGAAATTTTAAAAGTCATAAGGTTACTTTTTTTAAACCTGCAAATGGCTGATCGTCAGGTGTTTAAAAGATGTTTTTATTATAAAAACTAAGTTAGGAAATTCGGTTTGGTATAAATTACAGTTTGTAAAATGATTTAACATTTCTAAACATTGCAATATTGCGGTGAAATTATAAAAATTTTAACATATGGTGGAAAAAAACCCACAGAATTGGGCTTTTTGAAAAAAAATAGATTTTCAAAAAGATGAATAGTACATTAAAAAATAGTCAGTAATTAGTTGATTGATATTATAAAATCTCTTTCACTTTATCATACAAAATTCTCGCATTACACTCATGTCCATATCGATTTGGATGCCAATCGACATCGGAAATTTTATAAGGCTTATTGTTAAATTCTACTTTGCAATCCCACCAACTTTCTCGTACATCCAAATAAGGAATATTTGATGTTTTTGCAAAATCAGTAACTGACTTTGGTCTCGGTTTATAAAGACTATTGGACAAAAGAATTATTTGGAAATTATGTTCTTCACTTAGTTGTTTTAATCTATTCATCGCAACTAAATAGCTTTTTTCACCTACCATGTTTTTATAAATATCAGGAACATCCTCTGGATCTTTTTCATAATATCCTGAAGTGTCAAAAGGAGATTCATGCAATCGAGAATCAATTCCTTTCCATCCATCTAAACTTTCAGGGAAAAGTTGTTTGCGGATAAATGATTGTTTAAAATTATCATATGGAGGTTTCTTCCGGATAAAATTAGGCAAGTCAAAATCGTTTTCAATAAAATTAATGATGACTAAATCTACCTGGGGCAAATCTATTTTATTTTCGAGAACAGCTACTTCCATAGCGGTATTATAACCAGGAACACCAGTATTGATGACTTCATAATTAGTCGAATCATTTTCATTTTGGTTGAGCATATTTTCCAATTGACTGAGATAACATTCTTCCTCTTCAACTCCCCAGCCAAACATAATCGAATCACCTAAACCAATGATTCGTTTAGTATTTTTTGATTTTTTTGCAGGGTATTCTTTGTCTCTAAATCCGCGCGAATTTGTTTTGACCACGATGTTTTGGAAACCAAAAATTGAATTTGGAATAAGCTCGTAGATGATTTTATTGTTGGTGGAAAGTTGAATGATTTCACCTAACGTTTTTTCAGTTTGAGGATCATTGATGGCTTCTCTTTTATCAACTCCAATTTCATCGAGGCTGTGATAGTTGGCGTAGGAAATATATCGTAGTCCCAGTTCTATGACAAGTAGCGTGATGGAAATTCCAAGACTAACAGAGATGATTTTAAATATGGTTTCTTTTTTCATGTTTGTAAAAATCGTTTTAGGATTTTATGTACTGAATTTTTATTTGCCAAAATTAATAAATTATAACACTATGTTTACAACTAAATTTTTTCCCAATTCCTAACTCGACGACTCCTTCTTTTTCTCTGAAATCCCAATTTGCATTTAACTTATCCGCCACTCCAAACCAAGGCTCAATGCAAACAAAAGGTGACTCCTGATTCTGCGACCAAATACCTAAATAGGAAAAATCTTCAAAAATAAAAGTCCAAATTTTTTCTCCCAAAGAATTTTTTAAATACAAAAAATTAGACGCTAAACTTTTAAAAACCAAAGCATCTTTGTCGAATAAATCATCCGTAATCTGAATCGTATTTTTTCCATCAAAAACATCACGAGAATTTCCGTCTAAATATCCATCAGTTATCTCTAAAGTTTCTACTTGTTCCACCTTTTCAAACTCTAAAGAATAGTCAGACCGTTTTTCATTTTTTTTCAAAGGAACATTAAATGCAGGATGTGCTCCAAGGGAAAAATAAATCGGTTGGTTGTCCAAATTTTCTACTTCATAAATGATATGCAATTGATTTTTTTCCAAAACATATTTCATCAAAAGTGAAAATTTATATGGGTACTCATCCAAAGTTTTCTTATTGTATTTTAATTGGAAAATTGCTTTTTCTTTTTCCAATAATACTTTTTCAAAAGGCAAATTTCTGGCAAAACCATGTTGTTTTCCATGATAAGTTTTTTCTCCTATTTGGAATTGGTCTTTCCAAACTTTACCGATGTATGGAAATAAAACGCAGGAATGCCGACCCCAGAATTTTGGATCTGCTTGCCACAAATATTCGGTTCGATCACCAACGGATTGAAGGCTAGCGAATTCAGCACCGATTTGATTGATACCCACTTTGAGAAAGTTATTTTCAATAAAAAATTGAGACATAATGAAAAAATTATGGATAGTTAAAATGACTTTAAGCTTCTATTTTTTGATTTTGCAAAACTAGGATAACCTCCTTAGATTTTGGTAATTTTAGTTGATTTAAAATGGTAAATAAAAAAGAAGAAAGAATTTGTATCATTTTTTAATTGGAGAATGTGATTTTTGATATGATTTTTATTGGAAAAATAAAATAAGAAATGATTGTGTTTAATGATTTTTAGTCGTTTTTAAGGTTGTAAAATTTTGGAAAAAAGGATTTAATGTTTTTGCCCAAATTGATGTAGAAACTTATCTTTATCAAAAGAAACAACGTTGGTCAAAAAACGATTGAATACAACATACTCCTAACTATACACATGAGACTACCTCGACACTCTAAACAAATATCAATTTCTCAGCATTGGTTTTCCTACCAAATGTTAGCACTATTCTTATTGTTTTCTACTTCAATTTTTGCTCAAGGCTGGGAGCGAACTTACCCGATTACGGATTATGAAAATGTTCGAACGGAATATATGACTTTAACTGCAGACGGCGGATATTGCCTGACTGCAACGGTAGATATTCCAGCTGCGCAAGACATTGCTGTATTGAAATTAGATGCTGATGGAAATCAACAATGGCTAAAGTATTTTGGTGGTGTCGGAGAAGATCGGTCGACTCGGATTTTTCAATTGGATGATGGAGGATATATTATTGGAGGCATGACTTTTAATAATACGATTGGATCTGCAGATTATTATTTGTTGCGACTGGATGAATTGGGTAATGAAATTTGGTCTCAAAATTATGGATCAAGTTCTTATGATGAATTTAATGCACTTCTTCCAACTACTGATGGAGGCTTTTTAATGATGGGAGAATTTGCACCAAATTATGATAAGATTTTATTGATAAAAGTAGATGGTCAAGGTCAGCAAGAATGGATTAAATCTGCTGGGCCTGATGTTGGGAAAACAGAAGGACGAGATATAAAAAATACGTCGGATGGTGGTTATATTATAACAGGATACACACGTCCCCTTGGAACTAATGATGATGAGGATTTTTACCTTATAAAATTAGATGAAAATGGAGAAGAAGTTTGGGATTATAAAACAGGTGGACAATTTGATGAATTTGGAGAAGATGTTATTCAAACTTCTGATGGAGGATATGTGAGCGCTGGGTACAAAAAATTAAATAATGGAGATGAAGTTGATTTGTACTTAATAAAAATAAGTGAAACTGGAGATTCTCTTTGGTCTAATTTGATTGGTGTAACTGGCTCTCAAGAAAGAGGTTTTTCCATTGTAGAAGCACCAAATGGAGATTTGGTTACTGTTGGAAATTCTGTTTTAAATGTAACTAGTGAAGGTTTTGGTTTGATTGTCAGGACTAATTCTGATGGGGATGAAATCATGACTCGATATTTAACAGAGAGTAATGCAGTTGGTTATCCAGCTAATATTTTGAATACATCGGATAGTGGATTTGTGATAGCAGGGACAGGTGATTCAATTATGGCGGTAATTAAAACGGATGCAGAGATCAATAGTTTTACGACAAATGTTCAAGGAAATATTTTTCATGATGTAGATAATGATTGTTCGTTGGATAATTTGGAAGATCCTTTGGTTGGTTGGATGGTGGTAGCTGACGGGAACGAAGATTACTTTTCGATAACCGATGCTCAAGGGAATTATTCCATATTATGTGATACTGGAAATTATATTTTACGAGTCATTCCTCCCAATGAACTTTGGGAAACCTGTCCGACTTATGATGAGTTTCCATTGATATTAAATGACCTTTTTGATACCACATTATTAGACCTTCCAATTCAGTCAATTGTAAATTGTCCTAACATGACTGTAGATGTTTCAGCACCTCAACTGCGTAGGTGTTTTGAAAATACTTATTATATAAAATACTGTAACAAAGGAACTATCGACGAGTCTAATGCACTCGTCGAAGTCCAATTTGATGAGTATTTAAATGTAAATTCTTCGAGTATTCCATCTATCGATTTGGGAAATAATCTATACTCTTTTGATATTGGAAACGTAGGAGTAGGAGAGTGTGGAACTTTTACGGTTAATGTTTTGGTGGATTGTGATAGTACTATTTTAGGTCAAACCCATTGTGTGGAAGCGCATATTTTTCCAGATACTTTTTGCTTGATTCCAAGTATCGTTTGGGATAGTTCAAGTATTCAGGTGACAGGCAGTTGTATTGGTGATTCTGTTATTTTTAATATTGAGAATGTCGGAATTAATCCGATTAGCGAACCGAGTATTGTAAAAATTATTCAAGATGATGTGATTCTTTTTGTAGAACCAATTTCTGAACTTTTTCAAAATCAGGTGCTCACTAAATCAGTTTTTGCAGAAGGCCAAACCTTTCGGGCAGAGGTGCAACAATCAGCTGGTCACCCTGGCAATAGTATGCCTACCTCAGTTGTTGAAGGCTGTGGAACTGGCAATGTTAGTCTAGGTTTTGTGACTCAATATCCCATGGATGATGGTAATTATTTTATAGATGAAGACTGTCAAGAAAATATTGGAGCATATGATCCTAACATCAAAGTTGCCTACCCAACAGGATATTTTAGTGAACATTTTATTGCCAATTCAGATGAAATTGAATATCATATTCGTTTTCAAAATACAGGAACAGATACTGCCTTCACCGTAGTTTTAAGAGATACGTTGTCTTCATTTTTAGATATAACGACGATTCAATTTGGAACAAGTAGCCATCATTACGAATCTGAAATTTTAGAAAATGGAATTTTAAAATTCACTTTTGATAACATCCTGTTGCCAGATAGCAATGTTAATTTAATTGCTTCCAATGGATTTGTGAAATTTAAAATTGGGTTAAAAGAAAATTTAATTCCAGGAACAGTTATCAATAATTCGGCAGGTATTTATTTTGATTTTAATGCCCCGATAATTACAGAAAACGTTTTTCATACCATCGAAATCCCAACTGAATATTTAGTGCAGAATGCAGAAATATGTAGAGGAGATAGTCTCTTAGGAATTGAAATTCAGAACGACACTCTATTAACCCAAACCATCGAATTGAACTATCTTAATAGTGTGGAAATGACAGTAGTTCATGTTCTGGAACATAGTTATTCTGATAGCACAATTTATATTGATAGTGGGACAGAAATCAATGGAGAAATAATTAATAATGATACCACTTTGATCTTACAACTCATGGCTGCTAATGGTTGTGATAGTCTTCAGACGGTAGAGGTTAGAGTCGATGATGGAAATTTAGAAAATAGTAAATCATTTTTTGAAGTCTATCCTAATCCCGTAAATGAATTGTTTTTTCTTGAATATTATTTGGCGAAAAAAGAAAACGTCAATATTGTTTTTTATAATTCGTTGGGACAAAAAATTGGTGTTCTAGTGGAAAATGAAAGGCAGGATGCTGGAAAGCATTTTTATAAAATAGAAACTAAAGACATGAATGAAAGTATGATTTTTATTCATTGGAAGGCAGGGGAACAATCAAAAATGCAGAAACTTATTTTTGTTGGGAAATAAATTTCATATTAATTTTTATTCAAAAAAAAGGTGTTACTCTGAATGGGGTAACACCTTTTTTTTGAATACAATAACTGATTAAGAAATATTTAATTTTTCAATTAACCATTTTTTGTCAGCTAAATCTTTAGTCGATTCAATTTCAATTTTTAGATTTTGTCTAGCTGTTTTATCAAATTTGGGAGTTTGTAACAATCGTCTTACAAATTTTATAAAGTTAATATAAACGGGCTGATGATAACTTAAGTTTTTAGTGTGACGAGTCAAAAAACGATGAAAACTATCCAACAAAGATTCTAACGCATTTAATTCTTCTAGATCAAAATAAATTTTGAGTAACATTTTTCGAGTAGCAATTTTTAAGAAAATATCATCAAACTCAGCTTGCTGCAATAAGGTCATTGCTTTATCATAATTTGGTAAGTTGCAATATAAAACAGCTAGATTATAGTTAAACATATCTTCTCGCCATTTTACATCAAGTTGATTTTTATAATCATGAATAAATTTCTCTGCCCAATCAAATTCTTTTAAATGGATGGCAGTAGCAATTGTGTTTTTATAAGTAAATCTATCCAAAATACCATTGACTAAAAATACTTCATTTTTTAATCCTTCTTTGTATAATTGTAGCATCTCTCTCGTGAAATTTTTCTTGCCTGCATTATGCTGTTTGATACAATAATTGATAGTTGCGAGGTATAAATAATTCAATTCCGATTTTGGAAATTTCCCTTGATAGGCTACTAGTGTCGCTTTTAATTTTTGATAAAAAATCTTATTATCTGGTTCTATGAGCGTTTTATAATAATGATAATAAACTTCAGCAGATGGAAGATTAGATTCCTTTTTTTCTTCTAAAAAACTGATAACTTCAGCTAAGAAATCTTGCTCATATTCTACCTGTATTAAGTTTTGGGCATTCAGTTGATCACAGCTCAATTTTAATTTTTGAGCAATAAAATAATTTGTCAATTCATTACTCGCTTCTTGCAATCCTTTGGGTTTCTTTCTACTTAAACTATTAGAGTATTTATGTTGCTCATTTTGCAATTGGTAATTAAAAAAATGATAATCTGAATTTCGAATAGATTGATTTTCTAACAATACATTTGCATTCTTCCATTCACTTTCAAAATGTCGATTCAATCCTCTTTTTCTCAAGTTTTGCACTAGATGAATTTGTGGTCGTATTTCATCTTTAGAGAACTCTTCGTAAGCGATAAATTTTTTAATTTCAGTCAATAAAAAAGACTGAACGTAACCAAATTTTTTTTCATTATATTTTTCGTTAGGGAAAATTTTGGAGAAAATATATTCTCGATGGAGTCGGTCAGTTTTTTGGAAAGGGCGAGCTTTTTCTAAATAATCAAAAAGCAAAATCACATCTTCTCGCTGATTAAAAAATGGGGAACGAACCCATTTTCTTAATTTCTTCACTTCTATTTTATCTAGACTTTTGAAGAGTTCAAGTAATCTACTTTTTTGCATTTTTTAGTTTTTTATTGTAATAAATGTAGTCATTTTTTTTGGAAAAAATAATCTAAAGTGGTTGTATTCATTGACTGTTATGTGTTAAGATTAAGTTTTTTTTTGGAAAAAATGTATAAAATGTTTTTTAGTAGTATTTATTTTAAGACTATTTTTGATCAACATTTTAGGAAAAGGAAAATACAATCCCATGAACAAAAATATCCTTACGGGAAATAAGGAGTTATAGCATCGAACGAGCTACTTGAAATAAAGTAGCTCGTTTTTTTTGTACCTACTCAAGAGAAAAGACAGCCTCTTCGTATTTAGAAAATGAACAATAAGGGAAAGACAAACATTCGCACTACAGTATAAAATCGTGTTTCGAATATTGCGAAATAGTTGAAAACATTTTTCTATTTTTGTTTCAAAATACCAAATATGATTAAGCCATTTTTAAGCCTCATTTTTCTATTTTTAGCCACATCCGTTTTTGGTCAAATCAACCCTGACGACATCACTATTATTCGTGATCAATGGGGTGTTCCACATATTTATGCAAAGACAGATGCACAAGTGGCTTATGGACTTGCCTGGGCATCGGCGGAAGATGATTTTGAAACAATCCAAGAAACTTTATTACCCATCCGAGGAGGACTTGGAGCAGTCAAAGGAGTGGAAGGTGCAGTCTTAGATTTTGCTGTTCATTTGATCGAAGTAAATGAAATTGTCGATCAAAAATACGAGAGGGATATTTCTCCAGAATTTAAAAAAATTCTAAATGCCTATGCTCAAGGCATGAATGATTTTGCCAAAAAATATCCTAAACGAGTGCTCTCTAAAAAGATGTTTCCTATCAACGGTCAAGATGTAATCAAAGGGTACACCTTGGCGTTGACTTTACTGTCAGGAGCGCCAGGCGCTTTGCAAAAAGTTGTTTCTGGAAAAATGGAAGCCATCGAAAATCGAACTCCGATGGGATCGAATGCGTTTGCAGTCAACAGTAAAAAAACCAAGGATGGCGAAACCTATTTGGCGATCAATCCACATCAACCTTTGGAGGGGCCTTACTCTTGGTACGAAGCACATTTGGTAAGTGAGGAGGGAATGAATGTATTGGGAGCAACGCTGCTAGGAGGAATGCATATTACTGTTGGTGCGAATGAAAATTTGGCTTGGACACACACGGTCAACCATGCAGATTTTTCTGACATCTATAAATTAGAAATGCATAAAAATGAAAAAAATAAATATTTCTATGATGGGAAATGGGAAACACTCGAGGTACGAAAAGTGAAATTGAAAGTCAAAATTCTGGGATTGAAAATAGGTGTGAAACGAAAGATGTATCGAAGCAAACATGGCCCAGTATTAAAAAGTAAAAATGGAAATTACTATGCGCTAAAATTTACTGCTAACCAAACTATCGGTGGTGCGGAACAATGGTACATGATGAATAAGGCGAAAGATTTTGCTGAATTTAAAACGGCAGTCAGTCGCCTTGGAGTTTGCACGACCAATATGATGTATGCAGATAATCAAGATAATATCTTTTACTCTAGCCTTGGACTTTTTCCCAAAAGGAACCCAAAATATAATTGGAAAAAAGTACTGCCCGGGTATACTTCTGAAGTAGTTTGGGAAAATGATTTTCATCCCTTTGAAGATATTTTCCAAATAAAAAATCCTGACTGTGGTTATCTTGGTAATTCAAATAATACTCCTTTTCACTCCACCGCTGTGGAAGAAAATATTGATCCTTCGACGATTAATTCTACTTTTGGCTACATGACTGGAGACAATAATCGGTCGATCCGATATTTTGATTTGATGAAAAAAGAGGGAAGAATTTCTTATGAAGATTTTAAGCGAATTAAGATGGATACCAAATGGCATACACCTGCGGAGGTTCATTCGTTCCCCAATTTGGAATTGCTACTGAATCTAGATCCTCAGAAATATCCTGATTTGGCAAAAATAATTACCCACTTAAATAATTGGAATCGAGAAACAGATATTGAAAATATGGGAGCGACCATTTTTAATTTAAGCTATCACTTTATACATAAGAATAGAAGTAAAAATGGATTATTTCCAAATGGACCACCGCTGACAGAACCTTTTTTAATTGAAAGACTAAAGGAAGTGAAAAAGCATTTGAGAAAACATTTTAAATCAGAAAATGTTCCTTTGGGGGAAATGCAGCGTCATATTCGTGGCGATAAATCAATTCCAATGTGGGGCGGACCAAATGTGATTGCGGCGATGTATGGTAAGCCATATAAAAAAGGGAAATTTAAAATTTTTGCTGGAGAATCATATGTTAGTTTGGTCAGATTTACGAAGGAGGGAGTTCAGATTGAATCAATCGTTCCCTATGGTGCTTCCAATGATCCAAAGAGTCCACATTATGACGATCAAATGGAAAAATATAGCAAGCAGGAATTGAAAAAAATGTCTTTGAAAAAAGAGGATGTTTTGAAAAATGCAACTCGGACTTATCATCCAAAGTAGTTTGGAAGACGAATTGAAAATATGATGCTTCATATTTAAGTTTTACTTTTACCTTTGTGTTTTAAATTTATTATTTTCTTGAAAAAATAAAATCAATGTTCAAAAAAATCACATTTCTACTTCTATTATTTCCCATGATTCTTCAGGCTCAAATTGAACCAGGAAAAATGGGCGAAGAATTAATTACAGCTTTGCAAAATACTTATACGCCTTCGAGCACTTTAGGATATGGTCCTGCAAGAGATATTCTATATTCCGAAATTGATAATGTGGGGAATGATCTTTTTGGAATTTATACTAACTTCAAGGTGACACTTGATCCTAACGAAGACCCAAGTGTTTCAGCTTATCAAGGTGGTGCGGGAATCAATGCGGAACATGTTTATCCTCAATCAAAAGGTGCATCGAACGAACCGCAAAGAAGTGATTTGCATAATATTTTCCCATCAAAAGTGAGTGTAAACGAAGCACGAGGAAGTTGTGAATTTGGAGATGTTGAAGATAATGATACGGAGAAATGGTTTTTTGAAGCAACACAATTGAATTCAATTCCAACAAGTAATATTGATGCTTACAGCGAAAAGGATGAAGAAGATTGTGGCTTTGAACCTCGGGAATCTGTGAAGGGAGATATTGCTAGAGCAGTATTTTATTTTTATACGATTTATCAATCTGCTGCAAATGGAGCCGACCCAAACTTTTTCCATAATCAAAAAGAAAAGTTGTATGAATGGCACCTGAGTGATCCTGTGGATGCAACTGAAGAAGCTCGCAACAATGGAATTACAGACAAGCAAGGAAATGCCAATCCATTTATTTTAGATGCCACTTTGGTGCAACGAGCTTACTTTCCAACTAGTTCAACTAACAACTTAGAAGCGGAAAATTGGGTGAGTATTTCTTCTAATTTAATTGTAAATGATTTAACTATTTATTCTGAAAAAGAAAATGGAAATATCTTGTTATATAGTAGTGTCGGGCACTTGGTCAAAAGTGTTGAACTACAAAATGAGATAAATATAAATCTGAATGGATTAACTAGCGGAATTTATATTTTACAAATCCAGTCTGGCAACTTAAATAAAGTTTTTAGAATCTTTAAAAAGTAGCACGTAGCTGTCTGCTTTAGCAGACCTGAAAAAAATAAGCGAAGCGGTTTTTTTCAAAATAAAATAACTTACAGTATTTAAAAAAAATTAGGTCTGCTAAAGCAGACAGCCACGTAACAATCTGATGCCAAAAAATAAACCATATTGCCTAATGCCTTGGATTCATTTCCATGTAGGCAACAACGGAATCGCCAAAGCTTGTTGCGTTGCTAATATTCCTTTTGGCAATATCAATGAGCAAAGTATGGACGAAATTTGGAATGGCGAACCCATCCAAAAACTCCGTGAAAAATTTGCCACAGGTGAAAAAGATAAACGTTGCGCCCAATGTTATAAACTCGAAGCAGCAGGAGGAAAAAGTATTCGCCAAGAAACATTTGAGAAATTTCCAGACATAAAAATCGAAGATAATTCAACCCCACTTCCCATTTATTTTGATATTCGATTTTCCAATATTTGTAATTTTCGTTGTAGAACTTGCTGGCATGGGGCAAGTTCAAAATGGTATTCTGATGCTAAAAAACTAGGAACTAATCTAGGCGAAAAAGCGATTATTCAAAATATTGACGACTTTAATTTGTTTTTACAAAAATGCGGAAAAGCATTGTTACAAGCTGAAGAGATTTATTTTGCAGGAGGCGAACCTTTAGCGATGGAAGAACATTTTTTGTTGCTAGAATGGTTAGTTGAAAATAATGCAACTCAAATGCGTTTGCGATACAACACTAATTTTTCCTTGTTGAAATTTAAAAATTACGATGCATTAGAATTGTGGAAACATTTTTCGGAAGTAGAAATTTTAGCGAGTTTGGATGGGGCAGGAGCGTTAGGAGAATATATTCGGAAAGAAATGTCGTGGAAAACTGTTTTGGAAAATCGAGAAAAAATTCGAATACTTCCACATTTGAAATTTAAAATCTCTCCAACGATTTCTGTTTTTAATATTTTACATTTACTCGATTTTTATAAAGAATGTTTAGAGTTGAAAATGATTGCACCTACAGATATTTATTTTAATATTTTGGAAAGGCCGTCGCATTATAATATTAAAATTCTACCTACTCCGATTAAAAAACATATCAAAAAGGAGTATTTGAAATTCTTTGATTGGATAGAAAAAAATGAAATTCCAGATTCTGTAAAAGTAATGTTTCAAGAATGTTTGGATTATATGATGGCGGAAGATTTGACGAAATATTGGGCCAAATTTCAAACGGAGACTTTGTCGTTGAATAAGTTGCGAGACGAGGAAATTGATTTGGGGTTTATTCAATTTCATAAAATTTAAGATTTATGTTTCTTTCTTTAGAGACAAAGAATGCTTTGTCTCTAAAGAAAGAAAAAATAATAAGGTCACGACTTAAAATCAAAAAAATTCAAAAATCTCATCCTCTACTTTTTCCAAAACATTAATCTCCGTCAATTGATAAGTCCCCCGTCCACCACTCAATTTAATTTTTCCAAAAGTTTTATACCCATCCCAAGGTGTCGAAAACCGAGGTTCGGTATCTGTTGATTTTGGATAAAATGTCCATTGAGAAACCAACTTAGTTGCCTGATCAACGAAGACATGATATTTATTATCAGGCGTTTTTCCCACACCTTTAAAATTCAATTCAAGTACATCTGCCATTTTTCCAGCCTCCGTTTTTTCTTCGCCCAGATGCTTTAAAGTTACCCCTGAGTCTTTTAATTTAAAAGGCATGACTAACCAATAAGAATCGTTGATCCAAATGTTTTTTCCTCTTTGTAAATACTTAGTGAGAGAATCAGGATGCGATAATTCTGCCCCTTTCATTTTCACTTTTCCTTTCATTGAATGAATATTCATGACCACAGTAAAATCATCTTTTTGAGATTCGATCCTAACATCACCTTTATGTTTATCCCAAAGCAAAGTCCGACTACCAAAGAAATTCCAAAACAAATATCTAGTCTCATCGTAAGCTTTTCTACCACCCATTGCTTCCATGACTTGGTCGGCAATTTTGATCGCAGCAGCGTCAGAATTGGTTAAGTCAAAACCAGCAGCAGGTGGATTTTTTTCAGTAGAAGAAATTTTACTACTTGTTTTTTCAGAACACGAAAAAGAAAAGGTCAAAATACAGAGACCTAAAAATAGAATTCGGATATTTTTCATAATTGTTTTTTTTGCAAAGATGATGATAAATATTGTTTTGCCAAATTCTATGAAAATGCCTAGCTTGCATTTTTATTTTGAAAAATTTGAAAACCTGACCTTTTAATAAATAAATAAAATCAATATGCAAGAAACAATGATGTCATCTCAAGACTTAATGAAATTAGAAGATAAATATGGCGCACATAATTATCACCCACTCCCAGTTGTGTTAGCAAAGGGAGAAGGAGTTTATGTTTGGGATGTAGAAGGAAAGAAATATTATGATTTTTTATCTGCTTATTCAGCGGTAAATCAAGGACATTGTCATCCTAGAATTATCAATGCACTTAACGAGCAAGCAGTTAAATTGACGCTGACTTCCCGAGCATTTTATAATGATATGTTAGGGCCGTATGAGAAATATGTAACAGAATATTTTAATTATGATAAAGTACTTCCAATGAATACTGGAGTGGAAGCGGTAGAAACAGCTTTGAAGGTCTGTAGAAAATGGTCGTATGAAGTAAAAGGAATTCCGACGAATCAAGCAAAAATCATTTTTGTTAGTGGTAACTTTCATGGTCGAACAATGGCGATTATTTCAGGTTCAGTTGATCCTTCTAGTACAACTGGTTTTGGGCCATTTTTACCAGGTATTGAAATTATTCCTTACAATGATTTGGAAGCATTGAAAGAAGCATTGGAGGATCCAAATGTTGCTGGATTCTTAGTTGAACCAATTCAAGGAGAAGCTGGCGTTTTTGTTCCAGATGAAGGGTATTTAAAATTTGCTGCCGAAATGTGCAAAGCAAAAAATGTACTTTTTATTGCTGATGAAGTGCAAACTGGAATCGCTCGGACAGGAAGACTTTTAGCTACTTGTGGAAATTGTGATTGCAATAATGGTTGCGAAAATCGACCTGAAGTAAAACCAGATATTTTGATCTTAGGAAAGGCGATGTCAGGAGGTGTTTTTCCAGTAAGTGCAGTCTTGGCAAACGACGAAGTGATGATGGCAATTAAGCCAGGAGAACACGGTTCTACCTTTGGAGGAAATCCATTGGCTTGTGCTGTTGCGATGGAAGCATTGGAAGTAATCAAGGATGAAGAGTTGGCAAAAAATGCAGATGCAATGGGAAAAATTTTCCGATCACGGATGAATGCAATGATGGAAAAAACAGGATTGGTCACTTTAGTTCGTGGCAAAGGATTATTGAATGCTATCGTAATTAACGACACAGAAGAGAGTACTACAGCTTGGGATATTTGTATGAAGTTGCGTGATAATGGTTTATTGGCAAAACCAACCCACGGTAATATTATTCGTTTTGCTCCGCCGTTAGTAATGAATGCAGAACAAATTAATGAGTGTTGTGATATTATTGAAAAAACGATTATAGAATTTGAAAAGAATATGTAAATATCTGATTTTCAAATGGTTATGTTTTAATAAAACAAAAGGTAAGCCTTCTAAATCTAAATGATTTGGAAGGCTTTTGTTTTTGTTAATAAAAAATATTGATTGGTATTCTTTTTGCCTTTTAGTAAATGAAAATTTATTTAAACTAATTAATACCATGAAGAAAATCCTAACTATTGTTTTTGCTGGAGCTCTATTGATCATGACTTCTTGCCAGAAAGAAACAATTAATCCAACGTCAACTGACAATACAACTCAGCAAACTTCTCCTCCTGATTCAACGGCTACAACTACCGATCCTGATACCACTTCTACCAATACTAATACTAATAATCCACCAAGTAATTTGACATTACTTCAATACTTAAAAGGAGAAAGTGATTGTAGTATTTTTTACAAAGCAGTTCTTCGAACGGGGATTGAAGTTGATCTTTCGGGAGATGGACCATTCACTATTTTTGTTCCAAATGACGAAGCTTTTCAAGCATTTTTGGAGAATAATAATTGGACATCTTTAGATGATATATCACAAAATATTTTGACAATGATTGTCAAATTTCATTTAACAAATGTGGAAGTGAAAGTTTCAGAATTGGAAGTAGGAACGATCGTTTCACTCTTCCTTATAGAAAAAGAAATGTATATCAATATGGATGACCCAGCTAATCCGTTTTTAGTTTTAGGTTTGACCAAAGCAAATTTCGTTGAAAGAGATTTAGAACAATTGAATGGGATTGTTCATAAAATAGACGGAGTTTTAGCATTATAAAATATTATTAATTTTTTAAAAAAAAGAGCGACTCCAGCAATTGAGGTCGCTCTTTTTTATTGGAGGAAATGATTTGAAAAAATATTAATAAATTGGTTGTTTAGAAACTAGTTGGTCGGAAGCTTAGTCACTACACCTTGAGGATTCACCATATAAAATTCCTTCTTAACTTCAGTTTTTATTTGAACCTGAACTTTCGGTTCAGGTGGTGGAACTGGATCTGTTAGCTGAATAATTACCTGCATTTCATAAATCACCTGAAGAGAAGGTTCCAAAATTTCAGGATTTAGAATAAATTTTTCTTGCGAAAAATGTATTGGTTCATAATACATGGTAGGCGATTTTTTTACTTTTGTGACGACGGATTTTCGCTTTACGTTTAATTGCGGATTCGAATAAGCGGTGTAGGAATTATATCGATCTTTTGGGTAAGCGACATTAAATCCTTCGTTGAATTGTTTTCTTTTTTCGGAAAAATCCATCCCTAAAATAAACTCATAATTTTTGACCATTTTTGAATAAACTAGGTTGGCTTGTTTTCGTAAGGTATCATGAACAGCTTCTACATTCTTAGAAATATAATCGACTTTAATCAAATCATATATTTCATTTTCTCCACAGATTGCCATGATTTTGTTCATTAAATTTCCATCCGAAAAAGCAACATGAATATTTTTTTTCAACTCAAAACCTTTAGGTACTTCATTGTAAGTTCGCTTGTTAAATAGTTTTTTCTCCGTCTCAAATTCATAAATGGGAACAAAGGAAATCATGTCTACATAAAATTCAACTGAGCTTCCTAGTTTTTTAATTTCTTCCTCTACATTTTTAATTCGGGTATCCATTAATTCATTTACTTCATCAATATTTTTTCCTAATTGGGTCAATCCAAAATAGGCTACTCTACGAACATTATTCTCATTATAAATACCTCGAACTTTAATCGTCACCACATTGCCATTATTATATTGCATGCGTGGCTCAAAATTTTTGGCAGAAATAGTTGACTGGTTTTGTTGTTTAGAATAAACCGAATTTGCATTTCCTAAATCTTGAGAATGTGTTAGAGGTAGGACTATAAATTGATAACAAATTATCAATAGTATTAATTTAAATTTTTTCATGTTTTATCTTTTTGTAAAGTGTTGATTATCATTTTAGGAATCGGATTCCTTCAAGGAACCCGATTCTTCTCTGCTGGGTTTATTTTTTAGCCAAAAGATTATTTAACCTTCCCATATAATTTTCTAAAATATTTAACATCCTTAGAAAATCTACATCAGTCGGATTTGGATATTCTTTTTTGATCGCATCAATTGCCAAACTCAAATGTCCCTTCGCTGCAAACGGTTGATTCTTTTGATAAAATTCTGACATGATTCTTAAGTCCTGAGCCATCTGAGCGATGCGATAATTTTTCTCTACTTCTCGATCTTTTAGCATATTGTGAGCAGTCCATGAATTATCAATTTCCAAATTAGTTCTTAGATTCTGGCTCACCATTTTATTTTTTTGAACATCAAAATAATTTAATTTTACTTTGATATCTGTTCCTTTTTCTTTCCCACCTTTCACTTTAAACTTAGTTAAAATCACTTGCGTCAAACCAGCATTAATATTATTAAGATTCAATCGGATAGCTCGATTATTCATCGTAGGATCATATCCATAAAACTGAGCTACCTCTAAATTTTCTCCAAACTCAATTTCTAATGAAGGCATTTTTGCCGCAGGATAAAGCAAAGCTTCCACTTCATTCACGAATATTTTTTTGATGTCATTTGGATCATTAATAAAATGAATTTGATTTTTTCCATTCTGTGTCAATTGTCTCGATAACTGATAATTGAAATCAACTCCGACTCCAATCATAGCAAAGTCAATTGAATTTTCAGCAGAGTATCCTTGACTATTTTGGATCATTTTTTCAGGATCAATAACGCCAGTATTAGCAATCGCATCAGTCAAAACAATCACTCGGCTCGAAACATTATTTCGATCATTTTTCAAAGCTTCCTGAAAACCTAACATTATTCCATCATGCAAATTTGTCGATCCACCCAATTGGATACTCGAAATTGCTTGTTGAATTTTTGTCAAATCATTCACATTCTGAGTAGGCAAAACAACGCTCGCCACATGGTCAAATTGAACGATTGAAATAAAATCTTTAGGACGTAAATGTTTCACCAATTCAGCCATCGCCTGCTTAGTTTTAACCAATCGACCTTCTGTTGCCATCGAGCCACTTTTGTCAATTACTAAACTAATATTGACTGGCGGCGAATTCAAATAAGCTTCTTTTCTACCTGTGGTCAAACCGATCTGAAGTACTGCTTCATTGCTCGTTGGAGATACCATATTATTTCCCCACCGAACATCTAATCCTACTGCCAAATTTCCCTCTGGCAAAGGCAAATTATGGGTGTGATAATTAAAGTATTCTTCGACTACAATTTCGTCAGGTTGCGGGATAATCATTTGAGCTGATTTTTGTTTACTCATACCCATCGAAGCAGAAGAATAACCTTGTTGGGAAAGCAATAAAAAAGGAGCGTTGAGTAAAATAAATAAGGTTAGAAGTTTATAATTTTTCATCTTTTAGATTTTTAATTTCTTGAACATCAGAAATGTTTAAGAACAATTTTTTGTGTAAAAATAATTTCGATGTAAATCTAAGGGCAAGGGCAGGGGAGAATCAAAAAAATCATTTGTAAAGGCTATGTAAAATATCTTACAAGGTTTTACAGAAGTTTACAAAGATGTGATAAATGATTTTTTAAACTATAAAGTATTGATTATTAGTTAGTTATGTATTGCTTGTTGTTGGCGTTAAAAATTATTGAGAATGGAAAGGAAAAAAGTTTAGCAGAAAATATTTAACTTAGTAATATGAATGAATTGGAGTATTTTTATCAATTAAAAAAAGAATTGCTGAAGAAATATCAGGAAACGTATCCTCAATGGAAAAGACCAATTCATGATTTTAGAGGAAAAGAAATCGCCAATTTTCAAGAACTTTTAGAAAAAAAAGTTAATAGTCGAATAAGTGAAAAATGGTTTTACACACATTTAAAACCTACTGAAAACAATAAGCTCCCTAGAATGGATATGCTCGATTTGTTGAGTCAATTTTTAGGTTTTTCAGACTGGGAAAACTATAAAAATGAACAACAAATACTGGTTGAAAATGTACAGCAATTAGAGTTAAAAAATAGGGGGAAATCTTCCTCATTTTCATGGAAGAAAATCATCATTTTTGCTTCTTTATTTTCAGTTTTTGCCTTAGTAATTTTTTCTTTTTTTGATGAAGAAAAAGAAATTTGCCAATTCTGTTTCGAAGATTCAGATACTCAAGAATTAATCAAAGACCAAGTGATTGAAATTGAAATTTTTCAAAAAGGAGAATCTTCAATTTTTCAAAAAACTAATGCTCAAGGTTGTTTTAAATGGACTGCAAAAAGTGATAAAATTTCCTTTGGGATAAATGCACCTTATTATCATTCAGATACCATTGCGAGAGTTGTGAAAAATAAAAATCATCAAGAAATCATTTCTTTAAAAAAAGATGATTATGCTTTGATGATTCATTTTTTTTCCAATTCAGATTTTGAAGGTTGGGAAAAAAGAAGACAACAACTTGATCAAATGATAGCTGATGATGCGATTATTTTTCAAGTAGAAAAAGGAAATACAATGTCAGGTTTGGACATGTTAAATAAAGGAGAATTTATTGATCGATTGACATTGCCAATCAATAGTTTAAAAAATATTAGAATCATTCATTCTATTTATCAGGACGAAAAAATTTATCGCTTGAGATTTATTTTAGACGAATAAAATCTAAAAATTATGAATAAAGTAATTCACGTAAATATATTAGCGCTAGCATTATTGATTTTAGTATTTGTTCCTCAGGTGCTGTTGAGTCAGGCTGCAACTATTACAGATGAAGCTGCTTATCAAAAGATGAAACAACAATTTGAAGCGCCAAAAGTATCTTCAGAGCAATTGTTTTTATTTGAAAAAAAAGGGATACAGCATTTGAATGATTTTATGAATGTAGTAGAAATGCTTTCGGCAGATGAAATGGATTCCAAATTTAAAAATAGATTAAAAATTGCTGCAGAAAAATATTTCTCTGCTCCAACAGATTCTTTGTTTTTGTTGGATAGGAACAAAATAAATCCGATTTCGGTTAACGATTTTTTAGAAAAATTAGAGAAAGGAAATGCGAGATTTCAAGAAATTGAACTTTCCAATTTTGAGTCGACCACTCCTGTTTTTTTAGACAAAGAATATACTTGGCAAGCTTCTTTTTTATTTGCTCAAAAAGAAAGTGTGACTAGAAAAATGATGGCTATTTTTATTTTAAAGAAAGAAAAAAAGAAATTTGGAAGTATCGAAAAAGAAGTTTGGGAAGTGTTTTTGAAAAGAATTATTGAGGAAAAGTAGAATTGATTTTTCACCACATAGGTACATAGAAAACATAGTTTGAGATACTAAATGGACTATGTTTTCTATGTGCCTATGTGGTGAAGAATCAATCCAATATTTCAATAGCTTGAGCCATCGAAAAACATCCTTGCAACAAAAAACCACCCGTCGGTGCATCCCAATCTAACATCTCCCCAATCACAGAAATTGACGGATACTTTTTCAAAGAAAAATTAGAATTTACTTCACTCAAATCAATTCCGCCAACAGTCGAGATAGCTTCTTCCATTGGTCGTAAAGACTGAATTGGAATTTGTAAATGTTTTACACTAGTAATAAATACAGATGGTTCAAAGAAATATTTCTTTTCCGAAAAAGATTTAATCAAAGCGATTTGAGTAGGATTTAAATTTAATGCTTGTGCAAATGCTTTAGTTTTTTGAGGCTTGTTTTTTATTTTTTTTAATAATTGTTCTCTGAAATTAAATGGTTTGAAATCAATATTTATGATTGGTATGATTCCTTTTGAAAACGCTTCTCGTACTTTCCAAATAAGAGGATAAATAGCATTTCCTTCCAACCCATAATCAGTAATTGTTGCTTCTCCTTTTACCTCAAAATTATCAATACTGATTCGGATGTTTTTTAAAGGCTTACCTGCATGGTGTGATTTAAAATGATCAGACCACTCGATATTTAAACCACAATTAGATGCTTGAAAAGAAATGACTTTAATTCCAATTTTTTTAAAAGCTGTCGCCCAATTTCCATCGGAACCAGTCTTCGACCAAGATGCTCCGCCGAGAGAAAAAATAAAATGATCAGCTTCTAAAATGATTTTGTTTTCATCGTTCCTAACAATACAATTACATTTTTCATCAAAGTCAATAAATTCATGATGGAAGAAGAATTTTACTCCTTTTTCAATTAGTCGATCTTTTATTTTTTTTAAAACTTGAGCAGGCTTAATGCCTTTTTCTGGAAAAACTCGACCGCTTGTTCCGACGAAAGTAGGGATATCTAAGCCGGATAACCAATCTCTCATTTTGGAAGAATCATTTTCTAATAATGCTTTTTTCAAAAAGGAATGCGGCAAATAATGTTGAGTTAAATCTTCTGCTTCTACTTTATTGGTGAGATTAAAACCACCATTTCCTGCCACTAGAAATTTTCTACCAATCGTTTTTCCTTTTTCATAAATGGCAATTTCATAATCATCGCACAAGCGGTCTGCAGCCATCAAGCCAGCAGCACCTCCTCCGAGAATGATTATTTTTTTTTTGGTCATATTGAATACAAGTTCTACGTGGTGGTCTGATTTAGCAAACCTGAAAAAGAGAATCTCAAAAAGGAGTCTTCAAAATAATTTTTTTAGATTAGCTAAAGCAGACCACCACGTGTTAAAAAAGGCAAACCTAATCATTTTTCATTCATCTTAAAAACACAAGAGCGGTTTCATCAATTAAGATAAAACCGCTCTTGCGATAAAAAATGAATATAAATTAAACTGCCTCTTGGATATTAGTTTTCTCCCAATATTTAGAAACTAAGTCATGCAAAATTTCTTCAGAAAGTGGTTTTCCACGATACTCTTTAATTAATGGATTGTCCTCAGCTCTTCGCAAGTCATCAGGATGAGAAGAAGTAGAAAGCATTACAATTATATTTTCAGCTTGTTGACTGCAATCTAAATTTTTATATTCTTCCATAAATTCCCAGCCAGTCATTTTTGGCATATTGATATCCAAAAACACCAAATTTGGTCTTGGATTCTCCTCGTCAAATGGACTTTTGAAATATTCCAAAGCTTCGATTGCACTTGTTTTTACAATAATTTTATGAGTGCAATTTGCGTCTTCGATTACCATTTTGTGATATAAATTTGTAGCGTAATCATCATCAATCAACAAGATACAATTCAATTTCTTTTCCATTTTTAGAATTTTTTTATTCAAAAGGGCAAAACTTAGCCTTTCTCTAATTGTTAGAAATATGTGTTATTTGAAAATTAAAATAAGGAGGGAATCGAAATCGAAGAGAAGTATAAAACTTAAAATATTAATTTTCAATTAGTTAGAAGTTGTTGTTTCTCTTATTTTTAAAAGAATAATTTTAAAAATTTGAATTCTATTTAAGTTAAATCCAAATTCTATTCCAGTTTCTAAAAGTTGCATTAAGTTTTTAATCTTTTTTATAAAAATAATAATTCAGGAGCTTTGCCTAATCGACCAATGACAATAGCCTTTTGATCAAATTTTTTACCCAAATGAATCGCTTCATTTCTTGAAATATCTAAAATAAATAAACTTTTCTCTGCGTCCCAATCCTTATTTTGAGGGACTCCAAAACCTTCCGCAAACACCCAATGTTTCTTTTTTGCAAAATCAACCAATTTTGAGTGACGAATATTATTTTCAGATTGGGAAAGTGGTTTAGAGAAAGGATTCCATGCAGAAATAAAAGCCCATGAAAAAGCATTATTATCAATGAGAAATTCCTCTAAATCCCAATTTTCTACCCCAATTTGAAGATGTAACCCCAAATATTTGACTTCATAAATTGTAGCTAAATAAGCCTCTCGAAGTCGTTGGTCTATATTCCTTGAAATATCATCCATATGTTTATTATAAAATCAACAAAATTGTACCTTTGCGGAGGTTTTTGAGAAAAACGCAGTTATTGCCCTTTTTTAATCATTTTCATCAAATTAACCGTTAAAAATTGGCAACTAACTATCAAAATTAAAAAATGGATAAAAATAATTTAATTGGAATGGTCTTAATTTTTATATGCTTGATGGCATATATGCAATTAAATCAACCTACGGAGGAACAAATTGCTGAGGAGAAAAGACTTCGGGACTCAATCGAACTAGCTCAACAGACTACGGTAAATATTACTGAAGAGGGAAGTAATTCAACTGATAATTCCACAACTACAATTGCTGACTTGCCTGATTCTTTACGACAATTGGAAATGGGTAAAAAGTATGGATATTTTGCTGCAGCAGGAAATGGAACGGAAGAGAACCCTGTTTTGGAAAACGATTTAGTGAAAATTACTTTTTCTAGCAAAGGAGGAAAAATCAAAGAGGTTTTATTAAAAGAATATTTCACTTTATTGCCTGATTCTACAGGGACGAATATTCAGTCTGCACTAAAATTAATGGAGGATCAAAAAGATCAATTCGATTATATTTTTCCAATTCAAGGGACTGGAAAAATTCGGTCAGGTGATTTATTTTTCAACACTCAACAGAATGGGAATACGATTACTTTCCGAGCAGATGCAGGAGATGGAAGATATTTTGAACAAAAATATTCTTTGAGTCCTGATAATTATGAGTTGGATTATGATATTAAGTTTGAAGGATTGAATAATATTATGCAATCTGGAGAATCGAATGTTGAATTACATTGGAAAAATTATTTAGGCAAATTAGAAAAAAGTACTTATTACGAAAGAATTTATTCAAGTACTTATTTCAAGCCTGCGGAAGATGATATGAGTTATTGTTCTTGTACGAGTGACGGAGAACAAGATGCAGATGGCGAACCAGTAAGTTGGTTGTCCCATTCCAATCAGTTTTTTAATAGTTCATTGATGGCGGATGGAAAACCTTTTCAATCTGCATTTATGACCACTAAAATGTTGACGGATGAAGATGATGATTTAAAAATTTTAGATTCAAAAATCAAAATTCCTTTTGGTCAAACTGCTTCCGAATCATTTGCCATGAAAATGTACATCGGCCCGAATGAATTTGAAAGATTGGCAGCTTTTGATAATGAATTGCAAGATATTGTTCCTTTTGGAAAGAGTGTTTTTGGTACAGTAAATCGATGGATTATTCGTCCATTATTTAATGTTCTTTCAGGTTTTATAGGAAGTATGGGAATTGTAATCTTGGTATTGACTTGTTTAATCAAATTGGTTTTATATCCATTGACTTACAAAATGTTGTACTCTCAATCAAAAATGGCAGCCTTGAAACCTCGGTTAGCTAAAATGAAGGAGAAACTCAAAGACGACACGCAAGCTCAACAAATGGAGAGCATGAAAATGTATCGAGAGTATGGTGTGAATCCAATGGGAGGTTGTTTGCCAATATTTATGCAGATGCCAATTTGGATTGCATTGTATCGTTTTTTTCCAGCGAGTATTGAATTTAGACAAGAGAGTTTCTTGTGGGCAAGTGACCTTTCCTCCTATGATGCATTTTTTCAATTGCCATTTGAGATTCCAATGGTAGGAGCACATTTGAGTTTGTTTACTTTGCTTTGGGCGGTGACGACTGTTTTGTACACCTATTATAATACCAAACATATGGATTTTTCAGGGCAACCTGCGGCTATGAAGTATATGCAATATTTGATGCCGATTATGTTTATGGGATTCTTTAATAGCTATGCATCAGGATTGACGGCTTATTTGTTTTTTAGTAATCTTTTTAATATTGGGCAGACTTTGATTACCAAAAATTTCATTATTGACCATGAAAAAATAAAATTGGAATTAGAAGAAAATAAAAAGAAACCAAAGAAAAAAGGTGGATTTCAAGAGCGAATGGCTTCTATGTTGGAAGAGCAAAAGAAAAAGCAAGAAGCGATCCAAGCAGAGCAGAAAAAACGAAAAAAGAAGAAGTAAGTTGACAGTTAAACTGTTTTATTGTCAAGACTGTTTTTAAAAGTTTTTAAAATAAAACAGTATATTTACATTTCAAAAAAAATAGCGGGAGTGAGTACATCCAAATGGGTGTAGTCATTCCCGTTTTTATTTTAAATTTATCAAAGACTATAAAAAGAGTATGTCTAAAGAAAAACTCCTTTTTAACTCTGCGGTAAAAAATACTTACTTTTGATTTTAAAACCAATAAAAAAATACGATGGCAAAATTTAGGAAAAATCATGATAAAGCTAGCGGAGGTGGACTACTTTCAAAGTCTGTAGTTTTTGCAGGCATTTTAGGTTTGTTAGCTTACTTGTTTACGATGTTCAATGGGGGAGAAACACCTGAACCAATTGTGGATGAAAAAGATAAAGAGCAGAAGGTCGAAATTGAATTTGGAGGTGATGGATATATTTTGCCCACCGATTTTTTCCCAACATCAACTACTGGTCAAATAATCAAACATACCTATTATGCGATGTCGTACAACGAAGAACATGAGCAACCAGAATGGGTTGCTTATGAATTGACGAAGGAAAGTATTCGAGTGAAAAATGTCAAAAGAAGTGGAGATTTTCGTCCCGACCCCAAAGTTAGAAAAGCTTCTGCCGTCAAAAGTGATTATCGAGGAAGTGGTTATGATCGTGGACATTTAGTTCCTGCAGGTGATATGGCTTTTAATGAAAAAGCAATGTCCGAAACTTTTTATCTGAGTAATATGAGTCCACAGATTCGAAATTTTAATTCTGGAGTTTGGAGACAATTGGAAGAAAGTGTTAGAGATTGGGCTTGGGATAATAAACATATTTATGTGATTTCTGGTCCTGTTTTGACACGTGGAATTTTGGATCAAATAGGCCCAAATAAAGTATCTGTACCTGAAGAATATTATAAAGTGATTTTGGATTATACACAGCCAAGTTTAAAAGGTATTGCGTTTTTGATGCCTAATGAAATAGGTACACTTCCAATGATGGATTATGCTTTGAGTATCGACGAAGTGGAAGAAATAACTGGGATTGATTTTTTTCCAGAAATAGCTGTCGAAGAACAAGCTAAATTAGAAAGTAAATATGATGTGAGATCTTGGAGAGTAGATGGAAATAAGGAACGAGCAAGAATTGAAAAAGCAAAACAGTTGAAAAATAATTAATGAAGTGACTATCTTTGAAATAGTAGTCGAAAGTAGAGACAGGCTATGCCTTGTTTCCTCAATAATAAAAATAAAAAATCAGACAAATGGCAGATAAAGCGAAATTCATCGAAGACATTAATAAAGGCTACAGCTTCAAAGGGAGCTCGATCACCCTCGGAGGAGCAATGATTGACAAAGAATGTCAAACTAATTCTTTAGTGAAAATTCCAATGAAAATGATGAACCGTCACGGTCTCATCGCAGGAGCAACTGGTTCTGGAAAAACGAAAACTTTACAAATACTTGCAGAGCAACTTTCTGCGAATAGTGTCCCAGTTTTGTTAATGGATATCAAAGGTGATTTAAGTGGAATCGCAGCAGCAAGTGCAGGGCATCCAAAAATTGATGAACGTCATGAGAAGATTGGGCTTCCATTTGAAGCAGGCACAAGTCCGGTGGAATTTTTGACTTTATCGGATGAAAAAGGAGCGAGGTTGAGAGCAACAGTTACGGAATTTGGGCCAGTTCTTTTTTCTAAAATATTAGATTTGACAGATACTCAATCTGGAATAGTGGCAGTTGCGTTTAAGTATTGCGATGATAAAAGTTTGCCCTTGTTAGATTTAAAAGATTTTAGAAAAGTATTGCAATGGATGACAGGTGAGGGAAAAGATGAAGTGCAAGGAGAATATGGAAGAATGTCTACTGCTTCGACTGGAGCGATCATCCGAAAAATTGTAGTACTGGAACAACAAGGTGCGGATGTTTTCTTCGGTGAGCGATCTTTTGATGTGGATGATTTGACTCGGTTGGATGAAAATGGAAAGGGGATGGTTTCGATCTTGCGATTGACAGATATTCAAGATAAGCCAAAATTGTTTTCGACATTTATGTTGCAGATGTTGGCAGAAGTATATGCTTCGTTTCCAGAAGAAGGAGATTTGGAACAACCGAAGTTGGTGATTTTTATTGACGAAGCACATTTAGTTTTCCAAAATGCATCGAAGGCTTTGCTCGAACAAATTGAAGCTATTGTCAAATTAATTCGATCTAAGGGAGTTGGACTTTTCTTTGTCACTCAAAATCCGACAGATATTCCGGATGCAGTTTTAGGCCAATTAGGAATGAAAATACAACATGCTTTAAGAGCATTTACTGCAAAAGATCGAAAGGCTATCAAACTTTCTGCACAAAATTATCCTGATTCAGATTATTATGATGTAGAAGAATTGTTGACTGAACTTGGAATTGGTGAGGCATTGGTAACGGTGTTAAATGAAAAAGGTATTCCAACTCCACTTGCACATACTTTGTTACGAGCACCTCAGTCAAGAATGGATGTTTTAACAGATAAAGAAATCAATGCGATTATCAAAAAATCTGTGATCTTGAATAAATACAATGAGGAAATTGATCGAGAAAGTGCATATGAAGTTTTAAATGAAAAAATAGAATTGTCACAGCAAAAAGAGCATCAAGCTGAATTGAAAAAACAACAAGCGAAAGCTGCAAAAGCAACCACTCGATCACGACGTAAAGAAAAAAGTGTTATTGAAAAGGTAACGAGTAGCTCTGCTGGAAAAACTATCATTCGAGAAGTGACGAGAGGTTTGTTGGGTGCACTTGGCATTCGAACATCGAAAAGAAGAAGTAAGAATAGTTGGTTTTAGGTTTCTGATTATCAAATAATTTTTTTCATAAAAAAAAGCATTGCCGTTCATTCGACAATGCTTTTTTTATTTTGAAAAATGGAAATTTAATTTTTTCCAGGCAAGGCTAATTGAGCATTACTTTTTTTTTTAACCTTTAGCTTTGTCCGATTTTTCATAGGGACATAACCTTTCTCATATCGGGTCCAAGGAGTTTTTTTATGATTATTCTCTGCAAAGTAAGTGACGATTACTTCCATTTTATTTGCATCTAAGTATCCTGGAATTGGTTGAATCAATGACAAGTCGTCATTTAAAAAAACAATAGTAGGATAAGATAACCGACCTTTTAAGAGATCAGCAGCTAACTGATTGTAGCCTCGCTTTCCACTTTTGACATATTTGTATTTATTTCCATCAAGGGTGATGGTTTCTTTATTTTCGGCATCAAATTTTACAGCGTAGAAGTTCTCGTTGATATATTTGATAATTTCTTTGTCTTTAAAAGTAGTTTTATCCATTTTTTTGCAATACCCACACCAATCAGTATACACATCAACAAAGACTTTTTTCTTTTCTTTCTTCAATGCATCTTCAACTTCGCTCCAAGTCATCCAATTGATTTCATCTCCACTTTTTTTATCTACTTGTCCGAAGGAAATGGTGCAACTCCAAAATGTTGCGATGACAAGTAAAATAGGAATTAGTTTATTTTTCATTATAAAAGGATTAGTATGTTTTTAGGATCGATAATTCTACCGATTCTGACCTAGCAAAAATAACAAACTCATAACCACAATTACAAACCTTTGAGCATTTGAGATAGTGACTTTAAAATAAGTTTAACTATTATTAAGACTTGGATGAAGTTTTGCTGACAAAACTCCTGACATATTAAGATTCAAAAAATATTCCGTAATCATTTATTACAATCTTTCCGACGAAAATAAACTGTAAAGTTTCTTTAATTTATGTTAAAAAATAAAAAAGTGATTACCTTAATTAAAGCAATCACTTTTTTATTAAAAAATGGAGATGAGTCTCACGTGGTGGTCTGCTAAAGCAGATGACTACCTGTTATCTACTCTACCCAATCCGCAATAAATACATTTGTATCAGATGTTCCTCCGTTATTTCGATTTGATGAAAAGACTAATTTTTTTCCATCAGGGGAAAACATTGGGAAGGCATCAAAAACATCATCATGTGTAATTTGTTCCAAACCTGATCCATCCAAATTAATCATATACAAATTAAATCGAGGACGACCTTTTCCAGCATTTTTATGATTAGAAGCAAAAATTACTTTCTCCCCTGAAGGATGGAAAAATGGTGCCCAGTTAGCACCTCCCAAATCTGTGATTTTTTTCAATTCAGACCCATCTACATTACATACATATAATTCCATGTTGGTAGGTTGAACCAAATCCTTTTTCAAGAAGTCTTTATAAATTTTTTGATCTTCAGCTGATTGAGGACGAGAAGCTCGGAATAATAATTTTTTGCTGTCAGGTGAAAAGAATGCACCACCATCATATCCCAAACCTTTAGTGACTTGTTTTTTGTTGGAACCATCAATATTCATGGTCCATAATTCCAAATCACCTGATCGAGTAGAAGTAAAAACAATCGTCTTTCCATCAGGAGAAATAGTTGGTTCGGCATCGTACCCAGGAGCGTCGGTCAATTGCTTTTTGATATTACCATCTAAGTCTGCAACAAAAATATCGAAGTCAGAAAAGACTCCCCAAACATATTTTCCATTGACTGATCTAGGTGCATTAGGACAAGCTTCATTTCCAAGATGAGTCGAAGAGTATATGATTTCTTGATTGCCAGGCATGTAATAAGAGCAGGTTGTTCTACCTTTTCCATTACTAATTTGTTTCGGCATATCACCTTTGTAACCTGAAATTGGCATCGTGTAGATTCGATCACATTCCGCGCCCCATTTTTCATTGGATGCTTGGAAAACCAAATTTTTATTATCAAAACTAAAGTAAGCTTCCGCATTGTCTCCACCGAAAGTTAATTGCTTTAAGTTTGCAATATGCGTTTCTCCAGGAAATAGGAGCGTGGTAGAATCCATCGCACTTTTAGGTGCAGCACCATGATCGTGACCATGTCCATGAGAGTGATCGCCAGAACCATGAGCGTGATCATGTGCTTCTGCTTTTTTATCATCAGATTTAGTTTCTGTTGCAGTTGAGTTTTCGCAACTCCAAACTCCAACTAAAAGGAGTAATGAAAACAATAGTTTAAAATTCATAATTGAGTTATTTATTTTTTTAATTAGGTGTCATGCGTTTCGGTAAGTCGCTGACTAATGATTTGCAAAAATATGATAAAAGCTTAATGCATCATTCAATTAATTGTCATTTTATTCCGTTTTTTGCAAAAAATATTAAAACACAGTATTATGTATAAAATAGCTTTTTTATTCTTTTTTTCCATTTTACTCTTCACTTGTGGAGGTGGTGGTGAAAGTAATTCTTCCAATGTCGAGCGAAAAGTTTTTCATTATATTCAGCATCGAAGCGTCACTTCCCTTGATCCAGCATTTGCAAAAAGTCAAGCAAATATTTGGGCGATCGATCATTTGTACAATGGACTAGTTCAATTAGATGATGGATTAAATATTCAACCGAGTATTGCAGAAAGTTGGACGATTTCGGAAGATGGATTGACTTATACTTTCAATTTGAGAGATGATGTTTTCTTTCATGACAATGAAGCATTTCCAAATAAGAAAGGACGAAAAGTTGTTGCAGAAGATTTTGTTTTTAGTTTTGAAAGAGTATGGAAAGGTTCGATTAATTCTCCTGGGGGGTGGATTTTTAATGGAAGAGTTGCAGAAGAGAATCCATTTCAAGCGATTGATAATCAGACGTTTGTGGTGAAATTGGACAAGCCATTCCGACCGATGTTAGGAATTTTGACGATGCAATATTGTTCTGTAGTTCCAAGAGAAGCGGTGGAAAAGTATGGTGCAGATTTTCGAAAAAACCCAGTTGGAACAGGTCCTTTTAAATTTAAAAGATGGTTGGAAAATCAGTCCCTATTTTTGACAAAAAATAAAAACTACTTTGAAAAAGAAAACGGACAAGCACTACCATATTTGGATGGAGTACGAGTTTCATTTGTTGGAGATCGGAAAACAGCATACTTGGAATTGATTGCTGGGAAAACAGATTTTATGTCAGGTTTAGAATCTTCTTTTGTCAATGAGTTACTTTCGTCGGAAGGAGAATTGTTGTCAAAGCAAGCGGAGAAGTTGACGTTTTTAAAATCACCATTTTTGAATTCTGAATATTTAGGTATGCGATTTAATGGAGAAGCGAATAATCCTTTGACGAATAAAAAAATTCGACAAGCACTCAATTATGGTTTTGACCGAGAAAAAATGTTGCGAACGATGCGGAACAAAGTTGGGAAACCTGCCAACTCAGGTTTCACTCCAATCGGACTTCCTTCGTTTTCTGCAACGCAAGCAAAAGGTTATAATTTTAACCCAGAGAAGGCACGACAACTATTATCGGATGCAGGTTTCCCAAATGGAAAGAACTTGCCGCCGATTGAACTTTTATCTACCAAAGATTATGAAGACTTGTGTACTTTTATCGCTCGGCAATGGGAAGACATTGGTGTGAAAGTTCAAATTGAATTGGAAGAGTCAGCTACACTTCGGGAAAAAATGAAGAATGGACAAGCGCCTTTTTTTAGAGGAAGTTGGATTGCAGATTATCCAGATGCGGAAAGTTTTTTGACTGTTTTCTATGGAAAAAATCCTGCGCCACCTAATTACACGCAATTTAAAAACGCGAAATTTGATGCACTCTACGAAAAAGCGTTAAACGAAAATGATGATGCAAAACGTTATGAATTGTATAATCAGATGGATGCAATTTTAATTGAAGAAGCACCAGTTGTTTTTCTTTTTTATGATGAGACTGCTTGGTTTGTAAAAAAAGGGATAACTGGATTGAGCAAAAATGCGATTAATTTGTTGTCATTGAAGAAAGTAAAAAAATAATCTGTGAAAATCTGTTGCGAATAAAAAAGTAAATTAGTGAAATTGATTACCTCCATATTTTTCTATTTAGGATTTATTATTTCAAGTTTTTCTCAAGTTGATACGCTTGAATATGGAAACCAATATGAATTAATTGGGGAAGTTGTGATCGCAAAATATGAAATGCCAACTGGAGATTTTTTTGAGACTTATATTTTAAGAATAGAAAACCCCATTTTTGTAAATAAAAATTTAGAGTGGGAATCGATACCTATGACGAAAGAAGTACATCTTAATATTTCTAATCCAGAGGTAGTAGACTTTAAAGGAAAAATAGTAAAAGTGAGAGGAACATTATTTCATTCTTTAACGATTCACCATAGAAGAGATGCTTGTATAAAAGTGGAAAGCATAAATATTAATAAATAAAATGCCAAAAGTAATATTCAAAGACATCGGCGAAATGTCCTACCAAAAAGCATGGGACTACCAAACTCAACTTCACAACGAAGTCAAAGAGGCTAAGATCGCTCGTCGAGAATGGTCAGAAGAAGAAAAAGCCAATGCTGATAAAAAGAACTATTTAGTTTTTTGCTCACATCCAGCAGTTTATACTTTAGGGAAAAGTGGAAAAATAGATCACCTACTTTTGAATGAAAAACAACTGGAGGAAAAGGAAATAGAATTTTTTAAAATCAATCGGGGAGGAGATATTACTTTTCATGGGCCAGGTCAACTGGTTGGTTATCCGATTTTTGATATGGATGAATTTTTTACGGACATTCATAAGTATGTTCGATTTTTGGAAGAAGCGATTATTCGAACTTTGAAAGATTTTGGAGTTGAGGCTGGAAGAGAAGAAGGCTTCACCGGTGTGTGGTTACCTGCAACTAATCATCAACCAAAACGTAAAATTTGCGCTATCGGAGTTCATCTCAGTCGATGGGTGACGATGCATGGTTTTGCTTTTAATGTGAATACAGATTTAAACTATTTTAACTATATTGTTCCTTGCGGAATTGATGATTCAGACAAGGCTGTGACGAGTCTTTCAGCTGAAATTGGCAAGAAGGTTGATTTAAATAAAGTTAAAATATGTTTGATGAAACATTTTGCCAGATTATTTGAATTTGAGTATGTTTGATTTTTTGTAAATACATTGTTAAGTCAATAAAATCAAGCATTGTTACTGAAAACCGAGATTATTGAAAAGAGGAGTTTGCTAAAATATAGTTTCAAAAGTTTATGAAAAAAGATATTCCACAGCATAAAGTTCAAGACTTAGCGATTGCAATTGTACCTCGTGAAGAAATTATCATTAATCCTGAAGAAGATTTATGGGATTGCTATATTATCAATTTGAAAGATGAAAAAATCAAAAGTGTTTTGATTGCTTCTCAAGGATATGGAGAGATCGAGGGGGAGGAAATGAAGACAACTACCTTGCGACATTTTTTTGAAGAAATTGGGCCTTTAGAGATTTTAAAAATAGAACCGATCCAACGAAAATTATTTGATTTGACCAATGAGTATTGGGTCAGTTTTAATTTCGATGGATATATGTATGATAAAAAATATGTATTTGTCAAGGGAAGCATTGCTGAATATAATTTTACCTTGATCCCTTTTATAAATAAGAAAGGAGTGATGATTAGGTGATTAGTTTTTAGTTGGTCAGGTAACTGGTTGAATAGTTAATCAGGCACTTGCGAAACTAAATTATCCAATCTCGTTTGGTTGAACCCGATTATCCGATAAACTATTTCCCCATAAAAAATCCCGTGAGCTATGAAAGTGAATTTTATATTTGTATTTACATTGTTACAAGTTTTTGCTTTCTGCCAAGTGGATACCACTCCTTCCAAGAATGACTCGATTGTTTTAGACTCATTTCAACTAGCCTTCCAAGAAATTTCAAAAATTATTGCACTAGATTCTACTGACGCGAATGCCTACATGGAGCGCGCTGATTTGATTAGTGGAGCGCAAGATGAAGCTTATTTTAAAACTATATTTGGGAATGAAGAAATATATAATCAAGCGATGGCTGATTATGATGAAGCCGTAAAATTAAGTCCATATAATTATAAGCCTTACTTAAAAAGAGCCATTTTAAAAGATCGTTTTTTTCAATACAAAGAAGCATTGGAAGATTACGAGGAGGCGTTGACTTATGCTTATGTGTTTGATAATAAAATGAAAATTAGAATTCATCGAGCAAGGTTAAAAGCAAAATTAGGAGCTTATGATGTAGCGATAAAAGACTTGGAAAAGGCGCTTATTGAGGACCGAGAGAATTCGGCTCTGTTGAATACTTTAGCACTAATTCATATGGACATTGAAGACTTTGAGAAAGCATTAAAATACCTTAATCGAAGTTTGGAATTTAATCCAGAAGATTCATATACTTTTGCGAATATTGGTTACGTTGCACTCAATGCTGGTAAATTTCAAAAGGCGATTAATATTTATGATGACCAAATTAAGAAAGAAGGGAATCATAGTTCCATGTTTAATAATCGAGGTTTTGCAAAATATAAATTGGGACTGCATGAGGAAGCATTGGAAGATATTAATCATGCCATTGAGTTAAATCCACTCAATTCTTTTGCCTTTAAAAACCGAGCGATAATAAATTTTATGTTGGAAAAAAATGAAGCTGCTTGCGAAGATTTACAAGCTGCGAAAAAATTAGGTTACAGCACAGAGCATAATGATGAAGTAATAAAAATGCTTTTTGAAAAATGCCTTGAGGTGAATCGAAAACCTAAATAATGTTTAACGGTGAACGGTTAACAACAAGCGGTGTTAATCATTCATCGTTAAAATTTTACTCTTCAATCAGTTCAATCAATCTATTCAAATCACTATCGTTTGAAAAATTAATAGTGATTGATCCTTTCCCAGATTTAGCATCTCTTTTTAATTGAATTTTAGAACCTAAGTATCTTGAAAGTTGATCTTGTGCATGTAGGTAATCGGCTGGAAGGCTTGATTTTGTTGATTCTTTTGCTGCTTTTGGTTCTTTTGATTTTTTAATGATTTTTTCCAAAGCTCGCACAGAAAGTCCTTCTACCAAAACACTATTCAACAAAGCGACTTGACCGGCATAGTCATCGACACCAATTAATGCTCGTGCATGACCCATCGAAATTTTTCTTTCTTTCAAGGCTTTCTGAACCTCTTCTGGCAATTTCAACAAGCGCATATAGTTAGTCACCGAAGTTCGACTGCTTTCCACCCGTTCTGCCAATTTTTCATGTGTCAAATCAAATTCATTGACCAATCGATGATAAGTAATCGCAATCTCAATTGGATTTAAATCAGCTCGATGGGTATTTTCCACCAAAGCCATTTCCATCATTTCAGCATCATTGGCTACTCGAATAAAAGCTGGAATTTCTTTTAGTTCAGCTAACTTCGAAGCTCGCCATCTTCGTTCCCCTGAGATCAATTGATATTGACCTTCCGCCATTCTTCGAACGGTAATCGGCTGAATTAAACCATGAATTTTTATAGAATTTTTTAAGTCGTTGAGATCAGTTGCATCGAAATTTTTCCGAGGTTGATCAGGATTGACTTCTATTTGTTCGATAGGAACGAAGGCAAAATCTTTAGATAAATTTTGAACTAACTCAGCACTCGGCAATACTTTTTTTGATACATCACGATCCATATTTGATTTGATGTCACCTAAAGTTTTTCCTAAGTTTAAATTGAATTTTGATTTTTTCTTTGACATGATTTTTTGTTTTTAGTATGCCTTAATTACTTTGCTTTTGACAACTGAATCGCGTCATTATTTTTTAATAAAAATTCTTTCGCCAAGTTTAAAAAATTCACACTTCCTTTGCTCGCTGCATCATACAAAACCACCGGTGTGTGTAAACTCGGTGCTTCTCCAATTTTTGAATTTCTATGAATAATTGTATCGTATACTTTTTCTTGGAAAGTTTCTTTTACTGCCTCAACCACTTGATTCGCCAGACGTAATCGACGATCATACATGGATAATAAAATACCTTCAATTTTTATTTCTGCATTCAAATATTCTTTCACCGTATTGATCGTACTTGTCAATTTCCCTAATCCTTCCAAAGAAAATATTTCACATTGAACAGGGATGATAACCGAGTCCGCTGCTGTTAAAGCATTCACAGTCACCAAACCAAGGGAAGGCAAACAATCAATAAAAATATAATCATAATCGTCTCGGATTTTATCAACAAAAGATTTAGTCACATACTCTCGACGAATTTTACTTACCAATTCCAACTCTGCGTCAACCAGACTTATATGTGAAGGAATCAAAGAAAGGTTGGGGGTTTCCGTTTTGACAATTACATCATGAGGATCAGCATCATTAATCATGCAATCATAAATGCTCAATTCAAAATCATCAGCAAAAATGCCAACTCCTGAAGTTGCATTCGCTTGTGGATCACAATCAATCAACAACACTTTTTTTTCTAAAACAGCCAAACAAGCAGCCAAATTAATAGCGGTTGTAGTTTTTCCTACACCGCCTTTTTGATTAGCTATCGTAATTACTTTTCCCATATTTTTAATTTTGTAAATTGATTGTTATAAAAACGGAACAAGCAATTTAATATATTTTTATTGTACTGTATAGACAAGGCATGTCTTATCTCTACAAAAGTCACAATTATAATTCAACCTTATTTCCAATAGTCGGTAAAATCAGTTCTTTTCCTTTTTTCTCAAATACACTTTTTGCTGCATCATGATCTATTTCGATAAATCCAAAAGTATCGAAATGGCAACCTACAATCTTATCACACTCAATGAAATTTGCAGCAATTGAAGCATCTTCATAACCCATCGTAAAATTGTCACCAATAGGCAAAATAGCAAAATCCAATTTTGGACAAGTCATTGGAATCAATTGCATATCCAGCGTTAAAGCAGTATCTCCTGCAAAATAAAAACATCCCTCATCATTCCAAATTACAAATCCACCTGCATTCCCACCGTTGCTTCCATCAGGCAAAACACTTGAATGAACTGCATTTACATATTTTACCGTTCCAAAATTGAAAGTCCATTTCCCTCCATGATTTAAAGGGTGATATTTACATTCTTTTTTTCCAAACCAAGTAGCTACTTCATAATTTGAAACGATAATCGCATCATTATTTTTAGCGATAGCTTCTACATCTGCGACATGATCAAAATGTCCATGTGAAACCAAAACATAATCAGCTTTGATGGTGTTAATGTCAATATGTGTGGCTTTTTCATTGGCAGAAATAAAAGGATCGAATAAAATTGTTTTTCCTTTGATTTCTATTGAAAAGGTTGATTGACCGTAAAAGGTTAAATTCTTCATATGACCGAGGCTTTAAATTTGAGATTTTTTAAAGGCTGACAAAGATACTAGGATTTATAAAAAACCTTGTAATGGATTTTTATAAATTTGTATTCTTTTTTGAAACTCTATTTAGAATAATTTTTTTTAGAAAAAAGAAGAGAATAAGCGTTAACTTATTGATAATCAAATAATTAAAATAAATGATCACCGTTATTTCTGGAACAAATAGAAAAGGGAGTGTAACTGAAAAATTTGCTAAGCACTTTTATAAACTAATAAAATCAAAAACTAAGCAACCTGTCAAATATTTTTCTTTGCAAAAATTACCTGATGATATCCTTCATGTTGGCATGTATTCTGGAAAAAAACAATCCAAAGCGCTTCGCAAAATCCAAGAAGAAATGATGATTCCTGCGGAGAAGTTTATTTTTATAAGTCCTGAATATAATGGAAGTTTTCCTGGCGTACTCAAATTGTTTTTAGATGCCTGCTCGATTCATGAATATAAACCAACGTTTAAAGATAAAAAAGCAGGACTAGTTGGAATTGCATCAGGACGTGCAGGAAACCTTCGAGGGATGGATCATTTATCTTCTGTTTTAAATCATGTTGGAACAGAAGTGATGGGGGCTAAATTACCCATTTCACAATGTAAAAATTTGATGGATGTAAAAGGAGTGATTTCTGATAAATATACTTTAGATGCCATTGAATCTCATGTGGATGCATTTTTAGAATATTAAAAATGATAATTTTTTTTGATTGTATCCCTTTTAGGTATACGTAAAAATGGTGCGATTATCACTAGTTAATATATTTTAAATTTTGATATAAATATTATATATTTTGAATCTTTAAATTTCTCTTCTCGTTATTATTTTTAAGGAAAATACACCCAAATAAATTTCCTATTTTTTTCCTTTTTCTATTAATTAAGGATTAAATTAAAAAAAATGATAACATGCACTTTTTCCATCAACCGAGGAAAATCAATAATGATTTTTCTCTCCCTTCTATTTTTTTATTTTCATTCCTCTGGACAATTCTCTAGGATTGTTGGAGCGAGAGGATTAAATGATAATACAAGTGGAAATATAAATGGACATGCTTGGGGAGACGTAGATGCGGATGGTGACCTTGATGTCATTTTCTTTTCTGCGGGCTCAGGAAGTAATGCTCAGTCTAAATTATTTATCAACTCCGGAGCTCCTTCCTATACCTTTACAGATGTTACTTCTTCTCGAATAGCGGGTTTTAATGATTTTAATAATAATGGTCGACAGATGCTGATTGTTGATTTTAATAACGATGGTTATAATGATATTCTTCGAGGTTTTGGAAGTAGTAGAGAAGTTGAAATTTATTATAATGATGGTCCTCCAAATTATACTTTTGGATTAGCTACTACTCAACAACCTGATGTAACAATTGGTGCACCCGGAGATGGACAAGCATGGAATACAGAAGGAATATGTGCAGTTGATTGGAATCAAGATGGATGGCTTGATTTGATTATTGATAATGACAATGGTGGAAATGATATTTGGGAAAATGATCAATCAGGTGGATTTACCTATATTTCTCCAGGAACAGGTGTTGGGCAAACTGGATTTCCTGCAAGTCACTCAGGAGATGGAGATTATATGACTGCAGCAGATATTGATAACGATGGATATGTTGATTTATATGGACGAAAAACTAATGTGACGAATTATTGGCATTTTAATTCTGCGACAAGTCAATTTGAAACTCAAGCTAATCCAAATATTGTATCATCTGAGTCAGACAAAGGAGGAACCATGTTTTGTGATTTTGATAATGATGGTGACCTCGATTTATTTTGGACCTCTTATGGGACTAATCAAGTATGGAGAAATGATGGTGGAGGTGTATGGACTGCAACGGGTGTTCCTGGTTCGCCAGTCAATACTGAATCTGGAATCGATGGCTGTGATTGTGGAGATTACGATAATGATGGAGACAATGATATAATACTTGGAGATAATAGTGGGAATAGTTATTTGTTGGAAAATACAACTGTCGATGGATCAGGGCTTTCATTTTCTACGAATAATATTGCCGTGAATGCCAATGTTGAAAGTGTAACATTTGTAGACTTTGACAATGATGGTGATTTAGATTTATACTTTATTGTAAATGGAGGGGAAAATCAGCTTTGGGAAAACTCTACCAATGATAATAATTACCTCTATGTAAATGCGTTAAAAGATTTAGGAGGAGGAGCAACTAGAAATGCGATAGGTGCTAACGTTTTTCTTATAAATTGTTATGGAGATACAACTACGATGAGAACAGTAAGTGGTGGAAAAGGTCATGGTTCTCAACATCAACCCAAAATTCATTTCGGGTTAAATCCAGATATTTCGTATAATGTACAAGTTCATTATGTTTTTGAAAATGGATCTAGGAGTGTGGTGACTAAATCTGTAACACCTTCTAATGAAACTAATCAAGAAGTTACTATTCTTGATACAGATGAAGAGGATGCTTTTTATTGTAGCAACAATGATGGTGATAATGTAATTAACCTAATTGATATAGATGATGATAATGATGGGATTTTAGATGACGACGAACGAAATATTTGTCGTACACCTGTTTGGACAGAAATAGCAGAATGGACGATGAATAGTGGTTCAAGTCCTGCGGCTTCAACTGTTCATAGTGATGCTATAGCTAGGGATCAAAACCCTGGCCCTGGTTGGGATAGTTGGTCTATACCTTCATCAGCACTTGTTTTAAATTCTACCAATTTACCTCAGTCTGAAGCAGAGGCATTATCAGGAGATTTTTATGTAGAATATACTATTCTTCCTGGTGCAGGAAAAGTATTTGATGTTACACTATTAACTTGGGGGTGGAATGATTATTCGAATTCTCCCAAACATGATTTTAAGGTTTCAATTTATTCATTGACTGATAATTATACTACGCCGTTGGTTCAAGAAATGTCTAGACCAAATGATACAGACAATTATATCTGGCAAAATATTCCAGTTGATGAACCCTTTATGTACGACCTTACGGATTCACTTCTACTACGAGTTTATTTATATGAACTGACCAATGGAATAGGAGGAGCTACGATCACTAATGGATCAATTTTTTGGGATGATTTTTCCATAGGAGGATATCATCAGGAAATGGCTGATTGCGATGGTGATGGAGTTGCTAATATTTTTGATTTGGATTCTGATAATGATGGAATATATGATGGTATAGAAGCAGGGCATGGAGAAGCACTCACCGATGGTGTTGTAACTGGAACCCTAGGTGCAAATGGATATGATGATGCATTGGAAACTTCTGTTGATAGCGGAGTTAAAAATTATACGCTGGCAGATTCTGATGCTGATAATGATTATGATCCATTTGATTGGGATTCAGATAATGATGGCTGTTATGATGTAGTTGAGGCTGGGCATACTGATGCGAATACTGATGGAGTATTAGATGGTTCAGGTGTAGATTTGAATGGTAGAGTTACAGGAGCTACCACTAGCTATACAGGTAATACTTCGGAAGTAAAAAATGCTTTAGATAATACTGCCTGTTGTGATGTATCTCAATCAGGGTTTGCTGACAATGATGGAGATAATTATGCAGATGAAATCTGTGATTTAGATGATGATAATGACGGGATTTTAGATTTGGATGAGCAAAATTGTGGGGTATTACCTCCTGGTGGTATAACTTCACCAATAGTGGTGCTGGGTGGTACTCCGATTACAACGATCTATACTAACTTTGGAGACTTTTGGGAAAGTAGTGTAGGTGCGATAAGTGGAACACTTCCTAATACTACACATGAGCTATTAGCATTTACTGCTGGAGGAGTAACGTATACTACTGATGTTCCAGATGATGATCTATATGATACTAATGGGAATGGCCTTTTTGATTCAATAGATACAGATAATGATGGAACAGGAGATGTAGCGGCTGTAGAGACAAGTTGGCAAGCATTCTCTAATATAAATGAAATTAGTAGTAGTGGCAAAGTATCATTGGAGGGTGCTCTAAATGATGGAGATCCTATTAATGCACTTGGTCTAACCGTTGTAAATGATCCTGCTACAGATCCATTAAATCCCTTACTTACAAATGGTGTGCAAGGATTAGATTTGGGAACTGGAATTGCCAATGTTAATGAAACATGGTATTATAGTGTTGAGATAATTTCACCAGCAGCAGTTGGTGACGGTGTACCTGATCTTGTGGCTACTCAAGTTGCACAACCAAGTGGTACGACATACCAAGTAGTCACTTTTTATGATGCATCTTGGTCACCGGTCGGTAATGCAGTTAGAATAGAAACCACGGGTGGTGGGGCATTGGCCAATCAGGTGGCTACCTATAATCTTGATTTATATAATGCTAATGGTTCTGTTTTTGGGGCTAATTCTACAAGACCGATTAGGATGGCTTCATTTGAGTTATCAGAGTTTGGTATTACCCCAGGTGATGTAGGGCTAATAGCAAATATGAGTATTGAATTTTCATCAGGTGCTGATGCTGCCTTTGTTGCTTACAATGAGTCTTCATTTGGTGGGTTATGTGTTGATGTAGATACAGATGGAGATGGAGATCCGGATCATTTAGATAATGATTCAGATAATGATGGCTGTTTTGATGCAATTGAAGCAGCAGAGAATTTTAATTTGAGTAACGTAAATGGAAGTGGTGAACTATTGGGTGCGGTAGATGCATATGGCGTTCCTATTTTAGCTAGTGGTGGACAAGCTAAAACTGCAGATGTAATTGATGATCAACTTAAATCGCAATGTGCATGTGCTGCTGTTAGAACAAATAGACATATTTCAAGAACAATAAAAGTGAACTAATTTTGAAAAGTTTTCAAACTGAGAAGACAAGTTCGTTTGACACTTGAGGATTAATATTTTTTTTTTGAAATAAAAATTGGAGAAGCCTTTCTGACTTATCATTTTCAGAAAGGCTTTTTTTATAAATTTTTTAGTCAATTCTAAAATAAACTGATGAGCAAACCACAAACTGTCTAGCCTCCAAAATTAGACGAATAAATCCTTTTCCATGCTTTTATTTTTAAAAAAATCCCCACCTTTGTTCCTCTAAAAAATTAAGTTTGATAAAAGAAGTCGAAATAAAAATTCAACCACGAGCCATTGATGATTTAGCACTCATCAAAAAGGAAGCACTCAAAAAAGCAAAGCTCAAACCTTCCGCTAATGCTGAGGTAGTGGTGCGTCGTCGTTCGATTGATGCTCGTGGTTACAATCCTGTTTATCGACTTCTAGTAACTATTTATGTTGATGAAAAACCTGTTGCTGAACCTGCCATTTTAGAACAATTTAAAAATGTGGAAGATGCGCCGAGAGTGATTATTGTCGGAGCTGGACCAGCTGGATATTTTGCAGCTTTGGAATTGATTGAGTTAGGTTTGAAACCAATAATTTTTGATCGAGGAAAAGATGTTCGGGCAAGAAGAAGAGACTTGCGAGCGATTCAACAATTTGGATTAGTCGATCCACATTCCAATTATTGTTTTGGTGAAGGCGGAGCAGGAACTTATTCTGATGGAAAACTTTACACTCGTTCCCACAAGCGTGGAAGTATTGCCAAAGCACTTCAATTATTGGTCGAGCATGGAGCAGTTTCAGATATTACTGTCGATGCACATCCTCACATCGGTTCTAATAAGTTACCCAAAATTGTGGCAAATATTCGGGAGACAATTTTAAAGTTTGGAGGGGAAATTCATTTTGATTCACACGTTACGGATTTTATTTTTCATGATAAAAAAATTAAAGGAGTAATCGTTAATGATAAAGAGGAACATATTGGAGTAGCAACGATTTTAGCAACAGGACATTCTGCTCGGGATATTTACCAATTACTTTTTGACAAAAAGATAAGATTAGAAAATAAACCATTTGCACTTGGAGTGCGTGTTGAACATTCGCAAAGTTTGATTGATAAAATTCAATATCGGCAAGAGCAGCGAGAAGAAAATTTACCAGCGAGTAGTTATAAATTAGTTTGTCAAATCGAAAAACGTGGTGTCTTTTCATTTTGTATGTGCCCAGGAGGGTTAGTCGTACCAGCAGCAACTGCGCCAGGTGAGATTGTCGTAAATGGAATGTCGATGTCACGTCGAGATTCTCCTTTTGCCAATTCTGGAACAGTCGTAGCGGTGGAAGAAGAAGATCTCTTACCATTTGCAAAACATGGTATTTTTGCAGGTTTGGAATTTCAAAAAAGTGTAGAAAAAGCGATGTGGGCATTTGGAGATGGAAGTCAAAAAGCACCGTCGCAACGCATGACTGATTTTGTTAATAATAAAATTTCGAACGATTTGCCTTCGACATCATATATACCAGGTCTAGTTTCAGCACCTGTTCATGAACTTTTGCCAAAAGGAATTTCACGTAAATTACAATTGGGCATGAAAGAATTTGGTCGAAAAATGAAAGGATATTTTACTACTGAAACTAATGTAATTGGAACAGAAAGTCGCACGAGTTCCCCTATTCGAATTCCTCGAAATCCATCGACCCTGATGCATGAAGATGCTAAAGGATTATTTCCATGTGGAGAAGGAGCAGGTTTTGCTGGTGGAATTATTTCAGCTGCGATGGATGGGCAAAATGTGGCGAAAGCGGTAGCTCTATTTTTAAAATAGGCGTCTGTGGGAAAATTGAATATCGAATATCGAACAAGGATTTGAGATTTGAGAAGTTTGACGAAACTACTCAGGGGAAATACAAAACTAACATCGTCAAACTTCTCAAATCGATATTCCTTGTTCGATATTCGATATTCCCTCCCTGACCCTTAAAAAAGAAAAATGAAAGATAAAGTAGATTTAATAGCACGTATTTTTTTATCCTTAATATTTTTATGGGAGGCATATGACACCATCAAATATTACAATACTGCCAAAGAATCCATGATGGGATATCATCTCACCTGGAATCAAGACTTCCTTTTGGGAAGTGCGATTTTTTTGATGATTTTTGGAGGAATTTTAATTTTAACGGGTTATCGTTCCAAATTGGGAGCAGTACTTTTATTACTTTATTATATTCCAGCGACTTTTATAATTTATTCATTTTGGAATGATCCACCTGAGTTGTATCGAATTAATTCTATTCAGTTTATGAAAAACTTAGCGATTATCGGAGGACTGATGATGGTCTATGTTAACGGAGCAGGAAAGTATAGTATCAAAAGACTATTTGCGACTACTCGAGTAAATTAAAATCACATTTAGTTATTTGTGGTAAAGTTGAATTAATTCTAAATCAAGTTGAAATGGCAGATCGTAAAACGCCAAACGAATCAACGTCTATTATTTATTTCCTAATTCCTAAGTTTACGAAATGAAATCGTATTCCTTACAAGAGTTGAACGAACACCTGAGAAGGGTAGTGGCATTGAATGTCCAAGATGCCTTGTGGGTACGTTGTGAAATCGCTCAATTGAATGAATCGCGAGGTCATTACTTCATGGAATTGGTGGAAAAGGAAGAAACGATTACAGCTAAAGCAAGTGCTATCTTGTGGATGCGGTCCTACAATAAATTATTGCGAGAACATGGTCGAGGAATTCGCAAAGTTTTGAAAGAGGGAATGGAAGTCATGCTAAAACTAAAAATTGAATTTCACGAAGTGTATGGCATGCAGTATTATGTGGAGGATATCGATACTAGTTTTACTTTGGGGAAATTGGCATTACGAAAACAAGTAATTTTAGAAGTATTTGAAAAAGAAGGTTTGTTGGGGAAAAATACTGAGGTACATTTGCCCGCCGTGTTACAAAAAATTGCTATTATCTCTTCAGAAAATGCAGCTGGTTATCAAGACTATTTAAAACAATTAGAAGAAAATGTTTTTGGTTATCAAATTGATAATCAAATGTTTGCAGCAGCCATGCAAGGGATAAATGTCGAAGAAGAAATCCTTTTTCAACTTAAAAGAATTAGTCGACAAAAGGATAAATTTGATGCAGTAGTCATCATTCGAGGAGGAGGAGCTAAGTTGGATCTGATGGCTTTTGATAATGAAAAAATTAGTCGAGTGGTGGCCAATTTTTCATTGCCCGTTTTGACTGGAATTGGTCATGATATTGATGAATCAATTTTGGATCGGGTAGCGCACACAACTTTAAAAACACCAACCGCTGTCGCAGATTTTATCATTAATCACAATTTGTTTTTTGAAAATAAAATAATGCAAATGGGGTCAGAACTCAAATTCTTAGCCCAAGAAAAAATCCAAGAGCAAGTCTTTATTTTGCAAAATGTCGAACAGACTTTGGGATGGCAAACAGACATTTTTCTAAAAAATACATTGCAACAGATTTCACTTTTGGAAAATGAGGTAAAACAAAATGCTCAATCATTTTTTCAAAAAGAAGGAAAAAAGATATCGAATTTAGAAGCGATTTTTGAAATTTTAGATCCAGAAAAAACATTAAAAAGAGGATTTAGTATAACCTCCGTTGATGGAAAAATAATCAAGTCAACCAAAGAACTTGATGCTAAAAAAGAAATAGAAATAACCACTCAATTATCAGACGGTATCATCAAAAGTAAAACGAAAAAAAAATCTAAATAATGACTTACGAATCAGCTTTAAAAGAATTACAAGTAGTTCTTGAAGACTTACGCAACGAAATGGTTAGTGTGGATGACTTGACTGAAAAAGTAAAACGAGCAAAGGAGTTAATTGATTTTTGTAAAAATAAGTTAAGGGTAGTTGGAGAGGATTTAGATGGGATGTTCTGATTTTTTAATCGCAAATTGGACTGGTTTTTTATGATCGTTATGATTTTTCTATTAGGTGTTAATCTCACTTTGGAAAAATCATAATGATCATAAAAAACCAGTCCAATCTGCTGTTAAAAATTATTGAACTCTGAGCACGACTGGCGCAGCACTCACCTCCATTTTGATTTTCCCATTTTCATATTTTGGCAAATTGACTAATTGACCTTTTTCTTTCTTGCCTTCTAGTTTCCAAGCAGACTTTGGGCGGTATTTTGAAGTGAATTCAATATTTGTAAGTGTACTGTTATCTCCATCAACTGGTCGCCATGCAGCAATATGTGTAATTGTTCCATCTGCCTTTCCTAATTCATAAATCCATGCCTCATCATTTTCTTGAATTACTCTTAAAAAATGTTTATCTCCCAAGTGATGCAAGAATGCTTGCCAAGCTACAAACGCTTGTTTGATTTGAAAATCAGTAGTCAATGAACTCACCAAACCACTTCGAGTAAACAATGAAGACTCCTTATTTTCATTCGCAAAGAAATACCAAGTGGCTCGATCTACACCAGTTCTCGCCAACATCAATGCACCTCGCACAGCATATAAAGCTTGCGACCTTTCAGAGACGCACTCCCCGTGAATACATGATTCGGTTCCTCCATCGGAATCCCATCCCCATTCTGTCACGTAAATTGGTAGTTTCGGCAAGTTGTGATCTCGGAATCTTATCATGTTTAAAATCGCTCTCGTTCCATTGTAGGGATGCTCAGGATGTGTGGCGATTTGTTCTCCTTTTTCATTATACGACCATGGTGTAAGATGCGTATTGATTGCGTCAATATTATTTTTTACCTCAGGCGTAACTCTTGCACCAATGTAATTTTTGAATTGACCTTCATATTCATTCGCTGGAAAAACGGCTTGTAGTGCGCAAGGTAAAACAGTAACTTTTGGGTCTGCATCTTTGATTCCTTTAGTCATTCCATGAAGAATTTTTTTGTAAAAATCTGCTTCATAATACCATGGTTCATTTCCTGCTTCAATGGCATCGACCAACCCATTTCCAGAAGTTGGCCCGAAATGTTGTGCGAAATTATATCCAAATTTGTAAGCAGATTCATAAGGTGTATTCCATTGGTTTTTTGGAATATCTCTAAACTGAATACTGGTTTGAAGTTTCATTCCTCCTTCTGTCCAAGTTTTATATTCTCTGTCCCAATCAAGCCACCAATTAACTTCAGTTCCTTTTCCTTCCGCCATTTTAAAATAATCTGGTGGAGTGTCAGGATCTAAAACATCCCAATTGAGGAAATGATAATTACGAGCATGACTCGACACTTTTTCAAATAAATCGGCACCACGACCTTTAGGAACAAGGTCTGCATATTTTTCAAATCCCCAACCCCAAATTCCATTGACTCCTAAGATCTCACTAAAAGTGTTTGGGTTTATTTTTGCTTCAGGCATTTTCCCAAAAGGACCAAACTGGTCGTAAATATCAATTTCCCAAATAAAAACAGTACTCCAATCTTTATCAATTAATCCATGCTCCACTTTGACAAATCGAGCAGGTTGAGCAGGCTCAATAATCGTAGTGACTGTTTGCAAAGCATTTGGATCCAGATCTTTTACCTTTGTCCAATTTTTTCCATCTTGACTAATTAAAAGAGCAGAAGATTCAGCAGTTTTATCTCCTGCCCAATGTCGAGTATCGACCCAACCAATATTTTGAATTTTTCCCAAATCAACCATCACCCATTCTTTGGGAGCAGATTCAAGTGCAGCAATTTCAAAAAGCTGGAAGGCTGTTTTAGATCTTATAACAATAGAATTACATTTTTTTATTTTAGTTGAAAATCGCAATACTTGATAATCATTTGCTTTTTCATATTTCCCAATAGATTGCAATTGATTATTTTTTTTGATAAAAATTTCAATTGGTTGAATTACTCCTCCAGCTTTTAAAGTAACGCTTCTTACATCTTGTGATTTTTTAAAAACGATTTCTAGAAATGCTTCTCCGTTTTTGATTCCAATATTAGAAGTAGTAGAATTTGAGTTGCCATCAGTTGCGTTTTTTGGAGAAGAAATTTTGGAAGCTATGTAATTTTCTTTATTTGAAAAATGGTCGATTAAAATGTTTTGATCTTTTTGATTGATGAAATTGGTAGGAAATGGTGCTTCACTTTGCCAATGAGATTCTTTTTTCTCATCCAAAACTTTATAGGCCATTTTGAGATTAGTGGAAGAAGTTACTTTGCTCCCAATGGTCAAAGAAGGAATGACTCCAGCGTCAGGATTCCAACCTTGTTTGTTTTTTTGATGAGTTACTTTTTGAAAATTTGAGGTCTCATTTTGTGAGCAAGCAGAGAATTGAATTAAAATGAATAGGAAGAGCAAAGTTTTTTTCATGGGTAGTGTGTTTGTGTTTAAAAGTAAAAGTATTTTTTGAATATGTGATTTTTTACCACAGATTTCGCAGATTTTCACAGATTATATATTCTAATGTTAAATCTGCGAAATCTATAAGTCAAAATAGAAAACGCAATAAAAATCATGTAATTTCTAATTTTGTATAATTTTTTTTCAACAAATAGGCGATAATTAAATTTTCCATAAAAATCGGCATTGTTGTTGAAATTTACGTTATTTGTAATATATTTCTCCATCCGTATTTTATGAATATTAAAAGTTAGCTTAACTGCTACATTTTTGCCTCTAAACTCCGACTTAATTTAACCCTCAACGTTTAAACGAATTTATCAAAACGCGTTCATTTTGAGCGGTTCGTAATGGTTACTCAATATTATTGGAATCGTTACAACATTTTTTAATCCCCCAACAATTGAACTTATGTTGAATAAAACACTACTCGTAGTTGTTGCATTTTGCTTTACCTTAAATCTTCAAGCCCAAAATTGGGATGACCTGAATGATCAAGTTTTGACTTATTTAGGAAATGGAGATTATGCAAATGCTTTATCTTCGGCTCTTCGAGCGAGAGAGGTTGCCAAAATCCAGTTTGGTGAAAATCATGCAGATTACTCTGCCAGTTTACACAATTTAGCAAGTGCACATAAAAAATTAGGCGAGTTTACTCCTGCCGAAATTTTGTATTGGGAAGCACTCAAAATTGATAAAGAAGTACTTGGTGTTAAACATCAAAATTATGCTTTGAGTCTTTTTGGATTGGCAAATTTATATAAATTAAAAAAAGATTATCAAAAAGCAGAATCCATTTATTTGGATGCATTGGATATTATGAAAGCTGCTGTTTCAGACGATCATCCTGACTACGCTTTGATATTGAGTGACTATGCAGATTTGCATACCAGTTTAGGAAATTTCAAAAAAGCAGAAAATAATCTAAAAAAAGCAAAAGAAACCACTCGATATTCAGTTGGTGAACGTCATCAAGATTACGCAGGTATTTTATTTAATTATGGAAAATTTTATAAAAACCGAGCAAATGTCCCTGAAGCAGAAATTTCATTAACGAAGGCTTTGGAACTCTATAAAAATACTGTTGGTGTCAATCACCCTGATTATAAAGATTGTAAAAGATATTTGGATAATTTATATAATCCAAAATATGAATTGTACGAAGCTGCACCTTCTGAAGCACTTCTTCCGATCGAAAGACCTGGACTTGCTTCTTCCAATTCGACCAATTCAAAAAAGAAATGGAATTCATCGACTGAGGTCATTACTGGTCTTGGAAACTCCGATGGGGTAGATGAAATTGTTGAAAAAAACAATTCTTCTGCCAAAGGTCCTTTAGAAAGATCAAATAAAAAAACAATGCCTACTGCTACTGCTCCAGTCGAAGAAGTGGTGACACCGCCAGTCGTTGAAGAGGTAATAACTCCTCCTGTAGTTGTTGAGCCTCCCAAACCAAAAGTAAAAAATTGGATGGATTACAGTTTTGAAATGGACAGTCATACGCAATCTGAAAATTATACAGGAGCGATTGAGGCAGGACAAAAAGCATTGATGTTGGTAAAAGAAGAGTATGGCGATGAGCATGAAAATTATCGAACAATTTCTTTAAAGTTAGCAGATAGTTATGAAAATGCTGGCATGTTAGATCGAGCAATTCCTTTTTATGAAAAAGATTTGGCGACGATAGAAAAGAAAATGGGAAAGGATAATACCACTTATAAAAAGCGTCGAGATGGTTTGTTAAAAGCTTATGAAACGACGGGACAGAAATCCAAAGCTAGAGATTTTTATAAAGCATCAGTTTATAATTCTTTTGCAAAATTTAATGCTGCTGGATTTCAAGATCAAAGTCGAATGATGGATAAAATGCAAATGGAAATTGAAGATTATTATGCTAACTCAATGAAATTAGGATTTTTGGTTTCAGGTAATGAAATGCAAAATTTTAACTTAGCTTTTAAAGGTTTATCCACCGACGCTGCTCTAGAAATAAAAAGTTCCATGACTGGTGAAATTGAATCTTACCAAAATCAATTGAGAGAAAAATTAAAGCCGAATGAAGCTGCTATTGATTTTCTTCGAATGACCAATCAGAAAACTAAAGTTGGAAATTATTATGCATTAATTACTCGAAAAAATAAAACGGAATCTATCATGGTTCCTTTGTTGGATGAGAGTAAAATTAATATGCTAATCAATGCAGAAGCAGATTCTCCAGATAGCTATATTCAAAGTGTAGATCGAAGTAATCATTTATATCAATTGATTTGGGAACCGATGGAGGAACATTTAAAGGGGGTGAATTTTATACATGTTTCAACGGTTGGAGCTTTGAATAAGGTGGCATTTAGTGGACTGATGGATCGTCAAAAAAATAACTTAGCAGACAAGTATGAAATCTATTATTACTGTTCTCTTCGGGACTTTATTAATGATAAAAGTAAGGAGGTGAAGAATGAAACTGTTTCGTTTTTTGGAGGAGCAATTTTTGGAAATGGAGGAGCTGGAAAGCTAGAATACTTGCCTGCAACAAAAGATGAAGTGAATACATTTAAGGTAATTTGCGCAGCCAAAGGTTGGACTGTAAATACTCAAATTGATGGAGATGCTTCTGAAAATAATATTAAAAATTTAAGTGGTGGAAAAGCTCCAGGAGTTTTACATTTAGCAACACCAGTTTACTATCAGCATTTGGAAGAATTCTCTGGAATTGCGTTGTCAAATGCCAATGAAAAAATCACTTCTACTCATTTTCAAGATGATGCGAATGATGGTTTGTTGAATGCTAAAGAAATTTCCAAATTAGATTTTTCTAAAACCAACTTAGTCTTACTTTCAGCAACCGAAACTGGTTCCAATAAGAATAGTGCAAAAGGAATCTTAAGTATTCAACGAGCATTAAAAGCTGCTGGTGTAAATACTATTTTGTTTAGTCAATGGAAAGTGCCAGACAAGCAAACTCAAGAGATGTTGTCTCTTTTTTACTTCAATCATTTGAGTGGAATGGATACACACAAAGCATTTTATACTGCTCAGAAAGATATTCGAAAATTATATCCTTCGCCTTATTTTTGGGCTGGATTTATATTGATTGAATAAAATTTTCTAGAATAAAGTTTTGTTACTAGGGCTGTTAGCGCTTTGAGCGCTAACAGCCCTTTTCCTTGTTTTAAAACAGAATTTATTTTTACCTTCACAGTAAAAAAACAAGTGTCCAAAACCTCCAATTCATATTATTTTCTTCCTAAATTTTTTGGAATATTTCATCGAGTAGTTGACCTTTTTCGACTCTTGCCTTGGCGGTTGTATCGCTTGTTTAAATTGTTCTTTCGAGGTTTTTGGGATTTAAGAAAAATGACTTTTCGCTCTCTGGTAGATCGCCCGATTCAAAAAATATTTTATTGGGTTTTGGAAGTTGTAATTGCATTGTTAGAAATTTTTGGAATTGGAGAAATTTACGAAACCATTTGTGATTTTTCTAAACCAAAGACTCGACCTTTGATGGATTGGGAAATAGAAATGGCAAAAAGTATTTTTGGAAATTCGATCAATTATCAACGAGTGCGAATTGATGAATCAGCTTACCTTGGACCAAAGCAAAGTCATTTTTGCTACGTCAGTTTTTATATTATAAATAGTTGGGGGAGAATGCAAAATAGCACTTTAATCCACGAATTAGTTCATGTATGGCAATATGAAAACATGGGTGCAGTTTATATGCCACGAGCACTTTGGGCACAAACGACGAAGGAAGGATATAATTATGGAGGCAAGGATAATTTGAAATTATTTTTAATTAAAAATAAAACACTTTTCGATTTTAATCTAGAGCAACAAGGCGATATTATTGCTGATTATTTTCGTTTAAAAAATGGTAAATCTCCACATTGGGGAAATGCCAATCATTCTCATTTAAATTTATATGAAAAAATAATCTATGAAAAAATAAAGCGGAATGAAAACCTAGCTTAAAATTTTTTTTAAAAAACAAATTCGTAAGTTTGCAGCCTAGAGGAACTTATCTCAATCGATGATAGTTTTAGATTTTAAATAATTTGTGTGGGAATTATTGTTTAAATTTTACCACATAGGCACATAGGAGACATAGACCACAATGTGCTTAATTTTCTAGCGAAGGTCTACGTTTTCTATGTGCCTATGTAGTAAAAAAACTACACGGTAAAAAACACTATTCAATACCGAGCCTATGGTTAAATATTTTCTCAAAAAGAATGGAGCTTTAGAGACATTGGACAAGCCGGAACGTTCTTGCTGGGTGAATATTTCCCCGCCTTTTAATCAAGAAGAATTAACTAAGATTGCTGCTCAATTTGAAATTCCTTTAGACTTCTTGACAGATTCTTTAGATGTTGATGAGCGGTCACGTTACGAACGGGAAGATGATGTTCGTTTGATTGTGGTAAATACTCCTTTGCTCAATGAAATGAATGCTGAAAATGAAGCATTCTACATCACCGTTCCGATTGGAATTATTTTGACGATAGATCATATCATTACCATTTCAGCTTATGAAAATCCGATTCTTCAAATGTTTATTGATGGAAAAGTAAAGAACTTTATTCCAACTGACGAACCAGCTTTTGTTTTGAAAATATTGGAGCAAAACGTTTATCGATTTTTGAATTGTTTGAAAAAATTAAATCTCAAACGAAATCTAATTGAGAAAGAATTATATGATTCGAGTAAGAATAAGGAGTTGCGGCAATTGCTTCGTATTGAAAAAAGCTTGGTCTACTTTGTGAATTCTCTTTCTGCGAATGAGTTGCTGAAAATGAAAATGAAGCGTTCTGATTTTTTGGGAATTCGAGCGGATGAGGACAAAACAGATTTGTTTGAAGATATAATTATTGATAATACTCAGGCATTGGAGATGTCGAATGTTTATACGAATATCTTGAATGGAACGATGGAGGCGTATGCTTCGATTATTTCTAATAATTTGAATCAAGTGATTCAGCGATTGACTTTGATTACGATAATTTTGATGCTACCGACCTTGGTGGCGAGTCTTTATGGAATGAATGTTCCCTTGCCTTTTAAAGATTCAGCTTATGCTTTTCCTTTTATCATTGTTTTTTCGATAGTGATTAGTTTGTTATTAGCGTTGTGGTTTAGGAGGAAGCGATTGTTTTGATTGGTTGATTAGGTATTTGGTGTTACTGATAATCATCGAACAAGAGGTACTTTTAATTTTCTTGAATTCGAGTTGATTAAAAGTAAGATTCCATTAAGCCTGATTTTCCCATCAACAGGTCAACTATTTCTCCATTTTCAAAATCCATTCTTTAATCAATTCCACTCCCTCTTCATGCACCATTCTACGCCCCAATTCTGGCATCATCGCCGCAGGTTCAGTCGAAGCCATTCGATAAGTCATAATTGATTTCTCGGGATGTCCAGGAATGATATTTAAAGCAAAACCACCAGTTCCAGTTCCTGCTGCCACCGAAGGTTTATTGATACCTAAGTTGATATTCATCTCCGCTTCCGCAACTAAATTTAGACCCGTTGTACTCGCTGGGCCATTTGGATTATGGCAATGTCCACAATTAATATCTAGATAAGCTAAAGCTCTTTTATGAAGAGTGCCACTATTGGAATTATTCCATTGAGCTACTTTTTCGTAATCCGTATCTGACTGATAATCAGTTAGATAACCCACAGTATTCCATTTTTCTAATTGATTCATCTCTCCATCCAGATAAGCAAACTCTTTATTTAAGTTCCTAACTTTTGGGCCGATGGGTTCTTGGACACCTTTATTATAATGACAACCCTTGCATTGATTTTTGTTGGGAATAATGTAATCAACCATCATTGGTCTTCCAGTTTGATTAATCCAATTAACCATTTTTATATCTCCAACAATGTCTAGAGTGGCATCCGTTTGTTCGTCATCCCAAGTGTAGCCGTGTGCTTCCCATTTTTCTTTTCCTTTGATCAGAAGTCGAGTTTCGATATTTCGTTTTCCTTTGGATAAATCACGCTCATCATTTTGGTAAAAAAACGTTTTTATCAAAACAGTTCCTGTTGGAAAATCCAAGACCTTTTCATTCGAAGTAAATTTTGCGGTCGTTCCTTCTGGCATCCAGACGAATCTAGATTTATGTGCATAATCTGAAAAAAGCGGAGAGTTCAAATCGTAAGGAAGTACTCTTTTATTAGGATTCAATTCCGATATTTTTCCTACAAAGAAATTGTATTGAGATAGCTTTTCAAAAGGAGTTTGATCACTTACATTTTTCACCTGCTGCGGAGTTGAATCGCAGCAAGTAAAAAAAATACTGAGTGAAATAAAAATGAATAAAAATATTTTTCTTAAAAAAAAATGCATTTAGTAATTCTATTTTTTAGCTAACCATTTATCAAAATCACCTAATTCAAAAGAAGGCATTTCACAATCAAAAATTGAAATATCATCATTCATATTTTTGACAATATCTTCAGGAGTTGCTCCCATGGCAGCATTCATATTTCGAAATGTAATGTCTCCATTGTTTTTAAAACAGAAACCAGTTGGCTTCCCATTTTTATCTAAAGTAGCTGGATTAAAAATTCCAACAATGATAATATCTGGAGATTCTTCTCCACAAATTGCATATAATAATTTCCCAAAATCAGTTGTAGGAATTGCTGGACCATTTGTTTCTGTAATCACATTGTCATGAATATTGATATTCGAGCAAAATGGATCAAACTCTTTTGACTCAAAAGGTTGCCCTGTAAAAATCCAACTATTGATTCCGATGCCCATGCTCTTATGATTTTTGATTGTGTTGTTGTACACCTCAATATCTTTATGAGCCATGATTAACATGCCAGTTCCCGATGGCAGAGTATTAACTACGATTCCTGGTTTGGAAAAATTTTCTCCATTGTTATCTTCCATGTGGTTATCATAAAATTTGACTTTATAACCATTTGCTTGCGGTAAATCAGGCATATCAAAAATCAACATCCCAGCAGCATTTTGTTTCGCTGTATTTTTATAAACTTCAGCATTGCGAGTATTTTCTATTTCTAAGCCTGCAACATTATGGTGTACATAATTATCTCGAACCACAGCGTTCGTCGTTTGCCCCACATATATTCCAGCATCCATTGCGTAGGATGCTTCACATTTTTCAATCAAAACATTAGTGCAAGAAACTGGGTAAATTCCATAACCACCATTTTCAGGACTTGCACCATTTGTCCAAGTTGTTTCCAAATCTCTAAAGGTTACATTTTCGCAAGCTTGAACTTTAATTGCATCACCTTTCGAATCTTGCACGGTGAATCCTTCCAATTTTAAATTTTTTGCATTTTTTAGAATCATTCCTTCAGCTCCTTCTATTTGATTTTTGAAAGAAAGAATGGTTTTTCCTTTCCCCATTCCTTTGATCGTAACATTTGGGATATCATTAAAGGAGAGTGCTCTTTTAAATGAAAAAGTACCTTCGGGCAAAAGAATCATTTCTCCACTTTTTGCTTCGATTAAGATTTTTTGTAAAGATGATTCGACTTCAGTTGCGCTGATTGGTTGTGGACCAGTTGGTTCTGTTTTGCAAGTGAAAAAGAGAAGATTAGTCACGAGGAGTAAGAAGGAAAATGAGAGTTTGGATTTCATCTTGTTCGATTTTAATTGATTTGGAAAAATGATTGATAGGGAAGTGTTTTATGGATTAGCAAAATAGAAATTTTTTGGGAGAATTTAGATTTGAATTGAGTGAAACTAGGTAGTGCTATGGGAACACGGATTGGGCGAATGGAGCGTATTTACGCAGATTTTATCCCATTCTAGAGTAATCGTCAAATCCGCTAAAATTTGCTCGATTCGCCCAATCCGTGTTCCCATCGCACTACCTAGTTTTTATTCTTTAGAAACTTTTCAAGCTATATCTTGGAATAACTTTTTTCAAAAAAAATCCTCTAAAGTTGTTTTTTAAAACAATTTCAAAAAAAAAAAATCAAAAAAGTTTTTTTAAAAAACAATTTCAATCATTTTTTTATCCACAATTTTAATTTTTTTTCTATCACAATTTCATCCTTTTTTTTGACAAAAAACGCTGAAAATCAAGGAGTTATCACTATTAAGTTTACGTAAAATTCAAGTTACCAACAGAAAGTTATCCACATTGTGGATAAATCCCTCACAATGTTAAAGTATTGATAATCAATGATTTAGTGTAGTTGCCAACATTGTGTGAATAACTTTGACGGTTTTTTTTACGATAAAAGGTCTATATTTGTGAAGTAGAAAAAAACTAATAGTTAAATCAAACATACTTTTAGTTTTTCTTCAAAAAAACAGTCTTAAAGTTATTTGTTTTCAAAAAACTTTAAGAAAAAACGAAGAAGGGAAATCTTCATTTTTTTTAACCTACATTGAAATTCACCTAAAAGTAATTTCTGAATCTGAGAATTAACACTTACAACATTTTTATTTTCAAAAACCTTTTTTTCAAAACTGTTTTAGAAAATGATGATTGAGTGTTAAAATCTTACGTGTGCAACTTATTGCCTGTAATTTTTCAAAATATTGAAAAATCAAGCAATTCTTTGTTATGCAACTATTGGAAAACATCACACTAATAAGTTCCAAGACATAAATTATTTTGTTTGGTTCTTAATCTAGAATAATTAAAGGAAAATAAAACCCAACCTAAATTGGCTCTTCCCTAAATTATTCTTAAAAATTTTTCGTCTCAATTAAATAAAGAAGACCAAATCAGAATGTTTGAATAAGCATTCGAAGGCTAATCTTGGCTCAAATATTCTTTTGAGTTTCCAGCAATGGAGTTTTCTTTTTTGAAATGAAAAAAGTCGTGAAACATTATTTCTTAAACATTCGATGTTATTTGTTCCTCTTTTTCAAAATGGTGCAAATTTCCTCACTCAAAACCATCAGAGACCATGAGTCTAGCAGTACAAAAAGCAACTACAAAATCGAACGCTGACAAAAAACAAGTAAAAAAAGTCTACACATTTGAAGAAGCTATGAAGGCTTCTACAGCTTATTTTAATGGCGATGAACTAGCAGCCAACGTATGGATCAACAAATATGCGTTGAAAGATTCAGCTGGCAATATCTATGAGCAGTCACCTGATGATATGCATAAACGTTTGGCTAGCGAAATTGCTCGCATCGAAAAGAGATACAAAAACCCAGTATCGAAAAAAGATATTTACGCCTTATTAAAAAACTTTAAATACATCATTCCACAAGGTGGTCCGATGTCAGGAATTGGTAATGATTACCAAATTTCTTCTTTATCCAATTGTTTTGTAATTGGAACTCATGCGGATTCGTATGGTGGAATTATGAAAATGGATGAAGAGCAAGCACAATTAATGAAACGAAGAGGTGGAGTAGGACATGACCTTTCTCATATACGTCCGAAAGGAAGTCCGGTGATGAATAGTGCTTTGACTTCTACAGGAATAGTTCCTTTTATGGAGCGATATTCTAATTCTACGAGAGAGGTAGCGCAGGATGGTCGTCGAGGAGCATTGATGCTTTCTGTTTCTGTCAAGCATCCAGATGCAGAAGATTTTATTGATGCAAAAATGGAATTAGGAAAAGTTACGGGAGCAAATGTTTCTGTTAGAATTACTGATGATTTTATGAAATCAGTAGTGAGCGGAGAAAAATTTACACAACAATACCCAATTGATTCAACTACTCCGAAATTCACAAAAGAAGTAGATGCACTAAAAATTTGGAATAAAATTATTCACAATGCGTGGAAATCTGCTGAACCAGGTGTTCTATTTTGGGATACAATTATCAATGAGTCGGTGCCAGATTGTTATGCAGACTTAGGCTACAAAACAACATCAACCAATCCATGTGGAGAAATTCCACTTTGTCCTTATGATAGTTGTCGATTATTAGCTGTAAATCTTTATAGCTATGTGGAGAAACCATTTACACCTGAGGCATATTTCAATTTTGATAAATTCAAAGGTCATGTTCAAATGGCACAACGAATGATGGATGACATCATTGATTTGGAGATTGAGCAAATTGATAAGATCATAGCTAAGATTGAAAATGATCCTGAGCCAATGGAAATCAAAGCGGTTGAATTTAATCTTTGGAAAAAAATCAAAAAAGCATGTGAAGAAGGACGAAGAACTGGTGTTGGTATCACCGCTGAAGGAGATATGTTAGCAGCTATGAATTTGAAATATGGAAGTGATGAAGGGATTAAATTTTCAACTGAAGTTCACAAAACATTCGCATTGAATGCTTACCGATCTTCAGTTACTATGGCAGAAGAAAGAGGGCCATTTACGATTCATGAAGCAAAGCGAGAAGTAAATAATCCATTCATTAATCGAATTAAGGATGCTGATCCTGAGTTATATGCAGACATGGAAAAACATGGTCGTAGAAATATAGCATTATTGACGATTGCTCCAACTGGAACTACATCGTTGATGGCTCAAACAACTTCAGGAATTGAACCAGTCTTTATGGTAGCTTACAAACGAAGAAGAAAAGTTAATCCGAATGACCAAAATGTTACCGTTTCTTTTGTTGATGAAGTAGGAGATAGCTGGGAAGAGTACAATGTTTTCCACCACAAATTTATGGATTGGTTGGCTGCGAATAATATGGACATCAATGAGGTGAAAAATTTGCCAGAAGCTAAGTTGCAAAAATTGGTAGAACAATCTCCATATTTTGGAGCAACTGCTAACGATGTTGATTGGGTGCAAAAAGTAAAAATGCAAGGTTCAATTCAAAAATGGATTGATCATTCAATTTCAGTTACGGTAAATGTTCCTAATGAAACGAGCGAAGAAATGGTTCGTAAAATTTACGAAACAGCTTGGGAAGAAGGTTGTAAAGGTTGTACGATTTATCGAGATGGATCTCGATCAGGAGTTTTGATTTCTAATGATGAGAAAAAAGATGAAGAAATTGATGATACCATGATTATTGAATCACGAGCTCCAAAACGTCCAAAAATGTTGGAAGCAGAGGTAATTCGTTTCCAAAATAATCATGAAAAATGGATTGCTGTTGTTGGATTGATGAATGGAAAACCTTACGAGATTTTCACAGGTCGAGCGGAAGATAGTTTTATGTTGCCAAAAGACATGAAAAAATCTTGGGTGATCAAAGAGAAAAATGAAGACGGAACTAATCGTTACGATTTCCACTACATGGACAAAGATGGTTACAAAGTAACGATGCAAGGTTTGTCTAGATCATTTGATAAAGAATTTTGGAACTACGCTAAATTAATTTCTGGAATTTTGAGACACGGAATGCCTTTGCCGTATGCAGTTGATTTGGTAGCAGGTTTAAATGTTGAAAATGATGTCATTAATACTTGGAAAAATGGAGTAGTGAGAGCATTGAAAAAATTCATTCCAGACGGAACTAAAGTAGTGAAAGAAAAATGCGGAGAGTGTGGTGATCCAGATGGTTTAGTTTATGTAGAAGGCTGCTTGATGTGTCAAAGCTGCGGTCATTCTAAATGTGGCTAATATTTGAAAACAAATATAAATTAGAAAGGCGAGCAATTTTGCTCGCCTTTCTTTTTTTATTTAACAACTATTTTGATGGTTCTGCTTTTGCAAATTTTCCATAAAACCACTTCTTCGGTGCCAAATTCATGCGATTGAATTCATCATATTTATAACCAATAATTTCTAGAAAATTTCCAGAAATAGTCTCTTGATAATATTCCATTCGATAGTTTTTTTCATCTTCATATTGCCAAACAATTGTACTATCATTTTTTACTTTTCCATTGAACACAATTGTTTCTTTTTGATTGGTTGAATAGCGTAAAATTTTCCCATTTTCGACTCGATTATTTCCAGAAGTAGTAATTGTTTTTTTCTCTCGTGGATAAAAGTCATAAAATGAAAACTCTTGAAAATAAGAATTTTTTGAAGTGAATACATGCTCACCTTCTAAGTTATTAATCAAATTCAATCCAGGTTTTGTCACGTAATCTAACGTTAGATTTTCTAGATCAATACTTGTTTTTAGCAAAGGATCAATATCCCTAATTGTGATATAATTTCCTTTCCAAGTACCTTCGTATTTTTTAAAAATGTTAGCGAATTTTTCATCGTCAGCTGAAAATACTGGAGCTACTTCAATCGCATCTTTTTTCTTTGGAGGAGCTGCTGTTCTTGTTGGGGCAGAATTATTTTGACAACTAAAAAAAGCGAAGCTGAAAAGTAGGAATATATATAATGATTTTTTCATGATATGTTTTGCGTATTACTTTTAAGTTCATGTCCATAATTATTTGTAACTAATTATGGACGTGAACTTATGAATTTTAAAATCCCTCAAAAGTAATATTAGTTTTTGAAAGGCGACAATAGGATAAATATCTTTTTGCCTCTTCCTCTTCCATTCTTGTCAATTTACTTCGAATGGAAAACATACCCATTTTCATTTCAAAACCTTCAGCAGTATAGAGTCTTCCTCTTTTGAGGTGAATACTTTGGTCTTGAGAAAATATTAAGTTTGGAAAAATAAACATTAGGTAAGCGAATAAAATTCGGAAGCGATTTAGTAGAGTAATCATAGCATTTAGTTTTAAAATTAAAAAGAATAACTAAGAGTTAAAGAAGGAATTAAATTAGGCATAGTAGTATTTAGTTGGAATTTTGGAATATTACGACCAAGGGAAGAAGCGTTATAAACAGTTTTATATTTTTGATTAGTAGCTCCAATGATTGCTCCGATTATTCCAGCAACTATTGTAGGTGTAATTATATAGGTAGTTGAATAAAGAAAGGGATGAACCGAATCTCTAAAAGGCCTAGTATTGTATATTAACGCAATAGCAAAAGCTGCTGTAACAGCAGAAGCGGTAAATGAATATTTTTCTGCGAAATTTCCATTTTGTATATCGATTTGAGTAAGATTAGATTTTGCAATTTCTACTTTCGTTTTATTGATAGTTGTAAATACGAAGGTATTTTCTTTTTCTTCGACAGATTTGAATTGGAAAGATGTTCCCTTAATTAATATCGCAATTCCTTTTTTTGCATTTAAAGAAGTGGCTTTATTTTGAGCAAAAGTCTGATTTGAAAAAGTAAAGAAAAAAAACATCAAAACTAGTTGAAGACCACAAGATAAACTTGGGATACGTTTTAATTTTGAAAGCATAGTAATTAATTTTAAAATTTAAAAAGAATAACTTAAAGTGAGTGAAGGAATAGCATTTGGTGAAGTTGTTTTGAGTTTAAATTTAGAATTATAATATCCAAAAGAATCATTTCTTCTATATATAGTTTTACTCCTTTTGACTGTGTAGCCAATTATGCCTGCTATTAAACCTGTAGCTAAAGAAGGTGTTATAATCAATACTCCTGCTATCAATGGTGAGTAAGTAAAGGTGGAATTACCAGGAGGATCGCTGATTAAGATAAATGTGGTAACGCTAACAGCGGTGATTCCGAAGGTGATTAAAGCTGCTGATTTTGCGTAATTTCCTTTTTTAAGATCAATTTGGTTGAGATTAGATTTAGGAATTTCGATGATTGTTTTGTTAGTTGTTGTGAATAAGATGCTATTTTCTTTTTCTTCTATTGAGATAAAATTTATTTCTGCTCCAGTTGAGGTATAGGCAAAACCTTCATTTTTATCAGATAAAATAATTTTATCAATTTCGGACTTGGCAACTACAATTTTCTTTTTGTCAGATTTAGGAAAAAATATATAAGTATTTTCTTTTTCTTCAAAGGAATAAAATTTTACTTTGGTACCTGATACGGTATAGAAAGTTCCATTTTTAGGTAAGAGAGAAAAGTCATCTAATTGGGCAAAGGAAAAATACGAAAGCAGAAATAGAAATAAGAACAAAAATGCAACTCGATAAATTGATTGGTTTTTCATTAGCTATAGTTTTCAATTTTATTTTTCTAAGATGATAACATCCTGAAAGTCAACACTTTTTTCTTTCACTCGACCTGCCCAATACCCAAAATGCTTCGCATGGATTTTTAATTTTTTTTGTAAAAAAACTTCTTCCAAATAGCGTTCTTCAAAAGCAACATTTGCTCCTTTTACTTTTTCATCCATCAATGCATAATGACCTTTGTTGAACGGGAAATTGAAATGATTATTTTTAGAAATAAATTCTTTAGCATCTTTATTTAAAATAAAAAAGGTGACAAAACATTTTCCTCCCTTTTTTAATACACGTTGAATTTCTCCTAAATAATTTTCTATTTCTGCAGGTAACATATGTGTGAAAACTGATGTCAAAACCACACAATCAAAACTATCATCTTCATATGGAAAAACGAAATCCGCAGCATCATTTCCAGACTCTCGATACAAGTCGTTTTTCAAGGGTACATAACGGAATTGAAAATTGGGATGGTTGGAGGTGATGTTTTTTTGACACCAATCAATTCCAGTTTTGATGACATCAAAGCCGTCATATTTTCCCTCCTGATTTAAATATTTTGTCAAAGGAATTGCCACTCGACCAATTCCACTTCCGATATCTAAAACTGCATGATTTGGTTGCAAATTACAATACACTTTTAAGGAATTTACTAACTTGTTGCCTAATTCAATAAAGTCGCCTGAGCCAGTAAAAATAAGCCCCTTGGGAGGAATGAGTTCCTTTTTTCCAAAAAGGCTATTCCAAATATCTTGAGGTAGGAAGACTATTCGGCGAACGGTAAAACGAAGAGACGCGGGAAGAGAATAATATATTTTTCGTAAACTCATATTTCTAAATATTACGCTGTTTTTTGTGGCGAAGTTAGTGAATTTAATGGTTAATGCTTAACGGTGAATGGTTAATTCAAGTGTAGCAACTCACAACGTGACTTCGAGCCAACTTGTGAGTAATACCGACTTGATTTTCTAAAAAGTAATCAATGAAAAAACATTATTTTAAAATTGTAATTGTATTTGCGATAGCGTTATTTTTTCAAAACTGTACTAGTCTTTTTGAAAAAAAAGAACTGGAAACTTTCCACTATTTTTTTACTGGACATTGTTATCAATGGAATTCTCCGAACTGGGGAAGAACAGATTTTCGTTTGGAAAGAATTGGCTTGGATACCTTTGATCAAATTTGGTTGGGAGGAGATTTGGTAGAAAATTTATTTCATCATCCTCATAATATTGAATTTGTCGATAGCTTTTTTCAGGTAGGAAAATCAACCACACATTGGGCGATTGGTAATCATGATGTTCTCGATCAAAAAGGTGATTTTTCTGGAATAGAAAAAAAGACAAAACGGAAAACGTTTCATACGAGTCATCAAAATGGGATTACAATTTTAGTTTTGAATACTACGGAGTTTAGTTTTCCCGCCTATCAAAACCAACCTCATGAATGTGAAATGTTAGATAGTCAATTCAACTTAATCAAATCAGTAACTGATACGATTCAACAATCTTCCCATCTAATTATTTTACATCACCATGCTTTATTGACTAATGAAATTGCTGAGCAAAAAATAAAAGTAGAAGACGCATTTAATATTTACACGCCAGATTATAATATTGCTTGTGAGGAACGTGGGACATTTTCAGAATTGGTTTTTCCTCGATTGCAAAAAGTTCAGAAGAGGGGAGTGGAAGTAATTTTGATCGGTGGTGATACAGGTTTGCGAGTGAAGGAATTTGAATTTAAAACTCAAGAGGGAATTACTTTTTTAGGTTCAGGTTTGAATAATTCCGCAGGGACAGAATATAAACCAGCTTATTTTAATCCAGCTCCAGACAAAGTTTTAACCTTTAAACATCAACCAGAAATTCGTAAATTAGAATGGGAATTTCAATTACTCGATGAAATGATTAATAAATAATTTCATTCTTGCCCAACCCTTTTTCAACTTCAAAAGTCTTTATAATTGAAAGCGTTTAAAAACTAAAACTATTCTTTGAAAAATCTCGTGGTCAAGTTTTTTTTGAATCAAAAACGACTAATAGAAACAGAAGTGTTGATTTTTATTTTGACTTGAATTAAAACACGAGATTTATCAAAGAACCATTAAAATCAAGTAAATGAAAAAGGTAATATTATTTTTAAGTTTTTTTCTTTTTACAATGACAGCATGCGATAAAGATTGTATGTCAACTGAAAATCCAGTTTGTAATGAGTCAGTTCCCAATCCAAACTTTATAACTTGTCATGCTTATTTTGAAAGTTGGTTTTATGATTCATCGACTTCAACTTGTACTAAAGAAGGATATAGTGGATGTGGCGAAAGTGGTTTTCAAACTAAAGAAGAGTGCGAAACTTGTAAATGTAATAATTAAAATAATTGTTCTTTGGCAAATCTAGTATGTACAAGATTTGTCAGAGAATCAAAAATGATAATATGAGAAAGGTATTAATATTTTTAAGTTTCTTTTTGTTTACATTGATTTCATGCAAGGATAATGATTGCGAACCTAGTGATCCAATATGTAATGAAACTGCTCCAACGGATGAAGTATGTCAAGCATTTTTTGAAAGGTGGTTCTTTGATAGTTCATCTTCGACTTGCGAAAAAATAGGATATAGTGGTTGTGAAGAATACGGATTTGCAACAGAGGCAGAATGTTTATCTTGTCAATGTATTGATTAAAAAATAAAAACCTAATAGAGCGATTCTATATGTTCAAAAGACAAAAATATGATGAACGAGAAGTAGTCGAAGGTTGTGTTCGAAATGAACGCAAGGCTCAAGAATTATTGTATCGAGAACATTTTGATACGATGATGCGAATGTGCATGCGATATACCAATGACAAAGATAAAGCTATGGAAATTGTAAACATTGGATTTTTGAAAGTGTTCCAAAAATTACACACATTTGAGTTTAAAGGATCACTTCAAGGATGGATTCGAAGATTAGTTTTTCATTGTCTTTCAGATCATTATCGAAAAAATTCGAAGTATTTACAGTTTATGGTTTTTGAGGAAAGAGACCAATCCTCGGTGGAAAAAGCACACTCTAATTTGTATGCTGAAGACATTTTAAAAATGGTTGATACCTTGCCTCCTGCTACTCAACAAGTTTTCCGATTGTATGCAATCGAAGGATTTACCCATGTTGAAATTTCTAAGAATACTGGAATTAGTGTGGGCACTTCCAAGTGGCATTTATCGAATGCACGCAAGATTTTAAAAAAATTGATAGACAAAAATAATTTACGACAATATGCAGGCTGACCAAAATAATTATCAACCAGATAAGCAATTCACCGACAAAGGTTGGGATGATATGCTTAAAACCTTGGACAAGGAGATGCCCGTTCAGGAAAAGAAAAGACGTGGATTTCTTTGGCTCTTTCCATTGCTTTTAATTGGAGTAATTGCTAGCGTTTGGGCTTTTTATCCTCAAGTTGAGAAGACGGAAATTGCCCAAAGTCAGGAAGTGAATTTTGATCAAAATCAAAATTCCGAAACAGCTTCTGATAAAAATAATTTGGAATTAATTAATGAAAGTATCGTAAATGAAAATCAAACAATAAAAACAACTAACCCTTTAATAGAAAATAATAAATCAAAAAATGATGAAGGTTTTCCTTCAATTATTGAGTTCTCGAATCCTCTCTTACCTCAGGTAATTGAGGAAATTGTTCCTGTGGAGGAAATTGAAAATAGCGAACCAAAAGCTTCTATAGCAAAATTGAAAGAAGAAATTAAAACGATCAACCCTAGTTTTATAACATTACAATTACAAAATCAAGAAAACCTTCTGATTGCAGAAAAAGAATTTTTTTTCAAGGAGGAAATTATTATAAAAGATCCAAATCCTACAAAGAGAAAAAGAGAGTTTGGTGTATTTGCTGGGGTAGTCACAGACTTTGCGAACCTTGATAAGGTTGGATTGACGAGTGGTGGATTTGTTCACTTTCCTATTCGGAAAAAATTAGGATTTAGAACAGGATTGGGATATTCTCAGTTGCAAAAAGATTTATCATATTCATTTATTGGAAATCAGAATGCTTTATTGTCCTCAGGCTTTATTGATGTTACGGCAGCTTCGCCTCCTCCTTTTTCAACTGTGGCGGTACAATCTAATACTGATTTCATTTTAGAAAAATTTCACCAGTTGGATTTACCAGTTTTATTGACCTATTCTCCAGTTAAAAAAATGCAGATTCAGTTAGGAGCAAATGCTTCTTTTTTAATCAAAGAAAAAACCAGATTGATTGATAGTTCAATCGAAATCGATCAATCAGTTAACGATGATTATTCTAATTATGGAATTGAATTAGATGTTTTAGATTTAAATTCTATTTCTCAAAATCAATATTCTGATGAGAATTATTGGACGAAATTAAATGTGAATGGAGTTGTTGGTCTCGCTTGGAAACCTACCCGAAGAATTAATTTGGAACTTCAATATCATCATGGATTTTTTCCAATATTAAAATCTAGTAGGGATAGGAATAGTGATAATAGTCAGGCTATTATTCCTAGCTCCACAAGTACATTATATGAAGTATTCAACAATTCTGTAGATCTGTCCTCAGCTGAAAGATCTTCTATTCAGAGTTTTTTTAAGCGAGATAGGTTTATTGAAAATAATCACTCACTTCGATTGACCATCGGATATAATTTTTAAGAAAAATATTAGCTCGAAAATAGAAGGTAGATAACCATTTGGGTTGTCTACCTTTTTTATTGCAAAAGGGCAGATCTTCCATTTTTTTAACTGTGAAAAAATATTTAGCCAAATATTGGTTGGATTTTTGAATGGAATAACTTATCTTATAAAAGCCTTTGGAAATCTCTCCCAACTAAAGTTTCCTTACCAACAATTGTAACCAACCTAGAAATTCTCAAAACCAAGTTATTCCCCCTCTTTCATTTTTCCATAATTTCGATTTCTTTTTTCTTAATTTTCCTCCCTGCGGAAGAAAGTGGTCTTCAAAAAACCACGTTTATGAATACTTTCATAGCTTCTCTTTTGATGGTTACTCATCTAAATGTTCAAATGACATTTCAATCAGAACCATTGCGATTTAATTTTCAAGAAGATTATTTTCAGACTGATGCGCAAGGAGTAATACAATCTGATTTTGAATTAGTCGGAGGTTTAATTTTTTTAAATGCCGACTTAGAAGGAGAATCACACCCATTTATTTTAGATACAGGCTCTCCTCATTTATTACTAAATTCAAGTTTGTCCAAGAAAAATAAAAATGGTTTTGAAATTTCTGGAGTAGGAGGGAAGAAAAGAGTTAAGAAATTGTACAAGGTTAATTTTGATTGGCAAGGAATTAATGTGAAAAGAGAATCGAGTTATGCTGTTAATTTGGGAAATATTGCCCGAATTAAAAAAAGAGATTTTGCAGGACTTATCAGTTACGATCAAGTTAAAAGAAAAGAATTACTAATAGATTATGAAAAAGAAAAAGTGTTTTTGATTTCAAAATCCAATAAAACTTTTTTTGAAAATTATGATAAATCAGATAAAATATGGTTTCGAATGGTTGGACATATTCCCGTTGTTAAAGTTAAAATAGGTAACAAGAGATATTATTTTGGAATTGATACGGGAGCTGAAATTAATGTCATCGATAAAAGGTTAAGAAAAAGACTGCCAAAAGACATGGTCGCATCTGATTTTTTAGGATTAATAATGGGAGGTGATAATAAGAAAATTGAAGTCAACCATATTCAAGTGAAAGAAATGAAGGTAGGAAAATCATATTATAAAAATCAACCTTTTGCTTTTGCAGATTTATCTTTTTTACAAGGGGAGGATGGCATTCAATTGGATGGTTTGTTGGGCTATCCATTTTTGAAGGAAGCCCTTTTTTCTATTAATTATAGAAAAAAACAATTGTGTAAATGGGAATTGAAAGCGAGAGATGATGAACCAATTCAAGTAGCTATTTCAAAGAAAAGAATCAAAATAACTAAACCATTTTATCATGGTTATTAGACGTTTTACGTTTTACAAAATAATTTTATCTGTATAATTAAAAAAATATTCCTCTCCTAAGCTAACTAAAATAAAACTACTTCCTTGAGCTATACATTCAGCTTCAATTAACTGAGTTGCTGCTTTAATATTAGCCTCATCCAAATGACTGAAAGGCTCATCTAATAGCAAAAAATCAAACGGTTGGCAGAGTGCTCGAATGATGGCAATTCGTTGACGTTGACCAAAGGAAAGTGTTCCACATGGTTTTTTTAAAAGATCAGCAACGCCTAATTGTTGAGCCATTTTTTTTATTTGAACTAAGGTTTTATGATTTTGCAAATTAGTTTTTAGTAAAATATTTTCCTCAGCAGTCAGTTGTTCAAACAATCGAAGATCTTGAAAAACGATCGATAACTTGTTTTGTCTCACCTCGGCCAATTCATCACTTTTATACTTCTTGATGCTTTTCTCATTTAATAAAATTGTCCCGTCAAAATCTTTTCTCAATCCATAAATACAATGGAGCAAAGTTGATTTTCCTTTTCCAGAAGGAGCAATAACAAGATATTTTTTACCTTTTTCAAAAGATAAATCTTTGTTCCAAATTTCGGTAGTTGGGTTAAATCCACTTTCTTTAAGTGGGTGAGGAAGAATTTTTTGAAGTGTAATCATGATTTGAGATTGGTTAATTTAGGTAATCAATTTAATCAGTTGATTGGTTAATCAGGCAATGGGGAAATCCCGATTACCTGATTAACTAATCAACGAATCACATCGCTCCTTTCTTTTCGTAATTTTTATTAGTCCAATCAATGATGCTTTTTAGAGCATTTTTATTTTCATCAGTCATATTTAATTTCATTGTTCCATTATCACGATTCAATTCCATGGTAGCATTTTTCATAGCATTGAAATCAATTCCAGCATCGTCAAGATAATTTCCAATATTACTAAAGTTAACAAATCCGCCCATGATATTTTTAGAGAAAATATTTTTGATATTCTTTGAGACTAAACCATTTTTAGCATAGCTTCCAGATTGCAAAGCAGGAATAGTTGATTGTCCATCACCTACGAAAACCATTCCGTCAGTTACATAAAACATAGGCATATCATCTGAAGCACCCATGAGTCCAGACATTTGATAAAGTCCATCGCCAACACTTTCGATCATTTCATAATCTTTTCCTAAGTCTATAATTTTTTGAAAACCATCCATGTCATTGATTTTCATTGCTATCAGCATCTTTGGATTTTCGCTGTCAGATTTTGCATGAGTGGTGATAAGGAAGTCACCATCAATTGTTTTGGCTAAATCGTCGGTTGTTAATCCATATTGCTTTAAACTCATGTCGGCCATTCCCGTCATTGATTTATTAGTCAAAATCATATTGATACCTTTCATATCTAAGGCACCAGTAAATGCAAAGATCAAATCCTCAGCAGGAACATATTTTGAAAAATCAGTTTTTACTTTATCCTTGAAAACATGTTTAAATTCATCAGATAATTTTTGGTTGATATCATAATTAGATTCAGAAACAATAGCTCCTTTTTCAAAATTAAAATAACTATGAGCATAATTATCAGTCAACATAGTTGGGGAAACAATAAAACCAGCCATTCCCATTTTTCCCTTTGCAGCTTCTGCCATTTTATTAGAAGAAAACCAACTTGTAATGTCAGCTTGTTTAGAAAAACACTTTTTTAAATCTTCATTGCTAATAATTGAAGTTTCTTTGGTTGTATTAAAAATACTTTCCACGCCAGTTTTCAAATTTGATCCGTTCCCTTGACTAATTCCCATGACTACAATGTCATCATTCATTGCAACAATGGTTTTGCGATCTGCTTCAAGATATTCATATCCCTCTGCTGCTTTAAAATCCGCATTTCCATTGGATGCTAATAATTTTTTGAATGCTGCCTTATCATTTAAACTAGCCACTACACCCACAAATGCGCTTTCTGGATTCATGATATCAACATCTTGGACTAAATAAACATTCGCATCCAAATTTACCCCTGATGCATATGGATCTTTTAGAACAGCTTCAACTCCAGAATTGCCTTGCGAAGCATCTTTAATAAAATCTTGGTAAAAAGACATCTTTTGCATGGATTCAAAATCTGCTTTGTCCATCAATCTTTTGACATTGATAGCAGAAACAGAGGAGGAATTGGCAGGAATATTAACAATTGCATCTTCTTTTATGGAAGCCCCATTTTTACAAGAAGTTGTCAACAGAGAAAGAGAAATAATAGCAAGAAAAATTATTTTCTGAAATTTCATATCTAGTTTTTTTGTGATAAAAAATGGAATTGATTTTAAGAAATAGATCACACTTAAATATGATCTATTACTTTGATAAAAGAACAAGGTAATAGATTGGAAAATATGGATTAGAAAAATCCTACAAATTTTTCATAAATATAGACTAATGGAGCGGGAATATCGAATATTGGACAAGGAACAAAATGAATATTGAATATCGAACAAGGAATTTAGATTTGATAAATTTGACGAAACTTCTCACAGGTAGCGACAATATAATATCGTCAAACTTCGAAATTGGATATTCCCTATTCAATGTTCGATATTCATCTTACCCACGTTTGGCTCTTTCCCAAAGTACAGATTGTTTTCCACCAATCGCTCTGAAGAACCCTCGATACATTGCATAGTTCATCACACAGAAATAATAAGGGACAAAGAAAGCTTTGAATTTCAGTTTTTGTTTTTCCAAAATATAGCCAACAAGTGCCATGGCATAAAATGCAATTTGACACCAGAGAATATAATTGAAAAATGGTTCTCCCTGTTGAGCCAAATATATATTTATGATCAACAAAAATGGTAAAGCCAAAGGCGCCAAAGTCCATCTCAATACTCGATGTGAAATATATTGAAAAGTGAGAACAGGGTTTTTGAAAGGCAAAAGCATAGAAGATAATCTTCCGATAGCTTGAATTCCTCCAGCAGCAATTCTTATTTTTCTTTTAAGTTCTTCTTTGACTGAGGCAGAAGCGGTTTCTACTGCTCGTGCTTCAGGTTCGTAAACTACTTTGTAACCATTATCAGCAATGCGCATAGTCATGACAAAATCTTCAATAATGGTATCAGAAGGAACTGGTTGAAACAATTCAGTTCGGACAGAAAATAATTCACCTGCCGCTCCTACAACAGAATAGAATTCAGAGTCCCACTTTTTTAGCGTGCTTTCATATTTCCAATACAAGCCTTCCCCTGCTTCATTTGCAGCACCGGAGTCATCCAAGGAAATTCTTTTTTCTCCAGCTACCGCACCTACTTTCTCATTTTTATAATGTCTGATAATATTACGAATAGCATCAGGATTTACAAATGTGTTAGCATCAGAAAAAATGACAATTGGAGTTTGAACAAATTCCATGACTCGTTCAACTGCAGCAATTTTACCTCGTCGTTCTGGTTGATGAAATAATTGAAGATCATAGCCTTGAGGAGTAGGGTAATTTTTTACCACATCAGGTGTGCTATCATCTGAACCGTCTGTTACAAAAAAGAATTTGATTTTATCTTTTGGATAATCAAACTCAAAAGAATTCTTGATTTTTTCACCAATCCAATCTTCCTCATTAAATGCAGCAACCATGTATGTTACATCAGGAAGAAAAGTTGGATCGTGGGTATTGTTTTTTGTAAAAAAGAGTCTTTTTATCTTAAGTAAAATGAAAAGTAAGATTCCATATCCTAAATAAGCATAGAAAACAATGAATAATAAAATAAAGAATATGATTTTTAAAGTGACTATTGACATAAAAGTAAAGTCTATTAGATTGAAGGATGCAAAAAAAATGGTTTTCAATGGGGCAATCGGAATAGAAAAGGAATCAATATTAAAACAAAATCAAAGGAAATAAAATAAAATGATGATTTAAAATACATTAAAACAGAATTTCAAATTAGATGATATTGAGACCAAAAGAGGTTATAACAAGCAGAAATTTAATTTTTTTATTCGATGTATTGAAGTTTATATAATTTATCTTTTATTTTTAGGTAGAATTTAAATTAAAGGAATATTAGATATTATACGTATTTTATTTTGATAGTTGTGGTTTTGTAGCTATTTTTAGCTTTTTAAAGAAGTTATTCAAACAAAGTAAAGAGAATTCATATTGTGAATGAATTAAATGTGAATTATACCTTGTTTTATGTATATAAATAATGGATTTTTTAAATTAAATTTGTAGTTCAATCAATCCTCAAAGAAATTAAATTCCCCTACTACGAAACTAAAAATAACTTCTATTTTCCTTTTCCAAAACCTAAAGATTATTTTAGTCATTCTTTTGTATTGAATATTATTAAAGTAAATCAACTCAATGACTGACTTCTATCTTGATATTTCTTAATTCCAATATCAGGATTCGATAATCGTTTTATTTTAGAATTTTTCCAAAAACTGTGATTGATTTTTTCCTCCTGATCAATTGATTTACATCTATTTTATTAAGATGAAATCTCTAGGGTTGGATTAATTTTTTATTTTTTTTCTAATTTATTTGGATAAAATCATGAACATAAAAGAACAGATTTTAATTATTGAAGACCATCGTGCTATTAGGATTTTAATGAGTAACTTCTTAAGAAAAAGTTTTGATGTAAAAACTACAGCAAATGGATACGAGGCCTTAGCTTGGATGAATGAAGGAAATATTCCAAATATAATTATTTTAGATATTAATATGCCAAAATTGGGAGGCATTGAATTTTTAAATAATATTAGAATTAGTGGTTTTTTTCAAGACATTCCAGTAGTCGTAGTTTCTGGAGAAGAAGAGGGAAAAACTATTGAAAAATGTTTAGAAATTGGAATTAATGGATACATGAAAAAACCATTCAATCCAAGTGACCTACAAACAAAGATTCTTACAATTTTGAAAAATAAACAATCAATAAAAATTTAGCTTTAAATCTAAACAGAAACGCTTTTTTATTGCCAACAACCTAAACTATGTTCTTAATTGAACAAAAATTCTTATGATGAACTTACACTCGACTGTAGCAGAATCCGTAATTGTGCTTCGTTCTAAAACAAAGCAGACTAAAAAATTATTGTACCTAATTGGTTTTGAAGACGAATTTGTAGCTAATGTTTTATTAGAAAACGAAGAAATTTCTTACGAAATCGTTCAGAAGCACCAATTAAAAGAAGTATCTATTCAAAGCTTAATTGAATTAAATTTATCTGATGCACCAGAGTTTGCATTAATTTGTGATCTTAATGTTTTGAGAAAAAATAACTTTCAATTTTTAGAAAAGGTTCGAAAAGAACAAACGCTTCAAAGTGTTCCATTTATAGTAATTAATAGAACATCTGATCCAATTGATTTAAAAAATGCCATCAAAAAAGGAATAGACGATTGTTATGATCTTCCCTTAAAATGGGAAAATATTCTTACTCGAATTGAATTCTTAATTCAGCATAAAGCAAAAGTTCAAAAGATTGGTAAAGTAAAATCTGTAAAATACAGAATTCCTACAGGGAAAAGAATCTTTGATATTTGTGTCGCTTCAGGAGCATTACTTTTTTTGAGCCCTATTTTAATAATGATTGCTGCAGCCATTAAATTTTCATCTAAAGGTCCGATTTTGTATAGTTCAAAAAGAGCAGGCACAAATTATAGTGTATTTAACTTTTTGAAATTCCGTTCAATGTGTGTAGATGCTGATAAAAAATTAGATCAATTTGCACATTTGAATCAATATAATAAAAACGACGAAGGTCCTTCCTTTACTAAAATTCAAAATGATCCTCGAGTTACTTCAATCGGTAAATTTATCAGAAAAACAAGTTTGGATGAATTGCCCCAGCTAATTAATGTATTAAAAGGTGATATGTCAATCATTGGAAATCGACCTTTACCACTTTATGAAGCGGAACAATTGACAACTGATGGAAACTCAAGAAGATTTATTGCACCTGCTGGTTTGACTGGTTTGTGGCAAGTATCTAAACGAGGAAAAAAAGATATGTCTGCTCAAGAAAGAATTGATTTAGACATCGAATATGCTTCAAAACATTCATTATTGATGGATTTAGAAATCGTTGCAAAAACGCTCCCTGCAATGATTCAAGAAGAATCTGTTTAATATATAAATTATTTGGAATAGGTTTTGGAACAAATTTCTTAGAGTATGTTTAAAAATTTAACTAACTGAAAGTCAATGATTTGTAGTTCTTGCTAACGCTAATTTCATTTGAAGTTTAGCGAGCTAAATGAAAATTAAATTGGACGCAAGATTCATAAATCATTGATTTTCAGGACGGTAAAATTTTAAACATGCTCTTAACTAGAAATTTATTCCAAAACCTATTTTTATTTATAATTTTGTCTAAGAAATAGTTTTGCAATTAATTTCAAAACAGTTTCTTAAAATCAAAAATGAATGATTGTGGAGCAACCACTCATATCTATTATTTCTGTTAATTTCAATCAAATTCAGGTGACTTTAGAGTTGCTCGAATCATTGCGGAATATCTCCTTTCGAGATTTTGAAATCATTTTGGTTGACAATGGTTCTAAAGTAAATTCTACAAAACTTCTGTCTGAAAAATATCCAGAAGTCAATTATATTTTTAGCCAAAAAAATCTAGGATTTTCAGGAGGAAATAATGTTGGTATTCGAGCGAGCAAAGGGGAATATCTTTTCTTTGTCAATAATGATGCAGAAATCACAGAAGGTTGTATCGAAACTCTCCTGCAATTGTTCAACTCCATTCCGCAACTGGGAATCGTTAGTCCACGAATATGTTATGACCCAAAGTTGACCAATAATCAACAGATTATCCAATATGCAGGTGCGACTCATGTTCATCCGATGACAGCTAGAAATGAAATTTTAGGAGAAAGACAAATTGACAAAGGGCAGTTTACTGTTGCCGAAGAGACTGCATATGTTCATGGTGCTGCGATGATGATTAAGCGAGAAGTACTCGATAATGTTGGAATTATGCCTGAAGAATTCTTTTTATATTATGAAGAATTGGATTGGAGTGAACAAATTCGAAACGCTGGGTACAAAGTTTACGTAGAACCAAATGCCTTAGTTTTTCATAAAGAATCATTAGCCGTCGGAAAAAATAGTACTTTAAAAACTTACTATCATACTCGAAACCGAATCTTCTTTGTGAGAAGAAATCGGAGTTGGAGTCAAATAGTAATATTTTATTTATTTTTGTTTTTTTTCACCATTCCCAAAAACACTTTAGTCTTTTTAAAGAATCGAGAGTGGGGTCATATTTCAGCTTTTTACAAAGGCGTTTGGTGGAATATAGCTGGAAACAAAAGTTAACAATTAAGACAAATGAGCATTTTAATTTACTTTTATATTTTTGTAAGTGCATTGTTAGCATTTTATTTATTGTTTCCATTCGTTACCGTTTTCCTTGCACTTTTTTCTAGGGAAAAAATAGAAACTGAAGAGGAACTGGGTGATACTTATCGAGAATATGACTACGGTTGTATTATCACCGCTTATAAAAATGCAGAAATAGCAAAGCCTTTAATTGCCTCTCTTTTAAAACAACCTTTCCCCAATTTTCATATTTATTTAGTGGCTGATGATTGTGATGTGTCAGAATTTAATTTGACGGATAAAAAATTGATGGTTTTAAATCCTCAACCACCGCTTAAATTAAAAGCAAAAAGTATTATCCACGCCATGGAAAATTATGTTCGAAAGCATGATTACACCGTAGTTTTTGATGCCGATAATTTAGCTCACCCTGATTTTTTATTGGAAATAAATAAATATGCTAACAATGGGCATCAAGCTATTCAGGGGCAAAGAACTGCCAAAAATTTAGATACTATCTACGCTTGTGCAGATGCGACAGGTGAATTTTATAAAAATTACATCGAGCGATATGTACCTTATATGTTAGGTTCTTCGACGGTGATTTCAGGAAGTGGAATGGCAGTAGAAACTGATTTGTACGCTGCTTATTTAGCTAGCCCTGAAATTGAAATAGGAAAAACACAATGGAAAAAAATGTTACAGGAGGATAAGATTTTGCAAAACAATTTACTCTACAAAGATGAAAAAATTGTCTATGCAAAAAATGCGATTGTCTTTGATGAAAAAGTAGTGAGTGGAGAACAAGTAGAAACTCAAAGAAGTCGGTGGCTATTTTCATATTTCCAAAATTTACCAAATTCATCTGGTTTAATTCTTAAAGGTTTGACTCGATTTAGTTGGAATCAATTCTTTTTTGGTTTGATTACGATTGCTCCACCATTATTTATTTTATTATTTATTTCGATGGCTTGGGCAGTTTTAGGGTTATTCATTGCACCAAAATTTGGGATTGGATTGATCGCTTCATTAGCGATTTTTAGTTTTACTATTTTATGGACGTTATATTTATCAAAAGTTCCAAAAGAAGTTTGGTCAGCTATTTGGGGATTGCCTTTCTTTGTTTTAAAACAAGTGACTGCACTTTTTAAGATGGGAAATCCAAATAAAAATTTCAAACATTCAGAACATACTCGAAAGGTTTCGATTGATGATGTTTTGAAAAAGGATAAATAAATAAAAGGTTGGACGTTTTACGATAGACGTTTTACGTTTTAGGAAGAAATGTAAAACGTAAAACGCGCACCGTTTAACAAAATGAAAAACTTAGTATTCTACTCATCACTTCTTTTAAATATCCTCTTCATTTGCGGATTCTTTTACATTGTCAATGCGTTGGGTGGCTTTTCTTATCTTATGGCAAAAATGAAAACTAAAAATTCTGTGGGAGTTTATGAACATAGAAAAAATCATTTTAAAGAATTACCCATGCAAAAAGATGCAATTGTAATGTTGGGAAACAGTTTGACTCAAAGTTGTGAATGGAGCGAGTTATTGAATAATCCTAAAATTGTAAACAGAGGAATAGCAGGAGATATGGCAGGTGGACTTTTGTTGCGATTAGATGAAATTACTCGATATCAACCTGCTAAGATTTTTTTGATGGTAGGCATCAATGATTTAAATGTTCATGCGATTCCTGATATTTTAAAAAATTATAAAGCCATCGTTGCTGATATTTTGTTAAAAACTCCTACCACAAAATTGTATCTCCAAAGCATTTTACCCGTAAACAATCAAGTTCGAAATAGTGGAAAAAACAATTCAGATATTGTTTTCTTAAATAAAAAAATAGAAAATATTGCTTCTGAAAATGGATTGGTTTTTCTTAATTTGCACCCTTTATTTTTAGATAAAGATGGGCAGTTGGATTCGACACTAACACAAGACGGAATTCATTTAGATGCAAGCGGATATTTGATTTGGAAAAAAGAGTTGCAGAAATATTTAGATTAATAATAAAATGAGATTAGGTATTGGGTTCCTTGAGGAGATTCGATACCTTTTCCCTTCAAAAGAACTTAAGTTTATTTCATTTGACTTTAAGTCTGATTGGTAAAGTAAACAACAACTACTAACGATAATTAATGATTTTTAATAGTCTTCCATTTTTTGTTTTCATTGGGATCTTTTTGCCATTGTACTTTACCTTGAAAGGTAAAGCAAGATTATTATTATGTTTAATCGGAAGTTACATTTTTTATGGTTGGTGGGATCCACGGTTTTTGAGTTTAGTAATGTTTTCAACTTTGATTGATTATGTGGTCGGATTGAAGTTGGAAAAAGAAGACGAGGATAGCAAACGAAAACGATTGATGCTCATCAGCATGGTAGTCAATTTAGGTTTCTTGGGATTCTTCAAATATTTTAATTTTTTCCAAGAATCATTTATCTCTATGCTCAATGATATGGGCATGCAAGCTCATCCTTCTACTTTGAAAATAATACTTCCCGTTGGAATTTCATTTTATACTTTTCAATCGATGAGTTATACGATTGATGTGTATTGGCGGAAAATAAAAGTAGAAAGAGACTTTATTCGTTTTGCCACTTTTATATCATTTTTCCCTCAGTTGGTGGCCGGGCCAATTGTTCGAGCCAGCGATTTTTTACCTCAATTCCAAAAAGATAGAACTTTTACTTGGGACAGATTAATCTCAGGAACAGGTCAAATGGTTTGGGGGTTTTTCAAAAAAGTAGCTATTGCAGATTCCTTAGCGCCATTTGTAGATCAATGTTTTCAATCACCTGAAGGATTTTCCTCCTTACATTTATTGATTGGAATTATATTTTATTCTTTCCAAATTTATTGTGATTTTAGTGGCTATTCTGACATTGCGATTGGATTGGCAAGAGTGATGGGTTTTGACTTTCCAGATAATTTTCGAACACCTTATTTCTCTAAAAACTTTAGTGAATTTTGGCAACGCTGGCATATTTCATTGTCAAGTTGGTTAAAAGATTATTTATACATACCGTTGGGTGGGAGCCGAGGAGGAAGTTTTGGATCTGTATTTTTTATTGTTTTGCCATTATTTATGTTAAGCATTTTTTGGGCAAAAAACTGGCAGACAGCTTTGATTTATTTAAGTATTTTGGCAGCGGTAAGTTTTGCGACGGCAGTTTATATGCGAAAATCTGAAGCGAATAAAATCAAAGGATTTACCTATATGAATAATATGGTGACGATGTTGTTAGGAGGTTTGTGGCATGGATCGAGTTGGGCATTTTATTTCTGGGGATTCTTGCACGGGATGTATTTGATTGTGCAAAGGTTTTTGGGGAAACCATTTGGTCGGTTGATGACTGCACTTCGTTTTCCAAAATTTTTGCAACAAGGAACAGATATTTTGATTGTTTATTTTTTCACTTGTTTGGCTTGGGTGTTTTTTCGAGCACCAGATTTTGATGTAGCAGCAGCTTATATTCAAGGTATTGCTTCGTTAGAAAATTTCACTCCAGGAAGTATTGTTAATAAATTTTGGGCACTCAAAGGATTCATTTTAATTGGAATGTTGTTGCTCGTAGAGATCTCAGATTTCAAATTGAATTATAGCCAACTGATTCAAAAAAGCCCAGCATTTAGAGTAGCAAGTTTTGTGATTTTATTATGGATCATTGCATTTTTTGGATCGTTCGGTGCGAATTCTTTTATTTATTTTCAGTTTTAAAACAACGTTTTAAGATAAATTATGTGATCAATCTAAAATGGAAATTAAAAATGACTAACAGATTGAGTTAATTTTTAATTTAGATTTATTTAGAACACATAATTTTTCTAAAAACTAAAAAATGTATTTTGAAAAAACTCTATTGGATTTTTGCGGTTATTATTCTCTTCTTCGCAGGAGATCGCTTGGCTGGATTCGTCTTAAAAAAGATGGTGGCCAACAGCGCATTTCGTTATTCCAAAATGTATAGAGGAGAAGCAAACTGTGATATTTTATTTATGGGAAACTCTCGTGGACTAGGTTTTTATCAACCTTATATCGAAGAGGTGACTGGGAAAAAAACATTCAACTTAAGTTATAATGCACTTCCGATGAATCTTGGAAGAGTATTGTTACAAGATTATTTAGAGTATAATAAAAAACCAGATTTGTTGATCGTAGATGTTACGATGATGAATCGAGTGGACACGACTTTGATTTCTGGATTCAATGTCTACACGCCGTATTCTGATAGTTTAGGAGCTTTGGTGAAGGAGCATACCAAAAATGTTTTTTATGGTGGAAAACTGAGTCATTTGTTTTTACATAATAGTGAGATTTTTCAGCGTGCGATGTTTTACTATTCTAGCTCAGATGAAGATTGGATTATTGATCGAGTGATCAATGAGAATATGGTCAAGGCGGTTGATGAGCAAAGACCATTTTATGCTGGACCATTTGATTGGTCTACAGTAGAAATGATGTTTGAGGAATTGAAAAAGACGGTAGAAATAGCTAAGGAAAATAATATTAAAATCAAATTAGTCGTCAATCCTTTTTTTCCTCCTTTTGTCAAAAAAATTGTCAACTTCGAGCATTTACAAAAAAGGGTGGTGATGGCAACAGGGCAACCATTTTTTAATTATGCTGATGCTGTTGAAGATCCAAATGGTTTTGGAGATTATCAACATGTAAATATTAACGGTGCGAAAATATTTATTGATAGGATGAAAGCGGATGGGATTTTTGATTAGATTTTATAGTTCCAAACAAAGTTTTTGGACAACGTAAAACGTCAAACTATTGATCCAACTCGACTCGATGCAACACTCGATTTTTTTCACTAATCGTAGGACCTGATTCCAAATAAAACAAATGCCCTCGATGAATAACCATTTTTTCAATCAGGGAACTTTCAAAATATAAGGCTGGAATCACCTTTCCATTTATCAAATTAATCTCATAAATCATTTTCCCTTTCCTTTTATCATAGACCGTGTACACCTTGTTATATTCTTCATCTTTTAAAATTAATTTTTCCCACTTTTTATTTTCATGATAAGTGATTGGTACAATCCGTTTATTTTTTCCTTCAAAAGTATAGAATTCTAAATACCCCAAAGTATGATTAAAAAGACAAAGTTCTTCGCCTAAATTATGGAGAGGCGAGAACAATGGTTTGTAAACCAAAGACTGCCAAGCCCTTCGTTGTTCCCAAGATAATGGTCGAGGAAAACTCGGACCAAATTGTAATCGCAATTGAAAATCATCTTTACTACGAGAGAGGTTTTTTCTGTCTATAACATAAATTTTAGAAATGACAATTTTTTCTTTTTTGGAAATGATATTATAGTTAAGAAGTTGATTGTTTAATTGATAATCTTGTCGGTATAAAAAATCAGTTGAGGTCTCCACACATGGTTCAATTAATTTTTTAAATTGACGACTTGGGTACTTTGAAATAATTTGAATAGTATTTCCAACTAAGCTAACTTCGTATCCTACTGTTTTCCCAATCAAATGAATATTGCCCAGACAACTTCGATGAAATTTATCCACGTTAATTTTTTCTATTTCTATTTCACTCAATAATTTTCCATCCCAATCTGTCAACCTTAATTTATTGTTGGCACGAAAACCATTATAGGTAAGCAGTAAAATATTTTCTCCATCCAAAATAAAATCCTTAACAGTATAAGTATCTTTTGTCAGCTTTTTAATTTTAGGTTGGTCTGTAATTTCTACTTCAGGAAGACCGAAAGTGGACCGCTCCATCTGAACCGAAATAGGTTTTGTTGAAATATCGGTAATTTCTAGTAGGACATTTTCGTAACCTATATATGAAAAAATCAGCGTGGTTGGATATTGTTTAATTTGAATTTGAAAAGAACCATCAGATTTGGAAGAGTTTCCAATATTGGAAGTTTGATTGAAAATGTTGACGCCCTGTAAAGCCAAGTTGGAGTTTGCTTCAAATATTTTTCCAGTTAAAAAATCATTTTTCTGCGCAAAAAATGTAAGGCAACATAATTGGAAAACGAGTATGAGTGAACAATTTTTTTTCATAGGAAAGTGGGGTTTCTTTTGAATAAAAATAGTTTTTTCTGTTGGTAAGTTTTTGCTCTTTTTATCTATAAATCAGGATTTTGATTTTTAATAAATTTAATTTATCCCTTCATAAAAGTCATAGACCTTCGGTAAAAAACCAGCCGCTGCATTTAAGAAATCCTGACTTGAATTTCCATAAATCTCTAGAGAATAATCAGATGTTTCCAAAAGTTGATCAATCAACTCCCCTAAATTATCTAAGTGTTCCACCGCTGCATTGGAGTCTTTAAAATTTATCTCACCACAGATTTTGCTCCATCGTTATTAAAAAAACAATCATATTATAGAGTACTTTTATCCTTTGCCTTGGTTATTACAATACATTGCGTAACAACATTTTTAAATATGTCAGTTTTGCCTTTATGGATGTTGAATCGACCGGTGATCTGTAATTTTTTTATATTGGTTTTGGTCTAATTATGAACTATAAATGCAAATTGTTTTGCAAAATAATTATCTAATTTTTGCATCCATTTTTTTCCTTTTGGTTTTATCTCGCAGTACGATTTCGTAATCTCCATTAGGTAAAATAAGAGGTGTATTATCTTGATTGTCAGTCAGTTCTATCGCATCAATCGGAATTGCTTTATTTACATCTTCTCCTTGTTTATAAGCTAAAACTAAGCAAGGATAATTCATTCTATACTTATCAATATTAAGTTGATAAGGTCTTCTGACTCCGCTTTTAGATAAATACTGAGGACGATTATTTGGGAAAGTATTCCTTGGGTGAAACACCTCGATATCATGTGTTTGGAATGCTTGTTTTTGTTCTCTTTCGTATGGAACTAAAACAATATTTCGTTTTTGGAAAACAGATGGTTCGGCTATTTTTATTCTTTTTAAAATTGGATTTCGAGGCTCTGGACAAGGAGAATAAATATTACTTTGTCCGATGCTCAATAAATTTATTTGCGAATATTTTTTTAGCCAAAAAGCAATAGTGGAGGGATTGCCCATTTTATTTTCAATAATATCATTCGTTAATAACAATACTTTTGCATTTTTATCTTTTTTCAAAATGCGATTAATATTCATTGCGCCTGCCCAATTTTTTGCAGCTTCTTCTTCTGATTGATTTCCAGAATTGAAGTTTTGCTTTTGTAAAATGGTCTTTGCTTTTTCTAATTCACTTTTGGAAGGAGAGAGGCTGAAAAATTGGAAGCCCGCCAACTGCCCTTGTCGAATTATTTCTCCAAAAATCGCTTGTTGAAATGGTTCGCCATTTTCAAAAGTAGGGTAGCCCAATTCAGTAATGGAATTGATGTTTTTTATATTCTCTAAGCCTATATGTCTAAATCCTTGCTGATACCATTCACCCAATAATTCTAAAATAAACATTTGATGTTCAGGATAAAGTGGAGATGTTTGAATTTGAACAATTTGAGCTACTTTGGTTTTTGACAAAAGAAAATTATTAGCAGCAAGTGGTTTGAATTCCCCAAATGTATTCATTTGCTGTTGAGTTTCTCTTGACATTTTAAAAGGTTCTTGGGAAATATAATTGCAATTCCACGATCTTTCGTCTTTTCCAATATTGGCTAATTTGATCGCATTGTTTTTGATGTTTTGAGAAAACTCATATGCTAAATCGGTGAGGATAATTCCTTGTCCTACAGTATCTTGTGATTTTGTAACAAACTCTACACGTCTATTTTTTTGCTTGCCTTGGGAAGTAGAATTATCGGCAACTGCTTGACTTGCGCCATGACCTTCATGCGATAGTCGCTCTTTGTTGATACCTTGACTAACGAGATAATCATGGACTGAATTTGCTCGGTTTTCAGAAAGTATTTGATTGTGATCCGCTCCTCCATCGCTATCTGTATGACCTTTTATATTGATGGTCATCGAAGGATTCTCTTTCATTATTTTGACTAATTTATTTAATTCTGAAAAAGATTCTGAAAGTAATTCATATTTATCCGTTTCGAAATAAACATTTTCCATGACGATGGAGGCAACCGTTCCTTTGATTTGATAAGTTTTACTAGGCTCAAACTTTTCGGCCTCTTTATCAATTTTTTCAACAAAAATATCATCTAAAAAATAATATGCTTCGATGATATCAGTAGGATTATTTTTATCTAAAAATTGACCAATATAAATATGTGTTGCTGTTTGATCTGCGGTAAAAGAGCCATTTATTTTTTGCCATAATTTAGCTTGTAATCGAGTTTCAGGAGATGCAATAATTTGAGGTTTTGCTTCGATGATTTTTGTATTGGTAAAATATAATCGCTTGTCAAAAAGTAATCCGAAGTGATCGTTAAAGAGTGGAGTGCCTGTTACATTTTTATTGTAAGATTGAGGAGCGTTGATCCAAAATTCTACATAATATTTTTTCCCAACTTCCAATGGCTCTTTTAATTTGATGGAAAGGTATTCCGCCCAATGCGCACCTTGTACAACTGCGCCCACCATGTTTTTACCTGAGTGTGGCTCCACCAATTGAACTTTGGAGGAACGAAATCTTGGCGTGATGAAATCTGTTGAAGCTCGATTGGGAGAAACCCAACCAGGAACGGCTCGTGTAAATTCTAACCCTTCGTCAAGCATTGCAGCAGGGCGTCGTTTATAGGATTCAAAACTTGGATTTGAAACCAAATTTTGGGCAAACAATGTGACATTAAAAATTATAAAGATTAAAAAAGTAAACTTCTTTCTCATGGATTAATTCCTTTTCCTTAAAGTAACAAAAGCTATGCAAAACTTGTTGTTTTATAGCATTTAAAAGGTTAAATAAATCAAAAATCTTTCTCTCATTTTAGTATCTCAAATTCAACTCTTCGATTTAATTGTTGACCTTCCAAAGTTTTATTTGAGGCAATTGGGGTGCTTTCTCCTTTCCCTATAGTTTTGATTCTTGAGATGTGTATTCCGTTGGAAATCAAATAGTTAGAGACAGGTTTAGCTCTGTTTTCAGATAGGTTTTGGTTGATGTAGGATTTTCCAATATGATCAGTATGTCCTGTGATTATTATTTTATAATTCCGATTTTCTATCAAATAAACGATTAATTCATCCAAAGAATTATAAGCAATAGGAAGTAAAATATCGCTATTGTTTTCAAATAAAATATTCGGAAGTGTAAAGATTTTTTTTTCATAAATAATTTTAGGTTTTGGAGTTTTCTTTTTTTTGAAAATTGGTTCTTTTGGAATAGAATCAATAGAATTTTCTTCTAACGGAATCTTTAAATTTTGAATAGAATGAGGATGTTGAACAATTGAATGTCGAACTGAATCAGCATAAATATGAGTTCTGTTTTTTTCTAAATCACAACTCGAATTGATAGCTTCCATTGGAGTCAACGAGAAGTCATCAAAGAAATGATAAACTCTACGAATTGGAGTTTCTCTTCTTTTCTTTTTTTGTAACAATGTAATTACGGTTTTATCATCATGTTTGAAATTTCCTAAAATCATTCCGACTTCGTCACCTGTTGCTTCATAAATTGTTTCGAGAGTAATCCATTCATTAGGAGGAAAAGGTGTAGAAAAATCAAATTTGATTTGTGGATTTTTTTCAAATATGGGATCATTTTTTTTAGTCACCATTAAAGTGTCAGTCATGTAAAATTCAAAGCTATTTACAAAATAAGTTGTACTTAAAAGTTGGAATTTTAGTTTGTATTTTTTTCCTTTTTCTAATTGACAAAGAAAAGGAACTTGAACATAGGAACGATCCATTTTTCTACCTGTATTGTACATGCGAAGAGCGATGCAACGACTTCCATGGGCAGGTTTCATAACGGATTGATCTTGTCTTGAAAGTTTGTAATCGTAATAGCGAAATGCTTTTAGAGTATTGGAACGCCATGCTTTTGGCGCACATAGTTCATGGTATCTTTGACAAGTATTTTCGTCTTCCAAACTTGGATTTGGGATTAGGTTTTGACCAAAGGAAGTTTGTAAAAGAAGAGAGTAATAAAAAATCAAAAGGAATCTCATCATATTTTAAGTTAACTAAGTTGAGGTTTTGAGAATGTTTAATCTAAAGAATTCCCCGATGCTTGTATCGGGTGCAACAGCAGCAATGATATCTCATAAGTGAAAAAAAACTCCCCACAATCGATTTTTTTTTCACCACATAGGCACATAGAAAACATAGAATTTTACCTATGGTTTCTATGTGCCTATGTGGTGAAATTCTATTTTGATATCTATGAAACTGTTTTTTTTGATTCTCCGTCAGCTTGCTGCGGAGTAGTTTAATATCCTTTATGTTTGTGTGTTGGTTTCAAGATTAGTTACATTAATAATTTCTAAATCTCTAATTTGAAATTGACAATAACAGATTGTAATGTAGATTTAGCGTTAATCTCTACATCGAACTAATATTGTCTTCCGTTTCCGATAATTTTTCATTGATTTTTTTTCTTCCACCAAAGATTAAAACCAAGTTTAGAATTCCGAGAGGAATGGCGAGGTACATCAAATATTTTATCCAAGGATAACTATCTAAAAAAATATATAGAAGCACCAAAGTGATGGTCCATCGAATGCAAAATAGGATCAATTTTCTTTTAAAAAATCGATCAGTTGAAGTCCGAATATCATTGATGTTTTGATTTATTTCTGCGGTAAAATTTGCAAGGTCACCTTCTTCTGTGAAGTCTTGTTTTTTATTTTCTTTGGACATTATTAACTTTTTTATGATTTATAATAGTTCGTTTTCTGAGTAAGATAAAAGTCGAAATTAATTTTTCCTTTGGTCGTTTTTAATTCTATAATTTACCTGACAATGAATTTATTTCAAGGTTTTATTTGGAGGAAAAGTCATTAGAGGTTTTTTGTAAATAAGCATTACCAACGGAATCTGGAAACGTATTTCCTTCTTGTTTTAAAAAACGATTTCCGGAATAATCATAAATGATTTGAGTGCTATCTGCCAAAAATCCATAACCATGATTAAAGGTATAAAATGCAAAGGATTTAGAAGAAGAAGAGAAAATGTTTTTACTGTATTCAAAAGTTGAAACCTCTTGGTTTAATTGACTTAACAAGGTATTTGCAAGATCAGTCTGGGAAGCGAATTTTTTAATTTTAGCAGTTGGATTTTGTAAAATCCCACCTAGCCAAATCATCGGTATTTTAAATTTTTGAGGAGCAGAAACATGGCAATTGTCTAGATATGGAATACTGTGATCAGCCAATAAAACGACTAGGGTGTTTTCCCAAATTGACTCCCGTGAAAGTCTTGTTATGAAATCTCCTAATGCTTGATCTGTGTAGTTTGCAGAATTGGCGAAAAGAGAATTGTCGTCACTTCCTTCGATGACAGTTGGTATGGGAGTATCGAATGGAGGATGACTACTGAGCGTTAAAATAGTTTTGAAAAAAGGCTCTTCCGTATTTTTAATATCATCCATTAGTTTATCAAAAACGAAGTGATCGTGGACACCCCATTTTGCATTGAATTGCTCAGAAGGAAAATCATTTTTGTCAATAATTTTTTCCATTCCAGCTTGCAACAAATAGGATTTCATATTGGCAAAATTAATATCACCTCCGTAGTAAAATGAAGTACGATAATTTATTTCTTTGAGGTGTTGAATGATCGATGGGAGTTTGGCAGTTTTGTGTTGATAGTTGATGATATAACTAATTGGTTGAGCAGGGTAACCACTCAGAATACTGACTAAACCTTCGTCTGTTCGATCGCCACTTGCATAGAAATTAGAGAAATAAATTCCTTCTCTTGTGAGGCGATTTAGGTTGGGGGTGATTTCTGTGCCATCCCATTTTTTATTAATCAATTTTGAAGTGAAACTTTCTAAAATGATAAAAACAATATTAGGTTTTTTATTTTTCAGAAGACTTGGAGCTGGGATTTCTGGTGGATATAAATTGTTAAAATAAGGTGCTACATTTTTTGAATTGAAATAATTAAAAGTCTGATATAATTTTTCTTTCTCGGAAAAGGTATAAGCCATATTCCAAATAATATTAATCGCAGAATGATTTGGAAATGTATTGTTAGAAAAATAAACATTACTCAAATTAATTGGATTTAATCCGATGCCTCCTCGAATTGGAATAATTGAAAGCGCACCTAAAATTAAAAAGGTCAAAGGAATTGATAACCAATTTTTGAGATGATGGTCTGCCAATGGATGTATTTTTTTTGCATAAAAAAAACAAGAACTGATCGCAAGGATTAAAAAAGATAAAGTGTTGGTTATCAATGTTTTAATAGGGATGAAATTCATGGCTTCGCCAACATTATTCAAATAAAATGCACCATAAATATCTAATCTATTTCCCCAATGTCCATAGAGTGAAGCATCCACAATGACGAAAAAGGATATAATGAATAACAATATATTAGTGTAAATGAGAATGGATTTTTTGAATAAGTTTTTTTCAAAAAATGAGTTCAGAATAATTAATAAAGTTGGAATTAATAATAAGTAACCTGAAATAGAAAGGTCTAATTTTGAACCTTGGAGAAAAATGGAAGTGAGTTCAGAAAAGTTTTCGATCTCCATTGTTTTTTTCCAATTAAAAATGAGGAAGGCTAATTTTGCTACAACAAAATATCCAAGCCAAAAAAGCCAGTAGGAGAAATAGAATTTTAATTTGTGTTTGATGATGCTTTTATTTTGTCTTTTATTTTCTTGGTTCTTAAACTAATACTGTGATAGTCTAAGAATCATTTTCTTTTGCAAATCTACTTAAAATTTGTTTTTTAAAACCTGCTATACCAATCATATTTTTCTTCTCTAAATTTCTATTTTTACCTGACACGAAATTTGCCGAAGAACTCTTATATTTGTCAAAAAAGAAACTAAACGATGTCAAAAAAGAAAGATAAAAAAACTAAAAAATCTACTTTAAAAACGGGTAGCAAAACTTCTGCTAATTTTTCTGTAAGAAAATATTTACCACTTGCACTTATTGTTGGACTGCTCGGTTTTATTTTGTATGCCAATACGATTCAACATGAATGGGCGCTCGATGATTTTTCTGTCATCAAGGAAAATTTTGTCACTCAAAAAGGTTTTGCAGGAATTGGGACACATTTGACTCATAGTTATCGCTATGGATATGGAGCTGGTTTTGGAACCCTTTATCGTCCGTTGACTCCTGTGATGTTTGCGATGGAATGGCAGATTTTTCCTGATAATCCAAGTTTTATGCATTTTGTAAATGTATTGTTTTATGCGTTGACAGGAGGACTTTTATTTTTTACTTTGGCGAGAGTTTTTAGAAATTATAATTTGATTTTGCCCTTTGCTGCTGCGGTGATTTTTATGATTCATCCTTTGCACACCGAGTCGGTTGCGAACATCAAAGGGCGAGATGATATCATGGGTTTTTTCTTTTTTTTATTAGCCGTTTATTGGTTGTGGGATTATTTAAGTAAATCAAATGTCAAGTGGTTAGCCTTGTCAATGGGGAGCTTCTTTTTAGCGATTTTGTCAAAAGAAAGTTCGGTAACTTATGTGGCGGTTTTTCCATTGTTAATATATTTCTTTACTAAAACTTCTTTAGAAAAAAACTTAAAACTATCTGCAGGTTATTTGGCTGTGTCACTCGTTTTTATTGCTATTTTGAGTACAGTATTGGGAAAAACAATTGGGACGGGAAATACTTCGATTTTAGATAATGTATTAGTTTCTGCTGATAATTTTGTGGAACAAAAAGCGACCGCATTTTTGATCTTAGGTCGATATTTAAAGTTATTAATTTTCCCACATCCTTTAGTTTCAGATGCAGGATATTCTCAAATTCCATTGACTTCGTTTGGAGATTGGAAAGCACTTTTATCTTTTGTTATTCATGTTGGTTTAGGTATTTGGGCATTGTTGAATGTTAAGAAAAAATCAGTTTTTTCTTTTGGAATTTTGTTCTACATTTTGACACTTTCGATTACTTCTAATTTAGTTTTTAATATTGGGACCTCTTATGCAGAGCGATTATTGTATGTACCTGTTTTAGGTTTTTCCATTGCATTAGCTTATGGAATAATGAAGTTGTTAAAATTAGAAGAAGGGAGAAGTAAGAATTTTGAAATGAGTAGCTTTCTTAAAAAAAATATGGTAGCTCTTGGATTATTAGGAGTGGTCGTCCTACTTTTTTCTTTTAAAACGATAGACCGAAATTCGGCATGGAAAGATAGTTTTACGTTGTACGATACAGATATTCAAACCTCGCCTGAGTGTGGGAAATTATTGTATCACTATAGTTTAGAATTATCGAAAAGAGGATTGACTTTGACAGGTAATGAGCAATCGGAAATGATGAATAAGGCTAAGACCGTTTTGGAAAAAGCGGTAGAAGTTTATCCAAAGTATTCAGACGCACATGCTAGGCTAGGGTGGTGGTACAACAAAGCAGGTTTTAATGAAAAAGCAGAGGAACACTATAATTTAGCGATTCAATACAATTTGAATAATGCAAAAGCCTATAATAATTTGGGGGTTATTTATTTTGAAAAAAGTGCGAAGGCAAGGGCAGTAGGAAATATAGCTGGAGCCAATGCGGAATTGGAAAAAGCGAAAGGTGTTTATGAAAAAGCAGTTGAAAAAAATCCAAGATATGTGGATGGATGGCAAAATTTAGGAGTCATTTATGCGATGCAAAAACAGTTTCCCAATGCGATTAAATATTTTGAAAAAGCAAAAGAGTTTGCTTTAGATCAAAAACAAATTGAGACCATTAATGGATATTTGGAAAGTGCTCGGCAAGGGAAATAGTATTAATATAGTTTATTCGTTGAACGTTAGACGTTTTACGGTCCCACATACAATTCTATTTAGAATAAACTCTAACATCTAATTTTTTTCGTACAGTCAAAAGGTATTTCTATTCATTGGTATAAATCAAACCTACATTTTGATTTTGAAACTAAGAGTTAATTTGGATCTTAGGTAAATATATAGGAGCTTAAAGTTAAGCTCCTTTTATTTATTATTAACTCTTATAATTAAAATCAAAATGAAAGATCAAAAAAAACGAAAGGATCTAGCCTTACAAAAAAGGGTAGAGGCTGCCGAAATTGCTCACCAACAGCCTCATGTTTTTCATGAATCAAATGGAGATGAAGTAAAGTTTCAACATCCACATGGAAAGAAAAGCTACCTAATGAATTTTACTAAAGGACTTAAGCATGATGAAGTAACTGGTTTGGTTTCAGAGCCAGATCATTATGTTCAATTAGCTAGAGCAATTGAAACTGGAGATCCTTGGGACTTTGATAATACTCCACTTGGACCAGATTGTATTGATGTTGGAGGGATGTTAAAGCCAGATTGGAAATCGGCAAAAGCACAGAATTTAGGAAACCCAGTCCCAGTTCGAGCATGGGAAAGTGCGAGTGCAGGACTTACATTTGATACAGAGGGACCAGATGCCCAATCTGTTACAATGCCACCTGCTCCAAAATTAGGAAGTGAGGAATTAGATGCAGAGATGGCTGAAGTCTATGCTCAGGCATTACTAAGAGATGTTCCTTTAGCTTATTTCTCACCTGAAGCAAGAGTAGAGGCTGGTTTATCTGCCGCAGAGGTAGCTAGAGTGAATGGAATATTTACTTTTTTAAATAGTTTGCCATGGTTTAGTGGAAATAAAAGAACTGGGAATCGAGCCTTAAGTATTGATACGGGATTTAAGGGAATAACCGACGGAGATAATGTAGGCCCATACCTTTCTCAATTTATTTTAGCGGGTAGTTATGGATTAGGAACTGATTCAGCAGGAACATCTCCTGAATTTTATCCTTCCGATGGAAAAATCAATTTTGGGGCAAGTATTATCGATCAAAGAGTAAGGTGTGCTACTCCAGAGGAAAACCATTTAACTAGTTGGAATGAATGGCTTGATGTTCAGAATGGTGCGAATCTATCAGGTAGAGAAGGATATAAAATTGGAACAGATCTTAGACGATTTATTACTACTGGAAGAGATTTAGCCACTTATGTTCATTATGATGCTTTATATCAAGCCTACCTCAATGCATGTTTAATTTTATTATCCTATGGAGCTAAATTTGATCCAGGAATTCCATTTCAAGGTGCTGATAGTTTAGATCACCAGCAAGGATTTGCTCATTATGGGCCTCCTCATATTTTGACCTTAGTAACCGAAACAGCAACTCGTGCTCTAAAAGCAGTTAGGTATCAGAAATTTAATATACATAGAAGGTGTCGACCTGAAGTGTTAGCAGCTCGATTAGAGAAGAGAGTTGAATTGCGATTGATCGCTCCTGAACTAACTGAAATGTATAATAAATTTGATCCTGATTTAACTAATGAAATTACGACCTTTCCAAGTGGTGGTGGAAATATGTTATTGCCAATGGCTTTTTGTGAGGGATCACCGATGCATCCTTCTTATGGAGCAGGTCATGCAACGGTTGCAGGAGCATGTGTAACGATATTGAAAGCATTTTTTGATGAAGACCAACGAATAGCTATTTCTTCTGATGGCAAGAAAATGCAGATTTTTAGTGATGAAAGTGAACTAGATTTTAATGATGGAAAGCATGCTTTTGTCCCAGATAAAAATGGTGAAATGTTAAAGACTGTTCCTCTAACTAATTATTTGACTGTAGGTGATGAGTTAAATAAAATTGCTGCAAATATTTCTATTGGCAGAAATTGGGGAGGAGTTCATTTTTATTCAGATTATGAACAGTCTATATATATGGGAGAACAAATTGCGATAGGAATGTTGCAAGAGCAGAGTATTATGTATAATCCTTTAGAAAATTCTTCCATGTCCTTGACAAAGTTTGATGGAGATAAAATATCAATAAAGGAAGGAAAAGTACTTGGAAATAATATTGCTTGATAAAATTATGAAGTTGTTTTAATTGTCTACTGAAACCGAGCGGAAAAGCTTGTGATTATTGGCGAATCTCTTTTTGAGTTTCAACCCCTTTGGGTTGGGACGAAAAAAAGCTAAAGTCCAATAACCACAATGCTTTCTGCGTAGGTCAGCTAGACATTTTAAAACAACTTCTATATTAAAAAAAATGCCTCGCAAATTTTGCGAGGCATTTGTAAATTTTGGTTATGTTGTTGTGGCGAAAAGTGATTATTCTTTTCCACCATCTAAATCATCTTGATAATCTTTTAGTTGATCAAATTTTCCTTTGGCAGCTAGCTTTGCTTGTTTTGGCCAAGTACTTGGATTATGCATCTTGTAGCGAGGTCCAGCGTTGTTTAATATTTCTTTCAAATCATCTGTGCTAGTTTCAGCCAATTCATCCCAATTATTAATTCCAGCTGCATGAAGTAGTTTTTCGATTTTTGGTCCTATGCCTTCTACGATTTGAAGATATTCAGATCGGTAACCTGATTTTCCATTAGTTGCTTTGAGTACCGCTTTTTCTCTAAACATTTCTACTGCTTTAACTGTCTGCGTATTGGTATGAAGTGTTACTGGAATTTCCTTGATCACTTCTACTTCTCTGATTACTTCTACTTCTTTAATAATTTCAACAGGTACTTCTTTGATTACTTCTACTTCTTTAAATACGGTAACTTCTACTGGTACTTCTTTGATGACTTCCACTTCCTTGATTATTTCAACAGGTACCTCTTTGATGACTTCTACCTCTTTGATAATTTCCATTTCTTTGATCACTTCCACTTCCTTAATTACTTCTACTTCTTTGATGACTTCCACCTGGACTTCTTTGACCACTTCCACAGGAATTTCTTTAATCATTTCAACAGCTTTAATCACTTGAACTTCTTTAATCACTTCGACAGGTACTTCCTTGATGACTTCTACTTCTTTGATGACTTCTACTTCTTTGATGACTTCGACAGGCACTTCTTGAACGACTTCGATTTCTTTGATCACTTCTATTTCCACTTCCTTTTCAATTACGACAGGCACTTCTTTAATGACTTCTACTTCTTGAATGACTTCTACTTCTTTAATTACTTCAACAGGTACCTCCTTGATAACTTCTACTTCTTTGATGACTTCCACTTCTTTAATTACGTCTACTTCTTGGATTACCTCTACTTCCTTGATGACTTCAACAGGTACTTCCTTAATAATTTCCACTTCTTTAATCACTTCTACTTCTTGAACAACCGCCACTTCTCTAATGACTTCCACTTCTTTGATGACTTCCACTTCTTTGATGACTTCGATAGGCACTTCTTTGATGACTTCTACTTCTCGAATGACTTCTACATTCTTGATGATCTCAACAGGCACTTCCTTGATGACTTCTACTTCTTTAATTACTTCGACAGGCACTTCTCTGACCATATCCACAGCTTTAAGTGTTTCGTAATTATTACTCATTTCGACAGGCACCTCTTTGATGACTTCCACTTCTTTTACAATTTGAACTAATCTTTCAACAGGCACTTCTTTGATCACTTCTACTTCTCGAATGACTTCCACCTCTACTTCTATTTCCTTTACAACTTCAACTGGAACCTCTTTAATAATTTCAATTTCCTTTTCGATAATTTGTGGCTCAATATTCTTCGAAGCCTGGTAGTCAAGTTCAAGTGAGGAAAACCTATTTTTCAAACCAGCATATTCATTTTCTGTTTTTTCTTTTGCGGTAAGTGCATTTTGCAAATTACCTTGAACAAGATTCAAGTTGGTATCTTTCTCATTCAACAAATTAGTGTATTTAGTTGTGGAAGAATTTTTCCCGAAAAAATTACCTAGCAACCACGCACCTATTCCAAATAATAAAATAGGGATCCAGCACATCCAATTAAACAGTAGGATAAAACTTAAAATCGTCATAGTATTTTCTCTTTTATTAAAGTGTTAAAAAATTTGGATTCGTTTTTATATGAGTTGTGACCAATAATTGAGAGATTAGTCACAATAGGTATAGTACAGCTTATTTTAGGGTTTTGATAGAATGGGAATATAAAAATATTATAGTGTAGAATAGTGTACACCCAAGATAAAGAGAAAATGTTAATAACTTTATTTTTTGTATTTTTTTTTGAAAAAAATATTCTTATCCTTCTGAATATGATGAGGTTACGTAAAGTAGTTTTTCATATTTAAAAATTTTGAATAAAAATAATTTTACATTTTTTTTGAATTATATATTTAAAAATACATTTCTTGATTTCTTTAGTTTTTTTTTAAATTTACCAAGCCATTCAAGAACCTTTGTACTCACTTGACAACTCAATTAAAACTTATTTACAAACCAACTCTGGATTATTTTGTCCGGAAAAAATAAAATAATATGAACAACAATACTGCAATAGGAATTTTATCTGCCTTATTTATTCTCATTGGTTCTTGGGTACTTAGTCTTACTAATTTCTGTGGAGGTTCTGCCGAGACTCCAGCTAATTTTTCATTTACAGATGGTGCATTTAAATCAAAAAGTGTAGATGCATTTTCGTTTGAGAAAGATGGAATATTTGCAACTATCCCAGCAGTAACTAATGGCGAATTGAAAAAGATTGCAGCACATTTTAAGAGTAATGAAAATCGAACTTTAAGTTTAGTTGGAAGTTATTATGCTTCTGAAAAATATACAGGTGAGACTGATTTGGGAAAAGAAAGGGCTGAAGCGATTAAAGCAAAACTAGTAAAATATGGTACGCCTGCTGATAGAATTATTACTTCTGGAAAAGAGTTAACTGGAGTATTAGAGGGAAAAAGATTATACAATGCAGTTGCTTTTAAAGGCAATGAAAAGGCAGATGAAGCTGTAGTTGAAACTCCAGGAGAAATTGAATTTTCCCCTTCTGGTCTTCACACAGTTTATTTTGATTCGGGTAATAGTGAACTTGAAATGACTATTGAATTAAGAAAATACTTAGATCAGGCAATGGAATATTTAAATCGAAATTCTGGAGCTGTACTTTTAGTAAATGGTTATACTGATAGTGAAGAAAGCTCAAATAAAGAAAAGTTATCAAGAGATAGAGCGAGAAGAATTAGAACTTTTTTATATGAAAATGGAATTAAGAAGAATCAAGTAATGATTCAAGGATTAGGTGAAACAAACCCAAATGAATCAAATGATACCGATGAAGGAAAGGCTTTAAATAGAAGACTTGAGATTTCAATTAAATAATTTTTCCTTTTTTTCGAAAAAATAAAAACACGCTGGCAATTTTAGTCAGCGTGTTTTTTATATTTGTGCCTTTGTTAAAATAATTCAAATTTACTTATGTCAAACATCATCGACGGTAAAGGACTTGCCAATACAATCAAAGAAGAAATTGCAGTTGAAGTTGCAAAAATTAGAGAATCTGGTGGGAAAATTCCACACCTTGCTGCCGTGCTAGTTGGAGAAGATGCAGCAAGTCAAGTGTATGTAAGAAACAAAGTTCGGTCGTGCGAACAAGTTGGTTTTGAATCTACCATGATTCGAAAAGACATTTCTACGACTGAAGAAGAATTATTGGAAATTGTTGCTGAACTTAATAATGATGAAGAGATAGATGGATTTATTGTGCAGCTTCCTTTGCCAAAACATATTGATGAAGAGAGAATAACTCTTGCCATTGATCCTCGAAAAGATGTGGATGGTTTTCATCCTGCTAATTTCGGTCGAATGGCACAAGGACTGCCTGCTTATTTGCCAGCGACACCTTTTGGGATTATGCAAATGTTGGATCGTTATAATATAGATGTGGAAGGAAAAGAATGTGTGGTTTTGGGAAGAAGTAATATTGTTGGAACTCCTATTAGCATTTTGTTATCGAGAAAAGCGAGACCTGGGAATGCAACAGTTTCACTTTGTCATAGCCGAACCAAGGATTTAAAATCACATACTTTGCGAGCTGATATTATTATTGCAGCATTGGGGATTCCTGAGTTCTTAACTGCTGATATGGTAAAAGATGGAGTAGTGATTATTGATGTTGGTATTAATCGAGTAGATGATGAAACTAAAAAACGTGGTTACCGATTGACCGGTGATGTAAAATATGAAGAGGTAGCTGCTAAGGCAAGTTATATAACACCCGTTCCAGGAGGCGTTGGCCCGATGACGGTAACTTCTTTGTTGATGAATACTTTAAAATCTTGTCGAGGAGAGGTTTATGGAAAATAAACTGTTGAAGGAAAAAGGTATCGGATCTCTTCAAGAAATCCGATACCTAACCAACTAATGAATTTTATAAATATTACATTTTTTTAAAATATATTGTTAAAGTCTTTCGTTTTTTTGAATATGTTGGATTAAAATATTTACATTTGTACTGACTTCAAATAGACCTATCTACTTTCTATTTCAAACCTTCTAACTCCCTACATAATATTTTCGGAAATTTAGTTTTACTAATTCAATCTAAGTATTGTAATTGGTGAAAGATCAATACATTGAAACAAGTTTTTTTTGAAAAAATGAACTAGTGTACAATGCTTAAAAACCAAACCTACACCAACAATTTCTTTTTATTAATTTATTTTTTATCCAAAAACTAATTTTAATTATTATGTCATCTACGTCTATTTTTACTTTTTTGATGGTCTTTTCCATGTCTATTTTCCAATCAACTGAATTGCCAAGTCAATTGAATGATTTTGGTTTGAAAATACAACAAGGCAAGAATGAAATTACAATTAATACTTCTCAGCAAAGTATTGATTTAGCTAAAGAAAAATTTTCAGTTTATTTTGATATCAAAAAAGATGATGATGTCGCTCAAAATTATCATGCAGCAAGGTTAGTTGCAGATATTGATCCCGATATTTTTGAGCAGTTCGAACCTGGAAAGTCTTTTGACAAAATACCTGCACTTTCTGCGGGAACAAGTATGGCTGGTCCAAAAGATGCACAATATGAATGCATCTTTTTTGATGATCAAGCGCACCATTATATTTTTTACAATAATGAAGAAGAGAGGCGAGCGAATTTGGTTTCAAAAAAGGAAAACGGTATTGTTGAACTTAGTTTCGATGTAGAAAATTATTGCATGCAAGATTTTGAGATCAATATCGCCAACTCTAATTTTGAAAAACTATATTTTGTATTTCTTATTGATGAAAATCTAAATCAAAAAGTGGAAAAAGGAGAATATGTGAAATTGATCGTCAATCTTAAATAGGAATCAGAAATCAGAGACTTCTTGTTTTTCCCATTCTTGTTCTGGAAAGAACATTAAGAATAGATTAGGAAAATTAGCAAGTAAAAAAAAACACGAAGCCCCTGACTCCTATTTTAAACTCCAATCAATTGGAGTCAACCCTTGTTTTTCCAATAATTCATTAGTCTTTGAAAAATGCTTATTCCCAAACCAATATCCTCGATTCGCACTCAGCGGAGAAGGATGTCCAGACATCAAAACATGATGCTTGGAATGATCGATCAAACTTGATTTCTTTTTGGCAAAACCTCCCCAAAGTAAAAATACGATACCTTGCCTTTCTGATGATAATTTTCGAATAACTGCATCAGTAAATTTATGCCAGCCTGCATCTTTATGAGAATTGGCTTGATGTGCTCGGACCGTCAAACCAGCATTGAGTAATAAAATACCTTGGTTCGCCCATTTTTGTAAATTACCAGTTGTTGGAATATCCATACCAATATCTGTATTCAATTCTTTAAACATATTAACTAAAGAAGGAGGAGCAGGAATTCCATCTGGAACTGAAAAACTTAATCCATGTGCTTGTCCAATATTATGATAAGGGTCTTGTCCTAATATTACGACTTTCACTTTGTCGAAAGGAGTAGAATTAAATGCATTAAAAATCAAAGATCCAGCAGGGAAAATCTTATGACCGCCTTGCTTTTCTTGAATTAAAAATTGTTTGATAGCAGCAAAATAAGGTTGCTGGAATTCCTCGACGAGAATATTTTTCCAACTTTCTTCGATTTTAACACTAGTAGGTTGGCTCATAGTTAAGTTTGATTTTAAAAAAGTCTGTGAATTTAAAAAAATAAGTGGAAGGAAGGGAACTGAAAGAAAGGTTATTTGGTTTGAAAAAATACTTTGCAGAAATTGCATTTTTATCATAAAAAGATATAAATTTGCGTCCGCTTAACAAAGCAATTATCCAGATTTGGTCTCGTAGCTCAACTGGATAGAGCAGCTGCCTTCTAAGCAGCAGGTTCCAGGTTCGAGTCCTGGCGGGATCACACTCCTAATGCGTAACTTATTGGTAAACAATTTGTTGCGCATTTTTATTTTTAGTAGGGTAAGCAATCTGAAATTTACTCACCTTTCTTTTAGCTGCTGTTAGATGCTCTTTTTATTATTTTAGATGA